>JAFZAZ010000014.1 GCA_017561985.1 Lachnospiraceae bacterium
GGCACATAAAAAGAGGCTCTTAAGAGCCGGCCCGTGACCGCAGTGCGGTTGGCGATTCTTCAGAGCCTCTTTAGAGGCAAGCAGGGATTAGCGGCTTATAGCCGCAGAGCAAACCACCAGCTAAGCTGGTGGTAATGATTTCCTTAGTTCTTTGCGAATGCTCCGATCTCGCGGAGGAACTCGTCGTCAGCGGCGATCTCCTCGGCAATCGCGTCGGGGCCGGGAGCTCCGGTCGTGTTTCTCTTCGAAACGCAGGTCGAGAGAGCAATCGCGTCGTAGATGTCCTCCTCGAAGACAGGACTGATCTTTTTATACTCGGAAAGCGGGAGAGTGTCGAGCGCACATCCGCGCTTCTCGCATGCGATGACGAGCGAACCGATGATGCCATGTGCATCGCGGAACGGAACGCCGTGCTTTACAAGGTAGTCCGCAGCGTCCGTTGCGTTCGTGAATCCGCCGGCAGCGCTCTTTTTCATAGTCTCGCCGTGGAACGTTGTGGATGCGAGCATCAAAGCGAAGAGCGTGAGACAGCCGTTTACGGTGTCGATCGCGTCAAATGTGAGCTCCTTGTCCTCCTGCATATCCTTGTTGTAAGCGAGCGGAAGGCCCTTCATGGTCGTGAGCATCGACGTGAGAGCGCCATACACACGGCCGGTCTTTCCGCGGATGAGCTCGGCGATATCGGGGTTCTTCTTCTGCGGCATGATCGAGCTTCCGGTGGAGTATGCGTCGTCTACCGTGATGAAACGGTATTCGTCGGTGTTCCAAACGATGTATTCCTCACAGAAACGGCTCAGGTGCATCATGATGATCGCACAGGCGTCGAGATATTCGATGACGTAATCGCGGTCGGATACGGAGTCCATGCTGTTCGCGGTGGGCATCTCAAAACCGAGAAGCTTCGCGGTCAGCGTGCGGTCGAGTCCGTATGTGGTTCCGGCCAAAGCGCCCGCGCCGAGAGGACAGGTGTTCATGCGCTTCGCAACGTCCGAAAGACGCATGTAATCGCGCTTGAACATTTCCATATAAGCACCGAGGTGGTGCGCAAGAGTAACGGGCTGCGCCTTCTGCAGGTGCGTAAAGCCCGGCATGATCGTTTCGGTATGCTTCTTCATAATGTCGTGGATCACAACCAGAAGAGAAGCGATACGGCTCTTGGTTTCCGTGATCTCGTCGCGCACGTAGAGCTTCATGTCGAGAGCAACCTGATCGTTGCGGGAACGTCCGGTGTGGAGCTTCTTGCCGACATCTCCGATGCGCTCGATGAGGTTGGCTTCCACGAAGCTGTGAATATCCTCCGACTCATCGTCAAATGCAAGCTTACCGCTGTTGATATCCTCCAGAATGCCGCGAAGACCGTCGCGGATCAGAGCGCCTTCTTCCTCCGTGAGAATGCCTACGCTTGCTAGCATCGTCACATGTGCGATGCTTCCTCGGATATCCTGCGCGTAAAAGCGGCGGTCAAACCGGAGAGACGCGTTGAAATCGTTGACGAGAGAATTTTCTTCCTTGGTAAATCTGCCACCCCAGAGCTTCATGGGAAACCTCCATAGACCTGAAATCTTTCGCTTAACTGTACCATTATTTTCCGGGTTCGTCAAATGAAAAGTGCCCCGGAGCATAAAGTTGCGAAAAATGCATAAAATGTGTACAAATTGTGTTGTAAAAACGCTCAGATTATTGTACTATAAACGAAAGGTTACAAAAATATGAAACAAACTATCTCAGGGGGGACTATGGACGTTTTTGACGAAGAGGGCAATTACATCGGAAAGGATAAAGGAAACGAAGTTCCTGTCATCATGGCGAGCGACGGTATGCCGCTCCGCAGTCCCGATGATTTTCCGAAGACAAAAAAATGTATTAAAAACTATTATATTTCAGTGATCATCGTTGTGATTGCGACTGCGATCATCTGCGGCGGTTATTTCTGGATGATCTCGCTCATCGGGCGAATCATGGATACGTACAACAGAATGGACATATACAATCTGGACAGAGCAATGAAGCTCGTAACTTACGGCGGATTTGCAGTTTTTGTCGCAGCGATCATCCGTATCGTCGGACTGTATTCCGGAAGAACGGAACACAACGGCTACCGCGATGCATTCACATTCTGTATTCTGGGAATCGGCCTGTCTGTGATCGACACGATCATCAATGCAGTACGCGGAACTGACGGCCTGGATTTTAGTTATTTTTCAATCGCTTCCAGCATTTGCGGCTATATCGCGCTTTTCCTGGCTCTGAAGGCGACCTCGGAAACGATGCGAAGGATCGGGGCTGACGACGCGGCGAAATTCGGAGACAGAGTACGGACGTTCATGGTGCCGGCATTGGCAATCGATATCGTTTTGTCAGTTTACAGTACGGCAGGCATTCCCTCGGATTTCCGCCGTTCCACCGCGAAGATGTTTGAAGCATTGAAACAGTCGGTCAGTGTTCTTGCTGTCGCTTTCTTCATTGAGATTGTTGTAAATGTACTCTTGTGGATTGCTTACAAGAAGGCAAACGATGAGTTTTCCCGCAGATAACTGCGGTTAATCTATAGAAGTGTAGGTTTTGTTTTCATATTGTGGGGGAACTGAATATGAGAGAAGTGTTTCGTGAGGCGAGGTTTAACAATCGCAGAAACATCGGATGGCTGTTGCTTCTGATGTGTGCATTTGTATGGTGTATCGAAGGTGGCGTGTGGCTTGCGACAGCCGCAGCGGTGGCAGTGTTTTGCGCTGCGATCGAGCGCGCAAAAGCGTATGCGTTCACACCTGCGCCGGAGTTTGACACGGATCTGGCCGGAATCGGCCTGTACAATGTCAGATATGCGCTGAAGGGATGGAGAAGCACTGCTTCCTTCGGAGAGACGTTACGCGACAAAAACTTCAATGTAGCTCTCTATTTCCGCAGGGTATATCTGGGGATGCTGCCGCCGATCGTGATCTGCGTGGCTGCATTTTCCGCGGTCGCATGGCGCATATTGCTGCCGGTGTCTGCGATTATATTTTGCGTCGCATGTTTCGTTGTTGTGCCGATACTTGCGTTTTTCCTGTACGGACTGAGTGTAAAGCATAAAGCGGCGGACGGGACGAAAGGACGGAGCAGGGCAGATCTGATCTCGCGCGTCGCTACGCGTGCATGTTCGGTTGCCGTTCTGGCTCTGATGGCTTTTCGGGCGTCGGACAGATACGTTTCGAGAAATCTTCGCATGGCGTTTTGCTGGATCAACGCAAGGGAAGAGACCATGATTGTATGGAAGTCCGATTACGGCGAGCATCTCGGAAAATTTGTTTTTCTTGCCATATTGGCGACGATTCTCGCGGCTCTTTTGTTTGTGAGACGGTTCCGGCTGGTGAAGACGATCTTGTATTTTGCGCTGATCATTATCATGCTGAGCCCGCATAAGGTATGCCAATACGGAGCGCTTTCCATCGGGAATATTCATGTCCGCGAGGGTCTGTTCGACATCCTTGGCACGGATTACAAGTGTAAGGAAGTTGCCAATTATACGATCACCGCATGGGAGATGGATGAGACAGACGGAATCGGATTCCAAATGGTCTTTTACATGAATGACGGATCGGCAGTGGATTTTAAGTGGGGAGATTACCGCGACGAAGACATTCATTTCTGCCAGCCAGCACAGTGCAGATGGATCACGGATGCCGCGATGGATACGTACCTTTTTGCGAACGAGCGTGTTTCGATCGAACACGGATACGATATCGCGACCGATGCATTGTACGAAAAATACCCGCATCCGTTCAGTTTCCTTGAGGAAGTGGTGTATGCGTTCACTGAGGAATCCGTGCCGGGAGATCTTGTAAAAGGCAACGACGACACCACGGATAAGGACATCATACTTACCGAGGACAATGAAAGAAAATTTAACTATGTCTTATGGCTGATGATGTTTGTTGATGAAGTCAAGCAAGTAGGAAAATAATAAAATACAATTATACCAGAGGAGGTAGTGTCATGAATGTATTTGACGAGGAAGGCAACTATGTAGGAACAAGCGGTGCTTCAAACAGCAACAGCAATTCAATCCGGGATATTTACAAGAATATGCCGTCTTCCGACGGGGGCGGCAATTTCAGATCAGCCGCCAGCTATCCGGATACCGCGTTCTGTATTAAGACGATTTATTTTGCGATGCTCATCGCCGTAATCTCGGCAGCGCTTCTTCTTTTCGTAGGTTTGCTTACGATGGGAGCGAACTCCGTGGAATCGCTCGGCGGACTTGTTTTTCTCGCAGTTTTGGCAGGTCTGGCAGCGCTTATTGCTGCGATCTATGAATTGATCGGTCTCCACCGCGGCGGTAATGAATTTGACGGCTATAAAACCGCTTTCATTGCTACGGTCGTAAACATCGCGATCGGATTGCTCAATTCGTATGTGTTTAGCAAAGAAAGTCTGCTGCTTTCGCTGATTTCGTCCGTGCTTCAGCTGTTGGCTACGTTCCTTGTCATCAAGACGACCATCGAGGCATTGGAGACCATCGGTGCAAAGGAAGACGCAAACTACGGCCGCATTATCATTCCCTTGTATATCGGAGTTACGATCGCATCGATCGTTATCTCGATTCTTGCGAAGACGGTCACAGGATCGTTCCTTGCTATTTTGCTTCTGATTGCGGAACTTGTTCTTGTCATCGTTGAGTTTACGTTCTTCAGAAGAGCGTACCACGCGTTCAATTGAGAATAAAAGAGTTGTACTCAAAGAAGTGTAAAGAGAACCGCCTTCGTAGCAGGAAGTATATAAAAACTGACCGAAATACTTCCTCGGGCCGAATGAAAAAATTGACAACCACCGAAAGTTGTCCTATAATTTGAGATTAGTGACGGCAGACCGCCGCGCACCTTGCGCGGCGGTTTCTCGTTAGCGTCGTTTCGGCGGAAAATGAGCCGGACACGCAGATGGGTAAAAGAATATGCGGATTACCGCAACAGGTAACGGAGGATCTAATGGCAGAGAAGAAAATCATGCTCGGTAACGAGGCCATCGCGCGCGGCGCGTGGGAGGCCGGTGTTACGGTGAGTGCAGCGTACCCGGGAACGCCGAGTACCGAGATCAGTGAGTCGATCGTCAAATACGACGAGGTTTACGCGGAGTGGTCTCCGAATGAGAAAGTTGCAATGGAGGTTGCCATCGGCGCGTCCATGGCCGGTGCGAGAGCGCTTGCGTCCATGAAGCATGTCGGCGTCAACGTGGCGTCCGATCCTCTTTACACGGTTTCCTACATCGGCGTCAACGGCGGCCTTGTTCTTGTCGCTGCGGATGACCCGGGATTGTACTCGAGCCAGAACGAGCAGGACAGCCGTGCGGTTGCAAGAGCTTCGAAGGTACCGGTGATCGAGCCTTCGGACAGCAACGAAGCGAAGGAATTTATCAAGTTTGCTTACGATATGAGCGAGAAGTACGACACTCCCGTGATGCTTCGCACCACGACGAGACTGTCGCACTCGCAGGGTCTTGTGAATCTTGAGGACCGCATCGCATACGAGACCAAGCCGTATGAAAAGAACTTCCGCAAGAACGTTATGATGCCCGGCAATGCAAAGTTCCGTCATCTGCACGTGGAAGAGCGCGAGAAGAAGATGGCCGAGGACGGATGCACGTTCCCGATCAACCGCGTGGAAATGCGCGACACGAAGGTCGGCGTGATCACCTCGGGTATTCCTTATCAATATGTCAGAGAGGCAATGCCGGAGACTTCGGTTCTCAAGCTCGGACTTGTGAATCCGCTTCCGAAGCAGCTGATCCTTGATTTTGCGAAGAAGGTTGAGACACTTTACATCGTTGAGGAACTCGATCCGATCATCGAGGAGCAGGTAAAGTCCTGGGGCGTAGAGTGCAAGGGCAAAGAGCTCTTGACCGTTCAGGGAGAGTACAGCGCGAACATGCTTCGCGAGAAGCTTCTCGGTCAGACGCTTGATCTTGCGACGCCTGCACAGGCTCCGCAGAGACCTCCGATCCTGTGCCCTGGCTGCCCGCACCGCTCGACGTTCTACACGCTGCAGCGCCTCGGACTGCACGCGGCAGGCGACATCGGATGCTACACGCTCGGTGCGGTTGCTCCGCTTTCGGTTGTCGACACGACCGTATGCATGGGCTCGAGCATCAGCACTCTTCACGGTATGGAGAAGGCGCGCGGCAAGGAGTATGTTAAGAACTGGGTAGCGACGATCGGTGATTCGACATTCATGCACACCGGCGTCAACTCCCTCATGAATATGGTTTACAACCAGGCTACCGGCACGGTTTTGATCCTTGACAACTCGACCACCGGTATGACCGGCCATCAGGACCACGCCGGAACCGGCAAGACTCTGAAGGGCGATATCGTGAACGCGATCGATGTCACGAAGCTCTGCCAGGCCATCGGTGTCCCGAACGTTCGCACAGTCAACGCATTTGACGTAAAGGCATTGACGGCGGCGATCAAGGAGGAGGTTGCGAAGGACGAGCTTTCCGTTATCATCGTGAAGGCACCGTGCGCACTTCTCAACAAGGCAAAGATCACGACACAGTACAAGGTAAATCCCGACACCTGCCGCGCATGCGGTTCCTGCATGAAGCCCGGATGCCCTGCGATGACAAGAAGCGAGGGCAGCAAGGTAGTGATCAACGATACAATGTGCAACGGCTGCGGTCTGTGCGCTCAGCTCTGCCCGTTCGGTGCCATTGAGAAAGTCGAGGTGTAAGGATGGAAACGAAAAATATTATGATCGTCGGTGTCGGCGGTCAGGGTACATTGCTTACGTCCCGCATCCTCGGCGGAATCGCTCGCGAGGCGGGATATGATGTAAAGCTCTCCGAGGTGCACGGCATGGCACAGCGAGGCGGCAGCGTTGTTACGTTTGTACGCTATGGTGAGAGCGTTGCGGAGCCCATCGTTGAGGAGGGCTGCGCGGATGTTTTGATCGCGTTTGAGCGTCTTGAGGCACTTCGCTACGCACACTTCCTTAAAAAGGACGGCGTGTTGATCGCGAACGACCAGCGCATCGATCCGATGCCGGTCGTGATTGGCGCTGCGGAGTATCCTGAGAACATCCTCGAGAATCTCGAGAAGACGTACAAGGTTCTCAAGATCGACGCGATGAGCGAGGCGAAGAAGCTCGGCAACGCGAGAGCATTCAATACGATCGTGCTCGGAATGGCAGCGAAGCACATGGATTTTCCGAAGGAAATGTGGCTCAAGGTGATTGAGAAGACCGTTCCGCCGAAGACGATCGAGCTGAACACGAAGGCGTTCCTCGTCGGTTACGAGTTGTAAAATAAGTCGCTTCCAAGGAGCATTGGCCATATGGCACAGTACAAGATAGAAACACACCTGCACACCGCGGAAGGCAGCAAATGCGGCTGGGCGACCGGTTGTGAGCAGGCGGAAGCGCGGTTTTTGGAAGGGTACAGCACGATTATCGTGACGGACCATTTCTTCCGCGGAAACACGAGACCCGAGAGAGACCTCCCCTGGGAAGAATTTGTCGATCAATTCTGTTCCGGGTACGAGCACGCGAAAGCGCGCGGCGACGAGATCGGTTTGACGGTTTTGTTCGGACTTGAGGACAATTACCGCGGTTCGGAATTTCTGATCTACGGTCTCGACAAGGATTGGCTCAAAAAGAACCCGGGTATGCGCGAGTGGACTCCGTGGGAGGAGTACGAGCATGTGCACGGCGACGGCGGTTTTATGGTGCAGGCGCATCCGTTCCGCGAGGCGTATTACCTGCACGGCTTCGGATTGTACCCGAGAGACTGTGACGCGGTCGAGGGCATCAACGCGGCTCAGACCAAGGCGATGAACGACCGTGCGATGTGGTATGCGGCGCAGTTTGACAAACCGATGACCGCCGGATCCGATATTCACGGCATTGACAATGTCGGCGGAGGGATTCTGGCTCCGCATCCGATCCGTACCATCGAAGAGTACATCAAGATGATACGCGACCGCGAACCGTACGAGCTGATCGAAAAGCATCGTTCGGAGAAAAAACAGGGAGGACCTCCCGGGGAGGAGTTCTTCCGCATGATCGAGCAGCAGAAAGCGGAGATGAAGGCATACGCCGACGCCGCCGCAAAGCGTCTGCGCGAGGAAAATAAGTAACTCGTTCTCCTTGTGTATATACGAGGGAACACGGCTAATGATAGACAGCAACGTCGGGAGCAGAGCATGAAACAGTATTTGGAAAATATCAAAAACGGGCGCGAGGTTCGAGAGAGCCTCGCTTCCCTGTGCGGGCTTCTGCGTTCTTCGGGAGAGAAACTCTCCGCGTCGGACTCGGAAGCTCTTGTTGTAATTGCGTCGGAACAACTTTCTTCGGAAGACCCGAAGGTACGCAAAAACGCAGCAAGACTCCTTGGAATGATCGGTGACGACAGCGAAGAGACTGTGCGGAGTCTTGTGAACGCATACAAAAATGAGCAGACGATGTACGTTCGAAGCACATACCTTGAGGCGCTGAACGGCTGCGATATCGCGAATTACCGCAGCGCTTTAGAGGAGCGCCTTGCAGAACTTCAGAACACCGAAGTGACAGCGGACAACCGAAAGCATATCGGAGAGGAGACGGCGGCGCTTCGGAAACTTCTGAATTCGGATGTGAAGGCTGCGATGCATAAGTTTGTCGGGTATGATGCGGACAATACCGTGATGTTCATTGTGAATTCCTGTTATGCGGAGATGTTTGCAAACAGTATCGATGTAGTCCGCAAGAAGATCGTGCACGGAGGTGTTGTCGTAAGGACGACGAAGCTGCGCGAAATATTGAAAAACAGAATCTGGCGCGAGGCGGTGTTCCGCATTCCGTCCGCATTGTCTGTGCCTGCGGACCCGTACGAGGCTGCCTCGATAATCGCAGGAGACACCGTTCGCGAATATCTTTCACTGCGTCTTGCCGGGGACGGTGCGATACGCTACCGGATTGACCTTCGGTCCCGCGACGAATCGGTCGGAAGCCGTTTTGTGAAGCGTCTTGTGCAGGAGACAGACCGCCTTGCGGGAGGACGTCTGTGCAATTCCCCCGGAGACTACGAGGTGACATTCCGGCTCTCGGAAGGGGAGGGAAATACGTACCGTTTCGGAGTGGCATTTTCCGCAATGGAGGACACGAGGTTTGATTACCGCAGGGAGACTGTCGCGGGAAGCATTCATCCGACGGACGCGGCCGCGGTCATGGCAGCCGCAAAGCAGTATCTTGTCGACGAGGCGCAGATGCTCGACCCTTTCTGCGGTGCAGGAACGATGATCGCAGAGCGCATGAAAGCAGGACGGATCCGTTCCGCATTCGGTGTGGACACGTACGGACCCGCGATCGAGAAGGCGCGCAGCAACGTGCGCAAGGACAATGTGTGGTTTGTGCACCGCGATTTCTTTGATTACCGTCAGGATCATTTGTTTGACGAGATCGTGACGAACATGCCGTTTCGCGAGGACGGCGCGGACGACGAGATTGTTCGATTGTACCGCAGGTTCTTCCGCAAGATCCGTGAGCATTTGCGCGAGGACGGAACACTTGTGATGGTGTCCCACGATCCCCGTCTCGCGGTATCGTCGGTGCCGTCGGACATGCAGATTGTAAAGCGGATCCGCATGCGCGAGCGCGGTGATATCGAGGCGTTTGTAATCCGGTTCCTGGAACTGGCTTGATCTGTGAGCCCGCGCGAAACGCAGGCACGGATCGGAAAGGAAACACAGATGTTAGGTTCACATGTCGGTTTGGGAGGCAGGGAGCAGTTCCTGGGCTCCGTCAAAGAGGCGCTTTCATACGGCGCCGACACGTTCATGGTTTATACCGGCGCACCGCAAAATACGCGCCGTAAGGAGCTTTCGGAGATGCGCATACCGGAGGCGCAGGCGCTTATGAAGGAGAGCGGGATCCACGACTTTATAGTACATGCGCCGTATATCGTTAATCTCGGAAACACATTGAAACCGGAGAGCTTTGATTTCTCGGTGACGTTCCTTCGCGAGGAGCTTCGCCGCGCGGAAGCGATGGGAAGCAGCACGGTTGTGCTTCACCCGGGAGCCCATGTCGGCGAGGGCGAGGACGCCGGAATCATGCAGATTATCAAAGGGCTCAACCTGATCTTTGAAGAGAATACGAAAGTACGGATTGCGCTTGAGATGATGGCCGGCAAGGGCAGCGAACTCGGCACAAGTTTTGCGCAGATGGCACGCATCTACGACGGAGTTGTGCATAACAATAAGCTTCGCCTGTGCCTTGACACATGCCACCTGAACGACGCCGGGTACGATGTGAAGGGAGACTTTGAGGGAGTACTCGCGGAGATGGAACGGTATTTTTCGAGAAACCAGGTCGCATGCATTCATCTGAATGATTCAAAAAATGAGCGAGGAGCAGCGAAGGACCGACATGAGAATATCGGTTTCGGAACGATCGGCTTCGAGCGTTTGTACGCGATCACGCAGATGAAGGATTTTGCGGAGATTCCGATTATCCTCGAGACGCCGTACATGAGCGCCGAGGAGGACGGAAAGGATCGCACGTTCCCTCCGTACAGGGAGGAGATTGCGATGCTCCGAAGCGGTGTGTTCAATCCGGAGCTTCACAAGGCGGTGCTGGCTTCCGCGCAGAAATAAGTTTACAGTATGGGTTTCCATGGAATGATAAGGAGTTCCGATGAAGCTGTACATCCGAACAATTGAGGAGTACGACGGCGTCGACGCCGGACTTTTGGAAGAGAAGCGGCGCAGAAGACTTGCCCGAATTTCGAGTCCGAAGGTGCGCGCGGAGTGCATCGCCGCCGGGATGCTTCTTCGCGAAGCACTTGCCGATTACGGCTGGCCGGTCGGTGATCGGCCGCTTGAACTTGCGTACGGAGATGGCGGAAAACCGTATCTTGCGTCCTTCGCGGAAAATGCAGCTCCCGGGTTCAGTCTTTCCCACAGCGGAAAACTGGTCGTGTGTGCCGTGGACGACGAGGACATCGGAGTCGACGTGCAGGAAGTGCGGAAGGTTTCCGCGAGGCTTCCGAAGAAGGTGCTTTCGGATGCGGAGTTGGCTGAGTATCAGAGGCTTCTCTCATCGGGAGCGGAATCCGAGGCGACCGGGTATTTCATCGTCCGTTGGACGGAGAAGGAGAGCATCGCAAAACTCACAGGCAAAGGCCTCGGTGAGGACTTCCGATCGTTATATACTTCGCAATACAGGATTCATACGTTGTTTCACGCGGTTGACGGCGTTGAATATATCGTGAGCACAGCGCAATATCTTTGATTGTACGGAACAAAAAAATCCCTGACGCCGATGTGCGTCAGGGATTCTTGGTTTTTATTCCTGCTTTGGAAGAAATCCGTTAAGATCACTTCTTGTCGAGCTCTGCCTGCTTCATAGCGCGAACCTTGAGGGACAGACCGAAGAGGTTGATGAAGCCCTCAGCATCCTTGTGGTTGTAAAGGTCGCCGGTCGTGAAGGAAGCGATGCTCTCGTTGTAAAGGCTGTACGGAGACGTCGTGCCCTGCTTGATGATGTTGCCCTTGTAAAGCTTGAGCTTAACTTCACCGGTAACGAACTCCTGGGACTTCTCGATGAAAGCCTGAAGGCACTCGCGGAGAGGAGTGAACCATTTTCCTTCGTAAACAAGGTCTGCAAAACGGTTGGAGATGTTCTTTTTGAACGCCATCATATCGCGGTCGGCGATGAGCTCCTCGAGCTGCTGATGAGCTTCCATAAGGATGGTTCCGCCGGGCGTCTCATAGACACCGCGGGACTTCATACCAACAACACGGTTCTCAACGATATCGATGATACCCACGCCGTGCTTGCCGCCGAGCTTGTTGAGGTCGCGGATGATGTCTGCAACCTTCTTCTTTACGCCGTTGATGGCAACCGGAACGCCCTTCTCGAAGGAGATGGATACGGTCTCGCCCTCATCGGGAGCCTTCTCGGGAGATACGCCGAGAACAAGAAGGTGATCGTAGTTCGGTGCATTTGCCGGATCCTCGAGCTCGAGACCCTCATGGCTGATGTGCCACAGGTTGCGGTCGCGGGAGTAGGAGTTGTCAGCGCTGAACGGAAGATCAATGCCGTGCTGCTTGCAGTACTCGATCTCCTCCTCGCGGGAGTTCATGGTCCAGTAAGGGCTTCTCCATGCAGCGATGATCTTGATGTCCGGTGCAAGAGCCTTGATACCGAGCTCGAAACGAACCTGGTCGTTGCCCTTGCCGGTAGCGCCGTGGCAAATAGCGGTAGCGCCTTCCTTGCGAGCGATCTCAACGAGCTTCTTCGCGATCAGCGGACGAGCCATCGAGGTGCCGAGCAGGTATTTGTTCTCATATACGGTGTTCGCCTGTACGCAGGGAACGATGTATTCATCGGCAAACTCATCGTTAACGTCGAGGATGTAGAGCTTCTCGGCGCCGCAGTATTTTGCGCGCTCCTCAAGACCGTCGAGCTCGCTTTCCTGACCGCAGTCGATGCAGCAGCAGATGACTTCATAATCGTAATTTTCCTTCAGCCACGGAATGATCGCGGTGGTGTCCAGACCGCCGGAGTAGGCGAGAATGACTTTTTCCTTCATAATGAAAGACCTCCTGAATAGATTTTCGACGGTGAATATTTCGGTGAATAATATACAGAACCGTGTCTCACCCGCCGTTGTCTGTAAAGGTACATCAAACAAACAAAAAATGCAAGTACTTTTTACACGTTTTGTCAAAACCGTCAAAATGTATAAAATTTCATAAAAATTCGAAAAATATGTTGCAAAAATAACATTCGTGGTATACAATGGCAACATTCACGGAGGAAACCATGAGACAACTGTACCCTTGTTACCTTGCAAGTGCATCCCCGAGACGGCGGGAAATCCTTACGATGCTCGGACTCGACTTCACCGTCGAAGTGTCCGAGGTGAGTGAGGAAACGTTCCTTACAGATCCCGCACAGATCGTCACGGAGCTTGCAAAGCGTAAGGCGCTCGCGGTTGCGGATGCGCATGCGAATGAAAACTGTATTGTGATCGGAAGCGACACCGTAGTGTACGCCGGAGGCAAGGTGCTCGGCAAGCCGGCGTCGAAGGAGGAAGCGAAGGAAATGCTTCGCCTGCTCTCAGGGAAGCCGCACACGGTATTCACCGGATTATGCATTGTCTTGATCGAGAACGGCGCGATGAAGGTCGAGGCGCTTGCGGATGCGGCGCATGTCATCTTCGAAGCGATGAGCGAGGAAGAGATCGAATGGTACGCCGGTACGGGGGAACCGATGGACAAGGCCGGCGCATATGCGATCCAGGGACTCGGAGGACGGTTCGTCAAATCGATCGAAGGCGATTTTTATACGATAATGGGCCTTCCGATGCACGAAGTATACAAAAAGTTGCGGGAAATGAACCTTCTTTTCCCCTAAATCCACAGTTGCGATTTGAGAGAGGAACGTGTATACTGTTCCGTACGCATATAGCCTGATTTTCAAGGAGGTATGTTTATGATTAAAGTGGGAATTCTCGGTTCGACCGGATACGCAGGAGCAGAGCTTGTGCGCATCCTTCTCGGTCATAAGGACGCGGAGATCGTATGGTACGGGTCGAAGAGTTATATTGATCAAAAATTTGCCGATGTATTCGGAAACATGTTCCGTCTGGTACCGAACGTTTGCAAGGGAGAGGACATGAAGGCGCTCGCCGAGGAGGCGGACGTGATCTTCACAGCGACGCCCCAGGGGTATTGCGCATCCCTTATGAACGATGAGGTGCTTGCGAAGACGAAAGTGATCGACCTGAGCGCCGATTACCGTCTCAAGGATGTCTCGGTGTACGAGCAGTGGTACAAGATCGAGCATGCGGCTCCGCAGTATCTTGAGGAGGCTGTTTACGGCCTTTGCGAGATTTACCGCGAGGACATCAAAAAGTGCCGTCTGCTCGCCAACCCCGGCTGCTACACGACATGCTCGATCCTTGCGACATATCCTCTTGTAAAGAAGGGACTGATCGATCCCTCGACGATCATCGTGGACGCGAAGTCCGGTACTTCCGGAGCGGGACGCGGAGCGAAGGTTCCGAACCTGTTCTGCGAGGTCAATGAGAACATCAAGGCATACGGCGTTGCAACGCACCGCCACACGCCGGAGATTGAAGATCAGCTTTCGAAGGCTGCCGGCAAGCCCGTGGTGATCAATTTTACGCCGCACCTCGTGCCGATGCAGCGAGGTATACTGGTTACGGCGTACGCGTCGCTTCTTCCCGGCGTAACGGCTGCGGATATCGACGCAGCATACCGTGAAGCGTACGGCGACGAGTACTTTGTCCGTCTTCTGGGCGAAGGAAAATGCCCCGAGACGCGCTGGGTTGAGGGAAGCAATTTTACGGATATCGGCTTTGTTGTCGACAAGCGAACGAACCGCGTGATCATGATGAGCGCGCTTGACAATCTTGTGAAGGGCGCTGCCGGTCAGGCCGTACAGAACATGAACCTCATGTTCGGGCTCGACGAGGCGGAAGGCCTGCGTATGGCGCCGCTGTTCCCGTAAGGAGACGCCGGTACGGAAAATACGTACAAAAGAATATGCGACGCAATACGCCGCGGAAATGAGGATCGGATGAGAAAGTTTAAGGGAAATGTTACGACGCCGAAGGGCTTCAGTGCTGCCGGTGTTATGGCGGGGATCCGCAAGAAAAACAAGAAGGACATCGCTCTTGTGTACAGTGAGATGCCCTGTGTGGCAGGTGCCACGTTTACGACCAATAAAGTTAAGGCTGCTCCCGTTACCTGGGATATGCAGATCCTGAAGAACGGACTTGCAAAGCATGCTGTGGTATTGAACTCCGGAATCGCAAATGCATGCATGGGCGCTCAGGGCGTTGCCGACAATGCGGCGATGGCCGAGGCTGCTGCGAAGGCGCTTTATTGCAAGCCGGAGCAGGTGTTTACCGCTTCGACGGGTGTCATTGGTCAGCCGATGCCGATGAATGTGATCGTTCCCGGTATCGAGGCAGCTGTCAAGGCTCTCTCGGTAGGTGATGACGGCGGCCAGGATGCTGCCGAGGCGATCATGACGACCGATACGGTATGCAAGACGGTTGCATGCCAGTTTACCGCGGAGGACGACATCGAAGTTACGCTCGGCGGCATGAGCAAGGGCTCGGGTATGATCCATCCCAACATGGCTACAATGCTCTCGGTCGTAACGACCGACATGAACATCGACGAGGCGCTTCTGCAGGAGGCTGTTTCGCAGGTCGTTGCAGATACGTTCAACATGATCTCCGTGGACCGCGACACGTCGACCAACGACACGTTCATTGTTCTCGCCAACGGCCTTGCCGGCAACGAGAAGGTCACCAAGAAAAATAAAGTGTACGACGATTTCGTACTTGCGCTTTACCTCGTATGCAAGGATCTCGCGATGAAGATGGCGAGAGACGGCGAGGGCGCTACGAAGCTTCTGGAAGTCAAGGTTCGCCACGCACGCACACACGAGGATGCCGTGAAGATCGCGAAGTCCGTGATTTCCTCGAACCTTGTGAAAGCAGCATTTTACGGAAGCGACGCCAACTGGGGCCGCGTGATGTGCGCGATGGGCTACTCGGGCGGCGAATTTGACCCCGACAAGGTGGATATCTACCTGCAGGACGGCGACGATCGATACCTGCTCGTCAAGGGCGGCATGGCCGTTGATTACTCCGAGAAAGAGGCGACGCGCCTTCTGTCGATGGAGAAGATGACGTTCCGCATCAACTGCAACGACGGCTACGAGAAAGCAACCGCATGGGGTTGCGATCTCACGTATGATTATGTAAAGATTAACGGCGATTACCGTTCCTGATAAGTCGGAGGTTTTGTGATGGAAGAAATTGATATCATGATGGATAAAGCGCAGACGCTGATCGAGGCTCTGCCGTATATTCGTGAGTTCAGCAATAAAACAGTTGTCGTAAAATACGGCGGCAGCGCGATGCTCGACGAGGATCTGAAGAAGAAAGTCAGCCAGGACATCGCACTGTTGAAGCTGGTCGGAATGCACCCCGTGATCGTCCACGGCGGCGGCAAGGAGATCAGCAAATGGGTCGGCCTCATGGGCAAGGAACCGCAGTTTGTCAGCGGCCTTCGCGTGACCGACGGCGACACGATGGAAGTTGCCGAGATGGTGCTCAACAAGGTGAACAAGAGCCTTGTACAGCTCCTTGAGGCGAACGG
This sequence comes from Lachnospiraceae bacterium, assembly GCA_017561985.1. Next base: position 16,154 of record JAFZAZ010000014.1, read on the forward strand.
CGTAAAGGCTGCCGGTATCTCCGGAAAGGACGGCAGCATGCTTACCGTACGACGAAAGACAGTCGATGGTCAGGACATCGGTTTTGTCGGCGAAGTAAAGAGCGTAAACGCGAATCTGATCCGCACGCTGATCAAGAACGATTACGTGCCGGTGATTGCACCGATCGGTATGGACGAGGAGTTCCAGACATACAACATCAACGCCGACGACGCCGCATGCGCGATTGCAGAGGCTCTCGGAGCGGAGAAACTTGCTTTCCTCACGGATATCGAGGGCGTGTACAAGGATCCGAAGGACCCTTCGACACTTATGTCCGTCTTGACTCTCAAGGATGCCGAGGCGCTGATCGCCGACGGTTACATCGGAGGCGGTATGCTTCCGAAATTGAAAAACTGCATTGACGCCGTAAACTGCGGCGTATCCCGCGTGCATATTCTTGACGGCCGCAGACCGCACTGCCTGCTGCTCGAGTTCTTTACCGAGCAGGGTGTCGGAACCGCTATCATCGACGATGTCCGCGAGGGATGGCAGCCTTCTTCGACGATCGAGTAACGCCGCGTATGCTTCCTGCGGCGGTATGAATCGTGGGGATTATCATTTTACGCAGGGAGGATTGGATATATGAATAAACAGGATGTTATACAGAGCGCGGAATCGGTTTTGATGCACACATACGGAAGATATCCGCTTGTGCTTGACCGGGGCGAGGATGTGTACCTCTATGAGACGGACGGTACGAAGTATCTCGATTTTGCGGCGGGAATCGCCGTGTTTGCGCTCGGATACAGCAATGAGCATTTTAAGAATGCTCTCAAAGGTCAGATCGACAAACTTCTTCACACCTCGAACTACTATTACAACGAGCCCGCTTTGGCGGCTGCACAGAAGGTGTGCAAGGCGTCCGGAATGGACCGCGTGTTCTTCACCAACAGCGGTGCAGAGGCTGTCGAGGGCGCCATCAAGGTGGCGAGAAAGTATTACTACAACAAGCGCGGCAAGGCGGGAAGCACGATCATCGCGATGGATCACTCGTTCCACGGCCGTACGCTCGGCGCAGTTTCCGTGACGGGCAAGGCGGCGTATCGCGAGCCGTTTGAGCCGTTGATCGGCGGCGTAAAATTCGCCGAATACAATGATCTCGCAAGCGTCGAGGCCCTCTTTGACGATACGACGGCAGCAGTTATCATGGAGACAGTCCAGGGCGAGGGCGGTATCAACCCTGCTGACAAGGAGTTCCTTCATGGCGTGCGCAAGCTCTGCGACGAGCACGGTGCGCTTCTGATCCTCGATGAGATCCAGTGCGGTATGGGACGTACCGGAACGATGTTTGCGTTTGAACAGTACGGTGTGAAGCCGGATGTCGTGACGATGGCAAAGGCTCTCGGTTGCGGCGTGCCGGTCGGTGCATTTGCCGCGAGAGGCGAGGCTGCGAACGCGCTCGTGCCCGGCGATCACGGCTCGACGTACGGCGGAAATCCGTTCGTTTGCAAGGCTGTTGAGACGGTGTTTGAGGAGTTCGAGGCGCTCGACGTTCTCGGCAACGTAAACACGATCGCTCCGTATCTGTGGGAGACGCTTGAGAACATCCGCAAGGAGTTCCCATGTATCTGCGACCACCGCGGTATCGGCCTGATGCAGGGCCTTGAGTTTACGGTTCCCGTAGGCGATATCGTAAAGGCAACGATGAAAAACGGCTGCATCCTGATCGCGGCCGGTGCAAACGTCATCCGTTTCATTCCTCCGCTTGTTGTGACGAAGGAGCACGTTGACGAGATGGCAAAGGCTCTTCGCAGCGCCATTTCGGAAATCGTCGGCTGAGCGGACAGTACAATTTGAATGTAGAAAATGCGGCGCGGAATTTGGTAACATTTTCCGCGCTTTTTTGTTGTCATGAAGCCCCGAATCAGATATAATGAATATACTGTGTGAATGTGCGTCGGAAAGGAATTTCTATGACGCATGCAATACCGAAATGGTTATCGACCGCGATCGGGATTACCGCGGTCATTGTTGCCGGGCTGGTCTTTATGCTGTCCCGGGCCGGAGGTGAGACGATTGCAGTCCAAAAAGGAGAAACAGAAGAAAAGGTCGTTTCCGAGGCTCCTCGCGAAGGGAACGTTCTCGCTGGGACGGATCGCGTTGAAGGCGTTCTTGTTGTTGATTGCAGTCCTACCGTTTGTGTCCACGTGTGTGGACAAGTTGTCGAAGAAGGGGTCTTCTTCGTCGTAAAGGGTGCGAGGATCGCAGACGCTGTCGATGCTGCGGGCGGTTTCACGGATGACGCCGCCGTGCGTGCTTTGAATCTTGCGATGCCGGTTACGGACGGCATGCAGATCTATGTGCCGACGGTAGAGGAGGCGGAAACGGGTCGTTATCGGCCGCCGAACGCAGAGGTCGGAGAGGCGGTACGGCTTGTCAACATCAACACGGCCGACGCCGCGACATTGATGACGCTTCCCGGGATCGGGGAGCAGAAGGCGAAGGACATTGTCGCATATCGTTCCGCGCACGGAAAGTTTGCGGAGGCTTCCGACATCATGAATGTGTCCGGTATCAAGTCCGCAGTGTTTGAGAGGATCAAAGATCAAATCTGTACGGAATAAAGTATTTCACAGGGGGATCATCATGAACAAACGAGTGCTTGTTGTCGATGACGAAAAATTAATTGCGAAGGGCATTAAGTTCAGCCTGGAGAGCGAGGGAATGATCGTAGATTGTGCTTACGACGGCGAGGAGGCTGTCGAGAAGGCGCAGAACGGTTCGTTCGACCTGATTCTTCTGGACGTCATGCTTCCGAAGCTGAGCGGATACGAAGTGTGCCGCAAGATCCGTGAGACCTCTCAGGTTCCGATCATCATGCTCACGGCGAAGGGCGATGATTCGGACAAGATCCTCGGCCTTGAGTTTGGCGCCGACGATTACATCACGAAGCCGTTCAACATCCTTGAGGTGAAGGCACGCATGAAGGCGATTTTCCGCCGCAGCGAGCAGTCTGCAGGCAAGGCTCCCACGAAGGAGATCCGCTACCGCGATCTGTGTCTTCTTCCGGAGAGCCGCCAGGTTTTCGTCAAGAACAACGAGGTTCGTCTCACGATGAAAGAGTACGATGTCCTCGAGCTTCTGCTCACGCATCCGAACAAGATTTATTCCCGCGAAAATCTTATGAACATCGTCTGGGGATACGATTATCTGAAGGATGCGCGCACGGTCGACGTTCACGTCCGTCGTCTTCGCGAGAAGATTGAGCCGGATGCGGGCGAGCCGATCTACGTACATACCAAGTGGGGCGTCGGTTATTATTTTACGGACAATGAGTAATTAATGCGTAACTTACTGCAAAAAAGGAGCATGTCGTTTTCCGTATTTCTCGCGGTTTTTTTCAGCGGGATTGTTTTGTGTATCCTGATTTCGTATATCAGCCTCAATTATCAATACAGACATGCCTTTGATGCAAGCAGGGAGCGCATCGATGATTTTGCGGACGCGTATTCCGTGATGGTCGTGAGCAACGGCAATCAAATGGCTCCGACGGAGTATATGGAGTCGGAGCTTTCGACGTTTGCTGACATCCTCGGAGCGCGCGTCCTGGTGATCGACGCACAGTACAAAACCGTATATGATTCGTTCCACACGAAGACCGGAAGCACAATGGTTGCCAAGGGATTTGCTTCGTGTCTCAAGGGAAAAGGGTCGTTTTCACTCGATGAGAACGAGAAGAAAGCGACGAAACTGGTTTCCGTCTCCGGGCGCGAAGGACGCGCCGTCGGCATTCTTGCAGTGGTTTATCCTGTATCCGTGGAAATGACACGCTATGCGACGCAGCGCCGCATGGTTATTCTTCTTGTGCTTTGCGCGACGATCATCATGTTTGCATTTTCCGTGTTCTGTGCACACCGCGTCGTACAACCGATGCGCGAGATTAACAAAGAGCTTCGCTCGATCAACGACGGCAATACGGACAAACGACTTGATGTCCGCGATAACATTCAGGTGAATGCGATCACGGACTCGATCAACACGCTTCTGGAGCGCACGCGTGAGACCGAGGAGACACGAAAGAATTTCATCTCCGACGTTTCGCATGAGCTGAAGACACCGATGGCATCGATGAAGGTGCTTGCGGACGCGCTTCTCATGTCCGGAGGAGAGCTTCCCGACACGGTTCGCGAGTTCCTCGAGGATATCAATTCCGAAATCGACCGCGAGAACCATATCATCAGCGACCTTCTGACGCTTGCCCGCATGGACCGCCGTACCGACACGGTGAAGTTTGCGCGCACGCATATCAACGAGCTTCTCTCGGTGATCCTCAAGCGCATCCAGCCCCTTGCGAAGAAGCGCGAAGTGGAGGTTGTCTACGAGAGTTACCGCGACATCTACGCGGAGGTGGATGAGCCGAAGCTGCTCACCGCTATCACAAATCTGGTGGAAAATGCAATCCTTTACAACCGTCCGCAGGGCAGCGTTTTTGTCACGCTGAATGCAAACATGACGTATTTCTTTATCACCGTGCAGGACACAGGCTACGGTATTCCCGAGGCTGATATCGCTCACATTTTCGAGCGTTTTTATCGCGTTGACAAGGACCGCTCCCGCGAGACCGGAGGAACCGGACTCGGACTTTCCATCACGAAGGAGGTCGTCGCTGCGCACGGAGGCCAGATCAAGGCTTACAGCAAGGAAAATGAAGGTACGACTTTCAGCGTACGCATCCCGTTGGCACGACATGAAAGGGGGCGGAAAGCATGAGAGTATTGCGCTTTGTAAAATGTATCCTGGCCGTCGGATGCCTTATGTTGGCAATCCTTCTGAGCGGCTGTGAAGACGACGAGAAGAAGAACGTGACTGAGAACGGCCCGTACGTGTTGTATTTCCTCGGAGACGACAATGCTTCCGTCGTAACGGTTTCCTACGAGCTTCGTGCGAAGACCGACGAGGGGGCTGTGTACGAGCTTCTCCACAGTCTGAAAAACACGTATGAAGCGGACGACGAGACGATATACAGATCATTGTTTCCCGAGGAAGTTACCGTGGAACAGACGGAGATCACCGAGGACCATGTTGTTGTCGTATTCTTAAGCGGTTTCACGTTCATTGAGGACCGGGTCCGCGAGACGATGCTTCGCGGAGCGATCGTAAAGACGCTGTGCCGGATCCCCGGAGTTACCGGCGTCATGCTTTTGAACAGTGACGGTTCGCAGATACTTGCTAACGGAATCGAAGTGGGAGTGCAGACCGGAAAAGACTATGCATTTTCCGTGGACGAAGTGCTTGATCCCGAGATGATTGATTTTTTCTTCATCGATACGTCCGGGAACGGAGTGCGCAGGATCTCGCGCGCGGTTCGGTTGGACGACTTCAAGCTTCGCGAACAATATCTTTTGGAGATTCTTTTTTCGGGTCCGCTGGAAAATGAAATGCATGTGTTTAACGGCATTCCGGCGGGAGTGCGCGTGAACAGTATCTCTACGCGCAACCGCATTTGTTACCTTGACCTCAATTCGAAGTTTATGGATAAGTACTCGAATACGCGCGGGGAGGCAGTCATTTACAGTATTGTGAACACACTGACGACATGCTCTTACATTGACAGTGTCGTTATTACTGTGGACGGCAAACCTCTTGATTCGTATCGGGGCTATGAAGTATCACCGATCCTTACCTTTTCGGAGGATATCATAATTCAATAAGGAGGGGGTCTTATCAAGACCGAAAAATGTATGGGGAAGAGTCAGAAAATTATTGTAGCTGTCTCGGTTGCGGTCGCAATTATTTCGATTGCTTTTGCAATCCTGATGTGGAAGAAGGCGAACGACGCTAAGGTTCCGGAGCCTACGCCGACCACAACGCCTGTTCCGACGACTGCTTACGAGGTTAAGCCTACCGTAACGCCGACGGAGTCGGTGCAGCAGCCTACGCCGACGGGAGCGCCTGACGGCGGGGATGAGAATGTTCACTATGTCAAGTTTATTACGCTCTATGAGGACTACTGGGAGAGTGTCGTAAAATACCCGGGAGTAACGTTTGTGATGCCGGATGCGTTGTCCGATTCCGAACACACGGAGGGGCTTGAGTTCGTCGGCTGGGGTGACGTGGATCATCCGGAAGTTGTATTTGCGCCCGGAGATGAATACACCGAAGATCGTGACATCACGGTAAAAGAGCAATGGAGAATTAAGAAAAACGATAACGTGCCTGAGGAAAGCGGATTAAATGAGATCACGCTCAGCGGAAAGAAAGAGGATCACGTTATCACCGACCGTTATTGTTACTACGAGGGAGACAAGTTTTTCCTGCTGCTCGACAAGGACTTGGATCTTCCCGGTGATTTCGGCGACAATGTTGCGGCGATCATCGACGCTCTTGAGAAAGAAATCGGCTTTGAATTCACGTGCTCGGGAAAGAACGATCGCTTGTATCTCGGAGATGCGATCCTGGGTGTTAAGGATCCCTGGCGTGAGCTTGACAACGAAATGAAGGTAGTAATCTATGTGTTCGTTGACAGGGAGGACAAGCATAATATTTCGTATGCGACCTCCGGCGGTTTAACTTTGTATATGTATGAATTGTACAGCGATGAATTGTGGAATTCCGTGGATTCTTACCGCAATAATCCCTGGCGCCGCAGTTCGACTGTAGATTACGGAACGGTTGCACATGAGCTTACCCATGTACTTACGCTGCGTTATTACGACGGCACTTCAAAGATCATGACGGAAGGAAGTGCGGAATATTACGCAGAGACGGTAATCGCTTCCCTTGCGGGAAAGAACAAGGATTTCGCAGAGTGCTACGAAGGAATCAAAGATCTGAACCGTTCCTGGATCAATGAACTTGTCACGAAGGACAATGCCGAGGAAATATTCGCTGATGATTACCGCAATCTTGATCATGCAAATCGCGGCGATGAGTATACTTTCGGACGCGGCTTTTGCGAATTCCTCTCGGAGACCTACGGAAAGACATTTATGAAGAAGTATCTGGATGCTGCGAAGGAGAAGGGGCTCGAGTCCCAGTATTCGGGCTTAGTTTCAGACACTGACATTAAGAAGCATGCGGTAGTCATGAAGGAATTGTTCGGAGACGATGTTTTTGTGAAGTTTGCGGCCTGGGTTGATCAGCATTATCAATAAACCGGTCTGCAGTATATAGTAATAAATGATCTGAGGTTGAAAATCTATGAGACGTCCGCTGATGGCGGCGTCCGTCTGTGCGGTGTGCGGCGTGTGCTGCGGGTGTTTTTGGAAATTACCGCCCGCAGCAGCTCTCGCAGCCGTCATATTTCTCGCCGGAGTCGTATTGAAAGTGTTTCACGGCGGGTCTGTGTGTCTGTTCTTATTCAGCTTTCTCTGGCTGGCATGCGCCTTGTACGGAGCTTCGTTTCACGCAGAGGAAGAGTCCTTTTTATCAAAGATTCAAAACATTGAAATATGTGAAGCGACGGTCGGTGAAGTAAAACGGACTTCATTTTTCGCATATCCGGAAATCGGAAGAGGGTCAAAGTTTGCGGTGTCTGTGTACATTGACGGAGACATCCCGGAATACGGCGAAAAAGTCTTGTTGTACGGCCCGTTCAGGCGTATCGAACCAGCGCAAAATGACGGTGAGTGGGACGCTGCGTCGTACTACCGGAGCTTCTGTGTGTTGGCGCGTGCGGGCGGATACCGGATTGCTTCGAACGTGGATTCCGGTACGAATCTTAACGACCGTATCCGGCGGCTGATTGTAAAGCTCCGCGTGAGGACAACGGAGACGCTTCGGAAGATTTATCCAGACGAGTCCTTCGGCATTGCGGAAGGACTTCTCTGCGGTGTGAAGGACGATCTGGACGACGAGGTATACGACCGGTATCGTGACCTTGGACTGGCACACATATTGGCGGTGAGCGGAATGCATGTCGCTGCGCTCGGAGGGGCGTTGACCGCTTTGTTTTCATGCTTTCTCGAAAGGAAGCCGGCAGGCATTGCAGCTGCCGCGATCCTGCTTTTGTACGGTTTGTTGACCGGATTCGGTGTCGCCTGTGTACGCGCTGTGATGATGTACCTTTTTTCGGCGCTCGGGCGTGCTGTCGGAAGAACGACGGACAGACTTACGGCAATTACATTCTTAATGGCAGTCATGGTTGTTCGAAGGCCGACCGTTGTTCTTCAGACTGGATTTGTGCTTACGTTTTTCTGCGCGTATCTTCTTTGCTTCCTCGCGCGGATGAAGGAACACCGGTCGGAAAGTCGATACACGGGAGTGTACCCGGGTGTCCGTGCGAGGATCACAGCTGCGTTTTGCACACTTACGGAGTATCACGCATTGTTTATCCTGCTGATCCTCCCGGTGCAGTTATTTTTCTTCTTCAAGACTTCTCCGTATTCGATCGCGATCAACACAATCGCAATTCCGCTGATCGGCATTGTATTTGTTGTCGCCGTCTTCGGCGTGATCGCAGGTTACATAAGCACCGGCCTCGGAAGCTTTGTCTCGGGGCTTTCGCATTACGGAATTGTCTTGCTGAACCGGTTGACAAAGCTGTTTCGGAGCATTCCCGGCAGCGTCGTAGTGACTGGTCGCCCTGCTTGGTGGAATTGTTTCCTGTACGCTGCACTATTGTGCGGTGCACTTTACTTATTCCACAGACGAAGCAGGTCGTTTGTGTTGATCGCGGCATTTGCATTTGCCGTGTTTCTGCCGCTTCCGTCCGGGACGCTTCGGATTACGAACCTTTCCGTAGGGCAGGGCGACTGCAGCGTCATCGTCCGCGGCGGCAAATGTATTGTGATCGACTGCGGAAGCACCGGTAGAAAAGATGTCGGCGAGAGAGTGCTGCAGCAGTATCTGTGGTACCATGGGATCGCTGCGCCCGACGCCGTATTTTTCACGCACTCGGATGCGGACCACGTGAACGGACTTACGGAACTGCTTTGCGGGGAGTGGAGCGAAACGCCAGTGTATTTTCCGTGCGCTGAGGAAGACGGTGAGTACGTAAATGAACTGCGCGACGGCGGAGTAAAGACGTTGACGCCGCTTGCTCAGGGAGATGTCGTTTCGGTTGATTGCGGAATCTTTGGAGGCGGGAAACTGCATTTTACAGTGCTGTCGCCGCGGAATGGCGCAAGTTCCGAAGACCGGAACGAGACAAGCCTTATACTGGCGATGTCGACAGACGAAATATCCGCATTGTTTCTTGCGGATGCCGACGCCGAAACGCTGAGCACTCTTGCGAGGGAATATGCGGAGGCAGTAAGGACAGCAGCGTATGTGAAAATCGCGCACCACGGGTCAAGGTATTCCTTGTCAGAAGAATTCTACGCGCTGCTTTCACCGGCCGTGAGCGTGATCTCGGTAGGGGAGAACAAATACGGACATCCTTCCGGTGAGGTGATCGAAGCGCTTCGAAAGACCGGCTCAAGCGTGTATATCACGAAGGAGAACGGGCAGGTGAGCTGTGCATTTTCGGAAAATGACGCAACGGTGCGATGTTTTTCTGTGACAAGGGCAAATAGCGTTGATTTTTCAACGAAATAATGGTACTATATGCTTGTATATTGTGTGCCAAAATCAATGCCTGTGAGGTTTTGTCCATGAAAGAGAATCGCTTTGTCGGGTTTTATAACCCTTCTGTTATTTTGACGTATGTCGGCGTTACGTTCGCATTTATTTCCATGTGCATTGCGTGGAATGCTGGCGCGCAGGAAGATTTTCGCTTCAGCATTTTCTTCCTGATGCTTGCCGGCCTCTGCGATATGTTTGACGGTACCGTTGCGAGACGTGTTAAGAGAACGGAGCAGGAGAAGAAGTTCGGAATTCAGTTGGATTCGCTGTGCGACATCGTTTGTTTCGGCGTTACGCCGGCGACGATCGCGTATATGCTTTACAACGGATCCGGAATGCGTTTCCTCGGACTGATCTGCGGCCTGATCCTTACAATCTGCGGCGTGATCCGTCTTGCTTATTTCAACGTGACCGAGGAGGAGCGCCAGGCGGAGACGACCGAGCGCCGTGAGTTTTATCAGGGTCTGCCGATCACAGCTTCCGCGATTGGAGTTCCGGTGGCGTTTATCGTAGGACGCTTCTTCGGGTTCATCTTCGGAGACACGTCGATTCTTCCGGTGTTCTTCAGTCTGTTTATGGTTTTCGTTGCGTTCCTGTATATCTTTAATTTTCCGGTGCGCAAGCCCCATAAGCGCGGAATGATCATTATGATCGTATGCAGTTTAGCATTGTTTGCAGGAGTGTTGATCGTATGATTTCTGTTCAAAATGAAATGAATGAATCATTTTACAAGAACCGGGATGGCAGTTTGGTGCCCATCCCGGTTTCCAATAATGCGCTGATCGAGAAGATGTTTGCTCACAGCTTCACACGTGCGGTTATGCGCTTTGTTTCAAGCGCGTGGTACGCAAACCTTCAGCGCGCCGTCATGAGTTCATTTTTCTCGTCGTTCTTCATCACGAAGTTCGTGCGCAAGAATGGGATCCGGCTGTCGGAGTATCAAAAGAAGAAGTATACGTCATTCCATGATTTCTTCAAGCGCGAGATCCGTCCGGAGAAACGGCCGTTTACGGTTTGCGAGGATGACCTTCTTTCGCCGTGCGACTGCAAGGCGAGTGTTTATGAGATCTCGGAAAATGCATGCTTTTCGATCAAGGGTGTTCCTTACACCGTGGATGAGGTGCTGGACGATTTCGAGATTGCCCGTTCGTACGAAGGCGGTTACATGTATCTTCTGAGACTGAGCCTCGACGATTACCATCATTATATGTATCCCGTCTCGGGCGAGAAATCCGCAGACGTCGTGATCCCGGGCAAGCTTTACACCGTTCATCCGCTGATACACAAGTACAGCGCGGTATATCGGGAAAATGCACGTGAATTTTGCGAGATCACCATGCCGGACGGAAGTCGTGTGATCGTGATGCAGGTCGGCGCGCTCGGCGTCGGAAAGATCGCAAATGACCATACCGACGCGCGGACGGTATCCCAAGGCGAGGAGCAGGGTCATTTTGAGTTCGGAGGATCCACGATCCTTGTGCTTACGAGCAAGGGAAGTTTCAAGCCTTCGGACGATCTTCTTGCGAACACGGAGGAAGGCTTCGAGACCGTGATCAAGATGGGAGAGCGCATCGGCAGCAGATAAGTAAGCGGAGGAAACGTGGATGTACACGATCCGGGAACAATTGAAAACCGGACAGATCCAGCGGTTCTACGTGCTCACGGGCACGGAGGACTATCTGCGTCGCGTTTATCTCGGACGTCTCGAGAGGGCGATACTGGCGGAGGGAGACACGATGAACCGCGCGGTCTTCGAGGGCAATAAAGCAGACCCGAACGAAGTGCTTGACGCCGCGATGACGCTTCCGTTTCTTGCGGAACGACGGCTGATCATACTTCAGGACACCGGTTGGCTGAAGACATCGTGCATCCTGGCCGATCATCTGGATGAGATTCCCGAGACGACGTATTTTTTATTTTCCGAAAAAGAATGTGACAAACGGAACCGCTTGTACAAATATATCGAGGACAACGGTCATGTCGCCGTGTTCGAGCCGCTCCGTGAGAAGGACGCTGTTTCTTTCGTCGTCAACCTTTTGGCGCGCAACGGACTTCGCATCGCGGAAAATGACGCTTCGCTTCTTGTCGAGATTGCCGCGGGAGACCTGAATGCGATCTCCAACGAGATCGATAAACTCACGGCGTATTGCGACGGAAGAGGCGAAGTGACGAGAGATGACATCACGGCGCTTTCAAGCTCGCTCACGCAGGGACAGATGTTCCGCATGGTCGACGCGATCGTGGCCGGAAACCGTAAGCAGGCGGTCGCGCTGTACAAAGACCTGATACTCGCGCAGACGCCGCCGGCGAGACTGTTGTTCAACCTCACAAACAGCTTTTATCAGTTTTCGCTTGTGCTGCGGCTCGCGCGCAAGGGGTTGAATGCGTATGATATCGCACAGCAGCTAAAGCTCAACTCGTATGCGGTTACGAAATATCTGAAGGCGGGAAAGAACGTTTCGATCGAGCGGATCACGTCGATGGTGGCGTACGGCGAAGAGCTTGAAGCCAAAGTAAAAAGCGGAAATCTGCCGGATCGAGTCGCTGTAGAAATGTTTTTGATGAAACCGTAAAATTCCTATTGACATACCGCAGAATGTGTAATACAATTCACTCATGTGTGTTCAGAGCGTCCGTGTCCGGATCTGTTCACAAATTCATGCGAAGAAACCAGACTACGTACAGGAGGTGTGAATATGGCAAATATCAAGTCCGCGAAGAAGAGAATTCTTGTTATTGAGACAAAGACGCTCCGCAATAAGATCATCAAGTCCAAGATTAAGACTCTTACGAAGAAGGTTGACGCTGCCGTGGCTGCCGGCGACAAGGACCTTGCTCAGAGCAATCTTACGACCGCGATCGTTGCGATTGATAAGGCCGCAGCGAAGGGCATTTTCCATAAGAATACTGCTGCCAGAAAAGTCTCCAGACTTCAGCGCGCAGTTAACAAGCTGGCTTAAGTTTCGGTTTATCGGCGGGGCAGAGTAATCTGACCCGCTTTTTTTCGTTACAAAAAATAAACGCGCCTGTTTGTGACGGGCGCTTGGAAAAATAAATAGCCCCGCGATAACGCGGGGCAGTTACGCAGGAGAAGGGATTTGAACCCTTGCGCCGGTGTTACCGACCTACTGGTGTTCGAAGCCAGACCCTTCAGCCTCTTGGGTACTCCTGCAAAAGACAACGGTTGCATTATACTATAGATGTCGGAATTTGGCAATACCTTTATTTTGGCAAATAAAACAAACTCCACACGACGTAAAATACTGAAAAAAGGATACCGAACATGACGAAGGAAGAACAGAGCAGAATCCGCAATTTCTGCATTATCGCGCACATCGACCACGGCAAATCGACGCTTGCTGACCGCATCATCGAGAAGACCGGCCTGCTCACGTCGCGCGAGATGCAGGAGCAGATTCTTGACAATATGGACCTCGAGCGCGAGCGAGGCATTACGATCAAAGCGCAGACGATCCGTACCGTCTACAAGGCAAAGGACGGCAAGGAATACATCTTTAACCTGATCGACACGCCCGGCCACGTCGACTTTAACTACGAAGTTTCGCGTTCGCTCGCGGCGTGCGAGGGGGCGATCCTCGTTGTGGATGCGGCGCAGGGTATCGAGGCGCAGACGCTTGCAAATGTGTATCTCGCACTCGACCATGACCTCGAGATCATGCCGGTCATCAACAAGATCGACCTCCCGAGTGCAGAGCCCGAGCGAGTGATCCACGAGATCGAGGACGTGATCGGACTTGAGGCTTCGGACGCTCCGCTGATTTCCGCAAAAGTGGGAATCAACATCGAGGAGGTGCTCGAGCAGATCACCACGAAGATCCCGGCACCTCAGGGAGATCCCGCCGGAGAGCTGAAGGCATTGATCTTTGACTCGGTGTATGACGCGTACAAGGGCGTTATCATTTTCTGCAGAATTAAAGAGGGAACGATAACCAAATCCACGCGGATCCGCATGATGGCGACCGGCGCGGAGGCGGACGTCGTTGAGATCGGAACGCTCGGACCCGGCAAATTTATCCCCTGCGACGAGCTTTCGGCAGGCATGGTAGGCTATATCACGGCGAGCCTTAAGAACGTAAAGGATACGCGAGTCGGTGATACGGTGACGGACGCGATGCGCCCTGCAAAAGAAGCGCTTCCCGGCTACAAGAAGGTCAACCCGATGGTTTACTGCGGAATGTATCCCGCGGACGGCGCAAAATACCCGGACCTTCGCGACGCTTTGGAGAAGCTCCAGTTGAACGATGCTTCGCTTCAGTTTGAGCCCGAAACCTCGATCGCACTCGGATTTGGCTTCCGCTGCGGTTTCCTCGGACTTCTTCACCTGGAAATCATTCAGGAACGTCTTGAGCGCGAGTACAACCTCGACCTTGTCACGACGGCACCGAGTGTTATTTACAAAGTGTACAAGACGGACGGCACCGTGCATGACATCTCAAACCCGGCCAACCTTCCGGATCCTTCTGAGATTGACCATATGGAGGAGCCGTTCGTAAGTGCGGAGATCATGGTGACGACCGAGTATGTCGGCTCGATCATGAAGCTCTGCCAGGACCGCCGCGGCGTGTATCTCGGCATGGAGTACCTCGAGCAGACGAGAGCGCTGCTCAAGTATGACCTTCCTCTAAATGAGATCATTTACGATTTCTTCGACGCGCTCAAGTCGCGCTCGAAGGGATATGCGTCTTTTGATTACGACTTTAAGGAATACGTTCCCTCGAAGCTTTCGAAGCTCGATATCCTCGTTAACCATGAGGAAGTCGATGCGCTTTCGTTCATCGTCCATGAGGCAACCGCATACGAACGCGGTCGCCGCATGTGCGAGAAATTGAAGGATGAGATTCCGAGACAGCTTTTCGAGATTCCGATCCAGGCGGCTGTCGGAAGTAAGATCATCGCCCGTGAGACTGTCCGCGCAATGCGCAAGGACGTTCTTGCAAAATGCTACGGCGGAGATATCACGCGTAAGAAGAAGCTTCTCGAGAAGCAGAAGGAAGGAAAGAAGCGCATGCGCCAGGTCGGCAATGTAGAGATTCCGCAGAGCGCATTCATGAGTGTGTTGAAACTCGACGAGGAGTGATTTTTGGAAACGCTGATGTCATGTCAGCGTTTCTTTGTATCGGAGAAGCCATGGAACTTTATATTCATATCCCATTTTGCGCGCGAAAATGCGCATATTGCGACTTCCTCTCGTTCGCCGATCGCGACGGACTGCGGGAGGATTACCTTGCTGCGCTCATTCGGGACATTGCTTCGCACGGTGAGATTGCGTCAAACGGTGAGACGGACATGCATGGCAGAACGGTTGACATCGCTCGTGAGCCGCTTCTGACATCAATTTACATCGGAGGCGGAACTCCTTCGCGCATGCCGGAAGGGAGATATGCGAAGCTTTTTGCAGCGATACGGGAGCATTTTACGATCGCGGGTGACGCCGAGATTTCGATGGAGTGTAACCCGGGGACCGTCTCAAAAGAGAAACTTGCGGAGTACCGTGAGGCCGGGATCAACCGGCTGAGCTTCGGCGTGCAGTCCGCGGATGACGCGGAACTCAGGAAACTTTCGCGTATCCACACGTGGGAGGAGGCAAAGAAGTCGTTCGCGCTCGCGAGGGAAGCCGGGTTTGACAATATCAATTTGGACCTGATGGTGAATCTTCCCGGCCAGACGACCGAATCGTTCCTTGGAACGTTGACGAAAGCGGTTTCGCTTTCGCCGGAGCATATTTCCGCTTACAGTCTGATCCTTGAGGAGGGGACGCCGATGTATGCGCGCTACGCGGAACGACCGGACCTTCTTCCCGACGAGGATACTGCGAGCGAGACGTATCTCGCGACTGTGCGGTTCCTTGCGGAACAGGGGTATGCGCAGTACGAGATCTCCAATTTTGCGAAGCCCGGGCGCGAGTGCAGACACAATATCGGATACTGGAAACGCGAAGAGTACCTCGGAATCGGCCTCGGTGCCGCGGGGCTTATCGGGAAGAAGCGTTACCGTGTGACTGCAGACATGGAAACGTATCTGAAAGCGCTTACGTACGAGTCGGTCGAGTCTCTTTCGGAAAATGAGATCCGCAACGAGACCGTGATGCTTGCGCTTCGAATGAACGAGGGTGTCGACCTTGCGGAGTACGCTGCAAAGTACGGAAATGAAGATGCGGAGTTTGTTCGAGGCAGTCTTATGAAGCTTGAAAAAGAAGGCCTTGTCACATCGGAAGGCAGCAAAATCGCCTTGACACCCCGGGGGATGCTTGTAAGCAATCCGATCCTTGCGGAGTTGATGATTTAAGAAAACAGGAATTGCGGGAAACAGCATTTTACGAAGAACGTCTGTCGAAAGGGCAGGCGTTTTTCTTTGACATTTTTCCGAAAATGCTATTGACATTTTTCGACTGAAGTAGTATTCTTACTGAGGATGTTAGCACTCATTGTTTTCGAGTGCTAATAAATCAAAAGAAAGCGGGAACGAAACGTGGAACTGGACAACCGAAAGATGACAATTCTGCGGGCCATCATTCAGAACTATCTGGAAACGGGCGAACCGGTGGGTTCCCGCACGATTTCCAAATACACCGATCTGAACCTTAGCTCCGCAACGATCCGAAACGAGATGTCGGACCTCGAGGAGATGGGATACATCGTACAGCCGCACACGTCTGCGGGACGTATTCCGTCGGACAAAGGGTACCGCCTCTACGTCGACATGTTGATGCAGGATAAGCAGACCGAGATGGACAACCTGAAGCTCGAGCTCAACGCTAAGTCCGAGAAGCTCGACAACATTTTGAAGGAAGCCGCGAAGGTGATTGCCGCGAACACGAACTACGCGTCGATGATCACGGCGCCGCGGTATCACAAGCGCCGCATCAAATTCCTTCAGATCTCGCAGGTTGACCCGTCCAATCTTTTGATGGTGTTAATACTGGAAGGAAATGTCGTCAAGAACAACATGATCCACCTTGACGAGGAACTTTCGCAGGAGACTGTGCTTCGGCTGAACCTGATGCTCAATACGTTCCTGCAGGGCCTCGACATCGAGGAGATCAACGCAGGGATCATGCAGAAGCTTCGGACAGAGTCCAACGGCTATTCCGCATTGATCTCGGACATTCTCGACGTGATCGCGACCGGAATGGAGAACGAGGAAGTCGAGGCGTACACGAGCGGCTCGACGAACATCTTCAAGTATCCGGAACTCAATGATTCCGCGAAGGCGAGAAATCTTCTTACCGCTCTCGAGGAGAAGAAAGAGCTCACGGAGCTGATGTACCAGGAGGGCGATTCCGATCGCGGCATTCAGGTGTACATCGGAGACGAGTCGCCGATCGAAGCGACGAAGGATTGTTCCGTCGTGACGGCAACGTACCACATCGAGGAAGGTGTGTACGGAAAGATTGGTATCATCGGTCCGCGCCGTATGGACTACCGCAAGGTTGTCAGTACGCTTCAGAATCTGATGACCGAGCTTGACGGAATTTTCAAGAAAGACAAATAAGCAACAGTACGGAGGAACGACATGGCAGACGAAGAGAGCGTTGATCTGTTCCGCGATCAGGCACCGGAGGAAAGTCCGGCGGACGAGACCGCGACGAACGAACGCGATACAGGGGATGCCGCGGATGTGAATGCGGAAGGCTTCACGGATGCTGAGGAAGCGGGAGAGATCCCGGAGAAATCAGAAATCGAGGAAGCCGCAGAGGAGCAGGAAGCGGAAACGGAACCGGCGCAGGAGGAAGAGACGATGAAAGGCGGCAAATCCCGTAAGGAAGCGAAGAAGGACAAACGCGATGAGCGGATTGCCGAGCTTGAGGACAGGGTGCTGCGTCAGCAGGCCGAGTTCGTAAACTTCCGGAACCGGACAGACAAAGAAAAAGCACAGATGTTTGAGGTCGGTGCAAAGAGTGCATTTGAGAAGATTCTCCCCGTGATCGACAATTTCGAGCGCGGACTCGCAACATTGAGCGAGGAGGAGAAAGCACAGCCGTTCGCGGCAGGAATGGAAAAGACCTACAAGCAGTTGATGACGGCCCTCACGGAGGCCGGAGTTACGCCGATCGAAGCGGTCGGCCAGGCATTTGACCCTGAGCTTCACAACGCCGTGATGCATGTGGAGGATGAGTCGGCAGGCGAGAACATCGTCGTCGAGGAGTTCCAGAAGGGATACAAGTATCGCGACAGCGTGCTAAGGCACAGCATGGTCAAAGTGGCAAATTAGGAAATTCGTTTGGAAACAAACTTTTTCTGCCTGATCCGGAAGCACTGCCCGGATCGGACAACAGGAATTGCAGTGCAGAAAGAGGCAATAATATGGGAAAAATCATTGGTATTGACTTGGGAACAACCAACAGCTGTGTGGCTGTAATGGAAGGTGGACAGCCCACCGTTATCGCAAACACGGAAGGTTCGAGAACGACGCCTTCGGTAGTTGCATTCACGAAAACCGGCGAGCGTATCGTCGGTGAGCCTGCAAAGCGTCAGGCGGTTACGAACTCCGACAAGACGATCTCGTCGATCAAGAGACACATGGGAACGGATTTCCGTGTATCCATCGACGACAAGAAGTACACTCCTCAGGAGATTTCCGCGATGATCCTTCAGAAGCTGAAGGCAGATGCGGAAGGTTACCTTGGCGAGAAGGTTACCGAGGCCGTTATCACGGTTCCGGCATACTTTAACGACGCACAGCGTCAGGCGACCAAGGACGCCGGTAAGATTGCCGGCCTCGACGTAAAGCGTATCATCAACGAGCCTACTGCGGCTGCGCTGGCGTACGGTCTTGACAACGAGAAAGAGCAGAAGATCATGGTTTATGACCTCGGCGGCGGTACCTTCGATGTCTCCATCATCGAGATCGGCGAGGGAGTTATTGAAGTATTGGCTACGTCCGGTGACAACCGTCTCGGCGGCGACGACTTTGATGAGCGTATCACCCGCTACATGATCGACGAGTTTAAGAAGCAGGAGGGCGTTGACCTCTCGCTCGATAAGATGAGCCTTCAGAGATTGAAGGAAGCGGCCGAGAAGGCGAAGAAGGAGCTGTCCTCCGCGACGACGACCAACATCAACCTTCCGTTCATCACCGCTACGGCGGACGGCCCGAAGCATTTTGACATGAACCTCACGAGAGCGAAGTTCGACGAGCTTACGCACGATCTCGTAGAGCGTACCGCTACACCTGTACAGAACGCACTCCGCGACGCAGGAATCACTGCAGCTGAACTCGGCAAGGTATTGCTTGTCGGCGGTTCTACCCGTATCCCTGCCGTACAGGACAAGGTTCGTATGCTGACCGGTCATGAGCCGAGCAAGTCGCTGAACCCGGATGAGTGTGTTGCAATCGGTGCTTCCATCCAGGGCGGTAAGCTCGCAGGTGACGCCGGTGCGGGTGACATCCTTCTTCTGGATGTTACGCCTCTTACCCTTTCCATCGAAACGATGGGTGGTGTGGCAACGCATCTGATCGAGCGCAACACGACGATCCCGACCAAGAAGAGCCAGGTATTCTCGACGGCGGCTGACAATCAGACCGCAGTTGATATCAACGTTGTACAGGGCGAGCGTCAGTTTGCCAAGGACAACAAGTCCCTCGGACAGTTCCGTCTCGACGGTATCCCGCCGGCACGCCGCGGTGTTCCGCAGATCGAGGTTACGTTCGATATCGATGCGAACGGTATCGTAAACGTTTCCGCGAAGGATCTCGGAACCGGTCGCGAGCAGCACATCACCATCACTGCAGGTTCCAACCTCAGCGAGGATGAGATCAACCGCGCCGTTAAGGAAGCCGCTGAGTACGAGGCACAGGACAAGAAGCGCAAGGAAGCCGTTGACACGCGCAACGATGCCGATTCGCTTGTGTTCCAGACCGAGAAGGCTATGCAGGAAGTCGGCGACAAGCTTGATGCATCGCTGAAGTCCGAGGTTGAGGCTGATCTTGCTCACCTGAAGGATCTGATCGCAAAATCCAACCCTGAAGTGATGAGCGACGGCGAGGTTGAGGACATCAAGGCAGCCAAGGAGAAGCTCATGAACTCCGCACAGCAGCTGTTCAGCAAGATGTACGAGAACATGCAGCAGGCTCAGGGCGCTCAGGGAGCAGGCCCGGATATGAGCGGCTTCACGCAGCAGTCGGGCGGCAATGACGACAACGTTGTGGACGGAGATTACAGAGAGGTATAAATCGGCATAATGCCGACAGGAGCTGTTTATGGCAGACACAAAGAGAGATTATTACGAAGTTCTCGGCGTATCCAAGACGGCCACGGAAGACGAGATCAAGAAGGCGTACAGAAGTCTTGCAAAGAAATATCACCCGGATGTAAATCCCGGTGACAAGACTGCCGAAGCCAAGTTCAAAGAGGCGAGCGAAGCGTACTCCGTACTGAGCGACGCGGACAAGCGTGCACAGTACGACCGCTTCGGACATGCCGCATTTGAACAGGGCGGTGGCGGCGGATATGATTTTTCCGGCGACTTCAGTGACATCTTCAACATGTTCGGATTCGGTGACATCTTCGGAGGAGGCGGTGGACGTTCCGCAGGACGCGGAAATGCTGCGAGAAGCGGCGCGAGTGTCCGTGCGACGATTCGCATCACCTTCGAGGAAGCCGTGTTCGGCTGCGAAAAGGAGCTGGAACTCAACTTTAAGGACACCTGCAAGGTGTGCGGCGGCACCGGTGCAAAGCCGGGAACCAGCGCGGAAACCTGCGGCAAATGTAAAGGTAGCGGTTCCATCATCTACACACAGCAGACGATACTCGGCGTGATCCAGAACCAGAAGACCTGTCCGGATTGTAAGGGAACAGGCAAGGTGATCCGCGACAAATGCAAGGATTGCTACGGTACCGGTTACGTCACGACGCGCAAGAACATCAAAGTTAAGATTCCCGCAGGAATCGACGAGGGTCAGAGCATTCGTATGCGCGACCTCGGCGAGCCCGGCGTAAACGGAGGCGAGAGAGGTTCGCTCCTGGTGGATGTTCAGATTTCGAGACATCCTATTTTCCAGCGCGACAACTTCGATCTTTACTCGTCCATGCCGATCTCGTACGCACAGGCGGCGCTCGGCGGTGAGATTCGGATCCATACAATCGACGGCGACGTGCTGTATGATCTGAAGCCGGGTACGCAGACCGACACCAGAGTGCGGCTGCGCGGCAAGGGAGTTCCGTATCTGCACCATGAGAATCAGCGAGGTGACCACTATGTCACATTGATCGTACAGGTACCGACCAAGCTGACGGCTCAGCAGAAGGAGCTTCTCAAGGCTTTCGACGACGCGATGACGGGCAAGACGCCTACGGACGGCGACAAAAAGAAGAGCAAATTCTTCGGCAAATGATTTTCCTGTGTGCGGCCCAAAGCGGTCGCACACTTTTTTTGCGTTTTACTTGTCCGTACGGCGTTCTTGTGGTATTCTTATGTTTGGCTTTTTGTCGGAAGGAGCAGGATATGAAGTGGAATGTATTTACCGTTTCCTGCAGCGTTGATGCGGAGGATTATGTCTGCGCGGCGCTGTCGGAACTCGGATTTGACAGTTTGGAGATCATGGACTCGGTTCCCCTCACGAAAGAGGAGGAAGCTGCACAGTTTATCGATATTCCACCGGAACTGGACGAGACGGACCGGACCGCGCGGATCTGCTGCTATACCGGGGAGGACGATGCAAAGACGCCGGAGGAGTGGGAGGAAGAGATTCTTGCCGCAGTCCGCGAGTATGAGGACATCGTGGATCTCGGGGATCTTTCGGTTGCGTACTCCGTGACGGAGGACGTCGATTGGATCAACAACTGGAAACAATATTTTCATGCATTTCGCATTGGCGAGGACATTCTCATCCGCCCGTCGTGGGAGAAAGCGGATGAAAAGCCGGGCGACACAGTGATCGAGATTGATCCGGGTACCGCGTTCGGAACCGGCTCGCACGAGACGACATGGCTCTGCATCGAAGCGCTTCGCGGCCTTGTGAAGCCGGGCATGAACGTGCTCGACGTCGGCTGCGGTAGCGGAATTCTTTCGATCGCAGCGAAGAAATTCGGCGCATCCTGCTGCATCGGCATCGATATCGATCCGATCGCGGTTGATGTCTCGAAAGAAAATGCGGAAAATAACGGCCTTACGCTTCACAATTCGGTTGTGCCCGAGATCTGTGACGGAACGGTTTCATTTTACGCGGGGGATGTGATTTCCGATGAGGCTGCTGCCGACAGTGTGCGGAAGGACGGCTACGAAGTGGTAGTGGCGAATATCCTTGCCGATATTATCATACCGCTGGCGCCTGTGGCAAAGACGTTCCTTAGGGATGAGACGAGCACATTTGTCTGCTCGGGAATCCTGAAATCGCGCGAGGCGGACGTGCGCAAAGCACTCACGGAATGCGGACTTACGGTGACCGCAGTGCATTACCGGAATGACTGGACGTGCCTGGAGGCGCGGCTTGTAAAATAGATTGGAGGGAGTATGCCGAGATTCTTTGTGGATCCCGAGGCGGTGAGCGGTGAGCGCATCATCGTTACGGAGGGCGATTGCAATCATATTCGAAACGTACTTCGGATGCGCGTAGGCGACAGGCTTACCGTGTGCGACGGGCAGGGGACGGACTACAACTGCGAGATCGCCTCATTTTCCGACACAGACTGCGTGCTGACGATCGTCGAGAGAACCGACTCGCGCGTCGAACTTCCGATCCGCATCACGCTTTATCAGGGGCTTCCGAAGCGGGACAAGCTTGAGTTCATCGTGCAGAAAGCGGTGGAACTCGGTGCCGTGCGTATAGTGCCGACTGTGTGCGAGAGGACCATCGGCCGTCTCGACGACGCAAAGCGCGAACAGCGCAAGACCGAGCGGCTCAGAGCAATTGCGGAGAGCGCCGCAAAACAGAGCGGACGTGGCATTTTGCCTGAGATTTTCGCACCGATGACGTACGCTGCGGCCATTCGGGAAGCAAAGGAGTCCGGTGCTTGCGTTTTGCTGCCGTATGAAAATGCGATCGGCATGAAACCTACGAAAGAAGCGATCGACGAGGCTGTGGCGAAGGGCGACATCGCTGTTTTCATCGGGCCTGAGGGCGGCTTTTCGCGTGCGGAAGTCGCGGCTGCCGAGGAGGCCGGTGCGCGCATCATCAGCCTCGGAAGGCGCATTTTACGAACGGAAACCGCAGGGCTTACGGTGCTTTCGGCATTGATGCTCGAGGCGGAGATCAGAGGGGAGAGCGAATGAGAGAGTGTTATCTTGACAACGCTGCGACGACGCGCGTGTATGATGCTGCGGCGCGCCTTATGAACGACGTGATGCTCAACGATTACGGAAACCCGTCCTCCCTGCATAAAAAAGGATTTGAGGCGGAGCAGTATCTCCGAAATGCGGCAAAACAGATTGCCGGAACGCTTAAGGCGTCCGAGCGCGAGATCGTTTTCACTTCGGGCGGCACGGAAGCAAACAATATGGCGCTTCTGTGCGGCGCTGAATCAAAGAAGCGAAGCGGCAGACGCATCCTCTCGACGAGGATCGAGCATGCGTCCGTGTACCAGCCCTTGCTTCATCTCGCCGAGCTTGGCTACGATGTCGAGTTTCTGCCGGTAGACAGCAACGGAATTCTTCAGCCTGAGACGCTTCGGAACGCGCTTACGCAGGATACGATCCTTGTGTCCGTGATGGCAGTCAACAACGAGATCGGCTCGGTAATGCCGATTGCGGACCTCGCGTCAGTGACGCACGGATTCAAGAAAGACATATTGTTCCACAGCGACGCGATCCAGGCGTACGGCAAGATTCCGATCATCCCGAAGCGCATGGGGATCGACCTGATGTCCGTGAGCGGTCACAAGCTCCACGGGCCGAAGGGAAGCGGCTTTTTGTACATCCGTGATTCGCTGCATGTGAAACCTCTGATCTATGGAGGCGGGCAGCAGCGAGACCTTCGTTCCGGCACGGAAAATGTGCCTGCTGTCGCAGGCTTCGGCGCTGCCGTTTCCGAGTGGTTTGCACATGAGCAGGACAACCGCGAGCATATGTATCGCCTCAAGGAATTGATGATCTCCGAGATGGAACGCGTTCCGGGAACGACCGTGAACGGTGTATTTACCGGGGAGAGCGAAGCGAGGACACTGGCGGAACGCGTGCGTATGACCGCGCCGCACATCGTGAGCGTGAGCTTTGCGGGAGTCAGGAGCGAAGTGCTTTTGCATGCGCTTGCCGAGAGAGGCATTTACGTGTCCTCCGGCTCCGCGTGCTCTTCGAATCATCCCGCGATCAGCGGCACACTCACCGCGATCGGAGTCGCCAAGGAGCTTCTGGACTGCACGCTTCGGTTCAGCTTCTGCGAGACGACGACGGAGGAAGATGTCATCGGAACGGTTGACGTGCTCGCCGAGCTTGTGCCGGTTTTGTCGAAGTTCAGGCGCAGTTGATTTCGGGCACAGTTGAGTTTCGACACAGTTGAGTTTCAACGCAGTTAAGAGAATAAGCGCATTTTGCGCAAATATAACAGATTTGGGAGCAGCAACATGTATCAGGCTTTTTTGATCAAATATGCCGAGATCGGCCTCAAGGGCAACAACCGCTCGTATTTTGAGGACTGTCTCGTGAAACAGCTTCGCTTTGCGCTGAAGCATGCGGGGAGCGACTACCAGGTTCGCAAGGAACCCGGTCGAATCTTCGTCGAATGTCCTGCAGGGTACGATTACGATGACACCGTGGAGGCGATCTCGCGCGTGTTCGGTGTCTCGGGGTACTGCCCGGTGGAGATCGAACGCAGCACTGCGTGGGAGGACATCCTCGAAGCATGCGGACGCTATGTCGAGGAACATATCAGTGACCGCAATGTGACGTTCAAGGTGTTCTGCAAGCGCGGCGACAAATCCTACCCGAAGACTTCTCCGGAGATCTGCGCGGAGGTCGGAGAGTATCTTTTGAACCGTTTTCCGGAGATGAAGGTGGATGTCCAGAATCCGCAGCTCTCGTTCACGGTCGAGGTGCGCGGAAGAGTGTATATCTATACAGACACGTATGCCGGCCCGGGCGGAATGCCCGTCGGCTGCAACGGAAAGGCGATGCTTTTGCTCTCCGGCGGTATCGACAGCCCTGTTGCGGGCTACATGATCGCCAAGAGAGGCGTGTTTATTGACGCGACATATTTCCATGCGCCGCCGTACACGAGCGAGCGTGCGCTGCAGAAGGTTGTCGACCTCGCGCAGCAGCTCTCGAAGTATGTGGGACCGATCCATCTGAACGTCGTGAATTTTACGGAGATTCAGATGTATATCTATGAGACCTGTCCGCACGATGAGCTCACGATATTGATGCGCCGCTACATGATGCGCATCGCGGAGCGTATTGCGAAGCAGTACGACTGCCTTGCGCTTGTCACCGGCGAGAGCATCGGTCAGGTGGCGAGCCAGACGATGCAGAGCCTGAACACGACCAATGCGGTCTGCACGCTTCCTGTATACCGTCCGCTCATCGCGTTTGACAAGGCGGACATCGTAGAGATTGCGCAGAAGATCGGCACGTTTGAGACGAGCATCCTTCCTTACGAGGACTGCTGCACGATCTATGTGGCAAAGCATCCCGTGACGAAGCCGATCGTGAAGGCGATGGAGAAGTCGGAGACGAAGCTTGTGAAGATCGACGAGATGATCGAACGCGCGATCGCAGAGCGCCAGATCCTTCGTCTTGCCAATGATTGATGCAAGACGAAAGCGGTTTCAGACAAAAAAACAGGCGCTGCATTTTTGTGCAGCGCCGTAAGGAATTTTGAATCGGATCGATTACGCGTTCGTGTTCGTGAGATAAGGCGTGAGAACTTTCAAAATGGACTCGATCTCCTCATCGTTGTGGATGTTCAGCGTGATCGGCTTGGAAAGATCGAGGCTGAAGATTCCCATGATGGATTTCGCATCGATGACATAGCGGCCGGATACGAGATCGAAGTCCGACGGAAAACGCGTAATGTCATTCACGAAATTCTTGACCTTATCGATGGAATTCAAGGTAATCGTAACGGTTTTCATGGATCATTATTCCTCCTTCTCTTCTATGAGTTCATAGTACGCTTACAGAAGGGAAAAGTCAATCATTTTACGGAAAATAGTTGCCGATTTTCGGACGGAAAGGCATTGCGGTATGAGAAATCGACTGTGCGGCAAAACATTTGCTATCCATACGCTCGGATGCAAGGTGAATACCTGCGAATCCGCGGCGATACGCCTGTCGCTTTTAGGGTGCGGAGCGGTCGAGAGATCGTTTGACGAGATTGCCGATATTTACATCGTGAACACCTGCACGGTCACAAACATCGCGGACCGCAAATCCCGTCAGATGCTTCACCGCGCGAGGACGATGGCACCTGATGCGCTCATCGTCGCGACCGGCTGTTACGTTCAGGAGCAGTATGAGGAGCAGATGCGGGAGGCGAAGGTCGACCTTCTCGTCGGAAACAGGAGAAAAGGTGAGATCGTAACTCTCATAAACGACGTTTTTGCGCTGCTGGAGCAGGGTAAGAAGGGGCCTTTTGTTTACCTTGCCGAGGAATCGCAGGAGAAAGTGTTTGAAGACCTTCCGGCGGTCCGGGAGCAGGAGTCGGCGCGCGCGTTTATGAAGATCCAGGACGGCTGCAATCAATTCTGCAGCTATTGCATCATCCCGTTTGCGAGAGGGCGGATCGCGTCCCGCTCCGAGGAGTCTGTGCTCGCCGAGGCACGTCTTCTCGCGGAAAATGGAGTGAAGGAGATCGTTTTGAACGGTATTCACCTCTCGTCCTACGGGCTGGAGCGGTATTCCGTTGCGGAGCAGGCCGGTCTTTATGTGAAAGACGGAGAGCTTCCTTTACTTCCGCTTCTTCGCAGCCTCTCCGAAATCCCCGGCATTACCAGAATCCGGCTCGGTTCCCTCGAGCCGAGAGCGCTTACGGAGGAGACGGTCGCAGCACTTTCGGGGATTCCGAAACTGTGTCCGCAGTTCCATCTTTCGCTGCAGAGCGGCTGTGACAAGACGCTTGCGGTGATGAACCGCAAATACACGACGGAGGAGTATGCGGCGGTTGTAGAGAGACTTCGCAGGGCGTTTGACGATCCCGGCATCACGACCGACATCATCGTAGGATTCCCGGGAGAGAGCGAGGAGGATTTTGCGCAGTCGCTTGCGTTCGCAGAGAGGATTGCATTTTCTCAGGTCCATGTGTTCCCGTATTCGCGCAGAAAGCATACCGTAGCGGACCGGATGGAAGGTCAGCTGACCGAAGCGGAGAAGAAGTCGCGCGTGACGTGTCTGATCCGCGCGATGAAGGTCTGCGAGAAGGAGTTTCGAGAGCGTCGCATCGGCGTATCTTCGCGTGTTTTATTCGAGGAACGGCGCGATATCGACGGCGAGATGTGCTATGTCGGATACAGCCGTGAATACGTTCCGTTTGCGCTTCGATCGGATGAGGACCTGACCAATCGGGAACTCGATGTGACGGGGACGGGACTGACATCCGATAACGTTGTTCTTTCGCAAGAAACTGTTGCTATTTGAAACGTTTTGCGGTATTATAAATAGGGCTTCCATAGGTTGAAACGAGATTTCGACCCGACCGGGAGTACTTGTGCGGAAAGGCGCCCGGCGCCGGAAGAGAGAGGTGGTTATATGAATAGCAATACGGTACATTTTACGTCCCCCGAGCATTCGGATGAACGGATCCGCGAGGTGCTTGACCTCGTGTATATGGCGCTTCGGGAGAAAGGGTACAACCCTACGGCTCAGATCGTGGGATATTTGATGAGCGGTGACCCCACGTACATCACGAGCCACATGAACGCGAGAAGCGCGATCGCACGCGTGGAGCGCGATGAGATTATCGAGGTTCTGGTGAAGCTTTACATCAGCGAGATTGAGAGATCGTAATAAAGGAGTGCGGCGCACCATGCCGCGATTGACATGACGAATTTTCGACTGCTCGGTTTGGACTTCGGAGCGGCGACGGTCGGCGTGGCGGGAAGCGATGACTTGTTTCTCACGGCTCAGCCGATTGAAGTAATCCGGAGAAAACACGAGACAAAACTGCGGCAGACCTATGCGCGGATCGAGGAGCTTGCGAAAGCGAGAAACGTGAACGCGCTTGTGGTCGGCTACCCCAAAAAGCTCGACAATTCCGTCGGAGAGCGTGCTGCGAAGACGGAGGATTTTGCGGCAGACCTGGAGAGAAGAACGGGGCTGCCGGTTGTTTTGTGGGACGAGCGATTTACGACGGTGGAGGCGCATCGCGTACTCGATGCGGCCGGCACCGACAGAAAGACTAAGGAGACCGTGGTGGACAAGCTGGCCGCTGCGCTGATCCTGCAGTCCTACATGGACTATCTGACGAACAACCCGGATGCGGTTTTGGAGCTCACAAAAAAGATTGAGCAGGCGGCTGCGTACGGGCTGTAGATTGTGAGGACGGTATGAAGGATTCCGACAACAAAAACAATACCACTCTGAATTTTATCGATGACTTCGGGAACGAAATCCCCATGGAGGTTCTTGCGCGCGCCGAGAAGGACGGCAGAGAGTTTCTCCTTGTGACGGATCCCGAGGAGGAAGACAACGCGTATATCCTTGAGGCGGTTCACGCAGAAGGCGAGACGGTGACATACGAGGCAGTCGAGGATGACGATACGCTCCGCACCGTCGGCGATCTCTTCGCGGAAGTGCTCGAGGACATTGATATTGAGTACGAAGAGGAAGACGAAGAGGAAGAATAAGAAAGGATTTTATGAGTTCGAAGAAAGTACTTAAAATAGTTCCGCTCGGAGGACTGGAACAGGTCGGCATGAACATCACCGCATTTTGCTACGGTGAGGATATCATTGTTGTCGACTGCGGACTTGCCTTCCCGAGCGACGACATGCTCGGTATCGATCTCGTGATCCCGGACGTGACATTTCTCAAGGAGAATCTGAGCCGTGTGCGCGGATTCTTCATCACGCACGGACACGAGGACCATATCGGAGCGCTGCCGTATGTGCTGCGCGAGATTCCCGTACCGGTGTACGGAACGCAGCTTACGATAGCAATCATCAAAAACAAACTCGAGGAGGCGACGCAGGCCGTAGAGGTTCCGCTGAAGGTCGTTTCCTACGGGGATGTCATAACCTGCGGATCACTCACCGTTGAGTTCATCCGCACCAACCACAGTATCGCGGATTCGAGTGCCCTTGCGATCGGCTCGCCGGTCGGAACGGTCATTCACACCGGAGACTTCAAGATTGATTTTACGCCGGTATACGGCGACACGATCGACCTGCAGCGCCTCGGCGTTCTGGGCAAGAAAGGCGTTTTGGCGCTTCTGTGCGACTCGACGAACGCTCTCAAGCCCGGCATGACGATGTCGGAGCGGACGGTCGGAAAGACATTTGACAATATTTTTGCGGACAACCCGCATCACCGCATCATTGTTGCGACATTTGCCTCCAACGTGGACCGCATTCAGCAGATCATCAACTGCGCGGTCAAGTACGGACGCAAGGTCGCGATCGACGGGCGAAGCATGGTGAACATCGTCAACACGGCGGTGGAGCTCGGATACATCAAGATGCCCGAGAACCTGCTGATCCCGCTCGAGGAGATCGGCAAATACCCTGACAGCCAGATCGTTTTGATCATGACCGGAAGCCAGGGAGAGCCGATGGCAGCGCTTTCTCGCGTAGCCGCATGTGCACACAAGAAGATTGCCGTTGTACCCGGCGACGTCGTGATCATCAGCTCGACGCCGATCCCGGGCAACGAGAAGAGCGTGTTTAAGCTGATCAACGACCTTTCCGTGCTCGGCGCGCATGTCATTTTCCAGGATACGCACGTGTCCGGACACGCCTGCCAGGATGAGATTCGGTTCCTTTACAGCCTGATCCGCCCGAAGTTCGCAATCCCGATCCACGGCGAATACCGACACCGCATCGCGCAGAGAAACCTCTGCCTTGACCTCGGATGGGATGCGGAACATGTTCCGGTGATCAAGTCCGGAGATGTTCTTTCGCTCTCTGCAAAGAAAGCGGAAGTCACCGAGACGGTTCCCGCAAGAGGAATCCTTGTCGACGGACTGGGTATCGGCGACGTCGGAAACATCGTGCTTCGCGACCGCCAATATCTTTCGGAAAATGGTATCTTCATCGTTTCCGTGTGCTTCGAGCCGGAGTCGATGCGTTTCGTGAGCACGCCCGAGATTGTGACGAAGGGATTCGTTTACATCAAAGACGCAGAGGATATGATCAACCGCGCGACCGGAATCGTCGAGGAGTGCATGATCCGCTTTGAGGATGCGAGAAGCCGTGACATGAACCGCCTGAAGAGTGAGATCCGGAATGCGCTCAGCGAGTTTATTTGGAAAGAGATACGAAGAAGACCGATGATCCTGCCGATCATCACGGAGGCATTTTAAATGATTTCCCGTCGTATGGGGAGGAAGTATGAGTAGAAAGAAAAAATCGAAAGCAGGGAAATATGTCATTTCCGCGTCGAGTGATATCACCCGGCTCATCATTGACATATTGTTCTACCTTCTCGTCGCTGTCTTTATCTGGCGCGCCAGCATCTATGCGCGGAATTTCTGTTACCAGATCTTCGGCAACGTTCAGATGGCCGACAGCATGCACGATGAGGAGAAGGAAATCTTCATCGAGCGAGGAGACTCCACGCGCGACGTCGCGAAGCGTCTGGAGAGAGAGGGACTGATCGTAAACGAACTCTCATTTTACGTGAAGGTAAAGATCAACAAGTATTCGATCCGCCCGGGCACTTACAAGCTGCGGACATCCATGAATTACAATGAGATCCTGGAGATTATCTCCGTACCGACGGAGGTGCTCACAGACGAAGAGGAGCTGGATGATGAATGATTCGCTTCTGGTTCATCCTCACATTGCGGAATATGTGAGCTCTCTCGTGCCGGATTTGCCGGATCGACTGGCGGAATTGGAAAGCAAAGCAAAGCAAGAGGAAGTTCCTATCATTCGCAAAGAAGCACAGGGACTTCTTCGCTTTTTGTTGCGGACGAAACGCCCGAAAGCGATACTTGAGATCGGTGCCGCGGTCGGATTTTCCGCATCGTTCATGGCGTACTGCACGGATTACAATACGTCGATCGACACGATCGAGAAAGTGCCGGCGCGCATCGAAGCCGTTCGTAAGCTTCTCTCGGAAAATGCGGACCTCGCGGAGGTGATCACGCTTCTTGAGGGCGATGCGGAGGAGATTTTAAAGAAGCTTGCGGACGAGGGCAGACAATACGATTTCATTTTTCTCGACGCCGCGAAGGCACAGTATCCCGCGTACCTTGTTCAGATACGAAGACTTCTCGCCGAGGGCGGAATTCTCGTGACGGACAATGTGCTGCAGGAGGGAAGCCTTGCGGAGTCGAAGTTTACGGTGACGCGCAGGGACCGCACGATCCACATGCGCATGCGCGAATATGTGCGCGAGCTTTTTGACGATGCGACCTTTACGAGCACGCTTTTGCCTGTCGGCGACGGGATGACCGTGAGCGTGCGTGAAGCGAAGACGGAGGAAGTATGACGGAACTTTTGGTGCCGGCCGGCTCATTGCCTGTTTTGAAGACCGCGGTTCGCTACGGATGCGACGCCGTTTACGTCGGCGGAGAGCAATACGGACTGCGCGCCAAGGCGAAGAATTTTACGAACGATGACCTCGCGGAGGGAATCCGGTATTGCCATGCGAACGGCAAAAAATTGTACGTGACGGCCAACATTTTGGCGCACAATCGCGACCTTGCCGGCGTGAGAAAGTATTTTTCGGAGCTCAACGAGATGCTCCCTGATGCGGTGATTCTCGCGGATCCCGGCGTGTTTATGATCGCGAAGGAGACGCTTCGCCCGGAGATCGCGATCCACATCAGCACGCAGGCCAACAATGTGAATGCGGAGACGTTTAAGTTCTGGCACGGGCTCGGTGCGTCGCGCATCGTGTGCGGCCGTGAGCTTTCCCTTGCTGAGATCGCGCAGATCCGTGCGGAAGTGCCGAAAGAATGCGAGATCGAGGCGTTTATCCACGGCGCAATGTGCATCTCGTACTCGGGACGGTGCCTGCTGTCCTCTTACATGACGGGGCGCGACGCAAATCTCGGCGCATGCACGCATCCGTGCAGGTTTTCGTATGCGCTTGTCGAGGAGAAGCGGCCCGGTGAGTATTTTCCGATCGAGGAAAATGAGCGCGGATCCTTCATCCTCAGTTCACGAGATCTGTGCATGATCGACCATATTCCGGAGCTGATCGCGGCCGGAGTCGACTGCTTCAAGGTTGAGGGGCGCATGAAAAATGCGATGTACGTTGCGACGGTTGCACGTGCATACCGCATGGCGATCGACGATGTGATGCGCGGCAGCAATGCGTACGAGGATCATCTCCCGTATTACCGCGCAGAGCTTGCGGGATCGACCGCGAGAATGCTGACGACGGGTTTTTTCTTCGGACAGCCCGGCGACGAGGCAATGGAGTACGGCGAGAACGCGCAGAAGAGCGAGCATGTCTACCTCGGAACGGTCGAGAGTGTGAACTCCGACGGAGAGGCCGTGTTCCTGCAGAAGAACAAGTTTTGTGTCGGCGACGACATTGAGTTTTTGAAACCGGACGGCCGGAATGTGACTGCGCATGTCACCGGACTTCGCGATGCCGAGGGTAACACGGTAGATGCGTGTCCGCAGGCGAGCCGGATGTTTACTTTGATCACGGATGTTGTGCCCGAGGAGGGCGACGTGATGCGCGCAAAATCGCGCAACGCTTAGGAGATTACAATGTTTCGGAAAGCCAGAACGACAATGCAGCGTTTGTTCGTTGCGACAGTGCTTTGTGCCGCTGTCGTTTTGGCGGGCTGTTCTTCTTCGGACAACGGAACAGTCAACATACCCACTGCGGGACCGGAGATCACGACGACTCCGACGCCCCTTCTGAAGGATCCTGTCGTGACCGGACAGGTCGTCCGCGCTGAGACAACCAAGCCGCTTTTTGACGGCACGGTGGAGACGCTTTGGGCGCTCACGAAGCAGATCCCCTTTGCGGATACGCTCCGCGGCGAGGGAGATACGAAGGGATGGTTTTCGTTCCTCTGGGACGAGGATTATGTGTACGTGCTGGTGCATGTTTCGGACAATACGTACGACACCGGAGCAGAGTCATTTTACGGACGGGACGGCGTGATGGTATTCCTCAACGAGGACGGGCGTAAGAACCTTCGATACACGGTAGGAGATGCATTTTACGCGATCGACCGCGACGGTTATGCGTACCTCGGCACCGGAGCTACTGACGAGGGGTTCCGCGCGATCACATTTGACGACGGAACGGGCACGGGCTACTACGCAGAGTTTCGCCTGCCGCTTCGCACGATCACCGGACGGTACGATCTTGAGATGGGATTTGACGTGCGTGTGAACAACGCGTTTGAGGGACATGAAGTCCACGTGATCCAGTGGGCGGACTTGAGCGGATACACCGACATCACGATGACCGGTGTCGGCACGATACGGCTGGATTGACGGGGAGAATGCGATGAGAAACAGAAAGGGAAAACGGAAGCTTCTACGGCTGATCGCCTGTGTCGCAGCGATCGCACTTTTGTGTGCGCTCTGTTCCGCTGCGGCGTTTGCGAGGCCGACGAAGCCGGTTCCGATCGACGGCGGCGACACTTCGGGTGAAGAGAAGAACGAAAAGCCGATCGGAAAAATAACGAACGAAGAACATGAGGCCGAGTCGTTCTTTGCTCCGAGATCGAGCAAAGTCGCGGGTTCCGCAAGACTTGAGGCGCCGAGGATTGACGGGCGCAGAGACCGTTTCTACGAGCTTTGCAAGTCGAAGAAGGCGCTCAATTACGCATTCGGGGACGAGACGGAATCGGCTGAAATATGGGCGATGTACGATCAGGATTTCCTGTATCTGTACATCGATGTGGCGGATCCGACGTACGCGTGCTACGGCGAGGTTCCGACGAGAAAGGACGGCGTCGAGCTGTTTTTGAACGAGTCGGGGCACAAGAGCGTAGTGTATGAGCCCGGCGACAGCCATTACATGATACTCCGGGACGGAAGCGTCGTGTGCGGCGCGGGCGCGGATGTGGAGCGCGTCGAGTACGCGGTCGTGGAGACATCCGCGGGATATGCGGTGGAGATCGCGATCGAATGGGCGCTTCCCGCTTCAAAGAGAGCGGAAGCGATCGGATTTGAGTTCCGCATCAACGATTCGCGCGGGCAGGGGACCCGCGACGGAATATTGGCATTTAACGATACATCGCTTCGCACGTATCGTGACCTGTCGCGCATCGGCAGCCTTGAGCTTCGATGACGCTTTACGGAGGCACAGATGATCAGTTTGTTTTATCCGGGCGAGTCACTTGCCTATGAGCAGGTGAAGACGCTGCCCGAGCCCGCGTATTTTCGCGACCTTAACATCGGACAATATGTCGACGCCTTCGCGGAGCGCTTTGAAGCGAAGGAGCTGAAACCGTATTTTTACTGCTTCTCAGGCAGCTACGAGACCGCAAAATACCGTCAGGAGATTGTTCGCGACCTCACGACTCCGGCGATAAGGGATGCGATCGAGCGTTTTGAAAACGGTATTCTCGAGGCGGTAAACTGCGCAAAATGCTCGCAGAAGGTGATTGAGAACATCCAGAAATACAAGTGGAACGTCGACTGCGTTCACACATACTACCTTGCGATGGAAGAGCTTTGCGTGGCGTTCAACACGACGCCTCCGAAGTCAAAGGCATTTTACGAGCTGCACCAGGAGCTGTATCACATCCTGAACACCTCGGCGGTAAGAAGACTCCGCCAGAGCGCGAAACTTCTGAACGAAGAGTTCGCAAAGATGAGATTCCAGCTGTGCATCAACAAAGAGAAGGCGACGTTTGAGTACACGTACGATCCGAACGACTACTGCATGCCGATCCGAAATGCGCTTGCGCACTCGGCCGACAACACGGACTATGTTCCGTTCCGCGAGCTGCCGTTCCCGTCGATCGACATCGCGCCTCTCGAGGCGTTTATCATCGCACGACTCGTGAAGGAAAACCGCCAACTGTTCCTGCAGATGGAGACGTTCGGTAAGAATTGCGAAAATGTCATTTCGCAGGATGTGCTGGACATTCTCAAGGAACTTCGGTTCTACCGCTACAACATTGAATTTTTCGACGACCTCAAGCAGAAAGGCATGCCGACAGTGATGCCGCTTCTTGTGAAGGACAAGGAGCTGTACATGGACGACTGCTACGATGTTGCACTGGCGCTTCGAAACCTCGCGGCGAAGAGGGAGGTCGTGCTAAACGATATCATGAAAGCCAACTATGAGAAGGCGATCATCGTGACCGGACCGAACCAGGGCGGCAAGACGACTCTCGGAAGAGCGTTCGGACAGTGCTTCTACTTCGGAATGATGGGATTGTACGTGCCCGCGGGCGTGTGCAAGCTGCCGTATATCAGCGGGATCTACACGCATTTTGCGAACGAAGAGGGAGCGGAAGGCGTGGACGGACGTCTCGTCAACGAGCTTCAGCGCATCCGCGAGATGCTTCAGGTGATCGACAACCGCGGACTGGTAATCCTGAACGAGCTGTTCACCTCGGCGCCGACGGTCGATGCGCTCGCAATGAGCCGCGATCTGCTGAAACGTCTGATCGCGAACAACGCCATCTGCTTCTGCGTGACGCACACGTACGAGATCGCGCTCGA
Source organism: Lachnospiraceae bacterium (assembly GCA_017561985.1). Next base: position 51,400 of record JAFZAZ010000014.1, read on the forward strand.
CTCCGACGATTACGTAAGTCTCGTTGCTACCGTTGTGGAGGACGGAAGCTTCCGACGCACGTACCGCATCATACGAAAAGCTGCAGACGGCATTGCGTACGCGGACTCGATCGTCAGCAAGTATAAACTTGACTACAGCCACATTAACTACCGGCTTCACCGCAAATAAAGGCGAACGATATGGAAATCAATCTACTGAATCGCCCCGGGTGGCGTCAGGATGAGGACATCGCACCGTTCAAGGACGACATCTGCGACGACCTCGTGCTTGAGCCGATCCTCGGGATCATGGCGAGAAATGACAATTATATCTACCGGCAGTGCAAAAGCGTTCTTCTGTCGCCGCTTACGGACCGTGAAAACATCCGTCACCGTCAGAGTGCGCTTCGCGACGCCGTGAGAAACAAGAAGACAATACTTTCGCTGTATGCGACGGTTGCCGAGGTTGTCACGGACATCAGCAATTTCCGAACCGCGCAGCGAAAGAAGGGCAATCCGCTTCCGGCCGTGCGTGTTCTCAACGCCGTAGAGCAACTCGACCTGCTCGCGAACGGAATGGAGCGGCTGAAGACCGAGATCGTCAACACGTACGGACATTTTACGGGAATGATCTTCCGTGATTTCTACGATGATTTCCTGAAGGAATTCAGCGCGGAATTCGTAATGCTCGTCCACGAGAAGACGACGCTGCTCAAGACGATCGAGCAAAACGGCGAGCTTCGCATCAGCGCACAGCTCGGACGCGGTCTGAAGACCGAGGGGTACATCGTAAACTCGATCTCCGAGTATCAGACGCGCCGTAAGTACGACATCATGGAGTCTTTGTTCTCGACGCGTGTCAAGAAAAATGAGATCCGTATTTCGTACGATGACGTTGCTCTCAACCGCGACTGCCGTGATCTCGAGAGCGCAGGACTTCTCCATGTCGCGTCGACGTTCGACTCGTTTTCACAGGAGCTCATGAAGCTGTTCCAGACGCTTCGTGCTCAGCTTGCTTTCTATTACGGCTGCTGCAACCTGCACAGCCACATGAAAAATATGGTTTTCCCCGTGTGCTTCCCGGAGATTTCTGCAGAGCCTCACGCCATCACGGGTGAGCAGTTCTACGATCTCGGAAATGCGGTAAAGACGCAGCGCATTCCTACGGCAAATGACATCGCCGGAGACGACACTCTGCGGTATCTGATCACCGGCACGAACCACGGCGGCAAGACGACGTTTATACGAAGCGCCGCGATCGCACAGCTCATGGCGCAGTGCGGTATGTTTGTTCCCGCCAAATCGATGATCACACAGGTGTTCAACGGCTTCTACACGCATTTTGTGCGCAACGAGGACGAGACGATGCAGTCCGGTAAGCTCGAGGAAGAGCTCAAGCGTCTCTCGAAGATCATCGATGTGATGTCGCCGCAGTCGATCATTTTCATGAACGAGTCGTTTGCAACGACGTCCGAGCGCGACGGCGCATTGATCGCGGAGGAGATCCTTCGCGCGTTCTTCGACAACAATGTGACATGCTTCTTCGTAACGCACATCTATGCGTACGTGAAAAAAGCCTACGACGAGCATGTTCCGCGGACGCAGTTCCTGCAGGCGGAGAGAACCGTCGAAGGTGAGAGAACGTACCATATGCTGCACGGCGAGCCGAGTGTCACCGGATACGGAATGGAGCTGTATGACTCGATCATTAACGGAAACGGGGAGTACAAACCGATCCCCGAGGAGGAACCGGTCGAGGAGCCGACGGAACCGCCGGTAGGACAGTACGACGTGGCCGAAGACGAAGGGTAACAATAAAACCGGGCAAAACCCGGTCGATTGACAACAAAAAAACCGGGGCAAAAACCCCGGTCGATGCGGATGGCGGGACTTGAACCCGCACGAGTGTTAGCCCGTCAGATTTTGAGTCTGATGCGTCTGCCATTCCGCCACATCCGCGAACGATTCGAATTGTAACACGGCTTTTGTGAAATTGCAAGTATATTTTGCGAAAGGAGGACAGAATGGACTGCAAGACAGCACAGATCCTGAGCGACCGTTATCTTTCCGACGGACTTTCGTTCGACGTCCTCCCGGAGTATCTTCGACACATACGTACGTGCGAGGATTGCAAGGAGAGTCTCAGAACCGATTACTCCATCACAAAGGCGATCGAACAGATCAATAAAAACCAGGATTTTTCGACGGATTACTCGCTGGAACTCGAACAGAAGCTCGAGAGATCGAGGCAGTCGATCCTCCGCAGAAACCGCATTTTGCTTCTGAAGAAGGCGTTTGTCATCGGATTCCTCGCTGTCGTAGCGTTCTTTCTTGCGCTTCGTAACGACTATTCAATCCGTTATTATCTTCCGAGCGGAAGCGAGGAGTCACTGCGCATCGTTTATTACGGACTTCCGTCCGAGTGCGATCCCGTACAGACTACAATCCGCGAAAAAAACGATGAAGTCATCGAAAAACTTCGTGAACTTCACTCGAAACGAGGCAACGAATGAGCGACGAATACTTATTGATCATCGACGGATCGAGTCTTCTGTCGACACAATTTTACGGAAACCTTCCGCCGGCCGTTTTGATGGCCAAGACAAATGAGGAGAAGGAACGGTATTTTCCGAAGATCATGCAGACTTCGGGCGGTGTGTACACCAACGGTATCTTCGGGTTCTTCCGGTACCTTCTGAAGGTGCTTCGCCAGCAGAAACCGACACACATCGCAGTCGCATGGGATATCACGCGCGATACGTTCCGGCGCCGCATGTATGCGGATTACAAGGCAAACCGGAGCGAGACGATTGTCCCTCTGCGCGATCAGTTCGCGCTGTGCCAGGACATTTTGAAGAGGATCGGAGTGAAACAGTTCTGCTCGTCCGAATTCGAGGCGGACGACTACAGCGGCTCGCTTTCCACGAAGTTCTCGGCGCAGATTCCCGTGAGAATTCTTACGAAGGACCGCGATTATCTACAGCTTGCCGACGAAAACACGACGATCTGGCTTCTTCAGCAGGCGCAGAAGAAGGCCGATGAGTTGTTCAACAAATACGGCATCCGTAAGGAAGCTCCGAAGGTCGCAGAGAAGGCGTTCCCGATGACACCGGAACGGATCGAGCAGGAGTACGGTGTTGCACCTTCGAGCGTTGCCGAACTCAAAGGTCTCGAGGGAGATACGTCCGATAATATCAAGGGCGTGCCCGGGATAGGCGGAAAGACAGCACTTGCATTGATCGCGCATTACAAGACGATCGACGCGCTTTACGATGCGATTCACGCTGCGGGCCCTCAGGGCGAAAAAGAGCTCGCCGGGTATTTTAAGACCGAACTCGGTATTACGAAAAATCCGATCGGAACGCTTACAAAGACCGAGGAGGGCGCGATCGTCGGCGAGGAGGCAGCGCGCCTGAGTCGCGATCTTGCGACGATCCGCAGAGATATTCCGATCGAGGAGACGCTTGCGGACCTTGCGGTCAATGTCAACTACGCAGAGCTTGCCCGTGTCTTTGAAGAACTTGAGATTAAGACGATACCGCTTCCCGAGGCGGCAGCAACGGAGAGGAAAGAGTTTGCGGTTATCAAAGTCGAGTCTGCGGAAACAGCGACGAAAATGTCCGAAATCGCAGCTTGCAAGTCGCCCGTCGGCATCCACCGCTATGAGCGCGAAGCCGATGCGCAGGACTGGGAGTATGCGTTCGGCCTTGCCGGCAAAGAAATTTCGGTTGTGATCGCGCAAAATGAAACCCGCTGCGTGTTCACCTGCAAGGAGGACTGCGCAGAGGAGCTTTTTTCGCAAGTGTCGAAGCTTGCGGCGGATCATGATATTTATTGCTTTGAAGCAAAAGAAAAATGGTGCGAGTGCCTACCGCGCGACGCGAAGGTTTACGATATTTCGGTGCTTGATTACCTGCTTCGACCGCTTGCGGATTCCCATACCGCGGAGGCATTGTGCATAGAGTGGAGAGGCGCTTCCGCAGGGGATGCAATCTCCTCCGAGACAGTTGCGGAGCTTGCACTCACACTCGGCACAGAACTTGTTTCCAAGGTCAAAGAAGCCGGCATGGAATCGCTGTATCTCGACATCGAGATGCCGCTTCTGTGGGTGCTTCACGATATGGAAGCCGAGGGCGTGACGGTGGATTCCGATGCGCTTGGCGCATTTGCCGCATACCTGAAGCAGGAGATCTCGAAACTTACGAGAAGCATATATGAGCAGTGCGGAACGGAGTTCAACATCAACTCTCCGAAACAGCTCGGGGATGTGCTTTTCGAGCAAATGAAGATACCGTATCCCGTGAAGGGGAAGAAAGGTTACTCGACGTCGGCGGACGTTCTTGAGAAGCTCAAGGGTAATTATCCCGTGATCGACGACATCCTTGCGTTCCGTCAATTCTCCAAGCTGTACTCGACATATGCGGAAGGGTTAACGACATATATCCACGCTGACGGACGCATTCACACGACGTTCAGGCAGACCGTCACGGCCACGGGACGCCTCAGTTCGACCGATCCGAACCTGCAGAACATTCCTGCGAGAACCGAGCTCGGCAGGGACATCCGGAAGGCGTTTGTGCCTCGTCCGGGATATGTTTTTGTCGACGCCGACTACTCGCAGATCGAACTTCGTCTGATGGCGCATCTTTCCGGAGACGAGAGCCTTCAGAAAGCGTATCTCTCGGCGGCAGATATTCACCGGCTCACTGCTTCGCAGGTGTTCGGAGTGCCTTTCGACGAGGTCACGGGCGCACAGAGAAGCGCGGCGAAGGCTGTAAATTTCGGCATTCTCTACGGCATCGGCTCATTTTCCCTCTCGCAGGATCTCGGTATTACAAGAGCGACCGCGGAGGCGTATATACAGAACTATTTTGCGAGGTTCCCGGGCGTAAAGGAATACCTCGACCGCACTGTTGCGGAGGCCAAAAAGAACGGCAGTGTACGCACGATGTACGGAAGGCTTCGTCCGATCCCGGAACTTTCAAGCAACGAGTTTGCAAAGAGAGCATTCGGTGAGCGCGTGGCGATGAACTCGCCGATCCAGGGCACAGCCGCGGACATTATGAAGCTTGCGATGCTTGCCGCGGACCGTGCGATACGCAGCAAAAACCTGAAGGCAAAGATACTGCTTCAGGTTCACGATGAGCTTTTGATCGAGGCTCCCGAGGATGAGGCGGAGATCGTTGCTTCCTGCGTAAAGGAGGCGATGGAAGGCGCCGTGAAGCTTTCCGTGCCGCTCACCGCCGAGGTTCACTGCGGCGCGAACTGGTTCGAAGCAAAATGACATTTTCCGTAAAATGATACTTACGATTACCACGATAACCCGAAGTCAATGCATGACGACAGATAAAGGAGGAGGTACCCATGTTTGTCATCGGTGTTACCGGATGTGCCGGTAGCGGTAAAAGCTATGTTCTGGACTGCGCGAAGACGCTCACGCACGCGCCCGTCATCGATTCCGACCGCGTGTGCAGGGGGCTGATGGGTCCCGGTGGTGAGGCGTACGAAAACGTTGTTAAGGAGTTCGGAACGCCTTATCTGCGCGAGGATGGCACGCTTGACCGCGAGAAGCTTGCGAAGGATGTATTTGCCGACGAGGAGGCGCTGACGCGGCTGAATGCGGCGACGCATCCTGCGACCATTCGTGCGATCAATGATATGATCGCATCGTATGCGGCGGCCGGAGAGCAGATTGTCTTCGTCGAATCGGCGCTTGCCGAGCAGGCGGGGTATCGTGAATTTTGCAGAGAGATCTGGGTCGTCTGCGCAAGCGAGGAGGTTCGCCTGGAACGCCTTCGCAAACGCGGATATTCCGAAGAACGCATCGCCGACCTTATGTCGCGGCAATTGTCGCAGGAGCGAATGATCTCGATGGCAGACAGGATTATCACGAATTCCAGAGATAACGATTATTTCGGAATTCTTCATCAACTCATGTTTCATCTGGACGGAGCCTGTGGCCGGCAGGGATGGGTGCGCTGCGCAGAGTTCGGAGGAAACAGAAAGGAACCCCAGTGATCAGGGCACTTTGCATTGCCAGCGGAAGCAGCGGCAACTGCACTTACATTGAGGCCGGCGGCGCGAAGATTTTAGTTGACGCCGGAATATCGGCCAAAAGGATCGTCGAGGCGCTTATGGCGATCGATGTCGATCCCGCAGAGCTTGACGCGGTGTTTCTCACACACGAGCACACCGATCATATTGCGGGACTTCCGGTGTTTCTTAGGAAACTCCGGATCCCCGTATACGGCACATATGAAACACTTCAGGCAGTGATGACCGCGGACCGCCGCGGAAGCCTGCCGCCGGAGCTGTTCCGATCGATCCAGCCCGGAGTGATCACAACCGTTCGCGATGCGGTAGTTTCCGCATGCAGCATTTCGCACGACGCGGCAAAGCCGGTTTCGTACTCGATTGTCAGTGGGCGAAACAAGATTGCGATCGCCACGGACCTCGGATGCTACGACGACACGATTGTTCGTCATCTGTCGGACGCGGACGCGGTGATCATCGAGTCCAATTACGACCGCGATATGCTGCTCGTAGGACCGTATCCGTATGCGCTCAAGCGGCGCATCATGGGAGCTTACGGTCACCTCTCAAATGATGACTGCGGAAGTTTGATGATCTCGTTACTTCACCCGAAGCTTAAGTACGTGATACTCGGGCATCTAAGTAAGGACAATAATTTTCCGGCGCTCGCATTTGAGAGCGCGAAGGCCACACTTTTGAAAAACTGGCATTACACGGAGCCGATACCGAAGCTTTTGGTGGCGCCCAGGGACAACCCCTCAGAGCTCATAAGCATCGGTTAATCATAGATCATGGAGGAAAAATACATGAAAAAAGCAATCATTACCGTTGTCGGCAGAGACCGCGTCGGCATCATCGCAAAGGTTTGCACGTACCTTGCGGAGCGCTCAATCAACATCCTTGACATCTCGCAGACGATCGTCGGCGGATACTTCAACATGATGATGGTGGTTGACACGGAGACGTGTTCCGTTTCTTTTGACACGGTTGCCGAAGAGCTGAACACAGTCGGAGGAGAGATCGGATGCGTCATCCGCATTCAGCGTGAAGATATCTTTGACATGATGCACCGCATCTGACCCCGACACGGGGACATCCGAAGCAAAAGGAGTCGTTACGAATGATCAGCAGAAGTGAGATATTGGAAACCAATGAGATGATCGAGAAGGAAAATCTCGACGTCCGCACGATCACGATGGGAATCAGCCTTTTGGACTGCATCGATTCCGACGTTGAGAAGCTGTGCGGCAACATCCATCGGAAAATAACAAAGCTTGCCGGCAAACTTGTGGAAACCGGCGACGAGATCGGCCGTGAGTACGGGATCCCGGTAGTAAACAAGAGAATCAGTGTGACGCCGATCGCATTGATCGGTGCAGCTGCATGCCGCACCGAGGACGATTACGTGAGGATCGCAAAGGAACTCGATGCGGTCGCGAAGGAAGTCGGCGTCAATTTCATCGGCGGATTTTCCGCAGTCGTAGCAAAGGGAATGACGAGCTCGGACGAGCTGTTGATGCGCTCGATCCCGCAGGCGCTCGCCGTTACGGAGCGCGTGTGCAGCTCGGTGAATGTGGGATCCACGAAGACCGGCATCAACATGGATGCGGTGCGCCTGATGGGCGAGACGGTTCGCAAGACGGCAGAGCTTACGAAGGATACGGACTCGATCGGATGCGCGAAACTCGTAGTGTTCTGCAACGCTCCCGACGACAACCCGTTCATGGCGGGAGCATTCCACGGCGTGACCGAGGCGGACGCTGTGATCAACGTCGGCGTCAGCGGCCCCGGCGTTGTAAAGAAGGCGCTTGAGGCAGCCCGCGGCAAGGATTTTGAGGTGCTTTGCGAGACCATCAAGAAGACCGCGTTCAAGATCACGCGAGTCGGCCAGCTCGTTGCAAAGAGAGCTTCCGAGATGCTCGGTGTTCCGTTCGGAATCGTTGACCTCTCGCTTGCTCCGACACCCGCAGTCGGCGATTCGGTTGCGGAGATCCTGCAGGAGATCGGTCTGGAACATCCCGGCGCACCCGGAACGACGGCGGCGCTTGCACTTTTGAACGACCAGGTAAAGAAGGGCGGCGTCATGGCGTCCTCATATGTCGGAGGCCTCAGCGGCGCATTCATTCCGGTCAGTGAGGACCAGGGAATGATCGATGCGGTCAACGCAGGATGCCTCACGCTTGAGAAACTTGAGGCGATGACCTGTGTCTGCTCGGTAGGTCTCGATATGATCGCAATCCCCGGAGACACGTCGGCGTCGACGATCTCGGGAATCATTGCGGATGAGATGGCGATCGGTATGGTCAACCAGAAGACGACGGCGGTGCGCCTGATCCCCGTCATCGGTAAGACGGTGGGCGATACGGCGGAGTTCGGAGGGTTGCTCGGGTACGCGCCGATCATGCCTGTCAACACGTTTGACTGCAGCGCATTTGTCGGAAGAACGGGACGGATCCCCGCGCCGATCCACAGTTTCAAGAACTGATTGTTGCGGGGCAAGGAGAAGATATGGAGATACAATTATGGAGAGAGATCCTTGAGCCGTACGCGCTTGCCGTTGACGAGCTTGTGATCAAATTCACGCATATACAGAAATCACTGCGGAAGCAGGACGATTATTGTCCGATCGAGCTGATCTCCGGACGTGTCAAAACGATCGCGAGCATCATCGAAAAATGCAGCCGCAAGAAGATCCCGCTCGAGCGTCTCGAGGAGGAGATGACCGATATCGCCGGAATCCGCCTGATCTGCCAGTTCGTGGAGGACTGCTATGTCGTTGCCGACATGATCAAGCGCAGAACGGACATGGAAGTGGTCGACGAAGCCGATTATATCGCTGTTCCGAAGTCGAGCGGCTACCGCAGCTATCACCTGAAGATCCGCTACACGGTTCAGATGGTAGACGGTCCGAAGACGCTCAATGCGGAGATTCAGATCCGTACGCTCGGCATGAACTGCTGGTCGACGATCGAACATTCGCTGCAGTACAAATACCGCGGCAACATTCCGGACGAACTGAAGGACAGACTGCAGCACGTTGCGGACGAGATGATCAACACCGACCGCGAGCTTTCGGAGATCCGCGACGAGATCACGGCGGCGCGCGAGCAGCGCTTCGAGGAAGAGCGCATCGTCAACGACATTCTCCTTACAATTCAGAATCTGTATCGCTTTGCGAGCCATCGCGAGGCAGTGCGCATTCAGGAGGAATTCTTCCGAATCTACGAGGAGAAGGATATCGAGAAGCTGCGTCATTTTGCGACGGAACTCGATATCATCGCAGAAGGTTATCACGCGCAGACGACGGTGTGACGCGCAGTGAGGCAATGAAATACAGTCCGTGGCGAAGTGAGTGTGCCTCGCTTCGGAAAATGTAATGATTATCAACAAGGCAGGAACCAAGGGATGAGATTACCCGAAGCTTTTGAAAACCGAATGCGCGAACAGCTCGGCGAGGAGGAATTTCTCAGGTATCGTGCGTGCTTTGACCGACGTGTCAGCTCGGCGCTTCGCGTAAATACGCTCAAGTTATCGCCCGAGGAGTTCGTGAAGCTTTCTGATTTCTCGCTGCGTAACGTTCCCTGGATTAAAAACGGTTTTTACTACGGAGCGGAGGACATGCCTTCGAAACATCCGTATTACTACGCGGGGCTTTATTACCTGCAGGAGCCGTCGGCGATGACGCCCGCAAATCTTCTTCCGATCGAGGTGGGAGACCGCGTTCTTGACCTTTGTGCGGCGCCCGGAGGCAAGAGCACCGAGCTGGCTGCAAAGCTCAAAGGCACCGGCGTGCTTGTCGCAAACGACATCTCGGCGACGCGCGCAAAAGCTCTTCTCAAGAATCTTGAGCTGTTCGGCGCGACCAATATTGTCGTGACGAGCGAGCCTGCAAATAAGCTCGCGGAGCGTTTTCCGATGTACTTTGACAAGATCCTTGTCGATGCTCCGTGCTCGGGAGAAGGAATGTTCCGCAAGCAGCCCGAGATCATGAAAAACTGGGAGCAATACGGCACCGGGTATTACAACAAGCTTCAAAAAGAAATCCTGCCGCAGGCGATCGCAATGCTCAAACCCGGAGGGCAGCTTTTGTACTCGACGTGTACATTCGCGCCTTTGGAGGACGAGGAGACCGTCGCGTGGGTGCTTCGCAGTTTTCCCGAGATGGAGCTTCTCGAAGCAATCCCGGAGGGAAGGAAAGCCGACTACGAATCGTACGGCTTTTTGAAAGGACGCCCCGAATGGATGGAGGAACCGGACGAAAACCTCACAAAGTGCGTTCGACTGTTCCCGCATCGCCTCGAGGGCGAAGGACACTTCCTCGCGCGGTTTAAAAAGCGTGAAGATGCTTACGATGAGACGATCTACGCGCCGCGCACAGTTCGATCCGAGCGCACACGCGGCAGGAAAAATGCCAGAAGAGGTCCGCAGCGCCCGACTTCAACCAAGACGCCCGAGGCGGTGAGCGACTGGCTTGCAACGCTTAGCCCGGAGGGACGTAAGCGAATCCCTGCGGAGCGCATCCGCGTCACTGCAGAGAGAGTCAACCTTCTTCCGGAGGAGATGCCGGATGTCGCAGGACTTCGTGTGCTTCGAGAGGGATGGTTGCTCGGAGAACTCAAGAAAGAGCATTTTGCGCCGAGCCAGGCGTGTGCGATGGGACTTCGCGCATCGGAGTTTCCGAATGTATGCTCACTTGTTGCGGACGACCCGAATGTCGTCAAATACTTAAAATGTGAGACGATCAATCCCGATATTCCGATCGCGGACGGCGATGTTTTGGTTTGCGTCGACGGACATCCGCTCGGATTTGCGAAGGTCAAGGGAGAATCGTTCAAAAACCGGTATCTGCCGGGATGGCGCATGATGTGACCGGGAAAAACCTGATTGGGCAACCCGCATACGGAGGATGAAAGTATCGTGGCGACGACACAGACAATGCGATTGGACCGGCTTCTTGCTGAGACCGGACATGCCGCGAGCCGCAAGGCAGCGAAGGAGATCATTCGCGCGGGACTTGTCACGGTGGAAGGCATCATCTGTCGCGATTCCGACCGGAAGGTCGATGCCGAGAGCGGTTCTGTATGCGTAAAGGGCGAGCCGGTTGCGTACGCAAAGTACCGGTATTTTCTGATGAACAAGCCCGCAGGACTTCTCAGTGCTTCGAGAGACAGCAGGGAAGAGACGGTCACGGATCGGATTGAAGGTATCCGGCCGGAGGAGTATTTTCCGGTGGGAAGACTTGACCGCGACACGACAGGCCTTTTGCTGATCACAAATGACGGAGCGCTTTCACATGAGCTTTTGTCACCGAAAAAACATGTTCCGAAGACATATCGCGCGGTGTGCGAAGGGAAAATAGGAGATGCGCAATGCCGCATGCTCGAGGGCGGACTCGACCTCGGAGACTTTGTGACGGCGCCCGCGAAGGCAATTGTTGCAGACAGTGACGAAGCAACAACGACGATACTTCTCACCATTACGGAAGGAAAATTCCACCAGGTCAAGAGGATGGTTGAGAAGGTCGGAAGTCAGGTTTTGAAACTGACGCGAATACAGATGGGAGGATTGACGCTTCCGGAGGATCTTGCGCCCGGCGAATACCGCGAGGTCGCGATCGAAGAGCTTCGGAAGGCGTTGAAAGGATAAGTATGAAGACCGATTTTACGGCGGCGATATTCGATCTCGACGGCACGCTTGTCGATTCGATGTGGATGTGGCGTGATATCGATATTGCTTACCTCGGTGCACACGGAATCCCTTTTGAGGAGGATCTGCAGGAGCGCATCGAAGGGATGAGTTTTGCGGAGACCGCCGTATATTTCAAGGAAAATTACGGCATCAAAGATTCCGTTGAAGATATCATGAGCACATGGAACGACATGGCGATGGAGTATTATCGCACGAAGGTGTTCCCTAAGCCGGGAGTGATCGAGTACCTTCAGAAACTCCGCGCGGCAGGCATTAAGACAGGGATTGCGACCTCCAACTCGTGGGAACTGCTCGATGCCGTGCTGAACGCGACAGGGCTTTCGCAGTACATGGACAGCATTCACTCGGCGTGCGAGATCAAGCGCGGCAAGCCCGCACCGGACATTTATCTTCTCGTCGCGGAAGACCTCGGCGTGGACCCTTCAGAGTGCATCGTTTTCGAGGACATCCTGCCGGGAATCGAGTCGGGACATCGCGCGGGAATGTATGTGTGCTCGGTTTACGACCCGTATTCAGAGGAGCGCATGGACGAGATCATCGCCCGTTCCGACGCGCATATCCGCAGCTTCACGGAACTGACACGGAAATAAGCTGTTTTGCGGAACCGACCGAACGATAAGGAGCTTACGAATGACCAAAGGTACGAACGGTTATATCCGTTATAAAAAGAGCCGCCAGTTTCTGTGGACCGGCGTGATCGCAGCGATCTCCGTCGGGCTGTTTTTGTGCGGATATTTTGCGACGGGAACAACGAAGAATCTCCTCACGGTGTTCGCCGTGCTCGGCGTGCTTCCCGGTGCTAAAGCGCTTGTGAACGGCATTGTTTTTGCACCGTACAAGTCGCTTTCCGCGGAGACGTACAAGACATTTTGCGATGCGGCAGGAGAGAACGGAATACTGTATTCCGACCTGGTGTTCACGTCCTCAAAGAGCATAATGCACCTGGACGCATTGTACGTAAACGGCACCGAGCTTGTCGGGTATTCGGAAAATGCGAAGGACAAGGAGAAGAAAGAAATCCTCTCGTATTTTACGGATTCCTGCAAAAAGCGCGGAACGACGGTTCATATGCATATCTTTGAAACGGAAAAGGAAATGACGGAGCGGATCGAGTCGCTACGCGAACGCACGGATGAAATACCCGAGGTTGTCACGGAGTTCATCCGAATGATCCTGGTGTAAATGTAAAGACAGGGAGAAACTATGAAAGAAATTACCGTACAGTCGCAGGAGGAGGGGCGCCGGTTTGTTCGTTACTTAGAGCGCCTTCTTCCCAATGCGGGAACCGGTTTTCTGTATAAAATGCTTCGCAAGAAGAATATCACGCTCAACCATGCGAAGGCGGACGGAAACGAGACGCTGCGCGCGGGCGACGTGATCTCCGTATTCTTCTCGGACGATACATACGCGAAGATGAGCGGCGTGCCTTCGGACGTGACGAGCGAACTGCATTTTTCGAAAAATGCAGTCGAGGATTCGTCCATCGTATATGAGGACGAGGATCTGATGGCAGTGTTTAAACCGGTCGGCGTGCTGTCGCAAAAGGCCGAGGCAGGAGATGATTCGCTGAACGAGATGATGCTTCAATACCTCGCGGAGCGCGGCGATATCACAAACGAATCGCTGCGCGCGTTCACGCCGGGCATCTGCAACCGTCTTGACCGCAATACCGCGGGTATCGTGTGGTTTGCGAAGACGCTGCGCGGTGCGCAGGGAATGGCACAGATCATGCGCGGAAGAAGCGTTGCGAAGTTTTATTTTGCGCTTGTCGAGGGCATCATGCAGAAGCCTGTCGATGCCAAATTGTATCTCTCCAAGGATGAGGAGAGCAACACCGTGAAGATCTTCCGCGAGCCTTCGGAAGGGTGCGTTCCGGTGCACACGGAGGTCGTGCCGGTCGTTTCGAACCGTCGCGTTACGCTTGTGCGCGTGCGGCTGTTCACCGGCAAATCGCACCAGATCCGAAGCGTGTGCAAGTTCCTCGGGCATCCGGTCATCGGGGATCCGAAGTACCTGCCGACCGATGCGGACACGACGGCGTACTTCCGAAGCCGGTATCACCTCCACGGACAGCAGCTTTTTGCGTATGCGTATGTGTTCCCGGAGGAGCTTCCGGAAGGACTTTCGGAACTTGCCGGAGAGACGGTGACAGGACTGGTGCCCGATACATTTTTCGAGATCATGCTCGGCGAATTTCCGAAGAAAGGGGAAGACGGCTATGGCTACCTGGAAGTCCCGGGGTCTGAGGGGATCGTTTTTTGAGGACATCATAAACCGCACGAACGAAGTGTACCGCGAGCGCGGCACGGCTCTTGTGCAGAAGATTCCCACGCCGATCACGCCGATCGATATCGACCGCGACAACCGTCATATTACTCTTGCGTACTTTGACCGCAAGAGTACCGTCGATTACATCGGGATCGCGCAGGGCGTAGCGCTGTGTTTTGACTGTAAGGAGTGCTCGACCGACACGTTCGCGCTTCAGAATATTCACGAGCACCAATATCGATACATGAAGGAGTTCTCCAGACAGGGCGGCGTTGCTTTTCTGCTTATATACTACAGCAAGCGCGAGCTCGTGTACTTCATGAACTGCGAGGAAGTTGTTCGTTTTTATGAGCGCGGAAACGACGTTGCGGACGAGGAAACCGGTTTTTTCAACGCGGAGAAGGAAGCGAAACCGCGCGGAAGCAAGAGCGTGCGTTTCGACGAGCTGAATCCGAAGTATCTTTACGAGATGCCTTCCGAGCCGTTTTTGAATTATCTGGAGTTCGTCAACGATTATTTGGAAGAATCCGAAAAATAATTGCATTTTTTCTTGACAATATGGTTTGCGGCATGTATAATTCGGTTCAATATGCTAACTGATTAGCACGCTAACACTTTACCATGATAAAGTAAAGGAGAAACATATGATCCCGTTATTACATACGCCGGAAGGAGTAAGAGATATCTACGGTGCCGAGCGCCGCGAGATGAGACGTATCAACAACGATATTTGTTCCTGCATGGAACGGTTCGGATATGAGGAGATCCAGACTCCTTCGTTTGAGTACTTTGATGTATTCTCGAGCGAGCGCGGCACGGTTCCCTCGAAGGACATGTACAAGTTTATCGAGCGCGACGGAAACACACTTGTGCTTCGCCCCGATATGACGCCGCAGATCGCGCGCTGTGCAGCGACGTACTTCCGCGGTAGCGACCGTCCGATCCGCCTTTTTTATTCGGGAAATACATACATCAACAACTCCGGTTACCAGCTTCGCCTCAAGGAGACGACGCAGTCCGGTGTTGAGCTCTTCGGAGACGACTCTGTGATGGCGGACGCTGAGGTAGTGGCGCTCACGGTTGAGTGCCTCAAGAGCGCAGGGCTTAAGGAGTTTCAGGTGGAGATCGGCAACGCCGGTTTCTTCCGCGCCATCGTAAATGAGTGCGGTCTGAACGCCGAAGATGAGGAAGAACTTCGTCTCAGGGTGAAGAACAAAAACCTCTTCGGCATCTCGGATTTCCTGGCGGAGCGCAACATTACAGGAAAAACTGCGGAGCTTCTGCTTGCTCTTCCGGAACTGTTCGGTTCGGAGGACGTTCTTGACCGTGCAGAGGCGATGACGGACAACGAAGCCGCCCGCATGTGCCTCGAAAGACTTAAGAAACTTGTCGATTACCTCAGGGAATACGGTGTGGAGCGTTACATTTCGTTTGACCTCGGAATGCTCAGCAAATACCGCTATTACACGGGTATCATTTTCCGTGCGATCACGTACGGAACCGGCGAGGCGATTGCCTCGGGCGGACGTTACGATTCGCTTGCGGAACAGTTCGGAAGACCTATGCCTGCAATCGGTATGTCGGTGACTATCGACTCGCTGCAGCTCGTTCTGGAGCGTCAGGAAGGGTACTCCGAATCTGTTACAGAGCGCACTGTCGTCAAGTATAGCGAAGGAAACGAGAAGGAAGCGATGCAGCTTGCATGCAAGCTGCGCAGCGAGGGAAAGACCGTTGTCGTGTTCCGCGATGACGATGTCGACGCCGTCGGTTGTACGGATGATGCGAAGGGAGAATAGGTATGGAATATATAACTGTTGCCCTTGCAAAGGGACGACTTGCGAAAAAAGCGATGGAAGTACTCGGGAAGGCCGGGATCTCATGCGATGAGATGAACGATCCCGACACCAGAAAACTGATCTTCACGAACGAGGAAAAGAAGATGAAATTCTTCCTCGCAAAGGCGGGAGATGTTCCGACGTATGTAGAGCACGGCGCTGCGGATATCGGTATCGTCGGCAAGGATACGATCATGGAGGAAGGCAAGAAGCTTTACGAAGTGATCGACTTCGGATTCGGTCGCTGCCGCATGTGTGTGGCGGGCCCCGAGAGCGCGAGAGAGCTTCTCGGAAGCGGCAGACGCATCCGTGTGGCTACGAAGTATCCGAACATTGCCACGGATTATTTTACGAATGTTCTTCACCAGACGGCGGAGATCATCAAGCTCAGCGGTTCCATCGAGCTTGCGCCGATCGTAGGACTCAGCGATGTCATCGTGGATATCGTGGAGACCGGCTCGACGCTTCGGGAGAACGGACTGGCAATTCTTGCCGAGATTGTTCCTTTCTCCGCGCGCATGGTCGTAAACCAGGTGAGCATGAAAATGGAGCAGGACAGAATACAGAAACTGATCGCCGACGTACGTGCGGTACTCGGCTGATTGCAGGAGACATAAATGAAGATCATTGAACTCAATCAAAACACGAAGCAGGAGTTTCTCGATTCGCTTGCGAAGAGAAGCACCGATGCATTTGCCGTACAGCAGGAGAAAGTGAGCGAGATCGTTGCGGACGTAAAGAAGCGCGGCGACGCGGCGCTGTTCGAGTACACGGCGAAATTTGACGGCGTTACGATGACGAAGGACGCCATCTGGGTGACGCAGGAGGAGATCGATGCGGCATACAAGGCAATCGATCCCGAGCTTCTGTCGGTCATCCGTGAATCTGCGGAAAATATCCGTGCGTTCCACATGAGACAGCGCCGCAACAGCTGGTTCGAAACCGGCGAGGGCATTTTCCTCGGCCAGCGCGTGACCCCGATCGCGAGAGTAGGCGTGTATGTTCCCGGCGGACGTGCGGTTCTCTCGTCGAGCGTTTTGATGAACATCATCCCCGCGAAAGTTGCGGGTGTTCCGGAGATCATCATGGTGACGCCTCCGCAGAAGGGCGGCGAGCTCAATGCGACTTCCGTCGTTGCCGCTGTCGAGGCGGGAGTTACGAAGATCGCGAAGATCGGCGGCGCACAGGCAATTGCAGCGCTTGCGTTCGGAACGGAATCGATTCCGCGCGTCGACAAGATTGTCGGACCCGGAAATATCTATGTTGCGCTTGCGAAGAAGGCAGTTTACGGCAGCGTCGGTATCGACTCGATCGCCGGCCCGAGCGAGATTCTCGTGCTTGCGGATGAGACCGCGAACCCTCGTTTCGTTGCAGCGGATTTGCTGAGCCAGGCCGAGCACGACGCGATGGCTTCCGCAATCCTGGTGACGACGAGCCGCGAGCTTGCCGGGCAGGTGAGCGCCTGGGTTGACCGAATGACCGCAAGACTGTCTCGCAAAGAGACGATCGAGCAGTCGCTCGAAAACTTCGGCTGCATCTTCGTTGCGGACACAATGGCGTCGGCGATCGATGCGGCAAATGACATTGCATCCGAGCACCTTGAGATTCTCACGAAGGATCCGATGCAGACGATGACATACATTAAAAACGCGGGAGCGATCTTCCTCGGGGAATACTCGAGCGAACCGCTCGGCGATTATTTTGCGGGACCGGATCACATCCTTCCGACGAACGGAACGGCGCGTTTCTTCTCGCCGCTCTCGGTGGATGATTTCATCAAGAAGAGTAGCGTGATCTGTTATTCCCGCGAAGCTTTGGAACCGGTTTACAAAAAGATCGTCACCTTCGCCGAGGCGGAGGGACTCACCGCACATGCAAATTCGATCGCAGTGCGGTTTGAAGAAGAGGAGGAGTAAAATGAGCGAGAAAGAGCGCAAGGCAGTGATCACCCGCAAGACCAAGGAGACGGACATTACGTGCGAGCTCAACCTGGACGGCACGGGTGTTTACGAGATCAACACAGGCATCGGCTTTTTTGACCACATGCTCTCGGGGTTCGCGAGACACGGCTTTTTTGACCTGAAGCTTCAGGCGAAGGGTGACCTTGTCGTGGATTCGCACCACACGATCGAGGATGTGGGTATCGTGATCGGAACCGCGATCCGCGAGGCTCTCGGCAACAAAGAGGGAATCGCACGCTACGGAAGCTTCCTTCTTCCGATGGACGAGACGCTTGTGATGTGCGCGCTCGACCTCTCCGGACGCCCGTACTTCGTGTACGACGTAACGACGACCGTCGACAAGCTCGGCGAGATGGATGTCGAGATGGCGAAGGAGTTCTTCTACGCAATCTCGTACACCGCGGGCATGAACCTTCACATCCGCATGCTCTCGGGCGACAACAATCATCACATCCTCGAGGCGATGTTCAAGGCGTTTGCGAAGGCGCTTGACATGGCGACGGCGATCGACCCGCGCGTATCGGGCGTTCTGTCCACGAAGGGAACCATCTGACACAGGAGTTTTGGGAAATTATGGAGAAATCGATCATTGCATACATCAATGCGGAAAATGCATTTTCCGCGTCGGTGCTGGAAACGGCTATCAGCTACGAGCAGAACGGAGCCGACGGACTGTACATCTACAATTACGATGACAACGAGACGACGCAGATGCATTTTCTGCAGACCGTCAAGCTTTTGCTTCGCAAGGTTGACATTCCGCTGTACCTCGGCTGCGTTGTAAAGCGTTTCGAGGATATTAAGAAAGCTCTTTACACGGGCGCATCCTACGTTGTGATTCCCTACGAGAGAAGCTTCCCGAAGGAGGAGGTCCGCAAGGCGATCGACCGTTTCGGCCGCGACCGCATCGTGGTTGAATTCAACGCGGACGTCGATAAGCCCGAGCATGCGTACGAGAGCGAAAAACTGCTGCAGGAGCTTAAGGACCTTGGCGTCGCAAAATTCCTGCTCAAGCATGTGACCGTTTCGCCGGCGATGAGCCGCATTCTCACGGGATGCCCGCTGCCGGTTCTGGTTCGCGACAGCCTTGTCCGCAACGATGTCGAAACGCTTCTTTCGCTTCCAAACTGCTGCGGTGTTGCAACAAACTACTACGAGAACAAGAATATCCTCAAGGTGAAGCGTACGCTTCGCGACAGCGGACTGAACACGCGCTGCCTTGAGTCTTCAGTTGCTTTCAAGGACATGAAGACCGATGCGAACGGACTGATCCCCGTGGTTGTTCAGGATTACCGCACGCTCGAAGTACTGATGGTTGCGTACATGAACGAGGAGGCCTTCAACAAGACGATCGAGACCGGCCGCATGACATACTGGTCGCGAAGCCGCAGTGAACTCTGGGTCAAGGGCGAGACGAGCGGACATTACCAGTTCGTGAAGGAGCTTCGCATCGACTGCGACAGCGACACGCTGCTTGCGAAGGTTCACCAGCTCGGCGTCGCATGCCACACCGGAAATCCGTCCTGCTTCTTCACGGAGCTCTGCAAGAAGGAATTTGCCGACTTCAACCCGCTTACGGTGTTGACGGAGGATTACAATATCATTATGGACCGCAAGGTTAACCCGAAGGAAGGTTCGTACACGAATTACCTCTTTGAGAAGGGAATCGACAAGATTCTCAAGAAGTGCGGCGAGGAGGCGACCGAGATCACGATCGCGGCCAAGAACCCCGACGCGGAGGAGCTCAAGTACGAGATCGCGGATTACCTGTATCATCTGATGGTTCTCATGGTTGAGTGTGATGTCGACTGGAACGACATCGTCAAGGAACTTGCGAACCGCAGAAAGTCCTAAGGAGGAACGGAATGGGAGTCGTTTTGGAATTCCTGCGCGAGGCGGGATGGTACATTTTCTACATCTTTGTGGCAGTGGTCGGCGTACTTGCCGGAAGAGCGCTGCGCAACCGCAAGAATGCAAAGGCGGAAGCAGAGGCTTTGGCAGCTCAGGAGCTTACGGAAGAGGACGAAAAATAATGCTTGCATTTTCCGAAGCACTGTGCTATTATGCTTAGCGTAACTTGTAGTCAATGTGAGAGTGGGTCGAAACGGCCCACTCTCATGTTTATGTAAGGCGGTCATCGGACTGCCGAACGGAGGAACTATGGCTTCGGTCAGAGAGTATGAGGAACGGACGGAAAAACTTGTGACTCCGATCCTTGAACAGTACGGTTTTGAGCTGGTTGACGTCGAGTACGTGAAGGAGGCAGGCAACTGGTATCTGCGTGCTTACATCGATAAGCCGGGCGGGATCACGATCGGTGATTGCGAGACGGTTTCGAGAGCGCTCAGCGACCTGCTGGATGAGGCGGATTTTTTGAAAGATGCGTATATCCTGGAAGTCAGCTCGCCCGGTCTTACGAGACCTCTGAAGAAACCCAAGGATTACGACCGAAACATCGGAAAGCCGATTGAGATCAGGCTGTTCCGCGCTGTAAACGGCGTGAAGGAAATGACGGCGACGCTTGTCTCATATACAGCAAAAGACGTGACTGTAGAGACCGGGGACGGCGAGATCACCGTAGAGAAGTCGAACATAAGCCTGATCCGACAGGCATTTGTCGATGAGGAAGAGACAGAAGAATAACATTCGTGCGAAAAAAGGAAAAACGAATCAGAATAAAGGAGGAACATCATGAAAAAGGCAGTGAAGAAGTCTGCTGAAGAGCTGAAGAAGGAAGATTTTAAGGAGCTGATCACCGCTCTCGACATGATCGAGAAGGAGCGCGACATCAAGAAGGACGTACTTTTGAAGGCGATCGAGGATTCGCTTCTTGCGGCGTGCAAGGACGAGTACGGCAAGAGCGACAACATCCGTGTTCACATTGATCCGGAGACCGGCGCTTACGATGTCATGCGCGACATGAAGGTTGTTGACGAGGTGATCGACCCTGAGACCGAGCTTACGCTTGAGCAGGCAAAGGCTGCGTTCCCGCTCCGCGAGATCTTTGTGGGTGACACCGTGAGCTTCGACGTTAAGACGAAGAATTTCGGACGTATCGCTGCAGGTAAGGCAAAGCAGGTGATCGTGCAGAAGCTTCGTGAGGAGGAGCGCAAGGTTCTCTTCGGACAGTACTGCGACAAGGAGAAGGAAGTTGTCACTGGTATTGTTCAGAAGTATTCCAAGAAAAATGTCATCATCAGCCTCGGCAAGGTAGACGCTTCGCTGATCGACACCGAGCAGATCCCGGGCGAGGTATTCCGCACCGGCGACCGTGTGAAGGTATATGTTGTTGAAGTTAAGGATATGACCAAGGGACCGCGCATCGTGGTATCCCGTACACATCCTGAGCTTGTAAAGAGATTTTTCGAGAACGAGGTGGCTGAGGTTGCCGACGGTACCGTAGAAATCAAGGCTCTTTCCCGCGAGGCAGGAAAGCGTACGAAGATGGCCGTGTACTCGAACGATCCCAAGGTGGACCCGGTCGGTGCATGCGTCGGCGTTAACGGCAGCCGCGTAAACGCTGTCGTTGATGAGCTCAACGGCGAGAAGATCGACATCATCAACTGGAGCGACAACCCGGCACAGCTCATCGCAAACGCGCTGTCTCCGGCGGAGGTTGTCTCTGTAGACGTGATCGAGGAAGAGCGTCTCGCCAACGTTATCGTGCCGGACGACCAGCTTACGCTTGCAATCGGAAGCAAGGGTCAGAACGCGCGTCTTGCAGCACGTCTGACCGGTTACAAGATCGATATCAAGAGCGAATCCCAGGCTGAGGGGCTCGTTTGATCGGAAGGGACGGTCCTATGATCAAGAAAAATATCCCGCTTCGCCGCTGCAACGGCTGCGGTGAGATGAAACCGAAGAAGGAACTGATCCGTGTGATCCTCACGCCGGAGGGAGCGATCGAGCTCGATGTGACCGGCAAGAAGAACGGACGCGGAGCGTACATTTGCCGCAATTCAGCATGCTTCGATGCGGCGCGCAAGACGAAAGCTATCTCGCGCTCGCTGCACGTGGATGTTCCCGAGGAGGTATACGACCGGCTTCGGAAGGAGATCGGAGATGAACAGCAATAAAGCGCTTTCGCTTCTTGGCATTGCGCAGAAGGCACACGCCGTGGCTTCCGGAAATTTTGCGGTTGAACAGGCCGTGAGAAGCGGAGACGCAAAGCTGGTGATCGTCACGGAGGACGCTTCAAACAATGCGAAGAAGGATTTAAGCAACATCACGTTCCATTACGGCGTTCCCTTGGTGACGTTCGGAACCAAGGAAACGTTAGGGACGGCAATCGGAAAGGGCGAGCGCGTTTGCGCGGCTCTTCTGACGGAAGGTTTTGCGGATGCGTTCCGCAAGGCAGTGGAAAATAAATGATCGAAACGGCAGGATACTGCCGGGGGAAATACGAGACTCAATCAAGTGGAGGACAGTAAATGGCAAATATCAAGCTCGGTGATCTGTGCAAGGAAATCGATGCATCCTACAAGGAGATGATGATGTATCTCCGTGAGCACGGCTGCGACGTAAAAAGCGCCGGCAGCTTTGTTGACGACGAGGATGCGGAGGTGAAAATTGCCGTCACGCTCTTCGGGAAACGGAAACGCAGACCCGTTGACCGCAAGGACGACGAGAAGCGCTCGCATGCGCGCTATGACGACAAGGGAAACCGCGTCGTAAAGAAGGACGGTGTCATCTACAGCATCGACAAGGGCGGAAATTTTACGGCCTACAACGGACCGCTGTACGATGAGAACCACAAGAGACTCGAGCCGAAACGCTCGCTGTTCGATGCGGACCGCAATCCTATCGTGCGCAAGGGCAATGAGTTTTATAAAAAAGGCGACAACGGTGATATGGTCCTCTACGAGGGCCCGATTTTCGACGACGGAGGAAGACGTCTCAAGCGTCCGGGTTCCGCTGCCGAGAAGACGATGCCCGTGCAGAACGAGGAGCCTGTGATCGTTGAGAAGACCGAGGAGAAGAAGGAACCGGCTGCGTCGAAGGCTGAGCCCGCACCGGAAGCTCCGCAGGCAGAGAAGAAAGAGGAGCCCGCAGCACCTGCAAAGCCCGCTGCACCGGTTGCTCCGAGACGTGAGAACGTGTACCGCGACTACGGTCAGAAGCCCGCAGGAAGTGAGAACAACAACCGCGGAAACGGAGATCGCCGTCAGGGCAACTCTTCGTATCGCGCTCCGAGAGACAGCTCCGGAAACTTTATCAACAACCGCGGCAATCGTCCCGCACAGGGCGGCCAGGGCAACAGACGTCCTTCGGACGGAAGCAGACCGCCGTACAACCGTGACGGGCAGGGTCAGGGCCAGGGACAGGGTCAGGGCGGATTCCGCAGACCGGCCGGCGGCGGTATGAACGGAATGAACCGCGGAGGCGGATTCCCGCAGGGATTTGACAAGGACAAGGATTCCGGCGAGAGAAGAACGTTCCAGAGAAGAAACGACAACCGCAGCGGTCAGAACAGCACGATCAAGGCTGATTTCGCTGGTGAGATCAACCGCGAGCAGCGCGCAGCCGCATACAATAACCGCGACCGCGACAAGAACCGCAACAACCGCGATTTTGACAATGATGACAAGAGAAAGGGCGGACGCAAGAATGCGACGCCGAAGAAGGACGTAAACCGCAAGGGTGCGTTCATCATGCCGAAGGTGGAGCCGAAGAAGGAAGAGGATCCGAACGAGATCAAGAACATCACGATCCCCGAGGTGATCACCATCAAGGAACTGGCAGACAAGATGAAGCAGAATGCTTCCGCGATCATCAAGAAGCTGTTCCTCTCCGGCAAGCTCTACAACATCAACTCGGAAATCTCCTTCGAGGAGGCCGAGGATATTGCACTTGAGTACAATTACATCGTTGAGAAGGAGCAGGTCGTCGACATGGTCGAGGAGCTGACCAAGGACATCGAGGATCCCGAGGATTCCCTTGTCATGCGTCCTCCGGTTGTCTGTGTCATGGGTCATGTTGACCACGGCAAGACTTCCATTCTTGATGCGATCCGTTCCGCGCATGTTGCGGCGAAGGAAGCCGGCGGTATCACGCAGCACATCGGTGCATACATGGTCGAGAAGAACGGCAGAAAGATAACGTTCCTCGATACGCCCGGTCATGAGGCATTTACCGCAATGCGTCTGCGCGGTGCTATGGCTACCGATATCGCAGTGCTCGTAGTTGCTGCAGATGACGGCGTAATGCCGCAGACGATCGAGGCGATCAACCATGCCAAGGCGGCAGGTGTTGCGATCGTCGTTGCGATCAACAAGATGGATAAAGAGGGTGCGAACCCCGACCGCGTTCTCACGGAACTCTCCGAGCAGGGCCTTGTGTCCGAGGAGTGGGGCGGCGACATCGTTACTTGCCGCGTTTCCGCAAAGAAGGGCGAGGGTATCGAGAACCTTCTCGAGATGATCCTCCTCTCGGCGGATGTGCTGGAGCTTCGTGCCAATCCGAACCGCCGCGCAAGAGGTCTCGTGATCGAGGCCAAGCTCGACAAGGGCCGCGGTCCCGTTGCAACCGTTTTGGTTCAGAAGGGTACGCTCCATGTCGGCGAGACGGTGGCAATCGGTGCTTCGTTCGGTAAGATCCGCGCGATGATCAACGATAAGGGTGAGAAGGTTACGGAAGCAACGCCTTCGACGCCTGTTGAGATCCTCGGTCTGAACAGTGTTCCGAACGCGGGCGACATCATGATCGCTACGGAAAATAACGAGGAAGCAAAGAATATTTCCGAAGCATACATCGCACAGAGCAAGGAGAAGCTCATCGCAGAGACGAAGCAGAAGCTTTCGCTCGAGAGCCTTTCCGACGCAGTTGCTGCAGGTGAGATGAAGGACCTCAACATCATCGTAAAGGCGGACGTTGCAGGTTCCGTGGAGGCTGTGAAGCAGTCCCTGCTTAAGCTTTCGAACGACGAGATCCGTGTGCATTGCATCCACGGCGGCGTAGGCAACATCAACGAGTCCGACGTCACGCTTGCAAGCGCATCGAACGCGATCATCATCGGTTTCAACGTTAAGCCGGACAACACAGCAAAGGATACGGCAGAGCGCGAGAAGGTAGACGTGCGTCTGTACTCCGTAATCTACAACGCGATCGACGATATCGAAGCGGCTATGAAGGGTATGCTTGATCCGGTATACGAGGAGGTTGTGATCGGTCACGCCGAGATCCGCCAGATCTTCAAGGCGAGCGGCGTAGGTACTATCGCAGGTTCTTACATCCTCGACGGTAAGGCACAGAGAAATTGCAAGGCCCGCATCACCAGAGACGGCGAGCAGATCTTCGACGGCAATCTTGCGTCCCTCAAGCGCATGAAGGACGACGCGAAGGAAGTTGCCGCAGGCTTTGAGTGCGGTATCCTGTTTGAGAAATTCAACGACATTGCGGAGGGAGATCAGGTCGAGCTCTACGTGATGCAGCAGGTTTCGAGATAACGGGAATTAAGGACAGATAGAATGAGAAAAAACAGTACGAAAAACAGAATCGTCAGCCGCGAGGTTCGCAGAGAACTGAGCAAGCTGATCCTCGAGGAAGTGCGCGATCCGCGCGTCTCGTCCCTCACGATGGTGACGGACGTGTACGTCGCGCCCGACCTCAAAACCGCCAAAGTGTACGTGAGTGCATACGGCGATGAAAATTCCAGAAAAGACACATTGGAAGGACTCCGCAACGCAGCACCGTTCCTTCGGTCCATGCTTGCGAAGAACCTCAATATGCGCTATACGCCGCAGTTATTTTTCGTGGAGGACAATTCCCTCGAGTACGGTATGAAGATGGACGCCATCATCGCATCGCTTCATGAGGGTGAATCCGATGCTGAGGAAGCGGAGAACGAAGACGGAAAGAGTTCGGAGGATGAAGAATGATCGATAGTTTGCTGAATGCGGTCTCGAATGCTCAGACCATCGGCATCACGGGACATCTGCATCCGGACGGTGACTGCGTCGGCTCCTGCATGGCGCTTTACCGGTATCTCAAAAAAGAATATCCGGAGAAATCGGTTTCCGTATTTCTTGAGACTCCTCCGGAAAATCTTTGCGTTCTCGCAGACATTCCGGAGATCGACAGTACATTTACGGCTCCGGAACTGCCGTTTGACCTGTTTGTGGTGCTTGACTGCTCCAGCACGGACCGCTTTCCGGCCGCAAGAGAGATGGTTGAGGCCGCAGGCAATGTGTACGTGGTAGACCACCACATGACAAATACGCATTTTGCGAAAGAAGGCGTTGTCGAGGCGGATGCAAGCTCGACGTGCGAGGTGCTGTTCAACCTTCTCGACGAGGAGAAGATTGATACGGAGATCGCGACCGCGTTGTACATGGGCATCGTCCATGACACGGGTGTATTCAAGTATTCCTGCTGCACCGAGCGCACGATGCGTGTTGCAGGACGCCTGCTTACAAAGGGCGTTGACGCGCAGCGCCTGATCGACGACACGTTCTACCGCAAGACATTTCTTCAGAACCGTCTCATCGGCTATGCATTGCTTCATTCGCAGCTGATGCTCGACGGGAAAATGATCGTTTCCTCGCTGTCCGCAGCCGAGATGGCGCAGTTCGGCGCCGCGATCAAGGACACCGAGGGTATCATCGACCAGCTTCGCCTTACGGAGGGCATTGAAGTCGCTGTGTTTGCCCGTGAGGATGCGGAAAATACCTACAAAATCAGCATGCGTGCCATCTCCGCAGTCAACGTGGCATCGATCTGCGAAAACTTCGGAGGCGGCGGACATCGTCTCGCCGGCGGATGCACCGTTACGGGAGATCTTGCGGATATTCTCACCCAGATTTCCGCGATGGTGTTTATGCAGCTGTAACAAAGGATGACCATGAACGGAATCATACTAGTCAACAAGGGGCGCGGTTTCACATCACACGATGTGGTTGCCGTGCTTCGCGGCATTTTGGGAATGAAAAAGATCGGTCACACAGGCACGCTCGATCCGGAGGCTGAGGGCGTGCTTCCGGTGTGCCTCGGCTTTGCCACGAAGATCTGTGACGCACTTTTGATGCAGCCAAAGGAGTATATAGCAACAGGCGTGCTCGGCATCACAACCGACACGCAGGACATCCACGGCACGGTCACGCGGGAGTGTGAAGCACACGTGACGAGTGAGGCATTTGCCGAAGCACTCGCAAAATTCCACGGCCCGATCGAACAGCTGACTCCGATGTATTCGGCCCGGAAAATAAACGGCGTGAAATTGATGGACCTTGCGAGAAAAGGCCAGACGATCGAGCGAAGCACCAAGACGGTGAATATCTACGAGACCGAGATCCTTGAGTTTGACGAGGAAAAGCAGACATACAAGATCCGAGTGAAATGCCAGAAGGGCACGTACATCCGGACGATCTGCAACGACCTCGGAGAGGCTCTCGGATGCGGCTCGTGCATGACTTCACTGGTGCGCACGATGAGCGGCGGCTTTGAACTTAAGAATGCGCTGACCATCGATCAGATCAGGCAATTGACCAACCGCGGGGAGATCGGCAGATACATCGTTCCGATCGACGCGATGTACAGAACCTGCAGGCCCGTGCGGATCGCTACGGAGCATATCAAGTATCTCGCAAACGGAAATCCGCTTCAGAGAGACTGGCTTCTCGATTGTTCTGAACCGCTTGCGGAATGCCCGTACTCGTACGACGTGTGCGGCGACGAAGCCGGAAAAAGCGTCCGCGTTTACGTCGATGAAGACTTTTTCGCAATTTACAAAAAGCGCGGTTCGAGATATGTTCCGCTCACGATGTACCACGAGGTCGACAACGAGAAAAATCATCTGGCGCGCTGCTGTGTGAGCGTCGGCAAATTCGACGGACTCCACACGGGGCACCAGAAGCTTCTTGAAAAGATGCGTGCAACCGGCCTTCCGGCAGTGCTTCTTTGCGTGGTACCTCCGAATACGCAGGAATTATTGACTCCGACCGAGTGTTCCGAGGTGGCGAAACGCTTCGGCGTTGCACGCACGGAACGCCTGGAACTCACGGAAGAGTTCAGGAACCTCTCGCCCGAGGAATTTGTCGGTGGAGTGCTCCGCGACCGCTTCCACGCGGCTCAAATCGTCGTAGGAGAGAACTTCCGCTTTGCAAAGGACCGCACAGGCGACGTCGGGAAACTTCGTGAGCTTGCCGCTGCGCACCACATCGAGTGCACGGTTCTGCCGCTTCACACAAGCGGTGACGAGGCAGTGTCGAGCACGCGAATCAAGTCGCTTCTTTCTGAGGGAAATATCCCCGAAGTCAACCGGCTTTTAGGATTTCCGTTCCCGGTCATAGGAGAGATCGTGACGGGCAAGCAGCTCGGCAGAACGATGAATTTTCCGACGATCAATCAAATCCCGCCGCAGGGAAAATGCCTTCCGCCGTTCGGTGTGTACCGCTCGAGAACGGTGCTCAGGGGCAGAGAGTACGCGTCGGTCACGAACATCGGAGACAACCCGACCGTAAAGGACGGGATTGAGCATGCGGTGACGGTCGAGACGCACATACCGGGGATCAACACAGATGTTTACGGAGAGACGGCGATCGTAACGCTGTACGAGAAGCTTCGCGACCAGCGGACGTTCGGATCTCTCGACGAACTGAGCGAACAGCTTGCGAAAGATACTGTCAAAGCGCTTGCGGCGCCGCAGCAGGAGAGCATTTTTGCGCGGAATTGTGCGGATTGTACAGGAAAAGCGTGAGAAAGCGCAAAAAAGCGTCATTTTACATGTTTACAACACACGCATTGTGTGTTATAGTAACGAAGTCATAAAAACCAACCGGATCTCAGTCAACGGATTCTCCAACCCTGACTTGGATCTCGGCAATTTCAAATCTATGGAGGATTTAAGTATGATCAGCAAGGAAAAGAAAGCAGCGATTATCGCCGAGTACGGCAAGAACCCGCAGGACACCGGTTCCGCAGAGGTTCAGATTGCAATTCTCTCCGCACGTATTGAGGAGCTCACCGAGCATCTGAAGAAGAACAAGCAGGACAATCATTCCCGCCGTGGTCTTTACATGATGGTTGGTCAGAGAAGAGGTCTTCTTGACTATCTCAAGGCTAAGGACATCAATGCGTATCGTGCGCTCATCGAGAAGCTCGGTATTCGTAAGTAAGAACCAAAGAGAGCTGTCGTTTCCGCGACGGCTCTTTTTACAAGTGAATCTCATGGCAGAGTAAGATCTCAAGCGTAAAGTGTCCGAGGAACGGGGAGTTGTCTTCGGAACGAAAAGTCGAAAGACTTGCGGTTTGTGATCTGCATCCCGCTGCTACCCTAAGGAAAACTCCTTTTCGTAGCGTAGATTCGGGACAGAAAGGAGTTTTTTTCTATGGTAAAAGCGAAAAATGCAGCAAACATCGCGAACCTCGGAGAGGCTCGCGGCTCACTCGGCAAGCAGACGGTCAAACTTCTGAGCCTGATGGCGATCCTCATCGCACTCGAGTTCGTGACCGAATACCTGCTCTCGATCACGATCGGCGGCAGTTATCGGATCAGCCTTACATTCCTCATCCGCGCGATCGCCGGTTTCACGATCGGACCGCTCGGCGGAATTGTCGCAGGATGCACCGATATTCTCGGCGGATTCATCCTGTATGCAGGCAGCATGGTGTACGGAATAACGATCGTGCGCGTCCTTCAGGGTGCTACGGACGGCCTGTTCCTGTACAAGAAGGCGACGCCCGCGAGAATCGTTTTGGCAGCGCTTTTCGATGCCGTGATCTGGAACATTCCGTGTCTGTATTTCAAGTTCACATACTTCGGCATCCCGTACAAGATGGCGACGGTGATCCCGCAGGTTATCATTTCCGTATGCACATTTGCCGTAAGTATCGCGGCGATGATGATGCTTCGCAACAGCCTTCTTCCGATCATCCGCAAATTTATGTTCAACAACGGAATCTGGAGCGCGCCCGCGGAAAATAAGGCGGAAACCGTTTCCGAGGTCGTGGAAGCAGCTGCGGAAGAGTGCTCTGTATCGGAATAACTATTGAAAAATTGCGCCAAATGAAGTACACTGTAATGGACAGGAAGAACCTCGGGTTTTTCTACGAATCGTCGAATGCGTATACGAAAAAGAGGTGCTTATGCGATTTCAGGATGCAGTACAATTTATTCGCAACGAACATACAAACGTGTCGAAACCGGGTCTTGAGCGCATCAACGGCTGTCTTCGGCTGTTAAAACATCCCGAAGCCTCCCAGAATATCATTCATGTCGTCGGAACAAACGGCAAGGGTTCCACCGCGACGATGATCACGAACATCCTGGTTGCCGCCGGCTATCACGTGGGAACCATGCTTTCCCCGGCACTGCACGGAGTTACGGATTACTTCCGGCTCGACGGAAAGCCGATCACCGACGCACAGTTTGTCAGCGCCGTGGAGACATTGAAATCCGCGCTTCGCGGAGTGGATCCCGCGGCAGCTCCCGGAATGGATGAGATCGATCCCACGGAGTTTGAGATGGCGGTCTGTGTCGCTTTGATCCTGTTCAAAATGGAGAACTGTGATTTCACTGTGCTCGAGGCAGGTATGGGCGGCGCGAACGACGCGACCAATGTCGGCCAGGGATGCCTTACGGTCGTGACGAAGATCGGAATGGACCACACGCAGTATCTCGGCAACGCGATCGAGATGATCACGCGCGAGAAACTCGGCATCGCCTCCCAGCACGAGCCAATTGTTATGGCGGTCAACTCCGCCGTAGTGACAGCGGCTGCGGAGCAGTGGTGCAAGGAGAACCGGCACATGCTTTACACCGCATCGATTGCGGATGAGGCATTCTTCCCTCAGGACCGCGCGATGATTGCGGATTACCAGAAAAATAATATTGCTACGGCACAAAAAGCGATCGAAGTTCTCTGCACGAGACAGGGCGGCATCGTTCCGCTCGTCGATGATTTTGCGATCGAGGCGGGCATCCGTTCCGCAAAGCTTGCGTATCGCTTCGACGTGCGCAAAACCGATCCGTATCTCATTTTCGACGGAGGACACAACCCCGACGGAATCGATGCGCTGTGCCGTTCGCTGCAGGCATTTTCCGGAGACACAAAGTATTACGTCGTGACAGGCGTCATGGCGGACAAGGATTACTCCGCGATGTACGAGATGCTTCAGCAGTTTGCGATCGGGTTTGTGTGCATGACGGCGCCGAACCACCGTGCGCTTCCAGCTGCGGATCTGGCCGAGGTGCTTCGCCCGTTTGAAAAGCCTGTCGAGACCGTGAACTCCACGGTTGAGGCGGTAGAACGGATCAAGGAACTGCGCAGCCAGGGCTATCCTGTGCTTGTGACCGGATCATTGTATATTATGGCCGATATTGTCGCCGCATGGAACAAAGCTTGAATCCCGGCGACAGAGGGAGCACAATGACATACGAACAGGTTTTGGAACGATTGACAAATACGGAATTCTTCTCCGCATTTGCCGGACTGTACCGGATGCGCGCGATGCTTCGGTACTTTGATGATCCGCAGGATGCAATACCCTGCGTTCATGTCGCCGGCACAAACGGGAAGGGTTCCGTTTGTTCTGTTTTGGACTCCGTACTCAGGCAGGCAGGCTACCGTGTCGGGTTGTTTACTTCGCCGTACCTCGTGGATTT
The DNA here is from genome assembly GCA_017561985.1 of Lachnospiraceae bacterium. The sequence continues at coordinate 82,785 of JAFZAZ010000014.1, forward strand.
CCGCGAGCGCATCCGTGTGAACGGAGAGATGATTCCTAAGGAAGACCTCGCAAGGATCGGCACGGAAGTGTACGAGTATCTCGGTCGCTCGTTCGCGCCTGCAAACCAGTTTGAGCTTCTCACGGTGATCGCATTTTTGTATTTTCGTCACGCAAAATGCGATATCGTGATACTCGAGACAGGTCTCGGCGGAACTTACGATCCGACCAATGCGGTTTCTGCACCTCTGTGCAGTGTGATCACGAACATCGGACTCGACCATTGCAAGGTGCTCGGAAACACGATTCCCGAGATCGCCGCAGCGAAGGCAGGCATCATCAAGCGAGGACGCGACGTCTGCGTGTATCCGGTCGTTCGAGAGGCGCAGGATGTGATCACGGAGTTTGCGCGCAGAGCCGATGCGCCCATCCATGTGGTCGACTGCGACGAGCTTGTGCAGCTGCCCGCCGTTTCGGGATACGAGCATTTTTCGTACAAAGGGCTTGAAGTGATGCTTTCGCTTCGCGGACTTCACCAGCAATACAACGCGGCGACTGCGATGGAAGCGATCCGCGTGATCAACGAGAACGGTTTTTACATCAGCGACCGCGACATCGTGTGCGGCATGAAGACCGTAAAATGGCCCGCAAGGCTTGAAAAACTGTGCGCAAAGCCTGTTGTGTTCCTTGACGGAGGGCACAATCCGCAGTGCATGCGTGCCGTTGCTGACTGGTTCAAAACAGGAGAGTACGCGGGGCGTCCGCTCACTGTGATCACCGGCATGGTTGCGGACAAGGACGTGCGCAGCATGCTTTCCGTCGTGTCGGAAATGACCGACAAGATCTATTTTTACCGCTTCGAAAACAAGCGTGCGTTATCTGAGGAAGAAGTCGACAAATTGTGTGAAGAATTCGGCATGGAACGCGTATATTCCCTTGCCGAAATATGTGAGACACTGTTCTCATCTGCCGGAAACAAGGATGTTTTCCTGATCACGGGATCGCTGTATCTCGCGGCGGAGGCGAAGGAGACGGTGGCTGCATTCATTGAGAAACGAAAGAAGGATTCGAATGAGCAAGTCGAGCAGTAAAAAGCTGAAAAGCGAAAATCGTTACCTGTGGATCGCGCTGGTCGTCATGACCGTGATCGTCCTCGGGCTGGCGATCGCTTTGATCTTAACAAACGACAAAAAAAACAAGAATAAAGACAACGCGGAGCCGACCGTGACGGCGGAACCCGTTCCCACGGAAAGCGGTAAACCCACAGATGCGGTGACGCCGAGTGCTGTTCCGAGCCCTACGGGTGAGGCAGTACCGTCCGAGGAGCCGACGCCTTCCGCGGACCCTTCACCGGAGCCGACGGCAGAAGCTACGCCTACCGAAGCACCCGCAACACCGACCGCGACAGCTACGCCTGCACCCGCAACACCGACCGCGACAGCTACGCCTGTACCTGCAACACCTACGCCGATTCCTACGACGCCCACGCCGATTCCTACGTCTGCGGTTACGAAGGGCGAGAATCCTCTTTCGCAGCATGGAAGACTCAGCGTTTCGGGTACGAAGATTGTCGATAAAAACGGCAAATCCTACCAGCTCAAGGGCGTAAGCACGCACGGACTGCAGTGGTTCCCGCAGTTTGTCAATCTCGACACGTTCCGCTGCATCCGCGACGAATGGGGCGCAAACGCCGTGAGACTTGCAATGTACACCGACGAGAACGGTTACTGCGCCGGCGGCGACAAGGCAAAACTTAAAAAACTTGTGAAGGACGGCGTCGAGTATGCGACACAGCTTGGCCTGTATGTCATCATCGACTGGCACATCCTTCACGATTACGACCCGAACACGAACAAGGCCGAGGCGATCAAATTTTTCGATGAGATGTCTAAGGCGTACGCCGGGTACGAGAACGTATTTTACGAGATCTGCAACGAGCCTAACGGCGGCGTTTCCTGGTCGACTGTCAAGAAGTACGCCGAGGAAGTGATCCCCGTGATCCGCAGGAACGATCCGAAGGGCATCATTATCGTCGGAACTCCGACATGGTCTCAGGACGTGGATATTGCGGCGAAGGATCCCATCAAGGGATACAGCAACATCATGTACGCGCTGCATTTCTACGCGGGAACGCACAAGGACAGCCTCCGCGCAAAGATGAAGACCGCGATCGAGGCGGGACTCCCCGTGTTTGTCTCCGAGTACGGTATTTGTGATGCATCCGGCAACGGCGCCTGCAACGAGTCGGAAGCCAACAAGTGGGTTTCCATGATGGATTCGTACGGCGTCAGCTACATGATCTGGAACCTCGCGAACAAAAACGAGTCTTCCTCGCTGATTAAGGAGTCCTGCAAGAAGCTGACTGGCTTCACCGAGGCAGACCTCAACCAGGAAGGACGCTGGCTGATCAAGATGCTCGGCGGAAAGCTTCCGGAGATGACGGAAGAAGAGCGCAAGAAAGTGATCGAAGACGCCGGAGGTAGCGGCGGAGGAGACGTTGCTTCGCCCGATTATGTCGAGGCTACGGTTACGCAAAATGGTGCGAAAGTAACGTTCGAGACGACGAACACCTGGAACGAGACATCGTTCAAGTGCTATCAGTTTGCGCTGACGATCGAGAATATCACGAAGCAGAATATCAGCAACTGGAAGATTGTTGTCACGTTCAACGAGAACATCTCCACGAACAACTTCTGGTGCTGCGGCGCAAGCATCTCGGGCAAGACTCTGACCATCACGCCCGCGGATTTCAACAAGACGGTCGGGGCGGGCGTTCAGACCAGGGATATCGGCATGATCCTGCAGTCAAAATCGCAATTGAAGATCACCGGGATCACATTTTCCGGAAATTGAAACAGAGCTGTCGGTGCACGCGTGCCGACAGCTTTTAAATTGCCCCGGAATATTGAAAAAACATCAGATTTTGCTGGTATTTTCCGAGCATATGTGATATACTGAAATGCGGTATTAGAATTTAAATTGGCGCCGTGCGTGTGGAGTCATAATTCCGTGACTACTGAAAAGCAAACGAATGTCTCGTAGGTTTTTCAGTTGTTACGGCGACTCCGCCGTCGGTAGCCGCAACGGACACGCGCTGACACGTCCGAAACTAAAGCAGCGCAGAAAGAGGTTTTATGTACAAAAGTTTTTCCATGGAGCTTGCCGGCAGAACGCTGACCGTCGATATCGACCGCGTTGCCAAGCAGGCGAACGGCGCCGCGCTGATGCATTACGGCGAGACGACCGTGCTGTCGACGGCGACGGCAAGTGAGAAGCCCAGAGACGGAATCGATTTCTTCCCTCTCAGCGTAGAGTACGAGGAGAAGATGTACGCAGTAGGCAAGATTCCGGGAGGTTTCAACAAGAGAGAGGGCAAGGCAAGCGAGAATGCGGTTCTTACGTCCCGCGTTATCGACCGTCCGATGCGTCCTCTGTTTCCGAAGGACTACCGCAACGACGTAACGCTCAACAACCTTGTGCTTTCGGTTGATCCCGACTGCACGCCCGAGCTTACGGCAATGCTCGGCTCCGCAATCGCGGTTGCCATTTCCGACATCCCGTTCGACGGACCTTGCGCAACGACGCAGGTCGGCCTGATCAACGGCGAGTTCATCATCAACCCTTCGCAGGCTCAGATGCAGGTTTCCGACCTAAAGCTGACGGTTGCTTCCACGAGAGAGAAGGTCATCATGATCGAGGCGGGCGCTAACGAGCTTCCCGAGGATCGCATGATCGAAGCCATCTACCTTGCGGATTCCGTAAACAAGGACATCATCAAGTTCATCGATACGATCGTTGCGGAGTGCGGCAAGCCGAAGCACACGTACACGAGCTGCGCGATTCCGGAAGAACTGTTCGCAGCGATCAAGGAGATCGTTCCTCCAGCAGACATGGAAGTTCTCATGTTCTCACCGGAGAAGCAGGTTCGCGAGGAGCGCATCCGTGCGATGAAGGACACTCTTGCCGAGAAGTTCGCGGAGAACGAAGAGTGGCTTCCTCTGATCGATGAGGCAGTTTACCAGTACGAGAAGAAGACCGTTCGCAAGATGATCCTCAAGGATCAGAAGCGTCCGGACGGCCGTGAGATGACGCAGATCCGTCCTCTTGCAGCTGAAGTTGACATCATCCCGAGAGTACACGGTTCCTCGATGTTCACAAGAGGACAGACGCAGATCTGCGATATCGTTACTCTTGCACCTCTTGCAGACGCTCAGAGACTTGACGGTCTCGATGAGACGATGGTTAACAAGAGATACATGCATCATTACAATTTCCCGTCCTACTCGGTAGGTGAGACGAAACCTTCGAGAGGACCCGGACGCCGTGAGATCGGTCACGGAGCGCTCGCTGAGCGTGCTCTTCTCCCGGTACTCCCGAGCGAGGAAGAGTTCCCTTACGCAATCCGCGCCGTATCCGAGACGTTCGAGTCCAACGGTTCGACGTCCATGGCTTCGACCTGTGCGTCCTGCATGTCCCTTATGGCTGCCGGTGTTCCGATCAAGCGTATGGTTGCAGGTATCAGCTGCGGTCTTGTAACCGGTGAGACCGATGACGATTACGTACTCCTTACCGATATTCAGGGTCTCGAAGACTTCTTCGGCGACATGGACTTCAAGGTAACCGGTACGACCGAGGGTATCACCGCGATCCAGATGGATATCAAGATCCACGGACTTACGCGTCCGATCGTTGAGGGCGCTATCCGCCGCTGCCGCGAGGCTCGTCTGTTCATCATGGACAACTGCATGAAGCCCGCGATCGCAGAGCCTCGTAAGGAAGTCAGCAAGTACGCTCCGAAGATCATCCAGATTCAGATCGATCCTGCGAAGATCGGCGAGGTTGTCGGTCAGAGAGGAAAGACGATCAACACGATCATCGAGCAGACCGGCGTTCGTATCGATATCGACGATACCGGTGCAGTATCCATCTGCGGAACCGACAAGGATGCGATGGATCGCGCTGTGAAGATCATCCAGACGATCGTTACCGAGTTCGAGGAAGGTATGATCCTCGAGGGTACGGTTGTGAGCATCAAGGACTTCGGTGCATTCATCGAGTTCGCTCCCGGCAAGGAGGGTCTTGTTCACATCTCGCGCATCGCTAAGAACCGCATCAACCGTGTTGAGGACGTTCTCACGCTTGGCGATCATGTCAAGTGCGTATGCCTTGGCAAGGACAAGATGGGTCGCCTGAGCTTCTCTATCAAGGATGCTAACTAAATCAAATTGCCGTACGGCTACCGCGTAGGCGGCGCCCCAATGCGGAATCACACAAGGGTGCCATCCCTTTGGCGCCCTTGTTTTACTATACGGGAGGAATACGATGAAAACTTACATGACATTTCACGAAGATCCGGAACTGCTTCACATCAATACGGTGGAAGACCGAAACTATTACATTCCGTTTGCTCCCGGTGAGGACGCATTTTCCGACCGGACAGCATCTTCCCGAATGGAACTGCTGAACGGAGAGTGGGATTTTGCGTATTACAGCAGTTTCGCTGAGATGCCGACGGACGCCGTTGATCTTCCGAAAAATGCCAAGATCCCGGTGCCTTCCTGCATTCAGCTGTACGGCTACGACCGTTGTCAATATACAAACATCAATTATCCGATCCCGTACGACCCGCCGTATGTGCCGACGGACAACCCCGTCGCCATCTACGAGCGCACTTACGAGTACAAGGAGGACGGCTTCGAGCGCTACCTCGTGTTTGAGGGCGTCGACAGCTGCTTCTACCTGATTGTCAACAATCAGATGATCGGCTACTCCCAGGTGACGCATGCGACGAGCGAGTTTTTGATCACTTCAGCACTGCGCGAGGGTGAGAACCGCATCGCGGTTGTCGTCTTAAAATGGTGCGACGGCACGTACCTTGAAGATCAGGACAAACTTCGCTTCACGGGCATCATTCGCGACGTTTACATGCTTCGCCGCCCGAAGGAGCACATCACCGAGTACCGCATTCAGACGACGCTCAACGAGGAACTCACTAGAGCGTCGGTGCACATCGATATTCGCGGATGCAAAGCGGAAGTGATCGTAACCGACGCCGAGGGTGAGACGGAGATCGCAAAGGCTTCGACCGGCGAGGATGGTTTCGTCGATTTCGTTGTGGAATCGCCGAAATTGTGGAACGCCGAAATTCCGTATCTGTACCGGATGACCGTAAAGACGGCCGATGAGGAGATCGGTGAGTACTTAGGACTTCGCGAAGTGAACATCACGGACGGTGTATTTACCGTAAACCGTCGGAAAATAAAGCTTCGCGGCGTCAACCGCCACGATTCCAACCCCGAGACCGGTTCGGTTGTCACTCTCGAGGATATGAAGCGCGACCTGTACCTGATGAAGCGCTGCAATATCAACTGCATCCGCACTTCGCACTATCCGAACGCACCGGAATTTGTCAAACTCTGCGACCGCTACGGCTTCTACGTGGTGGAGGAGGCAGACCTTGAGGCGCATGGAAGCGAGCCTGCCGGACAGGTGTATGGAGAGTCCTGGGACCATCGCAAGGTGTCCATCACTGCGGACAATCCGATTTTTGCAGAGGCAATCCTCGACCGCGAGAAGAAGATGATCATACGCGATTTCAACCGTCCGAGTATCATTATGTGGTCGCTAGGAAACGAATGCGGATTCGGAGCTGCTCTCAACAACATAGCAAAGACCGTAAAGGCGCTCGACAGTTCGCGTCCGCTTCACTATGAGGGTGTACATCACGCGATGGACGGAACCGACGACTCCGAGATGGATGTCGTTTCGTACATGTACTCATCCGTTCCTTCGATGTACCGCTATGCGGCACAGGAGGGAAAGAAACGCCCGTATTTCCTGTGCGAATACAGCCATTCGATGGGCAACAGCAACGGTGACCTCGCTGACTACTGGCGCATGATCGAATCTGATGATTGCTTCATGGGCGGTTGTGTATGGGAATGGTGCGATCACGCCGTGAAGGTCGGTGAGACCGAGGACGGCAGGATTAAATACAGCTATGGCGGTGACTTCGGTGAGCGTCCTCACGACGGAAACTTCTGCATGGACGGACTTGTATATCCCGACCGCACTCCGCACACGGGTCTCATGGAACTCAAGCAGTGTTATCGGCCTCTCAAGGTTGAGCTCGGCGAGGAGTCCGGAGAGTATATCATCACTAACCGGCTGGCATTTGCCAACATCGAGGATTTCTTTGAGGTTACATACGAGATCAAAGATGCCGGCATCACCGTTGAGGAGGGACCGCTTTCGTTAAAACTTCCCGCAGGAGCAAGCACGAAACTTTCGATACCGAACCCGATGCCCACCAAGGGACGCGATGTCCGCATTCGCTTCCTTGTGACTGCTGCGGAGACGACAGCATATTGGGAAAAGGGCACTGTGATCGGTTTTGAGCAGCTCAATATCGGAAGCGAGAACAGACATTTTTCGCCGGAAGTACTTCCCGGCAGAAAATATCTCCAGCTCGAGGAGCTTCCTCTCGTTTACAAGATTACGACGCGCGATGTCGTGTATCTTCTCCGCAAGAAGGACGCGATGCTCATCTCGATGCAATACAAGGGAACCGAACTTCTCGCCAAGCCCGCGGAATTTGATTTCTTCCGCGCGCCTACGGACAATGACGGCAACATGGTGAAAGCATGGAAGGACTGGGGCTACGATGCTCCGCAGATCCGCTTGGCGTCGCTTCGCCGCATTGAGGCAGGCACGGAGCTGATCATGAAGGCTGACCTTACGTTCGGATATGCTTCGCGCGTTCCGTTCATTCGGATGATCGTCGAGTATTGCTTCTATCCGGCAGGAGAGATGAATGTTCGCCTTCGCATGCACAAGTCGGAGACAAGCCCGTATCTTCCGAGAATCGGACTTCGTTTCTTCCTCACGCATGATTTTGAAGACTTTGATTATTACGGATACGGTCCGCTTGAGAGTTATGTGGACAAGCACCTCGCAACGTACGTTGACTGGCATCACACGACCGTCACCGGCAACCACGAGGATTATGTCAAACCGCAGGAAAACAGCTCGCACTTTGGCACGCAGAGCGCTTCCGTAGGCAACGAGACGATTCGTTTCTGCGTATCGTCCGACTCGGACTTCAGCGTGAATGCATCGCATTTTACGCGAGAAGAGCTTGCTGCTAAGAAGCACAATTTCGAGCTTGTCGATTCCGGCATGACTGTATTGAACGCCGACTATAAGATGTCCGGCATCGGTTCCGCAAGCTGCGGACCGGAACTTGCAGAGGTTTATCAGGTGAACGAGAGCGATGCGGAATTCTCGCTCTGGGTCAATGTGAAGGCTCTGTAACTTAGAAATTTCCACGGAAGGGTATGAGATGAGCACGCTTTGGTATGACACCTGGGCGGGAAATGACTGGAATCGCGGTTTTCCCGTAGGAAACGGCCGGATCGGCGCCATGATTTTGGGAAATGCCTCGGAGACGCGCCTGTGCCTCAACGAGGACAGCATATGGAGCGGAGGTCCGAGACACCGCGTCAACAAAAATGCGCCGGAAGAGCTTCCAAAAGTGCGCGAGTTGATCTATGCCGGTCGCATTCCGGAGGCGGAAGAGCTGATGGTACATGCATTTTCCGGAGTGCCTGAAAGCTGCCGCTCGTATGCACCGCTCGGAAGTCTGCGCGTGATGTTCAAGGGAGTTCCTTCCGAGTGTAAAACGTACCGCAGGGAATTGAATCTAAACGACGCGGTTTATACCTGTAAACGCGAATTTGAGGACGTTTGCATCACCGAAACGGTGTTTGCGGACTATCCGGACGGCGTACTTGTATATTGTGCAGCAGCTGATCGGCCTGAAATGATCACGCTTCGCGCGGACCTCAACTGTCTTCCTCACGGAAACCGCGGATATGCGGAAAACGACACTGTTTACGCAGAAGGAGAGATGGTCTCCGACGACGGAAAATACGGCTTCAGCGCTGGAGTAAGAGCATTTGCCGAGGGCGGAACAATGCACTGCGAAGGACGCTACGTAAGCGTTGACAATGCGGATTCCGTGACGCTGGTGTTTGCTGCTGAGTCGACGTTCCGCGAGATTGATACGCTGGCTGCCGTGAAAAAGCGTCTGAGCGTGCCTCAGAGCCCTTACGAGCGGCTTTTGGCTGCTCACCTTGCGGATTATCGTGCATTGTTCGGGAGGACGTCCCTGAAGCTTGATTACGACAAATCGCTCGACCTGCTTCCGACTGACCGGAGGCTGGCGCGAATTTCGGAAAATGCCCCTGACAACGGCCTTTTGTGCACATATTTTGACTACGGCAGATATCTTCTGATCTCCTCGTCGAGAAAGGGTTCGCTCCCTGCGAATCTCCAGGGCATCTGGAACCCGCATCTCGATCCGCCGTGGGGAAGCAAATATACGATCAATATCAATCTTGAGATGAATTACTGGCCTGCGGAGCGCCTCGGACTTGCCGAGTGTGCAGAGCCGTTGTTCGATCTCATCCGCAGAATGATCCCTTCGGGGCAGAAGACTGCGAAGGAGATGTACGGCTGCCGCGGCTCGGTTGCGCATCACAATACGGATATGTGGGGCGACACGGCTCCTCAGGATGAGTGGATCCCGGGTACATACTGGGTGATGGGACTTGCCTGGCTTTGCACCCACATTTACACGCACAGTGAACTCACCGGAGACAGACAGTTCCTCGGCGAGATGTACCCCTGCATGAAGCAGGCGGCGATGTTTTTCCATGATTTCTGTGAGATGCGCGACGGTGTGACAACAATCTGTCCTTCCGTTTCTCCGGAAAACACATACATTCTCCCGGACGGGACGCAGGGCTGTGCCTGTTATAATTCCGCGATGGACACCGAAATACTGCGCGATCTTCTCACGCAGACTCTTGAAGCTGCGGAGATTGCCGGAGATTGCGACGATACATTTATCGAAAAGACGAAAGAACTACTTGTCGGCCTTCCCAAGATTGGAATCGGGAAGCACGGTCAGATTCTTGAGTGGGAGAAGGACTACGACGAGGCGGAACCCGGACACCGGCACATTTCGCATCTGTATGCTTTGTTCCCGTCCGATCAGATTACGCCGGACGGCACGCCGGACCTTGCTGAGGGCTGTCGTGTAACGCTTCGAAGAAGACTTTCCTCGGGCGGTGGTCACACAGGCTGGAGCCGCGCATGGATCCTTGCCATGTTTGCAAGGCTGTGGGACGGTGAGGAGTGCTACCGCAACTGGATTGCATTGATGCAGCGCTCGACGCTTACAAACCTTCTCGATAACCATCCGCCGTTCCAAATTGACGGAAATTTCGGCTCGATCGCAGCTGCCGCTGAGATGTTGCTGCAAAGTAACCGCGAGCGCGTAATCCTGCTCCCGGCACTTCCGAAGGCATGGTCCGACGGAAGCGTGAACGGACTGCACGCAGTCGGCGGTGCGGCATGGTCGTTTGCCTGGAAGAATGGGCAAATAACAGAATTCACGGTGACCGCTGCGAACGATTACAAAACTGTGGTTGTAATATCCGGCGAACGGCGCGAGATAGCTCTTGCGGCCGGAGAGACAGTGAATTTTACGTGCTGATGAGACAATGATAGCAAGGAGAACATGTAGTGAGCGTTCTTGACATCATAAAACTGATTCTGTTCGGTGTCATCGAGGGCGTGACGGAGTGGATCCCGGTCAGCAATACCGGGCACCTTGCCGTTGCGAGTCATTTTCTGGACTTCTCGGTGTACCGCGAGAGCATGGAGTTTCGCGAGATGTTCGTCGGAAGCGCCATGTTCGGATCTGCGATGGCAGCGCTCCTGCTTTTTGTTCCGGGCAATTTCCTCTTCATCCGCACATTTCGCGGAGCGAGGAAGGTTTCAAGAGACCGATCATTGTTCTGGCTGATCGCGATTGTTTCGTTTCTTCCGACATTGCTCGCACTTTTGTTGTTCGGAACGGACCTTACTGAGTTTGTGTTTGCGGTAGATTCGCTGCGAAACCAAAGACTCACGGTCGTGATCATGATCATCGGTGCTGCGGTTACGATATTTGCCGAGCTTCGAAATCGAACGGTCGCGTGGCTTTATGAAAGACCGAATGAGATCCCTCCGAGGTACCTTCTGTTGGCGGGATGCGCACAGATCGTTTTGTTTCTGCCCGGCGCAAGTCGTTTCGGAGTGATCCTGCTTGTGTTGATGGCGCTTGGCGCAAAGCGCTCAGCTGCAGTTTCAACCGCAGTGTTTTTGAGCATTCCTTCGATGTTGACGACTTCGCTTCTGTGGATGCTTCGCAGTATCGGAAGTGTGACGGGAATGCAGATTTCCGCGATGATCACCGTGATGATCGTTGCTTTTTTCGTATCGTTTTACATGTTGCGTATGTTTGTGCGGATCCTTTCGAACAGTGAGATGATCCGGTTCGCCAAATACCGCGCGGCGTTCGGCATATTGCTTTTGTTGTTTTTCATTCTGTAAAAGGGGGTTTTACCGATGGCTACCAGGAAAACCGATGAGCTGAACGAAGAGAAGAAGTCCAAGGCTGTGGATTCGAAGAAATCGACCGTGAGCGAGAAGAAATCCAAGTCCGAGGAGACCGAGAAAGATCCGATCTTCGAACTTGCAGCCGCTGCAGGCGGAAGACGCAAATCAACAAAGTCCAGGACGAGCAGCAAGCCGAAGAAGGAAGAGGAGACTACGGAAGAGTTTCTTGAGAAGCACAACAAGTCTGTCGCGAGAAGGAAAGAAGTTTACGACGAAGTCGTTCTGATCCTGACAGGCCTTGCCTGCGTGCTCATGTACCTCAGCTTCTTTGACAAATGCGGCAAGATCGGAGAGCTCATTTACAAGCTGATCTTCGGTATGCTCGGCGGAGTGCTTCCGTACATTTTCCCGGTTGCCTTGTTCAGCCTTGTGTTCTATGTGCGCAAAAATCCGGACGATCCTTTGATGGTGAGAAAGACGACCGCATTTTCCATCGCGCAGGTCATCCTTGCGTCGATGATCCACATCTTCAGCGGTGTTTGCTCGGACACGAAGTTCTTTGCTTCTTTCAAGGTCGGATTCGATGACAAGCGCGGCGGCGGTCTCTTGGGCGCATGTCTTGCGAAACCGCTTTCGTATCTGTTCGGAAACACGGCCGCAGTGATCATTCTGGTCGCACTTTTGCTTGTCTGTCTGATCCTTGTGATCGGAAAGGGCCTGTTCCGCGCAATCAAAAATTATATCGATGAGAAAAATAAAGAGGCCGAGGAGGCTTACGATCCGAATTTCGGTGACAACGCAGCAAATGCTGCACCCGGCAGTTCACAGGTGTTTACTCTCGAGCAGATTCAGGAGGAAAACCGCCGCAGAAGAGTGACGATGGTTGATGCGGATCCTCCGGCAGGACCTGTCGATCTGAGCTTCTACGGCACGAACACACAACCTGCACCTGCACACACGAAGCCCGGTTTCTTCAGCCGCATTCGAAAGAAGCAGCCCGAGGTGGTTGTTCCTACATATTCCGCTGTATTTACGACCGATGAGAGCGGAAAAGTGACGCAGTCGCAGGTGACGCAGACTTCCGCAGGCAACAATGTGCCCGTATCCGGACAGATTCCTGCGCCGAACACGCCGTTTGCACCGGATACGATCGGACGGAACTCCAAAGTTTCCTCGAGCGGACATCCGTTTTATCAAATCGAACTTGACACCAAGTTCCGCGAGACGAAAGATTCGAACGGAAGCATCCTTAAGACCGGTTACGACGAAAATATCAATGCGGTTCCTCCGGTTTCCGACCGCGAGGCAGCACGAATTGCTGCGGTTTCGCAGAAACTGGACCACCGGAATTCCAACATCACAATCTCCGGACTTGCGCAGGATGCGGACAGCACACAGCAGCCCGCGAAAAATGCATCCGACGGTTACAATCCTTACGATGCAGTAGAATCCGGAGAAGCGGTTGCACCTTCAAGCGAAGAGCTTCGCAGAGGCTTCCGCGTGATCCGCAACGATGACCGGGACAACAGAGAATCACAATCGGACAATTCCGCTGCCGGAAGAACCACATTCGCAGGAAGCAGCACTGGCGCAGGCAATGCGAACAAACCTGCGGGCAACGCCGATTCCGACACTGCGAAGGACAATTCGTCAGACATCGCAGCGACGCTTACGCAGACGGCTGCCAAGCCGGTGCGCGAGTATCGTTTCCCGCCGATCGACCTTCTTCATCGCCCTGCGGCAGGCAGAGGCGGCATGACGAGCGATCAGCTCAAGGCAACGGCTGCAAAGCTTCAGTCGACGCTGCAGAGCTTCGGCGTAAACGTGACTGTTACCAACATCAGCTGCGGCCCGAGCGTCACGCGATATGAGCTTTCTCCGGAACAGGGCGTAAAAGTAAGCCGAATTACGAACCTGGAAAATGACATTAAGTTAAATCTTGCCGCAGAAGACATTCGTATCGAGGCTCCGATCCCCGGCAAATCCGCCGTCGGTATCGAAGTTCCGAACGCCGAGGCGTCGGGCGTAATGCTCCGCACGCTGATTGAGTCGACGGATTTCAAGACCAACAAGGGCAAGATCACATTTGCCGTAGGTAAAGATATCGGCGGAAACATCGTACTTTCGGATATTGCAAAAATGCCGCACCTTTTGATCGCAGGCGCTACCGGATCCGGTAAGTCCGTCTGCATCAACACGATGATCATCAGCCTTCTTTACAAGTACAAGCCGGAAGACCTGAGGATTATCATGATCGACCCGAAGGTTGTCGAATTGAGTGTTTACAACGGAATTCCGCACCTTCTGATACCGGTTGTCACCGATCCCCGCAAGGCGAGCAACGCACTTAACTGGGCGGTAAAAGAGATGACCGACCGTTACGAGCGCTTTGCACAGCTCGGCGTTCGCAATCTGGAGGGATACAACGAGAAAATCGAGTCATCGGCCGAACCGATCCTTGACAGCAACGGAAACGCTCTTCGGAAAATGTTCCAGATCGTCATTATTGTGGATGAGCTTGCCGACCTTATGATGGTAGCGCCGGGCGAGGTTGAGGATGCGATCTGCCGTCTGGCACAGCTAGCAAGAGCCGCCGGTCTGCACCTTGTCATTGCAACGCAGCGTCCTTCCGTGGACGTCATCACCGGTTTGATCAAGGCCAATATTCCTTCGAGAATCGCATTTGCCGTATCGTCCGGTATCGATTCGAGAACGATCCTGGATCAGGTGGGAGCCGAGAAACTGCTCGGAAAGGGCGACATGCTGTTCTTCCCGCAGGGTATTCCGAAGCCGGTACGACTTCAGGGACCGTTCGTCTCCGACGAGGAGATTCAGAACATTGTCGACTTCCTCGTGAAGCACTCCGACACAGTGTATGACGAGACTGCGGTTTCGAACATACAAAACGGCGACGTAGCTACGGTTTCCGAACAGATGAAGGCAGGAGACAGTGCTCCGGATGACGGCCGTGATGAGTATTTTGCGCAGGCCGGACGCTTTATTATCGAGAAGGACAAGGCTTCGATCGGTATGCTTCAGCGCGTTTACAAGATTGGATTCAACCGAGCGGCGCGCATCATGGACCAGCTTTCCGAGGCCGGCGTGGTCGGTCCCGAGGAAGGCACAAAGCCTCGTAAAATATTGATGAGCAGCGAACAGTTTGAGGAGTATCTGGCGTCTCTTCGCGGATAGTTGAAGGGACAGGGAGAGAGCATGGGAATCGTTCATGTACTGGATTCCGAGACAATCAACCAGATTGCCGCGGGAGAAGTGATTGAGAGACCGGCATCGGTAGTCAAGGAGCTTGTGGAAAATGCTGTCGACTCCGGAGCAACGCAGGTAACTGTGGAAATCGAAGGCGGCGGGGTAACCATGATCCGTGTCACAGACAACGGATCCGGCTTTGCGGCCGAGGACATCCGAACCGCGTTTCTGCGGCACGCGACGAGCAAAATCAGCTGCGGTGAGGATCTGTTCCGGATCCACAGCCTCGGCTTTCGCGGTGAGGCACTCTCAAGTATCGCTTCCGTAGCGAAGGTTGAGCTTCTCACGATGCATAAGGATGCATATATCGGCAGCCGTTACCGCATCGAGGGAGGCGTTGAGGTTGCCCTTGAGGAAGCAGGATGCCCGCAAGGGTCGACGATGCTTGTGTACGACCTGTTTTACAATGTCCCCGCGAGGCGCAAGTTTTTAAAGTCCACAACAACGGAGGCAGGGTACTGCAATGAGCTTTTGAGCCGCTTTGCGCTCGCTCATCCCGAAGTTTCAATCACATTTATATCGCAGGGACGGACGATTTTGCATACGTCGGGAAACGGCAAGCTTCAGGATACGGTATTTGCCGTATTCGGAAGAGAGACCGCCTCGAACCTGCTGCCTGTTTCGTATGAAGGAATCGGCATTACGGTCGGCGGATACATCGGTAATTCCTACGTGACCCGCAGCAACCGCGGCGGCGAACTGTGCTTTGTAAACGGGCGCGACGTCCGAGACAAAACTGTCAGAAAAGCGACAGAGGATGCATTTCACACATACGTGATGCAGCACAAGTATCCGGTGACAATGCTTACGCTTACGGTGCGACCCGACTTACTTGATGTAAATATTCATCCGACCAAGAGCGAGGTTCGTTTCCTCGACCCCGAGGAGGTTTACCACGCGGTTACGACAGCCGTTCGCAACGCACTTACCGGCGCAAACCTGATCCGTAATGTATCTGTTGACATGCAGGAAAAGGAAGTGCGCACCGCGATTGAAAGACCGCCGGAGAGCTTCGAAAAGAACCGCTCCGCGATGTCGAGATACACAACGCAGGAACCTTCCTCAGCTTCTTTGGAAGCACAGAAAACGAACGATTCCAAACAGGTATTATTTATTACGGAAGAAATGTCGCATGAGGCGTTTGCACCTTACGACGCATCGCAGGAAGCGCGGCCGTCGAGTGAAAAGTTTGCTTCGATAGACGACGTGTTCCGGGTTGCGGAAGAGTATGCAAATGCTGTTGACGAGTCAGATGTACAGCAGGATTTTTTACCGATTTCCGCAGAAGCTATCGCAGCAGGCGAATCGATTCAGGACGAAGAATTCGAACCGGATTTGCCGATATTGATCCCGAAGCAGGAGTCTTTTGAACAGGAAGATGACAGTGAGGAGAAGGAGATTGTAACCGGCGAGCAGCTTTCGTTCCTTGATGAGAGTCAGCCTGCGGATTTCCGAATCGTCGGACAGGTGTTCAACACGTACTGGATCATTGAACTCGACAACCAGATGCTTATGATCGATCAGCACGCAGCTCACGAAAAGATCAATTACGAGAGACTTCTCACCGCAATGAAAAACGGCGAGGTGTACACGCAACAGATGAATCCTCCGCACATCGTAAAACTTTCGATCCGCGAGGAGGAGATGCTTGCAAAAAATGCTGCATTTTTCGAGCAGTTAGGATTCGAGATCCGCGATCTCGGAGGGCGTGAGTACGGAATCTTCGGCGTACCTTCGACGCTGTACCGGATTGCACCGGAGGATTATTTTGCGGAGACGCTTTCACAGTTGATGGACACTCCGAACAACACGGACCCGATCGTTCACATCACGGAGAGACTGGCTTCCATGTCGTGCAAGGCCGCGATCAAAGGCGGACAGCGCATCTCGGATGCGGAGGCAAAGCATTTGATCTCCGAATTATTGACACTTGAAAATCCGTTCCATTGCCCGCACGGAAGACCGATCATCATTTCGATCAGCCGCCAGGAGATGGAACGCAAATTCAAAAGAATTGTCTAGCCACAGGGAGGAATGAGTGGAACCGCTCGTAGTATTGACGGGACCGACCGGCGTCGGCAAAACCGAATTGTCGCTCACACTTGCAAAACGGATCGGCGGCGAGATCATCAGTGCAGATTCCATGCAGGTCTATCGCGGCATGGACATCGGAACCGCGAAACTTATGTCGCAGGACCGGCGTGGCATCCCTCATTACGGTATCGATTGCGTCGATCCGACGGAACCCTGGGACGTCACCCGATTCGTCTCGATGGCGGAAAATGCAATCCGGGAGATCCGCAGTCGCGGCGCGATCCCGATCGTAGTCGGAGGCACCGGCTTTTATATTCAGGCACTCACGAAAGGCCTTACGTTCGATGAGGAAGAGGATGACGGACTGCGCGAGCGGCTGATGAAGCTGCCCAAAGAGGAGCTTCATAAGATGCTCCGCGAGGTCGACCCCGAGAGTGCGGATGCCATACCCGAGGGAAACAAAAAACGTGTGGTACGCGCACTTGTGTATGAAGCGATACACCACGAGCCGATCTCCGCATTGAACGAGCGGCAGAAGAAGCAGACGACGCCTTACAACCTCGCATATTTTGTGCTAACGAAGGAGCGCGCGGCATTGTATGAGGACATCAACCGACGCGTTGACGAGATGATTGCATCGGGGCTTGCGGACGAGGTGAAAAGAGTGCTTGACGCAGGCTGCCCGGAAAATGCTCCGTCGATGCTTGCGATCGGTTACCGGCAGATGCTTCCGTACCTTCACGGCGAATGTTCGCTAACCGAGGCGGCTGACCGGATCAAAATGGAGACAAGACGTTTTGCAAAGCGCCAGA
Organism: Lachnospiraceae bacterium; assembly: GCA_017561985.1. Next base: position 100,321 of record JAFZAZ010000014.1, read on the forward strand.
TGACATGGTTCCGCCGTGAGGAAGACGTCATTTTCCTCGAGAAAGACAATGCGGGAACGGAAGAGCTTCTCGGGAGAATTTTGCAGAAATTAAATGAACTAAAGATTTGGAAGGACTACGAACGATAATGCAGGAAAATCCGTTTCATGGTTTTGGAATTGATGATGAAATTTATGCGCAGGGAGCTGCTGTGACGAAGGCACTCTCTGAGCGGTTTGCGAAGATCGACGCGATTGCGGAGAGCTGCCAGCTCAAGGTGATCGCTGCGATGCAGAAAAACCGCGTCAGCGCAGAGTGCTTTGAGTCGTCGACAGGATATGGTTACAACGACCTCGGCCGCGAGACGCTCGAGAGCGTTTACGCCGATGTGTTTCACGCGGAATCTGCTCTTGTGCGGGCTCAGATTACGTGCGGTACGCATGCGCTTGCGCTTGCAATGTCGGCAAATGTGCGCCCCGGCGACGAGATCCTCTCGCCCGTCGGTAAGCCTTACGATACGCTTGAGCAGGTGATCGGAATTACGCCGGCGCCCGGCTGTCTTGCTGAGTATGGTGTGACGTACCGTCAGGTAGAGCTTCTTGAGGACGGTATGTTTGATTATCCCGCGATCCGCGCTGCGATCAATGAGCAAACGAAGCTTGTCGAGATTCAGAGAAGCAAGGGATATCTCACGAGACCGACATTTTCCGTGGAACAGATCGGTGAGTTGATCGCGTTTGTGAAGTCCGTAAAGCCGGATGTCATCTGCATGGTCGACAACTGCTACGGTGAATTCGTTGAGGAGGTCGAACCGACTGACGTCGGAGCTGACCTCTGTGTCGGTTCATTGATCAAAAACCCTGGCGGCGGACTTGCGCCGATTGGCGGCTATATTGTTGGCAAGGAAGCGTATGTAGAACAGTGTGCGTATCGTCTCACAAGCCCCGGACTCGGCCGCGAGGTAGGCGCATCGCTCGGAGTTACAAGAAGCTTCTTCCAGGGATTGTTCCTTGCGCCGGGTGTTGTAGCGGCAGCGCTCAAGGGAGCGATCTTTGCAGCGAATCTTTATGAAGACTACGGTTTCCATTGCGTTCCGAATGCAACGGAGGAGCGCTACGATATCATTCAGTCGGTCACTCTCGGAAGTCCCGAGCGCGTGATCGCGTTCTGCAAGGGAATTCAGGCTGCAAGCCCCGTCGACAGCTATGTGACGCCGGAGCCGTGGGCAATGCCCGGGTATCATTCGGACGTCATTATGGCGGCCGGAGCGTTTATTCAGGGCGCCTCGATCGAGCTTTCCGCAGACGGACCGATCGAGCCTCCGTACGCGGTGTATTTTCAGGGAGGGCTCACCTGGACACATGCAAAGCTTGGCATTTTGAAGTCTCTTCAGATGCTGAAAGACGGCGGATTGCTTCCGCCCCGCGTAAAATAGCAGCCGCTTCTAAGAGCCCGTGCCGCCTGTCTGCGCCTTGTCAGCAAAGTGCAGTTGTGGTACAATCACGTAGTGGCTTTATCGGCTTCTGTCCCCCGGAGAAAGGGAAAGGAGTCAAATGAATCAAAGACTGAAGGAGCAGCCTGCAAACAAACTGCTGCTTCCCGATGACAAGGCAAAGATGTACGGCATTGAGTCTCTTGCTGATGCCGAACTGATCGCAGTTATCATCCGAAATGGTTCTAAGGGCATGAATGTCACGGAACTTTCGGAACGGATACTTAAGAATGTCGGAGGTACGCTCGGAGGTCTCGCGGCATCGTCGACCGATATGCTTCGGTCGCTTCCCGGGATCGGCGAGGTGAAGCTTTTACAGCTCACCGCAGTTGCCGAATTATCGCGCAGAATATGGCGAAGCAAAAGACCGCAGGGCATAATGTTCCGTAATTCCGCTTCCGTGTATGAGTATTTTCGGGAGGATATGCGACACGCGGATATCGAGGAAGTCCACATCGCGCTTCTCGACGTAAAATGCCGCCTTTTACGGCATACGGTATTAACGCGCGGAACGCTTCGCTCGTCGCTTGTATCGCCGCGGGAAGTGTTTCTGGAAGCGCTTCACAGCCGCGCTGCATCGTTTGTGTTGCTGCACAATCATCCGAGCGGAGACTGCACACCGAGCAGAGAAGACGAAAAATTGACACAGACGCTCGTCACCCTGGGCGAGACGATGCAGATCCCGATGCTTGACCATATCATCATCGGAAATCCGGGGTATTACAGTTTCAAGGACGACGGCAAACTGCACGGCGTCAGGAGAGAATAATGGCCAATAAACTTTACGGAATTGACTTCGGAACATACGCCATCAAGATCTATAAGTATCGTCAAGGTGTATGCTTTCACCAAAAGAGCGTAATTGCTTCGAAAGAGAAGGGCGAGATCATCGCCATCGGCGAGGAAGCGTTCGAGATGGTAGGAAAGCAGCCGGAGTATATCCATATTGATTTTCCGATTAAAAACGGCGTCATCGCGAACTATGACACGATGCTTTCGCTTCTCAACTGTATCGCGATGGACATGGCGCGGTACGGAGACAAGATGAAGGGAGCAAGCTTCATCGTCGCTGTTCCGACGGAAGTTACCGACGTTGAGAAGAAGACATTTTACGACATCATCGATGCTTCAATCATCCGTCCGAAAAAGATCCGGATTGCAGAGAAACCGCTTGCTGATGCGCTCGGATGCGGAATTGAGATTGCTGACAGTCAGGGCGCTTTGGTTGTGAACATCGGTGCAGACACCAGCGAGATTTCCGTGATCTCGCAGGGAGGCATCGTGCTGAGCCGGCTTTGTCCGGTCGGTGGATTCCGTTTTGACGAGGCCGTGATCGCTGCGGTGCGCCGTAAATTCAACCTTCTGATCGGCCAGAAGACGGCAGAACGGATCAAGATCGAGCTCGTTGATTACGCTTCGGACGGAACCGAAACCGCAAAAGCATGCGGAAGAGATTTCGTCTCGGGACTTCCGAGAGAGCGCGAACTCAACGCGGAATTTGTGAACCGCGCGGTTGCAGAGCCTCTTGGCGTCATTGTGGAGGCGATCAAGTCTGTGCTGGAGCGCATTCCTCCGGAGATTTCCGCGGATGTATTCCACGGCGGCATCACCGTGACCGGAGCTTCCTCAGGACTCAAGGGACTCGACACGTTCCTTTCTCAGGCGACCGGACTTCGCATCAACATTGCGCCGAACGGACCCACAAGCGTGGCGGAAGGCCTTGGAAGGATCATGGAGGACGAACGGTACTCGCACCTTGCGAAGCCGCTTCGCCAAACGTATTACGAGAATGACTGATACTGCGGATCAAAAACGCAGATGAAGGCGAGAGGTTTTTGATGAACACACGAAACAAGCCAAATTACGGAATCGAACCGAAGTACATCCTGATGCTCGGCGTCTTCTTGTGCGCTTGTTTAATTCTGCTTTCATACAAGTTCCCCGCGCTGTTCAATCCGTTGAAACGCGGTATCAACGCATGTCTTGTGCCGATGCAGAAAGGAATTCATGTCATCGGCTCGGAGATTGACGACATGAAGGCGAAATTTGACGACATCGATCAGCTTCGCCTTGAGAAAAATATTCTTGAACGTGAGGTAGCGGACCTTCGTCAACAAAATGAGCGCCTCCAGCAGGATCTTTACGAGATGGAGCGCTACAAGCAGCTTTTGGAGCTCGACGAGATGTATCCGGAGTACACGAAGGTCGGTGCGAACATTATCGCAAAGGACTCCAGCGGTTTTTACGCGACGTTTACGATCGACAAAGGAACCAATGACGGACTTGCTGTCGACATGAATGTTCTTGCAGACAACGGACTTGTCGGCATCATCATTGAGACCGGACGCAATTACTCGATCGTGAAGTCCATCATCGATGACACGAGCTATGTCAGCGCCGTGATCTCGAAGACAGGAGATAACTGCATCGTATACGGAAGTCTTGCGCTTCTTTCCAAAGGATTTATCCGAGTGAAGGACATCTCTGCCAACACGCAAGCGAAAAATAACTACAAGGTTTACACCTCCGAGCTCAGTAAGAAATACCTCCCGGGACTGCTGATCGGGTATCTTTCGAACATCACACCTGAGGCGGACGGACTGACGAAAGAGGCATACCTCACGCCCGTTGTTGATTTTGAGCATCTGAACACGGTGCTTGTGATCAAGGAACTTAAGAGGGATTTAACTACGGAAGAGTAAGGAGTCACCATGTTGACGTATGTGATATTTGCAATTGAAATTCTGGTGAGCTTCCTGCTGCAGAGCACTGTGTTTACCACGCTTTCCGTATCGAACACGGTACCTGACCTGCTGATCATCGTAACGGTTGCGGCAGGATACCAGAATTCGCGTCTGAAGGGCATGGGCGTCGGCTTCTTCTGCGGACTTTTGATGGACGCAACATCCGGCGGCGCGATCGGCGTTTATGCGCTTTTCTATATGCTTGTCGGCTATACCTGCGGCATTTTCCGCAAATACTACATTCAAAAAGACTGGTTCGTACCGCTCGGGCTGATCGCAATCTCGGAGTTTGCAGTCTGTTCGATGGTTTATGTGTTCGGATATATGATCCGCGGAGATCTTGCCTTCGTTACGTACGTGAAGGGCATTTTCCTGCCGCGCATATTGTACACGGTCACCGTGTCGTTACTGTACTACCTGCTCCTGGCGTTCCTTTACGAGAGAGTGATCAATCGGAACGCCGTGGACGAAGCATACCTTGCGCCGGAGAGTATCCTGACGAAGGAAAATGCAGAATGATTTGAGGCGTTTATGTCGGATTCGAAGTTAAAGGAAGATCTGAAGATCAATGAAGACAGCCAACCGTCGCTGCTGTCGGACCGTCTGGTTCCGACAGTGCTTCTGCTTGCTGTTCTGTTCGGCATCATTGTCGTCAAACTGTTTCTCATGCAGATGATCGACGATTCCAAGGCAAAGATCAAACAGGACACCACTTCCTACACCAAAACGATAGCTGTACCTGCGACCCGCGGCAATATCTATGACAGCAAGGGGGTCTTGCTTGCGTACAACGATCTTCAGTACAACCTCGAGATGTACGACTCTGCATCGCTGTCGACCAATGCACAGAAGAACGCTGCGATTTACTCGCTGATCCAGCTTCTTCGCGAGTTCAACTACAAGCGTGAGTTCGACTTTTATATCCGCATCAATAATAATTATGAGCTGGAATTTACCGTGACCGGCAACGCGTTGCTTCGTTTCAAGAAAAATGCATACGGCCTGAAGAGTGTCGAAAACCTCACGGAGGCACAGAGAAACGCCTCTGCGGCAGAAGTGTTTGACTTCCTGCGAAACGGCGACAAATCTGTGCGAATGTTTCAGATTTCCAACGATTACATGATGGAAGACGCGCTCGAGATCATGGCTTACCGCTATCAATTGTTCATTTTGTATCCGAGTTATTCCTCGTTCCGTATCGTAAGCGACATCAGCGACGAGGCGCGCATCAGTTTCTATGAGAATACGACAAAAATCCCCGGCCTTGAGATCACAAAGTCTTCGAAGCGTGTGTATAACAACGCCGAGTATTTTGCGCATATCATCGGCTATATCGGCCGTGTCAACGCCGAGGAGCTTGCAGAACTCAAGGAGACGAGCAACCGTTACAACGACAGCAGTATCGTAGGAAAGCTGGGTATCGAGAAGTCCTACGAGATTGAGCTCGCGGGAACCGACGGCGTAGCAACGATCATCGTCAATGACTACGGACAGGTCGTGTCCAAGACAGTAACTACCGAACCGATCGCAGGCAACGATCTGTATCTGACGATCGATTCCGACCTGCAGATCGCGTGCTATAACATCTTGAAGAAGAACATTGCGGCCATCCTTTTGAACGCGATTGTTCCTGACATGGACTACGGTACAAAGGGAGAGGACGCAACAGATATCAAGATTCCGATCTATGAGGTGTACTATGCGCTGATCAATAACCACGTCATCGACACGAAGCATTTTACGGCTGACGATGCGACGGACCTCGAAAAATACGTCTATCAAATGTATGAAAACGAGGAGAAGAAGATCTGGAAAAGGCTTCTCGAGCTGCTCGACAAGGACAATACGCTTTCCAACAAGCAGGTCGGTGAGACAATGGAAGAGTACCTGAAGTTCCTGTACACCAAGCTCGGACCTTCAAGCTGGGATGTGCTGAACACTTCGGCGATCGACACTTCCGACGAGTATTACGTGAACTATGTCGACGGCAAACTTTCGCTGAGCCGTTTCCTGCAATACGCGATTACGCAGGGCTGGATCAAACTGGAGCGTCTGAACATCGGTTCCGATTATTACGACACAAATGAGCTGTATCAATATCTCTACGACTATATTGTGGCAAACCTGCGTGACGATTCCGAATACCAAAGCCGTATTTACCGAACGCTTGTGTTCAATTACTCGCTGCGCGGCCGCGACATTTCGCTGCTTTTGTACGACCAGGGCGTGCTGAAAGAGGACGTCGATACGTACCGGGCACTCAGCAACGGAACGCTCTCTGCATACAGCTTTTTAACGCGTAAAATACGCCTTCTCGAGATCACGCCTGCGATGCTTGCATTGGAACCTTGCTCCGGATCGATCGTTATGTCGGACCCGAACACGGGATTGATCCTGTGCCTTGCGTCGTACCCGAGCTATGACAATAATTATCTGACGAACACCATCGACATGGCGTACTACAACAAGCTTCTTGAGGACAAATCATATCCCATGGTGTGCCGTGCCACGACATCGAAGACGACGACCGGTTCGACGTTCAAACCGTTGATGTCGATCGCCGGACTCACCGAGGGCGTCATTCGTGTCGGCGAGACGATCATGGACGAAGGAATCTTCAAAAAGATCGAGCCTTCGCCGAGATGCTGGGCTTACCCCGGAAACCACGGTGCTATCACCGTAACCGATGCGATCCAGCACTCCTGTAACTACTTCTTCTTTGAAGTCGGTTATCGTCTTTCGCTCAATGAGCGCGAAGAGTACGTGGACTCCCGAGGTATCCGTATCATCCAGAGATACGCGAAGCTGTTCGGCCTTGGCGACAAATCAGGAGTCGAGATGTCCGAGACCATGCCCGTGATATCCAACACAGACGCGATCCGTACTTCCATCGGTTATTATCACAGCTTTGCCCCGGTGCAGATCTGCCGTTACCTGACGACGGTCGCCAATGAGGGAACGTGCTATGATTTTTCGCTGATCGACCGCGTGATCTCGCCGAACGGAGAGCTTCTTCGCAAGAATGCCGCAGGAATTCACAACAGCATCGACAACGTGACACAGAGTTCGTGGGATGCCGTGAAACTCGGCATGTACCGTGTGGTGAACAGTTCGACTTCGTCGCTTCGGAAGATCTTCTCGAACCTCGGTACGCAGATTGCCGGCAAGACCGGTACCGCGCAGGTGAGTCTGAATCATCCGAACAACGCGCTGTTCATTTCGTTCGCGCCTTATCAAAGCCCTGAAGTATGCCTGACGGTCGTAATTCCGAACGGTTATGCATCCTCGAACGCTGCGTACGTGGCGCGCGAGGTGTACGGTTTCTATTTTGAGGGAGAGAACAAGGAATCGCTGTTGAGCGGCAATGTGATTGCCGGAACGATTCTCGACGTAGGACTCAACGACTAGTCTTTATCAAAGATGATTCGAAAAATGAATACTAAGGAGAGTGTTACTCATGCACAATGATACTTCTGTCGTCATCAAGGGATACAAAGACGGCATTATGATGATACTGGATCCGGACATGCCCTTCGACGAGCTGCTTGAGAGAATCCGCAGAAAATTCGAGGATTCCTCCAAGTTTCTCGGCTCCGCGAAACTGGCACTCACATTTACCGGAAGAAAGCTCGACATTTCGGAGCAGAAGGATATTCTCGGAGTGATATCCGAGGTGAGCGACCTTGAGATCCTCTGTGTGTTTGACAATGACGAGGACGTTCAGGATGTCATGAAGAAGACGGTTGATTCCGTCATCAGCAGCCTTTCGAACCAGACCGGAAAGTTCTTCTACGGTTCCGTTGGCAAAGGCTCTCATGTCGAGACAGAGAACTCGATGGTAGTGATTGGAAACATTGAGCGCGGCGGTTCGGTCAGCTGCGGTGGAAGCCTTGTCGTGCTCGGCGCGATCCTCGGTTCCGCGACGGCCGGCACGAACGGTAACCGCGAGGCACTCATCTACGCGTCGGTAATCGATGCGGAACACCTTCAGATCGTAAAGACAGTGTACAATTCGGAAGGCGAGGATCCGAAGAAGGCGAAGAAGCGTCTTAAGGCGGAGAGCAAGAGTCATCTGGACCGTGCAGCAAGACTTGTCACTTTGAAAAATGATGAGATTGTGATCACGCCGGTGGAAGAGGACACTCTCAGGTTTGACGCAGACATTTCAGACCTTATATAATTATCTGGTTACCCTGACAACGAGGAATATATGTTCAAGAAAAAAGGATATTCATTATCCAACTACCGTTTTTCCATCGTGAGTATCATCGTGGGCTTCCTTGCTCTCAGTTGCATTTTGCTCTTTAAGCTGCAGAGTAATGATCAGTCTGCTTTGATAAAACAGCTGCTCGGCGTTGCGCTGGGCTTATTCATCATGGTTTCGGTTTCCCTCGTTGACTACCATTTTATTGCGAAAATGTTTATTCCGCTGTACTTGATAAACCTGTTTTTCATGTTCATATGCAAATACGTTACGTACAGTCAGTTTCCTCTGATTTACGGATGGAATCATTTCAAGGCCCGGCGATGGATAAAGATCGGCGGCCACGGTGAAGCCGGCTCAGGCTTTGAGTTCATGCCTTCAGAGATTACAAAAATTGTTTTGATCATCGTGATGGCCAAGATGTTCTGTATGCTCGGAAAGCGATTGAACACGGTGTTTGGATTGCTACTCACGCTCGTCGTGATCGGATTTCCTATTTTCCTCGTGTTCAACCAGCCCGACCTTTCCACGAGTATCGTACTTGCGGCCACATTCATCATTATGTTGTTTATCGCAGGTCTTTCGTACCGGGTGCTGGCACCGGCCATTTTGGTCGGATTTCCATTGTTCGCAGGCCTTTTGTGGTATGTGCAGCAGGACTACCAGATGCTGCTGGAAGACTGGCAGCAGGACCGAATTCTCTCGATCTTCAACCCGGAACAATACTCCGACCTGATGTATCAGCAGAACAACGCAGCTGCCGCAATCGCTTCCGGAGGAATGTTCGGCAAGACGATCGTCGATAATTCCGGCAGAAGGCTCACGGACTTCGTGCCGGTTGTGGAGAGCGACTTTATCTTCAGCGCGGTTGCCGAAGAGTTCGGCTTTATCGGCTGCGTGATCATTGTTTTGATGTTCCTCGGATTCGTGTTCATCAGCTTCCGTATCGCACGCCGTGCGAAGGACCGTCTCGGTTATCTGATCGCATCAGGCATTGCTGTCACGATCGCACTTCAGACCATCGTTAACATCGGCGTTGTGATCTCGCTGCTGCCTAACACCGGAATCCCGCTTCCGTTTCTTAGCATCGGACTGAGTTCCCTGATCACAAACATGGCGACGGTCGGAATCCTTCTTAACGTAGGATTGCAGGACCGTGATGTTGTAGTAGATGAAAAATATGAATTCGAAGAGGGTTTGCTTGAGTAGCGTTACTCAGGCGAAGTCCGGTATCAATTATGAAACAATGTTTTGATTTTCGAAAATGAAATTGTTATTCTGGAGGCTGCCATGATATGGTCACCCGCCGGTTCCACGGCATTACTTCGTAAAATAAGCCTTTGCTTGGTGATCGTTCTTCTCACCGGTCTTTTGGCCGGATGCGGAAGCGACGAGGACACCGAACTTATGGGCAGTTATGCCAAGTCGGACAGCGTCGTCAATTACGACGTCGGTGCGATGAAGGCAGCCACATTTTCCCCGTTGCTCTCGCAATGGTTTATCTGCGATGTCACGGAGGATATGCTGACGAAAGACTATGTTTTTGACGAGGAGAAGGAGAAGCGTACGGGTTCCGTGTTTGTCATGGACCGCACGAACAACAAGTTGCTCCTCGGATACAACATGCTTGCCGACGTATACCCCGCGAGTATCACGAAACTGATGACTGCGCTTGTCATCCTTAAGAATTGCGACACCAAGGAGCTTGTGACGATCGACGAGACCGTCGCAGCGATGAAGCGAGGTTCGAACGCTGTACTTGACGAAGGCGACGTTATCACTGTTCACAACCTTTTGATCGTGCTCCTGACCGTTTCCGCGAACAATGCTGCTGTGGCGCTTGCAAGGCATCTTAGCGGCACGGAAGAAGAGTTTGTCAAGCTGATGAACCAGGAGATGGACAAGCTCGGCGCCAACAATACCAAGTTCGTCAACTCCTCGGGTCTTCATATCAAGGACCACAAATCAACGCCTTACGACCTTTACGTGATCTACCAGGAGTGCATGAAGTACCAGGCTTTCCGTGATATCATGAAGCTTACGCAGGGCGAGTATGAGTACACAAACAAGGCGGGAGAGCAGCGCGTGCGCGAGTACAAGACGACCAACGCCTTCAAGCTCGGCATGTACAAATATCCCGACGGGATCACGATCCTCGGCGGTAAGACCGGAACCACCGACTACGCAGGGTATTGTCTGATTCTCCATGTGAAAAACAGAGAGGGCACCGAGTACCTTCTCGGCGTGTTCCACTGCGAGACCGAAGCGAAGCTTTACAATAAAATGACGGAACTTATGGAACAGTACTGCAAGTGACCGGGAACTGCGAAAAAGAACAGCCATTTTGCAAATTATCATTGTCATTTTCCGCCCCATGTAATATAATATTCGTATCAGATAGCGTCAGGCACAGCCCGACGCCAAGTTGTTAAGGAGGATAGAGCCATGGTACAGATTATTGCCGGTGAAAAAGGAAAGGGAAAGACCAAGATTCTGTTGGACAAAGTGAACTCCGATGTTCTTACCTCGAAGGGAACGATTGTTTATTTGGATAAAAGCAACAAGCATATGTATGAACTCAACAACAAGATCCGCCTGATCAATGTCAACGACTATTGCATCGAGTGCGCATCCGAGTTCGTAGGATTTATCTGCGGTATCATTTCTCAGGACCACGATCTTGAGAAGGTTTACCTCGACAGTTTCCTGAAGGTCGCCTGCCTTGGCATCGACGACATCGAGCGTGTCATTGCAAAGCTTGATATGATCTCCGTTAAGTTTAACGTAGACATCATCATCAGCCTTTCCGCAAATGCGGAGACGCTCACGGAGGCGGTTCGCTCCAAAGTAATTGTTGCGCTGTAATTCGTAACGAAGTAATTGCACGGGGACCATCCGAGGATGGTCCCCTGTTTGCTAAAACCGGCAGTGGAGTATTACGTGAAAAGCAGTAGCATAAAAAAGAGAAGTAACAAGCGCAGCGCCGTAAATATCGGGTTTGTCGTTTTCGTCGTCATTCTCGTATATATTGCGGTCTCTTTTCTTGTGTCTTTGACGAAATCACATCCCACGGTTTATGAAGTTCAAAAGATCGCGCTTGCGACCAACAATCTTGCGCAGGCTGTCGTGGTAAGGGAGGAGCAGGTCGTTAAGACTTCCCAGCCCGGCTACGTGAATTATTACATCAAGAGCGGTACGCGTGTCGCGAAAAATGAAACCGTCTGCTCGATCGATGACAGCCGTCAGCTGCGAAGCTCGATGCTGGAGGAATTCAAGATCGCCCTGAGCGAAGAGGATATCGCGGAGCTCAAGGATTGTATCTCAACCTATGCAAGATCCTACAACTCCGGCAATTTTGCGGCGATCACGGAACTCAAGACGAATATGACTGCCCGCATGACGAGCATTTCCGATATGTATCTCCTCGAGAATCTCGCACGTCTCATGGAAAAGGACGGCAAGAAGACCGGGATTACGATCAACAGAGCACCGTACTCCGGAATAGTTTCATTTTACTCGGACTCGCTGGACGGCCTCACCGCAGACGCCGTGTCCGCGGATACGTTCAACATGAAGCAGTTCACGAACGGAACGCTGTATTCCGCAGATCTTCGCCCCGAGGGAAGCACCGCGTACAAGCTTGTGACCAATGAAAACTGGTCCCTGATCCTGAAACTCACTGAGGAACAGTTCACGGCCTTGAACGGTCAGAAGAATCTGTCGTTCACGATCACGGACGACGGCCTCAGCCTGACGATGCCGGTCACGATCTACCGCAAGGGAGAGTCCCGTTTTGCGCGGATCGATCTCTCCAAATACCTGATTCGTTACATCAACAAGCGTTTTCTCACGGTTTCAATCAATATGTCTCAGTCCGAAGGACTGAAGATTCCCGTGAAGTCCATTGTCGAAAAATACTTCTACGTCATTCCCAAGGAGTTCATCGTGTACGACCAGGGAAAGACCGGAATTACCGTCTGCGAGCTCGACGAGAGCAACACACTTCAATACCGTTTCTATGAGGCGGAAGTGTATTACTATGATGACGAGTACGCATATATCGATGAATCCGTCATCACAAAACACGGGCAATTTATAACAATCCCGCATACAACCAATCAATATCAGGTGTCGACAAGCAAAAAACTTGAAGGCGTATATTGCGTCAACAAGGGCTATGCACAGTTCCGAATGATCGAACGGTTGTATGATGGTGAGGACTACGTGATCGTCAAGTCCGGAGTCGCCCGCAGCATTAATGTATATGATTTCATCTGGGAAGACGCCTCGACGCTCTCGGAAGATCAATTGTTTAACGAATAATCGGAGGCAGTACTATGAGCGAGGATACCAACGCACTTCGGAAGCCTCTCGCAGATGTTCGCGAAGAGATTGCGAAAGCCTGCGAAAGAGCCGGAAGAAAGCCCGAAGATGTGTGCCTGATCGCGGTTTCGAAGACCAAACCGGTCTCGATGATGCGCGATGCGATCGCATGCGGTCAGACTGTATTCGGGGAAAATAAAGTCCAAGAGCTCTGCGAGAAGGCAGAGGAGCTTGCAGACGAAGATATTACTCTTCATCTGATCGGACATTTGCAGAAGAATAAGGTGCGTAAAGCGGTGGCGAAAGCAGCGATGATCCACTCCGTGGATTCGATCGAGCTCGCTGCGGAGATTCAAAAGGAAGCAGCCCGCATCGGCAAGATTCAGGACATTTTGCTGGAGGTAAACGTAGCTGCTGAGGAGAGCAAATTCGGTCTCACTCCGGATGAAACTGCGGCAGTTGCAGAAGAAATTTCGCAGATGCCGAATGTTCATTTGTGCGGATTGATGACGGTCGCTCCGTATACGGAATTTCCTGAAGAAAACCGCGTATATTTTCGCCAATTGCGCGAATTAGCAGTTGACATTGAGTCGAAAAAATTCAATAATATAGACATGTATTGCCTGTCCATGGGCATGAGCAATGATTTTACGATAGCAGTAGAAGAGGGAGCGACGTTCGTACGTGTCGGCTCGAGAATATTCGGCGAGCGGCACTATGAAACCGAGAAAGGAAAGTGAAAACATGGGTATCTTGAGCAAATTCTCGAATTGGTTCAACGGAGATGACGACGAAGATCTCGATGAAGAATACGAGAACTACGTATATGAGGAGAGCGGCGAGGACGCTGATGACGACGATGACGAAGAGGAAAAGCCCTCGTTATTTGCGCGTCTGAAAGCTCGTTTCATCCGCAGCGACGACGAACTGGATGATGAGGAAGACGATGAGGATGAGGACGACGTGCCTGCGTATGAGCAACGTTCGAATCTCGCTTCGCAAAACACTCGTCTGACAGCAAGCAGAAACAGCAACCTTCGTCAGGTTGTTTCTCAGCGTGAGCATGCTTATACGAACACGGTTAACCGCCAGGCTTCGGCAGCAGGAACGTTTGCACAGCGCCAGTCGTATGCAGCCCAGAACGCTTCGTACCCGCAGAAGACTCCTCTGGTAGCTTCTCCGGAGCGCACAGCAAGCCTGAATGCAGCTGCCAACTCGCCGCAGAAGCAATTTTCCGTAATGAAACCTACGAGCTTTGAGGATTCCTCGAGCATCGTCGATGTGCTTCGCAACGGCAAAGCGATCATCGTGAACTTCGAGGGCTTCAGCCCGGCGATCTCGCAGCGTATCATGGATTTCATCTGCGGCTGCATTTACACGATTGACGGTCAGATCCTTCAGATTTCCGGGTATATTTTCATCGTTGCGCCGAAGGATGTCGACATCACCGGCGACTACACGGCATTCCTGCAGCAGGATTCGTTCGGAGTTCCGACGTTCCGCCAGTAATGTTAAAAACCAAGAGAGATTTATGAACAACGAACAAAACAACACCGGAATCCGCAAGATTTATTACTTGTGGATTCCGATTATTCTCGTATTGATCGATCAATTGACAAAACTCTGGGCAATCGATCGATTGAAGAACGGCAGTCACATCCGTGTGATCGGCGAGAACGTTACATTACGCTATGTCGAAAACCGCGGCGCCGCTTGGGGAGTGCTTTCCGGCAAATTAGACATTCTTACGATCCTGATTGTTCTCCTTGTTATCGGAGTTATGATTGTACTCGCAAGAGTGCCTTCCACGAAGCGTTTTCGCCCGCTTTTAATCTGCCTTCTCTGCATTGTCAGCGGTGCGTTCGGAAATCTGTTTGACCGTATACGTCTCGGATATGTTGTAGACTTTATTTCGTTCGACGTGATCCATTTTCCGGTGTTTAATGTAGCGGATATCGGAATCACATGCTCAGTTATTTTGCTTGCAATTCTGATGTTGTTCGTTTACTCGGAAGAGGAATTGTCATTCCTTCCGTTCTTCGGATCATCGGAAACTAAGAAAACCCCTTAAGTCACAGGCTGATTTAAGGGGTTATTTCAAAGAAAGGAGAGGCCCCATGGAACTGCTGACAATCGTTGTAGAGGAAGATCTTCAGGGTGAACGCGCCGACAAGGCGATCGCGGCAATGATGCCTGAGCTTACGCGCAGCTATGCTCAGAAATTGATCGCGTCCGGATGTGTCACGAAAAATGGGTCCGTCCTTTCCAAAGATGGCGAGAAGATGAAGACCGGCGACATATTGGTACTTGCTCTTCCCGAGCCGGAAACGCTCAGTGTCGAGCCGGAAAATATCCCTCTGGACATCGTATATGAGGATGACGCTTTGCTCGTCGTTAACAAGCCGAAGGGAATGGTGGTTCATCCTGCTCCCGGACATTCGAGCGGCACGCTTGTTAACGCTTTGATGTATCACTGTGAAGGCCGCCTTTCCGGAATCAACGGAGTCGTGCGTCCCGGCATTGTTCACCGGATCGACCGCGACACGACAGGCCTTTTGGTAGTATGCAAGACAGACGCGGCCCATCTGGCGCTTTCGGAGCAAATGGCTGTTCATTCGATCACTCGCGTCTATTCCTGCATCTGCGAAGGTGAAGTAAAAGAGGCTGTCACAATCGACGCACCGATCGGAAGGTCACCGAACGACCGTAAGAAAATGGCTATTGTGAAGGGCGGCAGAAGAGCAGTCACTCATGTTACGCCTTTAAGAGTGCTCCGACTTCCGAAGTGCACCGGAAGATACACATACGCGGAATGCCGCCTGGAGACCGGCCGCACACACCAGATTCGTGTCCATATGGCCAGCATTCAACGCCCGCTACTCGGAGACACCGTCTACGGAAGAGAGAAACAACCGTTTGACACGCAGGGACAGGTGCTGCACGCAGGAGTACTTGGCTTTGTTCATCCCATAAGCGGCGAGTACGTAGAGTTTAGGGCACCGCTTCCCGAGTATTTTCAGAAACTGCTTGATTCGGGATCCGATGTTTGATTGATAAGCGGAATAATCGGTTCGAACCAGAAGGTTGACTGCAAAAGGAAGAGGCGTTTGTATAATACGTTATTGTAAAGCAGAAACAAGCAAAGATAACCTGCAACAAACAGTTAAGATGAAAATGATGTGTCGGTTTAAAGACGAGTATTAACAATATAAAACAAACAATAACAACATGAAACGTACTATAACAAAAACAATCTACGACGATCTCAGACAGCACAATCCGGGCGATGGCTCGTTTGTCGCTGTCTTGTTCGGTTTGAGAGGCGTCGGAAAGACATACGTACTCCAGGAATTTTCAGAGCTTCTCACCGAAAGATATATCCGAATTGACCTTGTTGTAGACCGTGAGCTTTGCAAAATGCTTTCGGAGGCTGTTTCAGAAGTTAATGCATCTGATGCAATCGACCGTAGTGTAATTAAATCGCTTGCGACGTATTTCGGTATGTCAGAAGAAGATGCAGAGAAGATGACTTTTCTTTTGGATGGTGCGGAGAGCCTCGGAGATCATTTGGCTGAAATACTTTGCAGAAGATTGCCACGCGTGTGCATTTTCGCAACAAACCGTTGGAATGTTTGCAATCAGTTCTCAATTATGTCCGATGATCGAATGAGTGCGATCAAGCAGAACGTGCGTGTATTCCATGTTCGACCGATGTCGTTCGAAGAGTTTCTGGGCGGAATCGGAAGCCCGGAACTTTATGACACCGTGCGATATCATCATACGAACAATCAGCCGATTCCGGATTTGATCAGCGCGGAAATTTCGGACCTTTATTATGATTATATGCTTGTAGGAGGCTTTCCTCAAGCTGTGGAAGCGTATCGAAACGCCAAGGCGGACGTTTCCGCGCTTCGTTATATTCACGGCCAGATTTACGCAGGAATTGTAGCTGAACTTTCTTCTTCGGCAGAAGAATCTACAGATGTATCCGAAGTGAGACTTCGTCAGGTTCTTCGTTATTTTGCAGATGAACAAGCTGACAAAGAGCGTTCGTTTACTCCGGGAAGAATTGCAAGAGGCCTGACCGGAAGAGATTTTGATACCGTATTTCATATGCTTGTCAGATACGGCGTGCTCATGCCTGTGTACGCATTTGAAGGCACCGATGCGTGCGATCCTGAACCGGATAAGGCAATCACATACGCATACACCGACACCGGTCTACAGCGGTATCTCCGTAACGATTATGATGTCTTTTACAATATGGAGCGCGAAGAATTGCCGTTGTCTGTGCTGAAACATTGTTTGCGATGCGAAGTATTTCGCGCAGGGCTTCCTGTAATGCAGTGGAACGGACCAAGAACCGCTCGGATTTCTTTGGTTCTGCCGATGTCGAACGAAGTATTCGCGATACGCTGCGAAGAGTCGAAGAGAAGCAGAAGCACAGACGTGTTTGAGAAGCTTTATCCGGGGTATACGACAGTTGTGATAAGTGATGCTCCGATTCGGAAAATAGACACTGAACACAACATCATGTGGTTCGAATTGGCCGAGGCACTAAAGTCAAAAAAAAGATGAAAAGGTTTGATTTTTCCTTATTGACAATAAAATTCTATGATAGTAGAATTATTAGTGCACAGTGAGTGTTCAATGTGCTTTCTGCAATTTTATCTGTACTACAGTATAAGAATTACGGACAGTAATTGGAGACGGTAACAAATGGGTGAAATCAGACTACATGAAGGCGAATTGAATGTTATGGAGCTGCTTTGGTCGAACCAGAGCCTTTCCGCTAAGGATATCGCCAAGATCATCAAGGATTACATCGGCTGGGAGAAAAATACAACCTACACGGTAATTAAGCGTCTGATTGACAAAGGTGCGATCGTTCGCGAGGAACCGGGGTTTATTTGTAAGGCAGTGATTACCAAGGCCGAGATCCAGCGCATCGAATCGAAAGCGTTGTTTGACAAATTGTTCGGCGGAGACATCACGAATTTCTTCAAAGAATATCTTGCAAATGAAAAGCTCGGCGCAGAAGAGATTCGAGAACTTCGAAAGATTGTAGACACACAATATCGAAAGTTGTTTTAACGAAAGATTTGTGTCATAATAAAGAAGCAAAAACAATATATATTTGCTTTAAAAGATTGAGAAAACAGCCCGGAGGAGAAGACTTTGGGCTTTCTCTTAATCGATGTATAATTTCGCTAAACGCAGGTTTTACGAAATAAATAGCCGGTTTTTAGCCTGATTTAGGCACTATTGGGCGCTTATTCATTTTTCGGCAGCTTTCGCTTATCGGAGGTTTTTATGGCAAACAACAATTCATACCATAAACAGCTCAACATCAAAAACGAAATGAAACTGCGTGAATTGCGCAAGGATCTTCCGATCTTTTGCGAACGCTTCTTCCGCGGTATCGAACCTACGACGGCTTCTCGCACACGTATTGCATATGCAACCGACCTGAAGCAATTCTTTGCGTTCGTTCAGAAAAACGTTGCTGCATTTGCTTCAAAAAACATTTACACGGCCGACATTACAGCTCTGGACGAAATCACCTGCTACGACATCGAAAATTATCTCGATTATCTTAAGGTTTACACCAATGAAGAAGGAATCGTCTGTACTAACGGCGAAAACGGTTTAAAGCGTAAATTATCGGCTGTTCGTGCAATGTATCGATATTTCTATTATCACCACGAAGTTTCCGGAAATCCTGCAGCTCAGGTTGCGGTTCCGAAAATCCACGAAAAAGCCATCGTTCGTCTCGATGAAAACGAAACCGCCGAATTGCTTGATACCGTTGAATACGGTGTTGGCGGATCTGCGCGCCAACAGGAATGTCATCGTAAAAACCGCGACCGTGACCTTGCGCTTGTAACATTGCTTCTAGGCACCGGAATTCGAATTTCCGAGTGTATCGGCCTTGACATCCAGGATGTGGACTTCGACAACGACCGCATTAAAGTGACGCGAAAAGGCGGCAATGAGGCGTATGTGTATTTTGGCGATGAAGTGCGCGAGGCACTCTCCGTATATTATGAGTCACGCCTCTCTCTCACTGCCGCAAGCGGTCACGAGAACGCGTTATTTATCTCAAATCGTATGACCAGATTAACGGTTCGTGCGGCAGAAATCCTTGTCAAAAAGTACGCCGGTGCAGCCGTTTCGCTCAAAAAAATCACGCCGCATAAGCTTCGCAGCACTTACGGTACGCAGCTTTATAAAGAAACCGGAGACATTTATCTTGTCGCGGATGTACTCGGACACAAGGACGTTAACACGACAAGACGCCATTATGCTGCAATCGAAGAAGAACGCCGCAGGCTTGCCAAGGACAAAGTACATCTTCGCAAGGATTAAGCATACGTTTCCGAAAAGTCAGAATCGCACGCGCATCCAGACTTTATCACGGAAGGCAGCCTTGCTGCGCAATTCTTTGACTACAGACTTAAAGCTTTTTGTCGCTTCAGAGAGTTCTTCATGATTCAAAGGTTCATTTCCGAACGAAGCTCGTTCGACAAGTTTAATGTATTTTTCTGAATCCAAATTGTTTAAAAGCAATGAGTCTGTGAGAAGCTTCTGCATATCCTTGTGGTAAATGTTCTTCTCTTCCGCTATTTTCAATTTTTTAAGTAATTTCGAAAGCAACCGGTACTGGCTCACCAGACGGTTGTTTTTTCGTGAGATATAAATTGAAAATTGACACGTGGTCCGTCTTACGATCCACAATACGATCAGGAACAATATGATGGTGTTAATGATCGCAAATATGATCGGTACCGAGTCTTTAATCTGATCGGAAATCGTTGTGATCGTCGATGCGCCGTCAGAATCATCGTTTACGAACAAGCCGCGGAATCTGGACCAGAAACCTTCACCGCTTCCGGGTTCACTGTTCGCAATCGTAAACTCGACAGGGACCCAGCCGAAACCGTCCATGTATACTTCCACCCACGCATGTGCGCTCGAATCCGGAACATTAACGGTCATGACAACCGCTTCATCGTTTTGACCGATCAGAGGGTTGTATCCGGAATACCATTCCGTAATGTCAAAGTTCTCGCTCGACGCCTGCATGTCCACGGCCTCATCGTACTCTACGACATAGCCTTCGACATAGCGCGCAGGAATACCCTTGGTGCGCAAAAGCATCGCCGCAGCCGTCGCAAAATGCGCACAGAAGCCTTTCTTTTGCTTCGTGAGGAAATATACGACAAAGTCTTCTCTGTTCGGCGTTATGCCCGGCTGTTGTGTGTAAACAAATTCTTCCTTGAAGTATTTGCGGATCTGCTCAATCACTTCATCGGTGGTTTCACCGTCGAACCGGGAGGCAATTTTCCGAAGATCCGAGCGAATGGACCTCGGAACTGACAAAAACGGGCTTTCGTTGCTGTAAACATACTTGCGATACAATTCTTCCGCAGAGTTATCGTAATCTGCAAGCACTCCGGAATTCAGTACAGCCTCCTCATTTCCAAAGAAGGAATAATATTCGTACGTCTTTACACTGCGAGTCGATGACATTGCGTAAACGACATCGCCGTTAAACATCCTGTATCCCGGGCGGAACGTAAGGTTGTTCTCGTTGATCATTGTATAATACGGGACATACGCATACGAAGTGTTTGCGTCGATGTTCGTCACGCGGATCTTTGCCTTCGAAACCTTATCATATTGATTGTCATAGAGATATTGAAGCAGATTGCTCTCTTTGTTTACGATAGGCTCGTAACCTTTGAAGTTGTACGGCGAGTATGAAAGAATTCGATCGTAATCAGTCTGTTCCCATTGGTTGTTTTCATAACGATCGCCGATAAATGCGCGGATATACAAACCGTCAGGATCATTCGGAACGTGGTCGATCACAAGGTCTGTCTGCCCGTCAAAACGTATGCTTCGCACACCGCCCAAACGTCCTTCGTTCAGACCGCCGGTGCCGTTGTAACGGTTAAAAAAGCCAAGAAGACCGTTGATCGCAAAATCGCTCACGATCTTGTCTGTTCCGTTCTTTAACGAGCTGTACGTGCTCTTCATATACCTCGGAACAACGCTCAAAACAAGAAGTCCTACAGCCAGCATCAATAAGCATTCAACAAAAGCCGTAGCCACAGAGTTCGCCATCGTTCTGGTAAAGCGGCAGGATTTATGCAGAATCGTATTTTGCTTCTGTGAAACATCTTCCGCGGCCTTGTGCATCGGCATAAAGTAACAATCACTTCTGCGTACAAAAAGAACTCCCATATAGCCAAACAAAGTCATCGCAAGAAAGATTGCATTAACATTTTCCGAAAAATAGATCGAAATCTGCAAAAGCGGGAACAACAGAATGAACGTTAAGATCGGACTTGTCACACCGGAGATTGCCGAATTATAAAAGCACGTGATGACAAGCGTGAATAGAATGATACAGCATGTAATCGAAAGCGCACGGTTGCTCATGTACTCGTTGTACACGCGGACACCGCCCAGGTTCAACTTCTCATCAATGACAGTAAGGACCCGGTTCATAAGCGCGCTGTAACCGCTGTTTGCATAACCTGAAGTCACGAACGATATTGCAATGAACAAGATTCCGAACAGGAAATAGCCGATGTTGTATGTTCCCTTACTGTAATATGTAAGCGGCATAATGAACGAGATCAGCAAGGTAACGACAAATAAAAGCACCTGGTAACAAGGCAGTTCAAACGTCGAGATAAAAATTCGTTCCGTTCCGTAGATACAGAAAAAGATCAAAAGACCATGCAAAAGCGCGATCATCAAACGTTCTCTTCCGGGATGCCTGGTGTAACCCATGTCAAGGCTGATTCCGTAGCGCGAAGCGTAAATCTCGGAATAATCGATCAATGCCTGTTCTTTCTTTGAAATCTTCGAAATCTTCACGACGGAACCTCCTTTCCCGGTTTTTATTGTAATCCGGTTACAGCTGATACAGCCTGGCCAGATTATTCTGATTCCAGAGCACTCTGAAACCGTCTTTTGATTGCGGCTGCTTTGTAGAAAGCAGCAACAGATGTTTCACTCCGTCATAGCTTTCGGCATACGTAAGCGCTGCAGCCGTACCGTTCGGTACTTGTTTCGCAAAATACATGGAGATCACAAAATCAAGGACCTGATCGGTATTGACAATTGATTGCTTAACTACAGCGGATTCCTTTGAACTGAAATAACAGAACGAAAAAGCAATGTTTCGCTTACACAGACTCATTCCTACGCTGTACATGACATCGAAATAGGCATCAATCTGTTTGCTGTCGGAATAATCGTTTGCAAGCAATATTTCAAACGTCTCTCCGGTAACATTGGAGAACTCTTTTACCATCAATTCCTGTTCTTTTGCACTGATCTTCCAATGGATCTGCTGCGGTCTGTCACCGGTGCGGTACTCACGGATCTCAAACACTTCCGAAGGATCGTTTCCCTTTTCATTTTGCTCATAAATCGCTTCATCACTGACAGAGCCGCGGAACTCCGACAGGGAATCCCCGAGATTGATCTCAGTGGGAAGAACGATTACTTCTGCTGATTTATTGACTGATACTGTACGAGTTACAAAACCGAGAAGGTCCGACATGACAACTTTCTCCAGTACCGCTTTGTAATTGCCGCAGTTTCGAAAACGTACGGGGATTTTGTACGAAAGGATCTCTTTCGGACTTACAGAAAGTTCATAGACGTGAACAGTATCATTTGGATTCAACTCGTTCAATATGGTGAAATAATAATATAATTTGTTAAATGGAAGGATTGTCGGATTGGTCGCACCGAGAAGGACCTCGTTCTCCTCTTCTCTTCCGGTTGAGCCGTAACGCATGTCAATCCGAAAAGAAAGCTTGCGATAGGACAAGAGGAACAAAGCAATCGACTGGATGGGAAGAACGATTGCCAGAATTAGAAACAGTAATGTTACTGCATGGTTGTTAAAGAGATACAGAAATACAAGAAGAGCCAGAAATAAAACGTAGAACAAATATCGAAAAAACGTCTTCATATAATGCTCCGGTGTAAAATGAACGGTTCGACCTCCGATGGAAAATCGAACCGAACAACCATCAAATCTTAGGAACGTAAATTTCATCCATAATCTTGTTGATTGCAAACTCAAAATCAATGGATTTGGCCTTCGCGCGCGAACTAAGCACAATTCTGTGAGACATAACACAGTTAAGGTTCGCAATTACGTCTTCGGTGGAAACAAAATTGCGGTTGTTCACATATGCGTGTGCTTTTGCCATGCGAAGAAGCGCCTTGCTTCCTCTGGGGCTGAGGCCTAGCTGAATATTCTCGGACGCGCGTGTTGCTTCCGTGAGGTTAACTACCATCTCAAGGATTGCATCGTCAACATAGATTGCCTGAGCGGCCTCCTGCATATGAATAAACTGCTCCTGCGTGATCACTGTAGTGATCTTCTCTGCAATAATGTCCTGCTTAAGGATATCGATTGACGACTTGTGATCCGGATAGCCCATGGAAAGTCTGACCATGAAGCGGTCCATCTGAGATTCCGGAAGGCGCTGTGTACCTGCGGAACCGAAAGGATTCTGTGTTGCAATTACCACGAAGGGCTTCGGAAGAAAATGAGCTACACCGTCGACGGTTACCTTGCCCTCTTCCATTAACTCCAAAAGAGCAGATTGCGTCTTGGGAGAAGTACGGTTGATCTCGTCCGCAAGAAGCAGATTACACATCGCCGCACCTTCATGGAACTCAAACGCCTGAGTCTGAGGATTGAACATTGTAAAGCCGGTGACATCACTCGGCATAACATCAGGGGTAAACTGTACACGTCGGTATCCGAGAGACATTGCTTCCGAGATCGACATTGCAAGTGTCGTCTTTCCGACACCGGGAATATCCTCAAGAAGAATATGTCCGCCGGCAAGCATCGCACAAATAACAGTAAGAACAACCGAGTCCTTACCCTTTATGTTTTTCTTTATCTCATCAACGATAGAACGCACTGTAGAATTCAAAGGAAAAACCTCCCTACGGATATGTCAAAAGTATACCACGATGTCTCTCTTTTTTCTACTGTAATTGCATAATCTCTATGCAGTTTCGAAAATGAATGGTATAATACATAAACGGAATGAATACCCGGAGGGAAGTATGAAACTTCAGCAGCTTTTAAGTTATACACGTAAGGCAGTAGACGATTACAATATGATTGAGGACGGAGATGTGATTGCTGTCGGAATCTCAGGAGGTAAAGACAGCCTCGCACTGCTCTGCGCTTTGGCAAATCTGCGCAGATTCTATCCCAAAACATATACAATCAAAGCAATCTCTGTGAACCTCGGCTATGATATTGATTACACAGAAGTCCGCAAATTATGTGAGAGCCTGGATGTTGAATTGACAATCGTTTCCACGGAAATTGCTCAGATCGTCTTTGATATTCGCAAGGAGGATAATCCCTGCAGCCTTTGTGCCAAGCTGCGCAAGGGAGCGTTTAATGATGAAGCTAAAAGACTGGGGTGCAACAAACTTGCATATGCACACCACAAGGATGATGTGATTGAGACATTGTTGATGTCTCTGGTATATGAGGGAAGGTTACATACATTCTCGCCTGTCACATATCTGGACCGGATGGACCTTACTTTGATCAGGCCGATGATCTATGTGAACGAATGCGATATCGTAGGATTCAAGAACAAGTATGATCTTCCGGTGTTCAAGAATCCTTGCCCTGCTGACGGTGAGACAAAACGGGAAGTAGCAAAACAATGGATCAGAAATCTGGATGAAGAAGCGCCCGGTGTACGTGACCGCTTGTTCCGCGCGGTAGCGTCAGGAACAATTCCTTCATGGAAGCTGCCTGCACAGGAATAATTGCTTCCCGTACAGTAAAAATATCTTCCTATGCCGGAAACAATTGTTTCTTAGCGTTTCTTGTGTTCGAAATATTACGTACAGGAAGTTAGTTATAATACGGAACAAGAAGCGTAAAACCATAGAGAATACGATCGCCGGAGATATTGTTCGTGCGGCGGATCTCGTTGACATACTCCTGCATGCTTCCGCATTCGGCGGAATAATAACGTGTAGCGATTGTCCAGATGCTGTCGCCCTCTTCCACATATACGGAGGTGAGCTGCTTGGTCTTGTCGGTCTTACCTTCCGCAGTACCGTTGTGAAGCGATACAGCCAGAGCGGTAAATACTACAAGGAAAAAAAGTGAAACTGCAACCGTTATACGGCGGCGAATCTTAAGCATACGTCTTCTTCTGGAACGCTCTTTATAAGTAAGCTTGCTATTGATAGTTGAATTCATACGAAACCTCCACGTTCGAACAACTGTTCTGTTATCGCTATTATACGAACAACTGTTCGAGATGTCAATAGAAGAACGAACGAAAAAGTGCACAAAAATCGAACGGTTGTTCTATCGAAAGTTTGTTCACTTTTTCGCCCTCTTTTTCGAACAAATGTTTTGATTTTTGAATTGCTCTGTGCTAAAATCAATGTAGTACAGAGCATTTCGCATGTATTTTGGGTATCGAATGAATTTCTATCGAATTACAGGAGGCACTTATGCCGGGTAAGATTACAAGCAAACAACAGGAGATTCTTGAATTTATTAAGGAACAGATTCTGGCGAAAGGATATCCGCCGTCGGTGCGTGACATCTGCGATGCGGTATCGCTCCGCTCCACTTCCTCTGTTCACGCACACCTTGCTACGCTTGAGGAGAACGGCTACATCCGCCGCGACCCTGCGAAACCTCGCTGTATCGAGATTATCGATGACTCGTTCCGTCTGACAAACCGCGAGCTTGTCAACGTTCCGCTGATCGGAACCGTAGCTGCAGGCCAGCCTTTGCTTGCAGAGGAATCAATTGTCGATTATTTTCCGATCCCTGCCGAGTATATGCCGAACAAGGAAACGTTCTTCCTCACTGTTAAGGGTGACAGCATGATCAACGTCGGTATTTATGACGGCGACCGTCTTCTCGTTCAGCGCCAGAACACTGCTTCTAACGGCGACACCGTTGTTGCACTTGTAGAGGATTCCGCGACCGTTAAGACGTTTTACAAAGAGAACGGTCACATTCGTCTTCAGCCGGAAAATGATTCTATGGATCCGATCATCGTTCCTGACTGCATGATTCTCGGAGTTGTTATCGGACTTTTCCGCTTCTATCGCTGAGATTTTTAAAGTATCTTATTTTGCTTTCTTAACATAAAATGCCCCGGAGGTTTATATCCGGGGCATTTTCATATATCTTCTATCTGAACTTAATTGCTATGACAAGTCTTTACGCTTCCGTGTTCCAGCCTTCGGTGTCGACAACGGCACCGTCGCGCCATACGCGCTCAAGGTCGTAGAACAGACGATCCTGCGAGGAAAATACGTGAACTACGATATCGCCGTAGTCCAGCAGGATCCAGCCGCTGTTCTTGGCACCCTCAATGCGCTTCGGGTCAAGGTCGTATTTCTTGTGAAACATCATCTGTACTTCGTCAACCATCGCTTCCACCTGGGAAGAATTATTACCGTCTGCGATCACAAAGTAATCTGCGATCGTGGACACCTTGTCAATCTGGATCACGCGGATGTCGAACGCTTTCTTGCTGTCAAGCGCCGCATATGCGGTCATCGCCAAATCTTTCGAGGTGTAGTTGTCCATTTTTGTCTCCTCCTTGCGGGTATTTACTCCCGCTTTTTTCTGTAAATTTTCAAGCACAAGTTCCGTACGCGAATCGACCGAATAATTGTTGCTCTTGATAAATGTTAACGCACAATCTGTCACAAGTAAAGCAGCTTTTGTAAGGTCCTGATATGCGAGATCACGGATATTCTGAAGAGAACATAACAAAGGACGGTGATCGCGGAACGGCTCGCAGAAATCTGCCGTGTAAACCGCCATCGAAACTTCATCCATGTCGATTCCGCCGACACAATGAACTTCAATCGCACGCAGTATCGTCTCGTCTTTGATACCGTATGTGTGCTCGGCAAGATATCTTCCTACGTTTGCATGAAGCACTTCCGGCGAAGCTTCTGTTTCCTTACCGAAAGAAATTCCGTGCTCTCTGCAGAAATCCGGATACGTGTCAAAGGGCATGTATTTTGCACAATCATGAAGAAGCCCTGCAATATATCCCTGCTGAACGATTGTGTAATAACCGTCTGCATCGGGCGTACAGTTCACCTCTGCGTACTCCTGCAGCAGATCTGCCGCGAGATGTGCGACCCCTGTGCAGTGACGAAAACGATGAGGCGAAAGCTTTTCACGAAGCTTCGGCACAAAATAATCGTATAGCTTCTTTGTCTCAGGCCGGATTGCTGTCGATACCGTATCGTAAAGACCGAAGCGGCGTATGTAGCGATATGCACGCGGAGCAAGGTATAAAGGCTCCTCTCCCGCCGCCAAAGCTTCACGCAGCATTGTCGAAGATATCGGCTGATACGGGATCGTCAACGGAATGAACGCGCCGCCGTATTGTTCGTTTCTTTCCGCGAGAAGTTCGCGAAATGATTCAACCGACTCTTCACGGATCGCCACAGCGATCTTCGCCAGTTTTGCAATTTTCTCGGGCTCATGCCATTTCGGAAAATCGCGCAGAGAATCCTCGCCCATGATGTAATAGATCTCAGCGTCGGGATGCTCATTCTTAAGCATTGTGAGCGTGTCAGAAGTGTAAGAAACGCCCTCGCGCGCAAACTCCATCACATTCATTTCCGCCTCATCGGACGGGATTGAATGCTGTACCATCATGAGACGGTGTACATCGTCAGTTATGTCAGAATTCTGCTTATGCGGAGGAATCTTTGCGGGCATAAACCAAAGCATCTGAAGGTCAAACTGACGCTTTGCCGCCAGTGCAATCTCAATATGACCGGTATGGATAGGGTCAAATGTACCCCCGAGAATGCCGTGTCGCATAAAAGCCTCCTATGGAAGAATTATCGTCTTCTTCGTCTTGGACTCACGATACAGAACAATCTTCTTTCCGATCACCTGAACAACCTCGGAACCGGTGCGCTCGGAAAGCGTTTTAGCAAGCTCCTTCGGGTCATCGGCACAGTTATTCAGAACCGAAACTTTGACAAGTTCGCGCGCCTCCAGGACTTCGCGGATACCTTCGCAAAATTCCGGCGTCAGGCTAGATTTGCCGATGCGGTACGTCGGCTCGATATTCATGGCAAGTCCTTTGAGATAGGCTCTTTGTTTTGTCGTCATACTTACTTACCTCATTTGTAATAATCGAAGGACAGACCGTACATGCGAACGGTGTTTCCGTCCTTAATCCCGAGCTCCTCAAGCTGCGCAAGAATTCCGTTAGTCTTAAGGAAATTCTGGAAGAACTCAAAGCCCTTCTCGGAATCGAGGTTCGTGTATCCGAGCATACGCTCGATGCGGGGACCTTCGACAACATACTCATTTGCTTCCGGATCAAACTCAACCGTAAACGGCTCATCCGAAACATCAAGCGTTTCCGGAAAATACTCCGGCTCAAACCGGATCGGCTCCTGCTTGGTCTCGGAAAGCACGTGGTAAGCTTCGTAAAGCACTTCCTTAACACCCATTCCTGTTGCTGCCGAGATCGGCATAAGCTTTGCGTCAGGAAGAATGTCTTTTATGCCGTCGCGAAGCAGCTCAAGAGCGATCTCCTGCTCCTCGGGAGTAAAAAGATCCATCTTGTTGACTGCGATGATCTGCGGTTTCTCGGCGAGAACGGGGCTGTATTTGCGAAGCTCGTTTTGGATCGCCTTGACATCCTCGGCGGGATCGCGTCCCTCGGTAGATGCACCGTCAACGATGTGAAGGATCACGCGGCAGCG
Source organism: Lachnospiraceae bacterium (assembly GCA_017561985.1). Next base: position 128,864 of record JAFZAZ010000014.1, read on the forward strand.
CTCAACATGCTTGAGGAACTGATGTCCAAGGCCGACTCCCTCGGAAGCGCCTTCGATCAATCCCGGAATGTCAGCGATGACAAACCCGTTTGTGCCCTCGAGATCAACCACACCGAGGTTCGGGTTCAAAGTCGTAAAATGATAATTTGCGATCTTCGGCTTTGCGTTTGTGACACGCGAAAGGAACGTCGATTTTCCGACATTGGGAAAACCGACAAGTCCAACATCCGCGATGACCTTAAGCTCAAGCAGAACGCGCAGCTCCTTGCCCTTCTGTCCGGGCTGTGCGTACTTGGGAACCTGCATCGTAGCTGTAGCGTAATGCATGTTGCCCTTGCCGCCTCTTCCGCCGTGAAGGATGATCTGACGACGGTTGTCATGTGACATGTCAGCGATAATCTTGCCGCTCTCGGCTTCCTTGATGATGGTTCCCTCCGGAACGCGAAGGATCTTGTCCTCGCCGTCTGCACCGTGGCAGCAGTTGTTTCTGCCGTTCTCACCGTTGCCGGCCGCATACTTTTTGATGTAGCGAAAGTCATTTAACGTATTGAGACCGTCGTCAACTTCGAAGATCAGATCGCCGCCCCGGCCGCCGTCGCCGCCGTTCGGACCGCCGGCCGCAACAAACAGCTCACGGCGAAAGCCGACATGACCGTCGCCGCCGTTGCCGGACCGTATAGTAATGATTGCGGTATCTGCGAACATACTACCTCCTGCGAAAAAGAAACCCCGTTCCGACTTCTTGTCAAAACGGGGTTAATCTCGGATTACCGGTAAATTACTCGGCTACGGGATACACACTTGCCTGCTTCTTTCCGCCTGCCTTGGTCTCAAAGCGAAGCGTTCCGTCAACAAGCGCAAACAGCGTATCGTCGCCGCCGCGTCCTACATTAACACCGGGATGAATCTTAGTCCCGCGCTGCTTGAAAAGGATGTTTCCGGCCTTGACAAACTGACCGTCCGCTCTCTTTGCACCGAGACGCTTGGACTCGGAATCGCGGCCGTTCTTCGTCGAGCCGACACCCTTCTTATGAGCGAACAATTGAAGGTTCATTCTCAACATGACTACTTACCTCCTTAATTCATTGAAACGATTTCTCAGTAACAGTAACATTGTGCGGATACTCTTCCGCCACGGAAGAAACGCCGATCTGAAGCGATTTCAGCAACAGAGCGCTCTCCGCACTCACCTCGCCGTTCAGGATGCATCGGATCGATCCGTCACTCACATGGATGTCCGGCTTGTCAGCCGTAAGTTTCTCGATTGAGTTTACGCAGTTGATCGTAAGCGCGGAAACCGCGGAACATACGATGTCGCTGCCGCTCTCGGCAAACATGGAGTGACCGGTGCAGATAAATCCGCACAACCCGTCCTTACGGACAAGGAATTCCATTCGAATCATACGAAACAACTCCTACACAGGCGATTACATGTTGATCGCGTCGATCTTAACCTGCGTAAAGGGCTGTCTGTGACCGTTCTTCTTATGATATCCGCTCTTTCTCTTGTAACGGTAAACAATAACCTTCTTAGCCTTACCGTCGCCGAGAACCGTTGCAGAAACCGTAGCACCGGATACGACCGGATTGCCGACAACCAGTTCGCCGTTGTTAACCGCAAGAACCTGATCGAACACATAGTTCTCACCCTCTGCGGCACCAAGCTTCTCTACTTTAATGATATCGCCTTCCGCTACCTTGTACTGTTTTCCGCCGGTTGCAATAATTGCGTACATACAGGGTACCTCCTATTATCATTACTCGCCAGTTACGGTGATGCTCCGAAAAATGGGCATACTTATACCTCACTGTGCGGCACACTGTGACAGTTTAGCACAACGACAATCGCTTGTCAAGCAAAATTATCGGTATGTTTTCGTAATTCTTCGGCAAGCGGACGTCTTTGTTTTCTTCTCGTGATCTCAACGAGATTGAGCCTTGTGATATCAACCACTTTCGTCTCTACGGGATCGTCACAAACGAGCTCTCGAAGCGTCGCAAGAAGCGTCTCCTGTGCTTTTACATCCGTCATATCGATCGCATCCACGAGTATGATCCCGGAGAGGTTCCGAAGTCTGATCTGCGAGGCGATCTCTCTCGCCGCTTCCAGGTTGACCGAAAGCAGGTCCCCTGCGGAACGGGCGGCGCTTGCCTTGCCGGAATTGACGTCGATCACGGTCATCGCTTCCGTCGGATCGATCACAAGGTAGGCTCCGCTTTTCAGCCATACTTTGCGGGCCGTGAGCTCACGAAGCCGTTTGTTCATATCAAATTCCGCTTCCACCGGATATTCGTCATTTTTTCTCACGGACAGTTTCGGCAATAATTCCGGTCGGAATCGTTCGCAAAACGAGCTTACTTCATCGGCGATCTCGCCCTCGGGCACGATGATCCGGTCCGGAAGCTCGCCCTTGTGGTCGCGCAGTTCGCAAAGATAAGCAGGAAGCCCTGACCAAAGAAGGGTTCCGTTCGTTCTGGTCATGCCTTCGCTGCAGATCGTCTGATATGTCTTATGCAGCATTTTGAACTCGCGCTCTATCTCGGCAGGATCTGCTTCGTACGAGTTTGTGCGAAGCATCAATGCGTAATCGCCGTCGATCCATTCAGACACTTTACCGCGCATTTCTTTCTTCCAGGCTTCGTCCATAATCTTCGAAGAGACGCGAACGCCTTCGCCGCCGTGGAACAACACGAGATACACTCCGGTGAGCGCAAACTCGGTGACGACGGAGGCGGGCTTATTTTTCCCTTCCTCGCGCTCCACCTGAACGACCAGTTCGTCCCCGCAATGAAGAGCACCGTCCGCATGCGTCTGACGGACAATCGGATGGTCCGCCTTCGACAATTTCAAAAAGCAGTTCCGGTCTCCGCCCATTTGAAGAAACATTCCGCCGATATTCGGGACAATCTGCCGTATCGTTGCGACATAAATGTCGCCGGGGCGAAACTCGCGGTCCTCGCCGGTTACCGAAACGTCGGTCATCCTGTTTCCGTCAAACGAAGCACCAATGATTGCGCGGTCTTTTTTAAATAGAATGCCTGTTTTCATTCAAACAACTCCGTGACTGCAGATTGTTATTTCATCAACGAAAGAGAAACCATCTTCTCATCCTTGAGTCCGTACAGTTCCATGCGGTGCGAAGAGAACATGCGTCCCTCCTCAAGGTTTCCGAGGCTGCGGATCGCATCTGCGACGAGGTCAACCGAGATATTGTTCTCGCTTCCCGCATTTACCGCAAAAAGAAATCTGGAACGTCCTGCCTCGTGTTCCGAATGCATGCTTCTCTCAAGCCCGAAGCCTTCCGCAAGCGTCACCGGCACGGAAAATGCGCCGTCGTTCGTCAACATCTCAATACTGCCGTCCTCACGCACCACTCCCGCGGCGCGGATGCCGGCGCGAACATCGACTTCACGGTCGCCTTTCTTCGTTGCTTTTCCAACGCAAAATGTCTTCTTCTCACACAGTTCGCGAAGAACCGGCTCAATCCTGCCTGCATAAGCAACGCTCTCTTCACAGAGATACATTGCGCCTGCGATCTGCGACATTCCGGTCTGCTTCTTCGTGTTCGGCTCTTGAGGCGGCAAAACTACCGCATTGAGTATCGTAATGCCGTCGCACATTACGGTGTTGAGTCTCTCCGCGATCTCCTCGCCGGTGAGCGTCTCGTCGTCGATCACAACATCAAAGTATTCACCGTCGCTTGTCACGGAAAGCGCAAGCGGCTGTGCGAAGCTAAGAAGCATATGAGGGTGAAATCCCTGACTGTAGCCGATCGGAAGCCCGCAGCGGGAGAATGCGCGCTGTACAAAGCGCATGATATCGAGATGTCCGAGGAAACGAAGACGGCCGTATTTTGCGAATGCTACACGTACGTTCATTGCGTATCCTCCTTCGTGCGTTTCTTTGTGCAGATGCCGCATCCGAACACTGCGGCACCGCATCCGGAGCACTTCGTCATGCAGTTCGGCGTGACGATCTCCTGATGCGCCTTCTCATATTCGCTGTATAAAAACTTCTTCGTGACGCCGATATCAATGTGATCCCACGGAAGGATTTCGTCCTTTCCGCGCTCACGCAGGTTGTAAAACTCGACGGTAACGCCGTGCTTCTGCATGATCTCCTGCCAGATATCATACTTAAAATGCTCGATCCAGGCGTCATAAATGCAGCCTCTTTTATAAGCCTCCTCGATCACGGCCGAAAGCTTACGGTCGCCCCTTGCGAAGATGCCCTCAAGCTCGCTTGTAGCCGCGTCGTGCCAATGATAAACGATGCTCTTCGCGTTTCTCTGCTCCGCAACCGTCGCCTTCAAAAGGCGCTGACGCTCGAGGAACGTCTCCTTCGAGATCATCGGCATCCATTGGAACGGCGTGAACGGTTTCGCTATAAAATAGGATGTGCTGATCGTGATATTCACTTTGCCGCGGCGGGATTCCTTCGGCAGCGAATAGTACTCGCGCGCGATCTTATCGCCGAGTTCCGCAATGCCCTTTACGTCCGTATCGGTCTCGGTCGGAAGTCCGAGCATGAAATATAGCTTGACCTTATTCCATCCCGCTCCGAATGCTTTCGACGCTCCGGAAAGAATGTCATCGTCCGTAAGGCCTTTGTTGATTACGTTTCGCATGCGCTGCGTTCCTGCTTCCGGGGCAAATGTGATGCTGCTTCGGTTGACGTCCTGCACTTTCTGCATGACATCCACGGCAAATGCATCGATCCGCAGCGAAGGAAGCGAAAGGCTTACGTGTCGGTTGCGGCATTCGTCGATCATCGTATATACAAGTTCCTTGAGTCCGGAAAAATCACTCGAACTTAAGGAACTGAGATTGATCTCGTCCTGACCGGTCGAGTCCAAAAGCGACTTTGCGAGCTCGTAAAGATGCGAAACACTGCGCTCTCTGGTAGGCCGGTAGATCATTCCTGCCTGACAGAAACGACATCCTCTTGTGCATCCGCGCTGAAGCTCGAGAACAACTCGGTCCTGGATAACCTTAAGGAAAGGTACGAGCTGCTTTTCCGGGTATACGCAGCTGTCGAGATCTGTCACAACCTGCTTGCGTATCGTTGCAGGCACATCTTCATATTTCGTGGAAAATGAGGCAATTGTACCGTCTTCGTTGTACTCCACGGTATAAAGACTCGGAACATACATTCCCGAAATGTGGCTAACCTTGCGGAGAAAGTCCGATCTCGTTCCGCCGTTTTTCTTATTTTCCAAATACGTATCAAGGATCTCGTCGTATGCGGTCTCTCCTTCGCCGATATAGAAGAAATCAAAGAAATCGGCGATCGGCTCGGGATTATACGAGCAGGGTCCGCCGCCAATCACGATCGGATCGTCCTCCCCACGGTCCTCCGCATGGAGCGGAATACCCGAGAGGTCAAGCACCTGCAGTACATTTGTGTAACACATCTCGTATTGAAGCGTGATCCCGAGGAAATCGAAATTCTTTACAGGCGACTGCGTCTCCAGAGTAAACAACGGAATGTGCTTCTCGCGCATGATCGCATCAAGGTCGGTCCACGGCGAATATACGCGTTCACAGTACGTGTCGGCGCGCTTGTTGAACATATCATAAAGGATCTGAATTCCCAGGTGAGACATTCCTACTTCGTACACATCCGGGAAGCACATGGCAAAGCGGATCGCAACCTTGCACGGGTCCTTGACGACCATGTTGAGCTCACCGCCGGTATATCTCGCAGGCTTCTCAACGGAAAGAAGTATTTCATCGCTGAGAGCCAGTTTCGTTTTTGATTCCATAACGCTCCTTTCTCTGCCCGAGGCAGCCTGTTTCCAGCCCTTGAATTATTGTAGCATTGCACACAAAAGGTTTCAAGAATTTCTTTACAATCAAGGCTATGAAAGGTATACTTAAAGGTGCGGGCCGCAATGCCCGACAACGCCGTTTACGGCGCGAAATCGTGGGAGGTTTTTATGCCGTTTTGTCCGAAATGTAAAAGTGAATATATGCCGGGTTACAAGTTCTGCCCCGACTGCAAATGCGACCTGGTCGATGAGCTCGAGCCCGAGAGCACCGCAGTTTGCATTGTATCGCTGAAGAGTGAAAAGATCTGCAACAGATTTGTCGATTATCTCTCCTATTCCGGAATCGCCGCAGTTGTCGAGCCGAACGAAAAGTCCGGCAAATTCGATATCTATTGTGAGCCGGCTGACCGCGACCGCGTGGCGAGAGCATTTTCCGTGTTCGTATCGGTAGAAACCGGAACTGCGATTGAAAGCATCCGTTCTGCAAAGGCAAACGACGAGATGTTCGTGCCCGGCGAATCGGACGATGACATCATCTCGCTCCTGGAAGACCCGGAAGCTGCCGAAGATCTGATCTCCGAGGAGCAGGCCGACAGAATTCAAAAGCTTCTTGAGACCGAGGAGGCACAGCCGCTCAACGAACTGCTTGAAGAGGATGCCGTGCAGGATCTTACGGACAAGCACTACAACGCCCGTTCCTTTGAAAGGAACGAGTATATTCCCGCTTCGCAGAAGGCTTCCGACGCAAAAAGCACTTCCACAATGTTCCTGGTGTTCGGTTTCCTCGGTATTGTCACGCTGTTCTCTTTGATTCTGACACACAACTCGCCGCTTGCACCGTTCGCCAATTTTGTGATGCTCGCAGTGTTCTGCGCGATGATTTTCGTAGGCATCTGGTCCTTTGTTGTATACAAAAGGGAACTTGATAATGTAGAAGCCGAGGAGACAACGATCAATCTTGTGAAGAAATTCCTTGCGGAAACTATGTCTGCCGAAGCAATTGATGCCGCTATCGCAGCAGATTCGGAAAATGCTTCCGACGATGGTTCCGAAGTGAGCAGATTCGAACTTGATCTGCTCCGTGAACAGTACATCTCAAAGAATCTTTCCGAGAAGTTCCCGACCGTGGACAACGCACTTTTACTTCATCTCGCGGAGAATCATTACGAGGCTATGTTCCTCAATGAAGAAAGCGAAGAAAACACCGAAGAATAATCGTTCATTTTTCGTCGTTTTTTACAATCTTTTCTTGAATTGTAAATGAATTTTTACTATAATGTAAAGATATAAGGGTGTAATAACAAAGTTTGCTCCAGCGCGATCGGGGTGTGCGGCTCCCGAGGTTATACAAAATCTAAGCCGTACAGAAAGAGGAGAAATATGCCGTATTGTCCGACCTGTAAGAAAGAGTACCCTCTCGGAACGACAATTTGCGTGGACTGCAACGTTGCATTGGTGGATTCCAAGGCGGTCGACATGATCTCACTCGTCACCGTCAAGACTCAGGATATCGCCGAAGACGCGGTTGCTTTCCTCACGGAACAGGGCGTCAACGCGACGTTCGAGTACAGCCTTCGCGAAGACAATTATCACATTCTTGTCGGCAAAGCTGATCGCATGAAGGCGATGAAGCAGTATTTTGCGTACACGAAGTCGATCGGCAAGGGCCGCGACAGTTCTCAGGACGCTTCCGCTCCGCCGATCAAGATCGTCAAGGTCGAGCGCCGCGAGCCGGAGCCGTCCGCAGCAGAATCCGAGGAATCGAAGGACGAATCCAAGTCCCGTTCCAAGCGCTCGGATTCCGCTTCCAAAGAAGAATCCAAATCCAAGAAAAATGATTCCAAATCTCCTGCTTCCGCGGAGGCAAAAACTCCCGCGGCTTCTTCTGCTGCTTCCGCAGCTAAGGTTGATGAACCCGAGCAGGATGATGACGATGATATCAATGAGTATGTAGATCCGATCCAGGCAAAGATCGCTGCGGCAAAGCGTCTTGTCGCTGCTTCTCTTCGCGAGGAGACCAGGAAGGCAGCTGCTCCGGTAATTACCGAGGAGGCTTCTTACGAGTCAGATATGCCTTCATTTTCCGAGCCCGCATATCTCGATTCCGACGAGCCCGCCGATACCGCAGTTGAGGAAGCTGTTTCCGAGACCGTAGAGGAAGCTGTCGAGACAGTTGTTGAGGATGCGCCTTTCGACGCCGAGCGCGAGCTTGCATACGAAGTTAACGATTCCGAAGACGCTTCTGAAGAGGCCGAAGAAGCTGCTGAGGAAGTTTCCGGGGAAGACTCCTCTTCCGCTGACGAGCCTGCTTACGAAGAAGCGTCAGATGACTCCGATGAATCCGATGATGAGGAGGAATCCGACGAGGACGATTCGGATGACGAAACCGAAGAAGACGATGCGGACGACGAAGACGCAGACGACAATGTAGTGGAAGTTTCCGAAGATGAAGATGTCGTATTTACCGCAAACGCCGCTACACGCACTCGCCGCCCTGTAATGCCGAAGTTAACGGATGATAAGGAAGAGTCTGCGAGCGACGAGCCGTCCGACATGTTTGAAGCAAGAAAGCAGCCCAAGCGACGTCCTTCTCTCTTTGAAGAGATGGAAAAGGACGAGGCGGCTGCCGAAAATGTCGAGAGCGACGAGGATTCCACGATCGACTTTACGCCGAAGCGTCCTCTCACGACGTATCAATTTGAAAAGAAGCGTCAGGAAGATCTTGCTTCCTACGCAAAGACGCACGACGCACCTGTTCTCGACTCCCGCAAGCCGGAAGCGATCGCTGAGGCCGAGGGCGACGAGGAGGATGCAAACACCGTTAAGTTCGCATTTTCCAATTACGAACAGCAATATGTAGTTCCGGATTACGAAGAGTCCGAACCCACTCCTGTTTATCAGTCGAACAGCTCGAATATCGATTGGAGCCAGGGTGCTGAGGACATCTCCATCGATATCACCACAGAAGAATCCGAAGGAACCGAAGAGGCCGCTGAGGACGTTGAGGCAGCTGAAACCGAAGTAACGGCTGAAGAAGCTGTTGCGGAGACCGTTAAGGACGCCGAAGCCGAAGAACCTGCCGAAGAAGTTTCGGAGCCGATCTTTGTAGAGGTTGAGCGTGTTGAGCACGAGGATCTCGACGAAGACAGTATCATTGACGAGGCTGATGTTCACACCTATTCTTCCGCTGTTGCCGAGGAAACCGAGGCAGCTGAGGAGCCTGAGGACGATTCCTATGTATCGCCTGTCAGCAGCGCTACCGATCCTCTCGATTACGAAGGCGGAAGTTCGTTCGGTGAAGGCGCAAGCAACGATGCATTTTCCGATTTCCTTGACAACTTTAAGAAGGCAACGCTTTCGAAGACACGCAAGAAGGCAGAGGCTGCCGCTCCGAATCCCGAGAGCACGATCGCTTCCGTTACGGTGAAGCCGGTTGCGGTTCCCGAGCAGGTTAAGACCGCTTCGAAGAAGCCCGCTTTGGCAGATGCGCCGAAGCCCGCTCCGGTCAAGGAAGAAGTTCCAGAGACGCCTGTAACTGTCGAGGAAACCGTTGTGAACAACGATCCTGTATTCGAGATGCCGAAGACGGAAGAAGCACCCGACACCGTGATCGAGGACATCGTTCCCGATGCAAAATACCAGAACGAAGAGGTTGCGGATTTCGAGTCCGTTCCTTCCCGTCCTACCGATATTCAGGACACCAAGATCAAGGTTTCCGTTGACAGCGACATCATTGAGGAAGTCATCACCGGCAGTCAGTCCGAGGATGCACATCCCGACATCGCACAGAGCTCTTCGTTCGCAAACGGAACTCCAGACGAAGCATTTGACGCAAAAACCGAGTCCGCACCGAAGCGCTTTGACATTCCCGACGAAGAATTCGATCCCGACAGAACTTACCGCGGATTCGTTCCGGATTACTCTCCTACCAGCGTCAACGAAAACGAAGAGCCGGTTGAGGAATCCGAGTACGACGAGTTCAAGAAGAAAGTTCACGCACGCAAAGAGGAAAATGCAGCGATCAACGCTCAGATCAAGAAGGAACAGGTTCGCCAGGCAAGCCTCGTAAAGGACTTCGGCAAGAAGGGCAAGATCGTATTCGAGGATACCGACGATCTCGACAACTATGCAGGATTTGTCCCGGATTATACGCCGAATACGAACAACGAAGAGGAATTCGACTTCTACAAGCCTCATCAGGTTTCGAGCTACGCAAAATACAAGAAGAACTCCAAGGCTGCGGAACCGGCAGCGGTGCTCTCCTACATGCGTCAGACGAACGCCGAAGAGTCCGTAGTTTTGTTCGAAGAGCATGTTCCTTCGTTCGCAAAGAGAGAACTTGCTCCCGAGGAACTCAAGAACGCGACATTCCTTGTATGCATGGGCGCCAAGCGTCTCGCAAAACTGTTCAACAGCTGGATGATGCTCAACATCACTCAGAACACGGTAAAGGCTTTCGAGAGCGAAACTGCTTCCGAAGCTCAGAACTACCAGAACAAGATTGCAGGCATCAAGAAGCTTCTGACCGACAACTTCGGCGAGCTCAACGAAGTATTCCTCGACAGTCTTGTGACTCGCTACTACAGCAAGTTCCTTGACGAGTAATTCTTAACTACAAACAAAAAGCAACCGGCCATCCAAACGGGTGGCCGGTTTTTTATGTGTAACACTTTCTTTTGTGTAGAACTGACATTTTCGTGTCGAACTGCATTTTCGTATTGATCTGCATGTTCTGCAGAACTGACATGCACCTTCACGATCAGGAGAAAATCTCGATGAGCTCCTGTCTTGTGAGCTTTCCGATCAGGTCCTCCTGGCGCTCGATCACAGCCTCCGCAAGCTTTTGCTTCTTGCGCTGCAGGCGGTAAATCTTCTCCTCGATGGTGCCCTTCGAAAGAAGCTTGATGACATGCACATTTCTCGTCTGACCGATACGGTAGCAACGGTCGGTCGCCTGGTCTTCCACTGCGGGATTCCACCAGGGATCCACATGAATAACAGTATCGGCTCCGATCAGGTTCAGACCGGTACCGCCGGCCTTCAGAGAGATCAGGAACACAGAGTGCGTGCCTTCGTTGAACTGCTTTACATACTCACTTCGATCCGCAATCTTGGTGTCTCCCCGGATGCAGAAATAACCGATGCCGCGCGCTTCAAGCTCCTTCTCGATCAGGTCAAGCATTGACGTGAACTGCGAGAAGACCAGCGTTCGATGTCCGGACGCCTTGGCCTCCTCGAGGAGATCAAGCAGCACGTCCATCTTAGCGCTGTCGCCGTCGTAATTGTCCATGAATGTTGCCGGGTGGCAGCATATCTGACGAAGGCGCATCAGGGCGCTCAGGATGCGTATACGGTTCTCGACAGGAACTTCTTCGCCTTCCTCGTCGTCGAAGCCGAATTCGCCCTTGTAGTGCTCCAGATAAGCAGCGTAGAGCTTCTTCTGGCGCTCCGAAAGATCCACGAGTATCTTCTCTTCCGTCTTCTCGGGAAGCTCTGAGAGAACGTCCTGTTTCATTCGGCGCATGACGTACGGTTGGATGCGGAGATTCAGCTGCGACAGAATCTCGTTGTCCTGGTTCATGATCGGTTTTTCGTACTCGTTCACGAACTTCGAATGTGAGAACAGATATCCCGGCATCACAAAGTCAAAGATTGACCATATCTCGGAGAGTGAGTTCTCGATCGGTGTACCGGTTAATGCAAATCTCGTCTTCGTCTTCAGATTCTTGACGCTCAAAGCATTCATCGAAGAGCTGTTCTTGATATTTTGCGCCTCATCGATGATCACTGCGGAAAATTCCATGTCTTTGTAATGCGAAAGGTCACGTCGAATCAGCGGATAAGAGGTGATAAACACGGAAGCGGTGCTCTCATGGATCAATTTTCGGCGCTCCTCGGGAGTCCCGCAGATAACTTCACACGTAAGCTTCGGCGCAAAATTCTCAAACTCGTCCTTCCAGTTGTACATCAAAGACGTCGGGCAAACAACCATACGGCGGCTGTTTTCCGGAAGGGTCGAAAGGAACAGGATTGCCTGGAGTGTCTTACCAAGACCCATATCATCGGCAAGAATACCGCCCATATGGTGCTCTGCAAGGTTGCACATCCAGGAGTAACCAACCATTTGATACGGCCGTACGTCGGCGGTAATGCCCTCGGGACACTCGCGCATCGGCGGATGGTTCAATATGTCGAGGAGCTCGTAAATCGAGTCGTCCATGCGATATTCGGAGCCAAGATGACGAAGCATCTGCTCGAGATAACACACCTGTGAGCGGTCAATCACAACGCCGTCCTCGCGGATCGGTTGCGAAAGTCCGGAAAGCGAGCGCAAGAACTGCATCGACTGCTGTACTGCATCGGAATCGAGAAGAAGGAAGTTGCCGTCCTTCATACGATAGTATTTCTTCTTCAGCTTGATCGAGCGGAAAATGTCCGCAAGCTCTTTCTTCGGCACATCGTCGTAAGAAATGTCGAGCGTCAGATAATCCTCGTCGGACTTCATGTGAACGCCGTACGTCACGTGCTCTCCGCGGCTGATGCGAAGCGAACGGAACGAATCGGAGTACATAAGCGTACACATCTCATCGAGCTTGCCGCGATTTCCGGAAATGAAATCAAATATGCCGTTCACATCACGAAGCAGATAATAACCGTTGTGGGACTCGAAACCGAGGTCCTTCAGGCATGTGAGGATCTCCTGCTCCGCTTCCTTGTCGCGCACCAGTATGATGCTGCGCACGTCCGGCTCTGCAAAGCTGTTGAACGAATACTCGCCGTACGTGAAGCGAAGCTCTCCGCGGATGTCGTAGTTGACGTAATCGACATACAGCGTCGCTGACAGAGGATACGAAACGTAACGCTCCGCAAGCGCTGCAGGGATGTCCATATTCATCGTGTTGCTGAGCTTCGGGAGAACATCCTCGAGGAATCTCTTTGCGTAGTCGCCGCGGAAGAACATCGGCGCACCGTCGCGCGAGAGCGAGTTGTAAATCGGAAGATAGTTCTTCGTAAACGACGCACTCGGATGGTAGATCACGCGGTCGTAGAAAAGCAGGCTTCCGTCGGCTGCGAGCGGGAACACGCGCGAATTGTCCGCGTATCCGAGAGAAACATAGTCCTCTCCCGCGTCGATATCGTAAGAAATATAAGGATTTCCGTCGGAAAATGTCACTCCCTCGATCATTCGGTTTGAGAATACAAGTGAGCACGGATCTCCGTCAAGACGGCGAAGGATCTCAAGAAACACACTCTTTCCGAGCATAACCTCATTTTTCTGGAAGACACTCTTCTCGCCGACGATCTGGAAACGATCCTCGAGGTCGCTCAACTCACAAAGGTACTCGACAACGCGTGCGGAGGACGCGTCAAATTCGCAGATGTCCCTGCGGTACGTGAAGTTCTTGCCGAGCGTCACATTTTGCCCGGAGCGGACCGCCTCAAGCATCTTCTTGACGGACTGCACCTTGTAATACCGCCCAGAGCCCATAGAAATGCGCATAGCGATAGTATCGGACGGTTGGCGAAGAATTCCGCGGTAGAAGAACGTTAGCTCCACATGAGCGGTCTCGCCCTGCGAAACGCCGGACTCGAGCTCGCCGTAGTAATCGAGGATCTGGCCGTTGCGCTGCTCTTCGGCTGTCAATTCTGCAGTCGCCTTGGTCGTGCGCTCAAACTGGCCGAGGAACAAAAGCGAGGCGATGATATGCTTGCAGATGCCGTGATTTTTCGAAAGATTCGCGCACGTGCATGTGCAATCGAGCGTATCGCCGAGACGCACGGTCACCTTGTAGTTGTAATTACCCTTGACCGTAAATTGATAGACGGTCTTGTCCTTCGATGCGACAGCGTGAGTGACACGACCGTTTTTATAATACGAAAAGCCATCCGCATAGACTTCGTCACTCTGCGCATAGCTTTTGATAAACGTTTTGTTTAAGAAATTCCTAAACTCCAATTTTCGCTTCCTCTTCCGCTTCCTGCTTGAACTCTTCCATCATCTCGGAGCTGATGTACGGCAGCTCCTCCAGGGAGGAAACGCCGAAACTGCGAAGGAAATCGTCCGTCGTTCCGAACAGGATCGGGCGGCCGGGCGCTTCCAGTCGGCCGAGCTCGCAAATCAAATGATATTCCAACAGTTTGTTGATCGTAAAATCACTGTTCACACCGCGGATCGCTTCGATGTCGGTACGTGTCACAGGCTGCTTGTACGCAACGATCGCAAGCGTCTCGAGCATGACATCGGTCAGCACATGCTTCTTCGGCACATGGCAAAGTCGGATCAGATCCTCGTAACACTCCGCTTTTGTGCACATCTGGTATTTGGTTCCGACTTTCTGGATCATGATCCCGTGGTCGTCCTTCGCATATTCTTCGCGAAGTTCCTCAATCACCGCCTCGGTCTCCTCGGTGCTCATGGACAATGCAGCGGCGAGATCCTCGACTTCAACTGCGTCGCCCATCGTAAAGAGAATTCCTTCAACGGATGCTTTTTTACTTTTTTCTTCCAATGCTTCTCTCCCCGTTTATGCGAATTGATCGATCTCAACCAGGCTCGTCGCAACATAATCAATCTCAAAGTCGTCGAACAGCCGGTTTTGCTTGATAAACATGCATCCGAGGTGAATCAGCTCGAGAATGCCAAGGAACGTAACAATAATTTCAATGCGGTCGCGCGCAGATTCCAGAAGGCCGCGGAACGAAAAATGTCTGTGCTCCATGCCGTATTCCTGAATCTTGCGAACCTTGTCGGAGAAGCTGATCTCCTCCTTCTCAATCTTGCCGAAACGGCTGCGGATCGGGTCGATCCTGTTTTCCTGACGCTTCATGATATCGCGGAAAATGCGGCTGAGCTCCGAAAGCTCGATTCCGTCTACAACATCCTCAGCCTTGATCTCTTCGCGGTACGAAGCAACCTCAGCAGGGATGGATTCCGCTCTGTAGAGGTGTCTCGCAGCATCTACCTGGCGATCCTTGAGATCGAGCGACGCCTGCTTGTACATCTTGTACTCAAGAAGACGCTCGACAAGCTCAGCTCTCGGATCCTCCGCCTCTTCCTCAGCCGGAGCCGGAAGAAGCATCTCGGACTTGATCTTTAGAAGGTATGCCGCCATCACGAGGAACTCACTGACGTTGTCCATCTGAAGTTTCTGCATCTGCGAAACATATTCCATATATTGATCGGTGATCATGGCAATCGGAATATCGTAGATGTTCACTTTATTCTTCTCGATCAGGTGGATCAGGAGATCCAGCGGGCCTTCAAACGCCTCAAGCGATACGGAAATATCCATGACCTTCTCCTTTCTTCATACGGAATCAATATGTAAAACCATCAATTGCGGCCGGTTGCCTACGCGGATCGGAATCGTGTGGGCTCCGAGCCCGCGCGTCACAGCCATTACGCAATCATTTTCACGGTAAATACCGGAATCATACTTCGGAAACCATTCCATCTGCGGCGAAATGACCCCTCCGAGCAGCGGCAGCCGAACGATTCCGCCGTGAACATGTCCCGAGACGACAAGCTTTGCACCGCTCATTGCATATGTCGTAAAATAATACGGTGTATGCGCAAGAAGTATTGTAAACGCGTCCTCGGGGATAGACGGCTCTATCTTTGCGATATCCTCAGCGGTCACCGCAACCGAGCGACCGTCCTTTCGGTAGCAGGCATTCGGTATGGTAAGACCTGCAATGAACAACTTCTCGTCTGCAAAAATTCCCCGATTGTCAAGCACATGCAGGCTCGGTGCCTGAATCGTCTCAAGATATGACTCGTATTCTGCAGGATGACATTCCTTGAATCCGCTCTCGTGGTTTCCGAGTGAATAATACACCGGAATTCCAAGTGCGCAAAGCTCCTTCACGAACTCGACTGCGGCCGAGACATTGTGCGATCTTCCTACAAACAGGTCACCCGGGATCAGCACAATCTCCGGCGCGATCGAACGTATCTCTTTGATGAGCCTTTCGTTCTTCTCGCCGAACCTGCGTCCGTGCAGGTCCGAGATCAGAAGAATCTTCTTCGGAACCGAATCGAGTCCGGGAGTCTCGGAAGAATACGTAACATTCACATGTTCTGTGACAAATGCATTTTGCACGAAGTATTGGTATACAACGAAGAGCAAAATCAGTGCTGCGATTGTGCCTGCCCATACCATCACGCGCACTCCTCCCGCATATCTTCCACATCATACTGATTATATACAAATAAAAGCTGTTTGTCAACAATATGTAGTAATGAACAGAAAAAATGACCACAATTTCTTGTGGTCATTTTGATAAGTCGTTGTGCATTTTTCGCAAAACAGATACCTTTCGGGAGCAATTCTTAGGCAGATTTATTCTGCTTCGCGATATCCGTCCGCATCGATATAACCGTAGACCGCTTTCACTGGCGCAACGGGCTCATTTGTGATAGTAAATGCGGCGGCAAATCTAGCGGCGGTAACCTTCGCGGTCGTCTCGTCCGTAGCATACAAAGTTCCGAGGCAGGTGTCCTTCCACACTCTGTCTCCGATCTTACCGTCTACCAGTATTCCAACAAGCGGGTCGATGACATCCTCCTTGCGCTCTCTTCCTGCGCCGAGCACCAATGCGGAAAGTCCGATCTCCTCGGTGTTGATCGCTCCGATGTATCCTTCCGCGCACGCGTAAACGGGAATTTTGTAAGGTGCTTCGCCGCGAAGCGTTGGATCGCGCAGTACCGAGGAATCGCCTCCCTGGCGCTCACAGAGCTCACAGAGCTTATCAAAAGCACTGCCGTCCCTGATCACACGTGCGATCATTTTCTTCGCATCAGCAGCATCTTTTGCAACGCCGCATCCAAGAAGCATATACGTCGCCAGCGTCTCACAGACGCGGTACAGCTCTTCGTCGCCTCTACCGTGCAATACTTCGATCGCTTCACACACTTCAAGCCAGTTTCCGACAGCGCGACCGAGCACCTGGTTCATGTCTGTGATTACCGCATACGTGCTTCTTCCGCAACGGTTTCCGATATCAACCATCGTCTCCGCAAGCGCGATCGACTCCGGCAGAGTCTTCATAAACGCTCCGCTTCCTGTCTTAACGTCAAGAACGATTACATCCGCGCCGGAAGCAAGTTTTTTGCTCATGATACTCGATGCGATCAGCGAGATGTTGTCGACCGTAGCTGTCACGTCGCGCAGTGCATAGAGCTTCTTGTCGGCAGGCGCGAGGTTTGCGCTCTGACCTGCGACGGCAAGTTTCATCTCATTGACATTCCGGTAAAAATCCTCGGGAGCAACCGTCGTGCAAAACCCCGGGATGCTCTCAAGCTTGTCGATCGTTCCTCCGGTATGCCCAAGCCCCCGTCCGGACATCTTTGCAACCGGAATCCCCAGCGCCGCAACAATCGGCACCACGATCAAAGTCGTCTTATCGCCCACGCCGCCGGTAGAATGCTTGTCCGCCTTGATTCCGTGTATCATCGAAAGGTCGAGCATGTCGCCGCTCTTTGCCATCTCCATGGTGAGCGTCGACGTCTCCCTCTTGTCAAGCCCCTTCAGGCAGATCGCCATCAAAAGCGCAGACATCTGGTAGTCAGGGATCTCTCCGTTCGTAAATCCCTTCACGACGAACGCAATCTCCTCGTCCGTTAGCGTTTCGCCGTGTTTTTTCTTCGTGATGATATCGTACATTCGCATGGGACACCTCCGCAGTAACGCTTAAAATACCTTTTTTCTCGTGCGTAACAAACATTGTAAACTCCTGCATTCATTGTACGCAAATCACACGTAAAATGCAACTAAAAGCCATTTTCCGCATAAAAACGGACCGCCTGTGAAGGCGGCCCGAAAGTGTCGATTCATAATTCGGAAAATATTTACGCAAGCGTCTTGAGGAACTTCTCGATGCGATCAAGTCCCTTCTCGATCTGTGCAAGATCGATCGCATAGGAAAGACGGATATAATCCGCGCGGCCGAAGTCTGCGCAGGGAATTACGGCGGTCTGATACTCCTCGATCAGGATGCGCGCAAGATCCGAAACGTCCTTAACTGCAACGCCGTTGTGCTTCTTTCCGAACACTTCGCCAACGTTTACGAATACGTAAAATGCACCGTTCGGAGTGATCGTCGAGATGTAAGGCATCTTTGCGATGCGCTTACAGGTGTACTCGCGGCGGCGGTCAAACTCCTTGCGCATCAGCTCTACAGAATCCTGAGGGCCGTCGAGCGCCTCGATGGATGCGAACTGTGCGATCGAGTTCGGGTTGGACGTCTGGTGGCTCTGAATGCTTGCCATAACCTTTGCGACCGCAAGCGGTGCTCCGGTGTATCCGATTCTCCAGCCGGTCATCGCATAAGCCTTCGCCATACCGCAGCATGTGATTGTGTGCTCGTAGATATCCTCACCGAGCGAACCGATGCTCACCTGCTCGGTTCCGTCGTAAACAAGAACCTCGTAGATCTCGTCGGAGACAACGTAGATGTCCTTCTCAACGATAACCTTCGCGAGTGCCTTGAGCTCTTCCTTGGTGTAAACCATACCGGTCGGGTTGTTCGGGGAGTTCAGAATCAACGCCTTCGTGCGCTCGTTGCATGCTGCTGCAAGCTGCTCGGGAGTAATCTTGAAATGAGCGGACGCATCGCACGGAACGAACACCGGCACACCGTCCGCAAGCTTTACGATCTCGGGATAGCTGAGCCAGTACGGAGTCGGGATGATCACCTCGTCACCGGGGTTCAAAATTGCCTGGAAAATGTTCGTGAGCGCGTGCTTTCCTCCGTTGCTTACGATGATCTGCTCGGGAGCATACGCAAGGTTGTTGCGCGTCTTGAATTTGCGGCTGATGGCCGCGCGAAGCTCGGGCATACCTGCCGCAGGCGTATATTTGGTAAATCCGCGGTTGAGAGCTTCTACCGCCGAATTGCAAATATTTTCCGGGGTATTAAAGTCAGGCTCGCCTGCGCCGAACGTTACGACGTCGAGGCCCTGTGCGCGGAGTTCTTTTGCTTTTGCTGTGATGGAAAGTGTGGACGACGGCTTTACCGCAAGTCCTTTGACCGAAAGGGAACGTGACATATTTTTACCTCTTTGCTCTTCACACTGTATCGGTATTCGGGCCGATACTCTCCTGGTGTGGACATGTATACAATACAAATTGCATTTTAGTATACAAGTCCGGAAAATGCAACCCTAAAACAGGCTTTTTCTTCTTTTTGGCGAAAAGGCCTCTTTTCGTTGAAAAACATAGGTTTTTCAGTGCATTTTGACGACAAAAAAAGAGCCGGACTTTCGGTCCGACTCTTACTTTTGAATTCGATTCTGATCACTTTGCGTAATCGGTAACTCTGGATTCCCGGATCATGCTGACTTTAATCTGTCCGGGGTATTCAAGCTCGGATTCAATCTTCTTCGACAATTCACGTGCGATGAGAACCATCTCGTCATCATTAACCTGCTCGGGAATAACCATAACGCGTACTTCCCGGCCTGCCTGAATTGCGAAAGATTTGTCCACTCCTTTAAAGCTGTTGGCAATATCTTCAAGTTGTTTGAGTCTGTTTGTATATGTGTCAAGTGTCTCTCTTCTTGCGCCCGGACGTGCCGCGGAAATTGTATCGGCGGCCTGTACGATGCAGGCGATCAGAGAGGTAGCTTCGCAATCACCGTGGTGCGATGCAACCGCATTGATGACCACAGGCGATTCCTTGTATTTCTTACAAATGTCAACACCGATCTGAACGTGGGTGCCTTCCATCTCGTGGTCGACCGACTTACCGATGTCATGCAGGAGTCCCGCACGCTTCGCAAGGCGAACGTCTGCGCCCATCTCGCCGGCAAGAAGTCCGGACAAAAGGGAAACTTCGATGGAATGCTTGAGCGCGTTCTGACCGTAACTGGTACGGAAACGCATCTTTCCGAGGAGACGAACAAGCTCCGGATGCAGTCCGTGCACACCGGTCTTGATGATCGCTGCCTCACCTTCGTCGCGGATGATATTGTCGACTTCCTTCTGTGCCTTCTCGACCATCTCTTCGATGCGGGCAGGATGGATACGACCGTCCACAACCAGCTTTTCCAATGCAATTCTCGCTACCTCACGGCGAATCGGATCAAATCCGGAGAGAATAACCGCTTCGGGCGTGTCATCGATAATGAGGTCGATGCCCGTCAGCGTCTCGATCGTACGGATGTTGCGTCCTTCACGGCCGATGATACGGCCCTTCATCTCGTCGTTCGGCAATTGAACTACGGAAATGGTTGCTTCCGCAACATGGTCAGCCGCACATTTCTGAATGGCGTTGACCAGCAATTCCTTAGCCTTACGGTCTGCAGTCTCCTTCGCTTCGCTCTCCAGCTCGCGGATCATGACTGCGGTTTCGTGCTTGACATCTTCTTTAACAGATTCTAACAGATATTCCTTCGCTTTATCGGAGGTGAATCCCGAAATTCTCTCGAGCTCCTGAATCTGCTTTGCAGTAACCTCATCTGCTTCCGCTATCTTGCGGTCGAGATCCTGCTCCTTCTGATTCATACGTGCTTCTTTCTTTTCCAGGGATTCAAGCTTTCTATCCAGATTCTCTTCCTTCTGGGTCACCCTCTTCTCATACCGTGCGACTTCGTTTCTTCTTTCCTTGATCTCACGGTCGAGGTCGTTCTTTGCCCTCAAAGTTTCTTCTTTTGCTTCAAGAAGAGCTTCCTTCTTGGCGGTCTGCGCAATCTTACGCGCTTCGCGGTTGGCTTCTTCGAGGATTTCCTTGGAGCGCTGCTCCGCGGAACCTACCTGAGCTTCATATCTATTCTTGCGAAACATAATCGCAAGCAACCAGCAGACCGGTCCGACAACAAGGGCGGTGACAATCACAGCAATCAACACCGGAACCAACGGCTTCGGCGATGCTTCCAGAATCGAAAGGATACTGTCTGGCATTGTATTGCACCTCCATGCGATATTCAATTGTCATGCGTTGTAAAAAAGTTTACAAACATAGTTATAATATACAAAATTTTAATACTTGTCAAGCGCATGAGTAAAAATTCTAATGTTACACGCGCTCGCCAAGGTAGTAAAATCCCTTGCAAACAGACAGTTTTACGCTCACAAAACTGCCCAGCATTGCCTCTTCTCCCGGAAAATGAACAAGCAGATTGTTGTCAAGTCTGCCCGTGATCAGCCCCTCTTCAGGCTTATATTCCTCGCAGAGCACGGTCTGTGTCATCCCCGTAAAATGCTCCGCCTCGGAGGCCGCAACCTCCCCTACAGTCTTCAAAAGACGCTGGAATCGTTCGGACGAGACATCGTCCGGCACCTGATTCTCCATAGAAGCTGCAGGCGTTCCCGTGCGTTTCGAATACAGGAACGTATAAGCGCTGATAAAACCGGCACGCTTCACAACATCGACGGTGTCGAGGAAATCCTCCTCCGTCTCGCCGGGGAAACCGATGATGATGTCGGTCGTCACGGCGACATCCGGGATGCGCTCGCGGATACGTCTCACAAGGTCGAGATATTGTTCCTTCGTATAATGGCGGTTCATCGCCTTTAATATCCTGTCGCTTCCCGATTGAAGCGGCAGATGACAATGTTTGCACACCTTCGGATTGACTGCCATCTCCTCAATCAATTCGTCGGAGAGGTCCTTCGGATGAGGCGTCATAAACCGGATACGCTCGATTCCCTCAACCTCACTGACCCTGCGAAGAAGCTGTGCGAACGTGATCTCCTCGGAAAGTCCGCGCCCGTAGGAATTCACGTTCTGCCCGAGCAGCATGATCTCGCGGACTCCATTTTCCGCCATATGACAAGCTTCCGCAACAATGTCCGCTGCTTCGCGGGAACGCTCCCTGCCGCGCACGTAAGGAACGATGCAATAGCTGCAGAAATTGTTGCAGCCGTACATGATATTGATGCCCGCTTTGAAGCCGAAACGGTTTACGCGAGGGAGGTCCTCAACAATCTCCTTCGCCTTGTCCCAGATGTCGATGACGGGAGCTTCTCCCATCTCCCGCCTGTATAAAAGCTCTGCAAGGCTGTAGATATTGTGTGTTCCGAAAATGATGTCGACGAAACGGTATTTGGTGCGGAGCGTCTCTACGACCTGGGGCTCCTGCATCATGCATCCGCACAACGCAACACGCCTTTCGGGATGAATTTTTTTATTGCGTCCGAGATAACCGATGCGGCCGTATACGCGCGTGTTCGCATTTTCCCGAACGGTACATGTGTTGTAAATCACAAGATCTGCATCTTCGGAGTCGATCTCGGAGTATCCGATTGCTGTGAGAATTCCCGCAAGCGTCTCGGAGTCCTTCGCGTTCATCTGGCATCCGAAAGTTTCGATGTGCATCGTGCGTTTACGTCCGGTGGCCTGCTCCTCCGCAGACAAAACGGCGCGCATCACATCAATGAAATAATATTGGCGTTCCGGCTCGGTCGCAGGTGCTCGAAGGATCACTTCGTCCATACCTGCGGGATGAGTCATGGTGATATGCTCCGCCATTCGGTGTCCTCTTACTTTCTAACCTGTCCGTTTCCTACAACCTGATACTTGTAGGAAGTGAGTTCAACAAGGCCCATCGGTCCGCGAGCGTGAAGCTTCTGCGTGCTGATACCGATCTCTGCGCCGAACCCGAACTCAAAGCCGTCCGTAAAGCGCGTCGAAGCATTTACGTACACGCACGCGCTGTCGACACAGCGAAGAAAACGATCGGCAGCGGCACAATTCTGCGTGATGATCGCATCGGAATGCTTCGTGTGATAACGGTTGATATGAGCAATCGCCTCGTCTACGGAGCCAACCGTCTTTACACTTAGAATGCGGTCGAGATACTCGGTCCCGAAGTCCTCCTCGGTTGCTGCGGCAAAGCTGTCTACATACGCTCTCGCCTCCTCGTCCGCACGGATCTCGATACGGTAAGGAGCAAGCGTCTCTGCAAGCAGAGGAAGGAATTTAGCCGCGATATC
This sequence comes from Lachnospiraceae bacterium, assembly GCA_017561985.1. The sequence continues at coordinate 151,572 of JAFZAZ010000014.1, forward strand.
ACGGTGTACAACAAGCGACTCACACGCGTTGCAAACGCCCATGCGCTGCGTCTTTGCATTTACGATGATCGGCATCGCCTTGTCTAAGTCGGCGTCCTTGTCGATGTAAATATGGCAGTTGCCCGTGCCGGTCTCGATCACGGGAATCGTGCTGTTCTCAACTACGGTGCGGATCAGACCCGCTCCTCCGCGAGGGATCAATACGTCGACAAATGCGTTCAAACGCATCAATTCCTTCGTCGTCTCGCGGTCGGTGTCCTCGATCACGCAGATTGCATCTTCCGTGATACCGCACGAGGCAAGGCCCTTGCGGATCACTTTTCCGATCGCGATGTTGCTGTTGATCGCATCGCTGCCTCCCTTGAGGATCACGGCATTGCCGGACATAAAGCAAAGTCCGAACGCATCCGCAGTAACATTGGGTCTCGACTCATAGATGATGCCGACAACGCCGAAAGGAACGCTCACCTTGCGGACGCGGAGTCCGTTCGGAAGCGTGTTCTGAGAAAGAGTCTTTCCGACAGGATCGGGAAGCTCGGTAATCTGCTCGAGTCCGACGGCGATTCCATCAATGCGGTCGACCGTCAGGCGAAGGCGGTCGACAAGCGACTCCTTCATTCCCTTCTCGACTGCGGCCTTGAGGTCCTTTTCATTTTCCGACAAAATAACATCGGACGAATCACGAAGCTCCTTTGCAACGGCCTTCAAAGCCTTAATCTTCTGCTCCGTAGTAAGCAGGATCAGCTCCGATGCCGCATCCTGTGCTTTTCTTCCTACAATCTGTAAGTTCATGCTGTTTTCTCCCTTCCTGTGTTGATACAACCGATCTCCGTAACTACGACATCCGCCGGCACATCCTGCTCATCGACCGGCAGATACTCGGCCTGCTGAATGCTGTAAGCGAGCATAAAACGCGGGATCTCCACGTGTTTCTTCAAGAAGCGGTCGTAATACCCTCCGCCGTATCCGAGCCTGTCTCCGGTCGCCGTATATGCGATGCCGGGGATCAAAAGCAGAAACTTCTCCGAACCGTCAAATGCAACCGCCTCGCCTTCCTGCGGCTCCGGGATGCCGAAACGCCCCGGCTTCAGGTCTTCAAGCGATGTGAGATATCGAAACTCCATAAGGCGATCGTTCACGCACACGGGAACCGCAACTTTCTTGCCGTCCTGCCATGCACGCTCGATTAAAAATCGCGTGTCCACCTCCGAGCGGATCGACATGTATGCAAGGATCACGGTTGCCTCCTGATATTCATTGCGGGCAACGAGATGTTTTGCGATACATCCGCTGTAGAGAAGAACACGCTCCGCAGAGAGTGCGCCTCTGCGGCGATTCATCAATTTCCGAAGTTCGGTTTTGTTCATGGTACCTCCGCGCAGCCGACCAAAGATCAGTCGACCACTTCAATATTGTCAAGCATACTCTTGAGATTCTCGCGCACCGAGCGGATGTACTCCGCGCGAAGCGCCGCCTGCTCCTGCTTTTCCTCCGGGGTCAGGCCGACCTCCTGAGACTTGTGATAAAGCTCGTTGATACGTTTGATTCCTTCGTCTGTCATGGAATCCCTCCTGCTTACTTCTCTTTATTCTTTCCTGTCAGATAATTGATCAGGTGGAAGTTTTCGTTCTTGTGTGCGCGGAAAATGGTGCCGACCTTGCGTCCCTCGATCACATGCCGAAGGTTCTTGATGTCGCCGCCGTTGCAGATCACCATGTCCGCACCCGCGTCGTTTGCGATGCGCGCGGCCGCAATCTTGGTCGCCATTCCGCCGGTTCCCACGTCGGAGCCGGCTCCCTTTGCCATAGACTCAAGCTCGTCGGTGATATAATCGATCTCCTCGATGAACTTCGCGTCCGGATTTACACGCGGATCATCGTCGTAAAGGCCGTCGATGTCCGAGAGCAATACAAGAAGATCCGCATGAATCAATGCGGCTACGATTGCCGACAGCGTATCGTTGTCGCCAAACTCGATCTCGTCGGTGACGACGGTATCGTTCTCGTTTACGATCGGGATCACGCCCATCTCAAGCAGCTCGGAAAATGTCGCTCTCGCGTTTCTTCTGTTCTCGTCGTGGATCATCGTGAGCTTCGTCATCAAAATCTGCGCCGGAATCTTGTTGTACTCCGCAAAAAGACGCTGGTAAACCATCATCAAACGTGTCTGACCGATGGCTGCGCACGCCTGCTTGACAGACTTCTTGCGCGGCCGCTCGGAGATCTTCATTGTCTTGCGTCCTACTGCGATTGCTCCCGAGGAAACAAGCACGACATCCTTGCCGCTGTTGGAGATGTCCGTAAGGATGCGGACGAGTCTCTCCATCTTTACAAGGTCCATGTCGCCAGTCTCGGGATGCGTCAGAGTAGACGATCCGATCTTCACAACAATTCTCTTCTTTTGTGCCATCAAGGCTTCCCGGTCCATGTTCTCAATCCTCCGTTTTGCCGTATGTTATCGGAAAATGTCCATAATGTCAACTGTTTTACGTATTAATTCATGATTCCTTCGGCGGTTCCCATGCAGCAAGTATCGCTTCCGCGACGCGAAGTCCGTCAATCGCGGCTGACATGATACCGCCCGCATACCCGGCGCCTTCGCCGCATGGATACAGTCCTTTGCAGCTCTCGGACTGAAGTTTTTCGTCGCGAACGATGCGTACCGGAGACGACGTGCGCGACTCAATCGCCTGCAAAAGCGCATCGTCACAGGCAAATCCCGGCATTTTCCGGTCGAACGCCTCCATGCCCTCCTCGACCGCATCCGCCATGTACGGCGGAAGCACGCTGTGAAGCTCGGTATATGTCACATTTCCCATGCACACGGGCTCAATAGAGCCGCATCCGGTGCTTGCAACGCCCGCTTTATAATCCTCGTATCTCTGCGTCGGAATCGCGCCTCTGCCGGCTTTGTACGCAAGTTCCTCGAGACGTCTTTGGTATTCCATTCCCAGAAGTGCGGCAGGAATTTCCGTGATGTCAGGTGCCGTACCGAGCTCTTCGTTCGATGTGATCAGTCGCTCGTAATCCGCGGCGCAGTCCTCCGGACTTACGGTCACGACCACCGCGGAGTTAGAGTTGTCGGCAGCGCGGTCCATATTGCTCATGCCGTTGATCGCAAGCCTTCCGGGCTCGCTCGACGCGTTGACAACGTACCCGCCGGGGCACATGCAAAATGTGTACACACCCCTTCCGTCATTGCACGTGTGCGTCAATTTATAGTCAGCTGCGGGCAGTTTGTCGGCAAAACAGCCGTACTGCGCGCGGTTGATAAACTCCCGTTTGTGCTGTACCCGCACGCCCATAGCAAACGCCTTGGGCTCCATCACGAAGCCTTCCTTCGCGAGATATTCAAACGTGTCCCGTGCGGAGTGTCCGATGGCGAGCACCGCAGTCTGCGAGGGTATTTCGAACTCGGTTCCTTCAGAGGCTTTCACTCGCACTCCGGCGGGTTTTGCTTCCGAAGTCTTCACTTTGACTCCGGTTAGCTTTCCATCCAAAATCGTAAATCCCGTGACGGTCGTCTCTGTCATGACTGTTCCGCCGAGGCTCTCGATCGCCTCCTGCATGCGTCCGACAACAACGCGCAGTCTGTCCGTGCCGACATGCGGCTTATTGTTTATGAGAATATCTTCCGAAGCCCCGTATTTTACGAAAGTGCGCAGAACGTGTGCGCCTCGTCCCTCTCGATCCTTGATCAATGTATTTAATTTTCCGTCGGAAAATGCACCTGCTCCTCCGACGCCAAACTGCACGTTAGAGTCCGGATCAAGAACTCCCTCGCGGAAGAACCGCTCAACGTCTTCCACTCTTTGATCGATCGAACGTCCGCGCTCGATCAAAATCGGCCGATACCCTGCCTCCGCAAGCGCCAGCGCTGCAAAAAGGCCGGCAGGGCCGGCTCCGATGACAACCGGTCTGTCCGAAAGCACAGGAAGCGACGTCGGTCCGCCCTGTGAAGCGAGTTCCCTACGGCCGCGCATCGGGTCGTAAGGACGCTCCTCGTAACGTTTCCATCGGTCGTTCGGCTTGCCCTTCGGCATGCGTCCGCCCGAAAGCGTCGCAACAACCTCACAGACATAGAAAATATCGTCTTTCTTCCTTGCATCGAGTGACCTGCGAAGCACACGGATCTCTGCGATATCGGCGCTGTTAAGCTTAACCGCAGCGCATGCCTTCCTGCGGAGATCCTCCTCCGAGTATCCGACAGGCAGATGCAATTGTGAAATCTGAATTTGCATATTCTTTCCTATTGCGCCTTCTCGCGCTTAGCGGCCGCCCTGCCGGCGATCGCACCCGTGGCAAATGCCCACTGCAAATTGTAACCGCCGCAGTTTCCGTCCATATCCAACAGTTCGCCCGTCACGTAAAGTCCCGGCAGTTTCTTAACCTCACATCCCGAAGGATCGATCTCCTTAAGATCCACTCCGCCGCACGTGACCTGCGCATTTGCAAACGGCCTCGTGCCGGTCACTTTCATCGTCATTTCCGTATATTCTCTTACAAGCGCTTCGATCTCTTTTCCGGTAAGCGCAGTCGCAGGTTTCAAAGGGTCGATCCCCGCGCGAAGCAACAGTACGTAGCGAAGTTTGCATGGCACGAGTCCCTCGAGCGCCTCCTCTACGGTACAATGCGAAAAATGCCCGCCGGAACGCTTCGTTATCTCCGCAATCACTTCTTCCTTCGTGTACTCCGGCATAAAATCAAGCGCGATCTTCGCACTTTCGCCGCGGTCAAGTGCCACGGAAGCGAAACGCGACAGCTGCATCACGGGAATTCCGCTGACGCCGTAGTCGGTAAAGACAATCTCACCGCGCTCTTTGTAAGTATAGGTTTTCTCATTTTCCGAAACGGTGAGTGTAACGCCTGCCTCGAGGCGAACGCCGGAAACCGTTTTCGCATGTTTGTTGTCAGTCATAAGCGGCACGAGTGCAGGCACGTAGCGGCCCACAGAAACGCTGAGATTTCGCAGCATGCGGAATCCTTCGTCACTCTCTCCGAGGCGCTCTCCCGCAGGCCCTCCGCTCGCGAGAATGCACGAAGAAACAACCGTATTACACTTTTCGCTGCCGCAAGTATATGAAATCCGGAAACCGCCGTTTTCCGCAGTTATCCCGGTTACATCAGCGCCGTACAAAATGCGGACGCGAAGTCTGCGCAGCTCTGCGGTAAGAACATTGACAACGGACGCCGCCTGTTCCGAATGCGGATAGCGATATCCGCGCTTTTCTTTTGTCAAAATTCCGATCCCGCGAAAGAAATCAAGCTCGTCCTGCTCGGTGAACGAAGCCAGGATCGTCTCGATCGCATCGCGGTCTCCGCCACGGAAATTTGAGAGTTTCTGATCGTCGTTCGTCAGATTACATTTGCCGTTTCCTGTCGCGAGAAGCTTGCGTCCCGCCTTTTCGTTGTGCTCAAAGACAGTGACGGAGGCGCCTTCGCGCGCAGCCATGATCGCGGCAAGCATTCCCGATGCTCCGCAGCCGATAATACCGATCATACCGTCCTCCTTTCGCACAAAGAAGTTTTACCGAAGAAGCTTAAACTTCGTCAGTAGTTTAACAAGAATATTTCCCTTCGGCATCCGAAGAAGCTCTTCTTTCGTGACGCCCTTGAGCGCTACCAATGCCGCAAAATACACGGGTACCGCAAAGATGATAGAAATCACGCAGGAAACCGAGGCGCTCAGCTTGAGATGCAGAAAATCATACAGGCATCGCGTCGAGATTCCCATGAAGATCGATGCACAAAGAGGCATCAAAAATGTTGTTCGTATCTCCTGCTTATACTCGAGGAATCGACCTACAGCTCTCCAGTTGAGCACGCAGACAATGAACGCAAACAGGACGTTGCAGAACATCAATGCGTACGCGTTCAGCTCCGTACAGCGAAGCATCACATACAATACCGACGCGTGTATCACAAGCGCGATCGCACTGTGGATCACGGGCACATACAGCCGGTTGATTCCCTGCAATATGCCGTTCGTGAGTGTCGAAAAAGAGAACAAAACGATACCGACGCTGCCGAGCTGCAGCATATTTCTCGCGAGCGGATTCATGTCCGTCCAGAAACGAAGCATGCGAAGGATCGGGCCCGACAGCACTGCAATTCCAACCATGCACGGAAACGCAATGATCATGTTAAACTTGACCGCATCTCTTACTTTATCGAGCATCACGTCCTTGTGGCCGCGTACATACTCAGCGATCAATCCCGGAACAATCGCGGTTCCGAGAGCCGAAGCCACAGCGACAGGCACGTTCGTGAGAAGCTTGTATTTTCCGCTGAAAATACCGCCCCACGAAGCGCGAATGGTCTCGTCAAAGCCCTTGGCGTCGAGCACGCGGTTAAAGATCAGCGTGTCAACCATGCCGGAGAGCTGGTAAACCGTCTGCGAAACGACAACCGGGATTACGGTCAGGATAATGAGCCGCAGCACATGCATCGGACGCTCGTGCGTGTTCGCTGCATTTTCCGCCGTCAGCTCTCTCTCGGCTGCGATCAATCCGGAAAAAGTCTTGTGGAAAATCGCATAGATGATAATCAACGAAATGAACGCCGCCACGGCACCGGTGAACGTTCCGAGCGTACCGCCGGCAGCGCCGTACGAAAGACGGTCCGGATCGCCGACGTAATGACGAAGCAGAAGGTACGATGCAGCAACGCTCACGCCCGCGTTGATGATCTGCTCAACAATCTGGGAAATCGCGGTCGGCACCATGTTTCCGTAGCCCTGGAAATAGCCGCGGATGACGCCCATCACGGAAAATACAAGGATTGTCGGAGCCAGTACTTTCAGAGGCAGGATAACGCCCCTCTGGTCAATTATCCTCGCATAAAGCTCTGCGCCGAAATAGGTGACGCACATGGCGATGGTACCGACGAAAAGGCCGAATCCGAGCGCGATCATAAAGATCTTTCTTGCGTTTTTATGCTGTCCCTGGATCACTCTCGCGCTCACCAGTTTGGACACTGCAAGCGGAAGGCTGTAGGACGAAAGAAGAAGTGCTATATCATAAAAATCAAAGGCGACGCCGTAGTAACCGATCGCCGTCTCTCCGAGAATCGCAGTCATCGGGACACGATACAACATGCCGATAAAGCGTACGATCAAAGACGCTGCGGCAAGTATCGATCCCTGCACGAGAATGCTGTTTGTTTTTTTGTTCTGCTCTGTCAAACCCTTGTTGCTCCTTGGAAACCACGTACGTATTTTTGCGGGAGAAATATGATCATCGCCGCATTCGGTGCGGATTTACTCCGCATCCCTGCCGATGCCGAGCTGCGTCAGAATCTCGTCCTGCATTCGCTCCATCTCCTCGCGTTCGGAATCGTCCTCGTGGTCGTATCCGAACAGGTGAAGCATGCTGTGCGCGGTCAGAAACGCCATTTCGCGCTTCAGCGAATGTCCGTATTCCTTTGCCTGAAGCCTTGCCTGCTCTACGGAGATCACTATGTCGCCGAGCAAAAGCTCACCGCTGTCAGGCTCAAAATACTCCTCCGTATGTTCCTCGAGTCCGTCGAAATTGCCGGGCTCGGCGTAGTCCACCATCGGGAAGCTGAGCACGTCCGTGGCGCGGTCGATGCCGCGAAACTCCTTGTTCATCGAGTGGATTGCTTCATTGTCCGTGAGAAGCATGTTGACCGAGCACTCGTACGGACAGCGCACATAGTCGCACGCCTTCTCAAACACCTGTGAAAGCACGTTCTCACAATCCGGAAAAGCCTCGCCTTCCCATTCGGATTCAAAGTAAAATGCCATTCCTACGCCTCCCCGCCTTCCGAAGCAGCTTCATTGCTGCGTCTCGTCGGGCTCTTTCTCACAACATGTGCGCCATCGCGGCGAACATTTCTCTCAAATCTGCCTGCAGGACGCTTCGCGCGGTCCCTTCCGGCAGCTTTCTCTTCGTATTTTTCATACGCCATAACGATCTGCTGTACAAGCGGATGTCTCACAACGTCGGCGCCCGTCAATGTGGAAAATGCGATTCCCTCGATGTCGCCGAGAACCTTCGCTGCAACATCCAGACCGGAAATCTGGTCGGTCGGAAGGTCCTTCTGTGTGCGGTCACCTGTAACAACCACCTTCGAGCCGAAACCGATACGCGTAAGGAACATCTTCATCTGCGCCGGGGTCGTATTTTGCGCCTCATCAAGAATGATGAATGCGTTGTCGAGCGTACGTCCGCGCATGTAAGCAAGCGGAGCGACCTCGATCAATCCCTTCTCCATGTTCTTTGTAAAGGAATCTGCGCCCATGATCTGATAGAGCGCATCGTACAGCGGGCGAAGGTACGGATCAACCTTCTGCTGCAGGTCTCCCGGCAGGAAACCGAGTTTCTCGCCTGCCTCAATCGCGGGGCGCGTGAGAATAATACGCGTCACTTCGTCATTTTTGAACGCAGTGACAGCCATCGCCATCGCGAGATACGTCTTACCGGTACCGGCAGGACCGACGCCGAACACGATCATATTGTCGCGGATATTGTCGACATACTTCTTCTGTCCAAGTGTCTTCGGCTTGATCGGCTTGCCTGTGATGGTATGGCAGATCAGATCCGAATCCACGGCGATCACAGCCTGCTCCTCGTGCTCCTTGGCAAGCGCGATCGTATAATTTACATTCTGCATTTGTATCTGTGTTCCTCTTGCGGAGAGTTCCAGAAGCGTCGTGAGAACGCGCTTCGCCCGCTCGCACGGACCGTCCTCACCGACAATACGGATCTCTTCCTCTCTTGTCACAATCGTAACACGAAGCGATTTCTCAATCTGCTTCGCAAACTCGTCCATCTCGCCGAAAATCGCTTTCTGACGGGACACCGGAATACCGCTCAGGGTCTGTATCATCCACACCTCCGTTGTGCTTTTCTTTCCATGTGCACAATCGAAGTTATTATAGCAAATTCCGCCGCAAAAACCAATACCATGCACAAAAAAAGAGGATCGATTGTTTCGATCCTCTCTCGTATCTTACTTGTACTTTCTCTTACGAGCCGCCTCAGACTTCTTCTTACGCTTTACGCTCGGCTTCTCGTAATGCTCTCTCTTACGAATCTCCTGCTGGATGCCTGCCTTAGCGCAGTTTCTCTTGAATCTGCGAAGCGCGTTGTCCAGAGACTCGTTTTCCTTCACGATAACACTCGACACGATTTCTCACCTGCCTTCCTGCGTCGGACAAAGCTTTCTTCGTCCGAATCAATGTCAAAACCTGCAAAATCAGGTGACACCGTAGACTATTTTACCATAAAATCAGCGCTTGTCAACTCATTTTTTGCGGAAAATACGGACTTCAGACTTCCTCTCTTTTCTTCTTTCCGTAAACAAGTGCAAATACTCCGCAAAATGCAATCGCTGCGAGAACCGGAACATATACCTGAGATACTTCACCGGTATTGGGAGAATCAAACTTTGAATCCTCTGTAACTTTGAACGAAGTTGTAACTTCGCCATCGTCAAAGACAACCGATACGGCGTACTCTCCGGCATTCAACGTCTCCAGATACGAAGTAGAAATCGTCACAACCGTACTTCCGGAAACGGCGTCGTAATCCTTGCCTGCTGTAAGCGTCTTTCCGCCGATGGTTACGCTGCGGAAATGGCGGAAGCAGGAAGCATCCTCTACCGAACGTTTCACAGTGACGATAATCGGCTCTTTACTGCCCTGCTTCCAGGACGCATTTTTCCACGTCGCCGTGTAAACGGCCGCATCCGGCTTCGACTCAACTGTCAAAACACCTGCGACAAATGTGATCTCGTACTTCGCGGACGTAAGTCCCTTCGGCACGATCGAATATTTTCCGGCCTCATCATTTTGCTTGTAATCATAGTCGAAAATAAGAGTGCCTGTCAAATCATCCGCAGTGTCTTCTCCGACGAAACCCTCGTACGTGACACCGCTGTCTGTCGGCAATTCACCATATGCAATCGTCATATCCTTAGCAATGATCCGAAGAGGTGCTTTTTTGACGACAACCGGGATCGGTTCCGTTGTTACCACGGCAGATTGCCGATTATCCCTGCGAACTGCAGTAATCACACAATAATAGTACTCAGTACCTACGCTTCTTCCGGCAGGAAGCTTATATTCACTGCCCGTCGCACCCTCGATCAAAGCACCGGACGTAACATCGGCAACGGAATTCACGCACCACTGATATGTAATATCATACTCAGCATTCGCATCGGCAACCGCCTTGACGAAAACGGAAGTTACGGCGGAATCACCGTAAACGGACTCCGCTGATTTCGATACACTTTCGATAACAGGCGCAGTTGCAGGAAGCAATTCCCACTGGGCATAAAGCTTAAGATCGCTATGTAAGGTAATCAAATCCTTATCTTTGTAAGATTTACCGGGTTCTGACGCCGTCGGTGCATCAACCGTGTTCCAACCGGTAAATCTATATCCTTCGCGCGTAAAAGCGCACGATTGTATGCGATTTTCAACGTCCGAACCGAACACTGCCTGCGATTCCATCGTTCCTTCTCCGCCGTTTTTGTCAAACGACAGCGAAAAATGCTCATACAGATTGTCGACGGGAACAAACTCATCCGTATCGCTTACCAGCACGGTGCCATCCCCACGGATGTATGCAATCACTGTCCGATAATACGAACACTCATCACCGGAAACCAGTACACGGATCGGATAGAACAATGACGTAATAGGATCAACTCTGTTGTCTGACGTGTTCAACTCTTTTGAAAATGCACCCTGCAACCACACGGAGGAATCCGTATTCTCCTCAATAATCAAAGGAGCAACCTCACAATCGGAAAGAAACTGTCCGTGACCTCGCTTTGTTCCGACACTGCTTGCAATCTGAAACGCGAACTGAAGAGTACTGTCACTCTCCATTATCTGATAAAGACAAACCTCCTTTTGAAAAGCTTTGTTTTCATCCGTTACAAGCAAATCGTCTTTCAAAGTTTCCGGTTTTGGACAATCGTAAGTCACATTGCCGGTGAACGATTTATTCAGGGTTTCGGTGGAATTCTCAAGGGAGCGAAGCGGTTTGCTCGCTGAGCTTGTAATATCACTGCTGCAAACAAGCGAATCCGCATTGCTGTCGCCTTTAATAATATAACAGCATTGGTAGAGAACCGTCCGCGACGGCTCGGTAATCTCAATCTCCGTCCGGAAAGGAATGCCGGTGATCGGATCAACCTTTGTGCCGAAATTCACAAACTCAAGCGGCTCGCTGCGAACACTTATATCCGCGTTACCGGCATAAGCCTTTTGGACAACACATTCCGCATATCGCGAAAAAGCACCATGGCCGTTCTGTAAACCACTCACAGCCGCAACATAGGAAAAATCTACTTTTGCAGAGTTATCCTCGGTGCAAACAGAGAATACATCCGACTGGAACGGTTTATAATTCGTATGTCTATTCCACGAATCTTTCGTCTCCTCATTCACGCTCTGTGTCGTCACTGTGATGGACTTCGTCACGGGAACAACCACCGGATCTTTACTTCCTATCGAATTCCGGAAATCATTCGTGTCAAAGAATCCTCCGCTTACAAAGCTATCTTTTGCATCACCATAGACACTAACACATTCTTGAATTAAATACGTCCCGTTGGCGGTAACGATCTTCACTTCCGCTACAAGCGGTACGACAGCAATCGGGTCAATTCTTGAACCACTATTCATGAATAAGTCATCACTGAGAGGCAGGATACGAACCGAAACATCGGCATTGGACGCTACCGCTTTTTGAACAAATCCGGAAACATCGGACAAGAATAAACCATGACCGTTAAAGCTGAGTTTTGCAACGTAACCGACAGCATATTCAACGGAAGCACGGAATTCTTCGTTTTCCAGAGATACCGTGAAGACTCCCGATGCGGAAGTAATTCCTCCTTCGTAATCATTCCAATCAAGACTTTCATCCAGCGTACTGACTGAATCCGTATCCACGGTTATCCGGTTACCGACTTCCGTGACAACAGGCTTCGGCTCCCCCGCATACAAAGACAAATCGGGATTCAATGAGATTTTTCCGCCGTCCCATTCGTCAATCCAACCGCCGAATTTCTCCTCGGTACTTTTGAAAATCTTTCTAAGAGAACCGTCTCCGCGAGGAGCAAAAATTTTTTGGTGCAACACCATCCCATACGGCGTTGAAACACTGATTTCGGTCAATAAGGGAACCGCAGTGATAGGATCGATACTGGTTCCGAAGTTCTGCGTCGTATTCGCATAAGACGGACGGATTGCGACTGTCAGGTCAGCATTTGAAACTTCCCCTTTTGTTACAAGTCCTTTGGCATAAGAAACAAACATACCATGTCCGTTATAGCTGGTTTTAGTGCCAAAAACTATCTTATACTCTACGTTCGCAAGGGAATCCCCACAGGATAAATCAAAAGATTCCCAACTATAGGACTGCTGTTTGCCGCCTTCCAGATCATCCCAGTATATTTCCCCTGGAAGGGCTTCTCCGGCTACAAGATCGGTGGTTATCTGATTGGAAACTTTCCTAAGTTCCAATGTCTTTGCAACACCTGCAAATCCGCTTTTCTCAGGTCCCAGATATCCGCTGATATCTGTAAGTGCATCATCTTCGCTATTTCCTTTCACCAGTGTCGTATAACTTTTGTAGATACTGCTGTTGACAGTTTCAATACGGCATTGCAGAAGATACATTGCTGCGGCAATCGGATCAACCTTGGTTCCGATGTTATACAGCCCGATTCTTTTGCCGACGAACGACATATCTGCGCCAAAAGCCTTCGCATATCGTACAACAGGACAAATCTCATGAATATACCTTCCGTGGCCGCAATACTCGCCACGGTTTACAACATAATAATTGTAATCGAAGCAAACCTCGGAACCGTCAACAGACGCAGAATACTGATAATCCTGAGGTAACGTTGTAACTTCGTTCATAATCTCAAAAACGTAATCCGAGTATGTCAGATCAACAGAACATGTTGCATCGGCTTTTTCAAACGAGGAATCAATCGTTCCCTTCGGAGTGTACTCACCGGGCACAGAAACCGAAGACGGCTCTGTCGAATCGGGAACATCACCGCATGACGTAATCGTCGGCTGACCGGTTTGTGCAAACACAATCTCGTACGTAAATGTCTTAGCAGAATTACCGTCATCGATCGTAATCGTAAACAAATAGTTAATTCGAATACTCGGATCTGTCGAATTACCTTCATTTTCAATCTCGGACAAAAAACCGGAAACCTCGGCAAATGCCCCGGAAACCTCCAGCGTTCGAAGATTCACACCGGCATCCGCAATAAATGCACCGTGTCCGTTACAACTTCCCGTATTCGCGCAGGATGCATTGAATTCTGCCAGCACATGCACACCGTCGACATCATAGGAAAACCTTTCGTTGTCACTGCAAACAGTACTGAAGTTCTCCATTTCAGTCCAGTCCACATTCTTTTTTGCAGTGATACGCGCAATCCGAATCTTCGCGTGACGAAGATCTGCTTCTACATTTTCCGTTTCAACAACTCCCCAATTAAAAGTTGCTGCGGACGAATCTTCATCCGCAGCAAACGCAGTATTATAGACATTGTTGAAGAGAATAACGCAAAGCGCCATAAGGATTGCAAGACCGATTGACTTCGCTTTCCTCATACCTTTTCCTCCATAATTACAGCAGCTGTATATTTAACTTCCTTTAACCGAGCTGTGCAGCAGCAACTTCCTTTGCCTTCTCAATGCACGCGTCTACGCCCGCAGGGTTCTTGCCGCCGGCCTGTGCCATGTTCGGGCGTCCGCCGCCGCCACCTCCGACGATAGATGCGATCTCCTTGATCAGGTTACCTGCGTGTGCGCCCTTGGCAATCGCACCGTCCGTTGCCGCGGTAACAAGGTTAACCTTGTCATCGTTGACCGAAGCAAGAACAATCACGCTGCTGTCGCCGAGCTTCTCCTTAATTCTGTCACAGAAGCTGCGAAGGCCGCCCATATCAAGGTTCGGAACACTTGCCGTGAGGATTTTTACGCCCTTTACAATCCAGAAATTGCTGAGGATATCCTCCAGGGAAGCATCAGCCATCTTCGCTTTCAGCTTCTCATTTTCCGCATAAGCCGCCTTGATCTCTGCATTCAGAGCCTCAATCTTGGCTGCGAGATTCGCCGGATCGCATTTTGCGGCGCGAGCTGCAGCGAAGAGCTCCTCTTCCACCGTCTTGTAATGAGCGATAACATTGCCTGCCGTGATCGCCTCGATTCTTCTCGTTCCTGCAGCGATACCGGACTCGCTCACGATCTTGAAGGATGCAATGGAACCGGTATTTGCAACATGCGTACCGCCGCACAGCTCGATGCTGTAGCCGCCCATGTCGACAACGCGAACGCTCTCGCCGTATTTTTCGCCAAACAGAGCCATCGCGCCGGTCTTTCTCGCCTCGTCGATCGTCATGATCTTCGTGACAACCGGGTAGTCGGCAGCAATCGCCTCGTTGACAAGCTCTTCTACCTTCTCAATCTCCTCCTTCGTCATCGCATTGAAGTGCGAGAAGTCGAAACGGAGTCTCTCGGGATTCACGAACGAACCCGCCTGCTCAACATGCGTTCCCAGTACGGTACGCAGAGCCTTCTGGAGAAGGTGCGTCGCCGAGTGGTTTTTCGCGGTAGCAAGACGTTTTGCACGGTCGTATGCGATGGTAACGTTGTCGCCGGTCGTAAACGAACCGCCGATCACGGTACCGATGTGAGCGATCTTGCCGCCCTTCAATTTGATCGTATCTACTACATCAAACTCAGCGGTTATCTCGCCCTCTTCCTCAATGTAAATGCGTCCGCAGTCGCCCTGCTGGCCGCCCATCGTAGCATAGCAAACGGTCTTGTCGGCAATGATCGCGCCGCTTTCACCCTCGGTGAGCGTAGTTACTATCGAGCCGTTGCCGTTCTCTTCCTTCGTCATAACGAGGATTTTGCCCTCGTTCGTGTCCTTGTCGTATCCGACGAACTCGGATGTGATCGAAGGATCAATCTCGTCGTAAACAGTTGCGTCAGCGCCCATGTAATTGGTCTTCTTGCGGGAGTTGCGCGCAAGCGTTCTCTGTGCGTCCATGGCCTTCTTGTAGCCGTCCATGTCGATCGTCATGCCGCGCTCTGCAAGAATCTCCTCGGTGAGGTCAAGCGGGAAGCCGTACGTATCGTAAAGTTTGAACGCATCGTCGCCGCCGAGAACCGTCTTGCCCTCTGCAACAAGCGCCTCCTCCATGCCTGCGAGAATCTCAAGACCCTGGTCGATCGTCTTATTGAACTTCTCCTCCTCATTGTTGAGTACGGAGAAAATGTAATCCTTCTTCTCCTCAAGCTCCGGATAGCCGTCCTTCGCATCGCGGATGACCGTCTCGCAAAGCTTCGCAAGGAACTGTCCCTGAATACCCAGGAGACGTCCGTGTCTTGCAGCGCGGCGAAGAAGTCTTCTGAGCACGTATCCGCGGCCTTCGTTCGAAGGAAGGATACCGTCGCTCGTCATGAACGTCACAGAACGGATGTGGTCCGTGATCAGGCGAATCGAAACGTCTTTCTTCGGGTCGCTCTCGTATGCAACGCCCGCAAGCTCGCAGACGCGGTCGCGAAGCGCCTTCATCGTATCGATGTCAAATACGGTATCCACGTCCTGACATACAACAGCAAGACGCTCAAGTCCCATACCGGTATCGATGTTCTTGTTCTCAAGCTCCTCGTAGCCGCCCTTGCCGTCGCCGTTGAACTGCGTGAACACGTTGTTCCACACTTCCATGTAGCGGTCGCAATCGCAGCCTACGGTACAGCCGGGCTTGCCGCAGCCGTATTTTTCGCCGCGGTCATAGTAAATCTCGGAGCAGGGGCCGCACGGACCTGCGCCGTGCTCCCAGAAGTTGTCAGCCTTGCCGAAGCGGAAAATTCTTTCCTTCGCAACGCCTACTTCCTTGTTCCAGATGTCAAACGCCTCATCGTCGTCAAGGTAGATGGACGGATACAGACGGTTCTCGTCGAGACCGATCACCTTGGTGAGGAATTCCCAGCTCCATGCGATCGCCTCATGCTTGAAGTAATCGCCGAACGAGAAGTTGCCGAGCATCTCGAAAAATGTGAGATGTCTTGCGGTCTTTCCTACGTTCTCGATATCGCCCGTGCGCACACATTTCTGGCACGTCGTCACACGGCGTCTCGGCGGGATCTCCTGTCCCGTAAAATAAGGCTTTAAAGGCGCCATGCCCGCGTTGATCAGGAGAAGACTCTTGTCGTTCTGAGGAACAAGCGAGAAGCTGTTCATCTTGAGATGATCCTTGCTCTCGAAGAACTCCAGATACATTCTGCGAAGCTCGTTTACGCCGTACTTTTTCATGTGCCAATCTACCTCCGGGCTTGTTGCCCAATCATTTTTCGTGTGGATCAATATTCAATTGCGCGGATGGACGGATCCTGAAGAACCGCGTACCACGCACGTTTTTTGGACATCTTGTAGCCGTTCCAGGAATACAGCAGCGGATACTCGTTTCCGCGCCACGAAACACCGTCGTGGAGTCCCCAGATCGTAATGCTGTCGATGTTGACCGTGCCCTCCTGCTTTGCCTTCTGGATCTGCGTAAAGAGCACTTTATATTTCATCGCCTGAGCTTCGAAACCATTCTCGGAATTCGAGGTTCCGATATCAAGCTCCGTGATCTGAACCTTGTAACCGGCCTTCGTGAACTCCTGTGCCGTTCCCTTGACCGCACGTGCCACGCTCGTATGTGTGTCGATATGGCACTGCATACCGATGCCGTCGATGTTTCCTGCGACGCGGATGGGCTCGAGGCACGCAAGGATCTTGTCCTTCTTCACGTAACAGTTGAAGTCGTTGTAGTAAAGGTCAACGCCCTCGGGCGCATACTTGCGCGCGTAGGCAAATGCGTACTCCATGAAGTCCGCACCGACCACCTGGTACCACAGACTCGTCTTCACTCTCATACCGTTCGGATCGCCGTCTCCGGGGTTGACCGCCTCGTTTACGACGTCGTAGCAGTACACAAGTCCGGGATACGTCTCGGATACATATGTTACAACCTGACGTATGTAGCTCTCCATGCGCTTGAGCATGACATCGCGGCTCACGAATTTGCCGTCCTGCGTGTAGTCCTCTGTGAAGAACGAACGGGGCGTCTGCTCGTGCCACAAAAGCGTATGGAAGCGAACGGTCATTCCGTTTGCCTTTGCAAACTCGAAGCCCTTCACAAGGCTGTCGAACTTGACCTTCGGCTCCGTGTAAGTGTCCGGAAGGCCTTTCTGGCTCGCAGGGATGTCGAGAAGGGATGACGGCTTGCTCTCGTTCTCGAGAGTCAGGCTGTTGAAGTTCGCGACGATCTCCGGCGTAAGATTTACATTGCCGATGAGGGCGTTCGGAAGTGCAACGCCGATCTTAAAGTCATCCTTGTAAAAATCTTTGATTGTCAGCGAATCCAGAGGATTCGGCGTAGGTGTCGGCGTCGCCGGAACTTCGGTAGGAGTCGGTTCCGATGTCGGCGTCGGCGTTTCGGTCGGTGCCACCGAATTGTTGTTCCCGTCTCCGCCGCACGCACAAAGACCGGCGAGAAGAACGAGCACACACAGAAACTCGATCATTTTTCGTGCTCTCATAGGTCACCTCATCGTAGAAAAAACAACCGTTAGAAAAAACAATAGGGACCGGATCTGACAACCCGGTCCCAAGAGCAGCTTGTGGGGGAATCGAACCCCCGTTTTCGCCGTGAGAGGGCGACGTCTTGACCCCTTGACCAACAAGCCAAATGCTGCGTACTTGATGATACCAAAGAACATCAAAAAATGCAAGCACTTTTTTAACGATTTTAAAAAATTATTTTTCGGGGCTATTCGGGCTTGTAAAGTGTCTCGTAAATGACGATGAGTTCATTGTCATCCTCTTCGTAAACTCGGGTGAACGCCTGGTCCAGCACATCCGTGCGTATCGTGTCGTCATAATACTCCCAGATGTAATTTATGACGATGTACGAAACTTTCATATTCCAGGCAAGCTCCGTCAGCGATTCCGAATAATCGCTGTGGGTAAGAATGTACGAGTTGTTGTACCGTTCATCCACGTCGTACCCCGCGTCGGAAGCCTGCCAATAGTAGCCCATGTAGTTCTGAAAACCCGCGACACTGAAGTCCGAAAGTACATTGTCCCCTTCGAGGAAAATGGTCTTTCGGTCCACTCCCGCTTCCTGAGCCCACTTGAGAATGCCCGGGTACAGGTCGTACGAGTACGAGACGTCGCTGTCGCATTTTACGAGGACGAGGAAGCTGTCATAAATTCCGGTGACCGTCAGAGGAATGAACGCAGCAATGACAGCGATGCGCCGTATCGCTGTGAGTCCTTTGCTTTTTCCCGTTTCAAGCAGTCTCGCAACGCTGATCGCACCGAGAATTCCAATCCAGTACAGCGCATAAAGCATATACTTGTGGTTCTGTGTCACGTTCGGCGAAAGAAGTACAGTGAACGCAAATGCGATCGGCACAAGTGTTGCAATCAACATTACTCTGTGAACACGGTTCCCAAGGATCGCAAGCGCGATCAGCACCAGGATCATGATACCGAGCCATTGTCCGAAGAACTTCAAAACGCCGAGAAACGAGTGATCGGTCAAAATATAACCGAACGAAAAATGAATGCCGAACGGTTTAGCGCTTCCGGAGAACATCTTAAGGAAGCCAAGTGTCATCGGAACCGAGATCGCCGCCGTGATAACATACGCAATCCTGTGCGCCGAGAAAAGGAACATAACGGCAAGCACGAGAAGCGTCGCGATCTCCATATGTCCGTTTGCATACCCGGTAAGTCCGAGCGCAATGCCGCATACAACGGCAGTTATGATGACGCTGCGCGGTGCCTTTTCCTTTGCAACTTCCTCGCCGCTCTTCCGCTTTGCATGCAGCTCACAACCGCGGATCAACAACGGAAGGAACCGACTGATCACCCAGAACGAAACCGCCATTCCGAAGATCAGATGGCGCTGGTTCAATAATGCGTTGACTTCATAGATTCCCCACCACTCGAGGTCCGTCTTTCCTACGTAATCGACGTTCGAGCGGAACGCCTCCACAAGATTTCCGGAGTTGTCCCAAAGGAATTGGAAGAATCCGAGTGCAGAGCGGAACGTGACAAAAAGCCATACAAAAAGACAGACTCTCTTCTTCGCACCGAGTCGGAATGCGCACTCGTACACTGCCATGTAAAGCGCCATCATTGCTAAGACGCTTGGTACATTGTACGCAAAATCAAGTCTCATGCCGAGGAACTCGAGGTTGCCCGCGAGAAAATCAAAGAAGAAATGATAATTCATGCCGGCTCCCGTAAAAACCGGGAACTGCGCCGGGATCTGTTCCCAAATCGAGAAGGACCGGATCACATTGACATGAAGACCGAAATCTTCCGCTACCGGGCTTCCGATGATGATTCTTCCCTGCACGACGCGGAAGCTCGCAATCATCATGACACACGCAAACGAAAGCGATGCCGCGAGGTACAAAATGTCTGTTCCCGTAGGCAAAAGCTGTTTGCCGAGCTGCTTCCAATGCACACGCCTGCGCACTAATATAAGCGAAACCGCGGAAAATACAGCTCCGGCCGACATCACGATCGCGTTTGCGATCACGAGCGGATGCTCATACGATTGAAACAGCGAAGCAACCGCATAAACCGACCACGTAACTGTCAGCACACCGAGAATAAACGCCGCAGGAAGAAGCGAAAACGCCGGATTGCGCGTCCGCTCTCCCATCGCCGTCAAAACCTTCTTTTGCATTACCTGCGGCATACACAGCGTCACGATTGCAAGTCCTACCGCCATACAGATCAATAAATACAATACTGAAATCATTGTAACTCCCCGAAGAAATCCTGAATCCTCATCTGGTTGGATTCCTGCATATTCCCCAACACTCCTACTTCCGTTAACAGATCAGTCACGCTCGTGCCGACATGGCAGCGGTTCCGGATATCCTCCTTGGAAATGAAGGGCTCGTCCGGATTCGCATTTTCCTCAATCGACTGTGCGGCGACGATGCCGAGTCCGTCGATCGACGTCAAAGACGGCATGATCTTTCCGTCAACAATTGTAAATCTTCCGGCCTTCGCGCGATGAATGTCAATCGGCACGAAATCATATCCGCGCGCGTACATCTCCTGAACAAGCTTCATATCCTTCAACATGCCCTGCTCCTTGTCGGAGAGCGCATACTGCTTGTTGTTGCTCTGGTTTCGGCGGTTGAACTCCTTTAAGATGATCTCCATATGCTCACGGCCCTGCGCCATGACCGCATAGTTGAAGTTCTTCGCACGGATCGAAAAATACGCCGCATAGTACGCCAGCGGATAATACAGCTTAAAATACGCAACACGGAACGCCATCATGACGTAAGCGCACGCGTGCGCCTTCGGGAACATGTATTTGATGCGCTTGCACGACCAGATGTACCAGTCGGGCACGTTGTGCTCAACCATGGTCTCTTCCATCTCCGGCTCGAGTCCCTTGCCTTTGCGAACTTTCTCCATGATCTTGAACGCCTTGTTGCTCTCGATCCCCATGCTGATCAGATATGTCATGATATCGTCACGCGTGCAGATTGCCGTGGAGAGCGTGCATTTTCCCTGTGCTATGAGATCCTGCGTATTGTTCGTCCAGACGTCGGTTCCGTGCGAAAGTCCGGAGATACGGATCATGTCCGTAAACGACGTCGGCTGCGTCTCCTGCAGCATCTTCATAACGAAGTTTGTTCCGAGCTCCGGAAGTCCGAGGCTTCCCAGCTCGCAGCCGTCGATATCTTCCGGACGAATGCCGAGCGCTGATGTGCCGCGCATCAAGGCAAGCACGTTCGGATCATCCATCGGGATCGTCTTTACGTCGATTCCCGTGATATCCTCGAGCATTCGGATCATGGTCGGATCATCATGGCCGAGAATATCGAGTTTCAAAAGGTTGTGGTCGATCTTGTGGTAATCGAAATGCGTCGTCACCATCGACTCCGAATCGTTGGCGGGGAACTGGATCGGCGTAAACGTGTCGATCTCCTCTCCGTGAGGAAGTACGATGATACCGCCGGGGTGCTGACCAGTCGAGCGACGCACGCCGACGCAGCCCTGCAGAATGCGCTCGATCTCAGCAGTCCTCTTCGGGATTCCGTGCTCTTCGTAGTACTTCTTGATGAAACCATACGCGGTCTTGTCCGCCAGCGTTCCCACAGTACCCGCGCGGAACGTATGTCCCTTGCCGAACAAAACTTCCGTGTACGCATGCGCCTTGCTCTGGTATTCACTCGAAAAATTCAGGTCAATATCAGGCTCTTTGTCGCCGTTAAATCCGAGGAACGTCTCGAACGGAATGTTCTGTCCGTCGCGCGTCAGCTCTTTGCCGCACACGGGACAATTGCGTCTCGGAAGGTCAAATCCGGAATTCAGTCCGTGTTCCTTGATAATCTCGGAATCAAAATCGTAAAAATGGCATGATTTGCAGAAATAATGCGCCTGCAGTGGATTTACCTCGGTGATCCCGGCCATGGTCGCTACAAAGGACGAACCTACGGAACCACGCGAGCCCACGAGATAACCGTCGTCGTTAGAGTGCTTTACAAGTCGCTGTGCGATGATATACATCACGGCAAATCCGTTCTTGATGATTGATCCGAGTTCCTTCTCCAACCGCTCACTTACGATCGTAGGAAGGTTCTCTCCGTACCAGCTCTTCGCAGTCTCATAACATATGGAGCGAAGCTCGTTGTCAGAGTTCTCGATCACCGGAGGACATTTGTCGGGGCGCACGGGGTCGATCCGCTCGATCATATCGTTGATGCGGTTCGGGTTTGTGACTACCACTTCGTATGCTTTCTCGCTCGAGAGGTACGTGAACTCCTCGAGCATCTCGTCCGTCGTTCTGTAGAAAAGCGGCGGCTGGCGGTCCGCATCCGGGAAGCCTTTGCCCGCCATGATGATGCGGCGGTACACCTCATCCTCGGCATTCAGAAAATGTACGTCGCACGTGGCGATGCACATTTTCCCATGCGCATCCGCAAGGTCCACGATGCGTCGGTTCAATTTCGCGAGGTCATTGTAGTCCGTAACCTGCGGAATCTTCTCGTCATCGATCATGTACGCGTTGTTACCGAGAGGCTGGATCTCATAATAATCGTAAAAGTCGCTGATACGCTTGATCTCTTCCTCTGGCTTTTCGAACAGGATCGCTCGGAACAATTCTCCCGCCTCACAGGCAGAACCGATGATCAGTCCCTCGCGCATGCTCCGAAGCATGCTCTTCGGAATACGGGGACGATCCTTGTAGCAATAATCGATATGTGAACGGGAAACAAGCCGGTACAGGTTGTTTCTTCCGACATCGTTCTTGCACAAAATGATGATGTGATAACTCGGAAGTCTCTTGATCTGCTCCTTATCGCGGATGTAATCGAGAGGCTTTCCGTCCTCGCCCAGAACTCCCTCGTCGTCGACCAGATAGCCCTCACAGCCGTATATGATCTTAAACTTCCTGTATGCCTCAGCGAGCTCCGGATCGTTTGCGTAATCCTTCGGATTCAACGCGTGCGCGGCATCGACAAATGACTGCACAACGCCGTGGTCCGTGATCGCGATCGCGGGATGTCCCCAACGGAACGCTGTCTCCACAAGCTTCTTGACGTCCGTAACCGCGTCCATATCGCTCATCTGTGTGTGACAATGAAGCTCTACACGTTTTACGGGAGCAGTGTCGTTTCTGCGCATACGGAAATCGACCGAGTGACGAAGTCCTGTGATGCGCGTAATCGTAAGCTCGCGCGAATATTTGTCGTCCTCCGTCTCGCCGTGGAGCCAGATGAACGTACCGTTCTTCAATTCTTTCAACACATCTCCCGCGTCTTCGGTCGAGATGTACATTTTACACGAGATCGAGTCTTCGAAGTCAGTGATGTTGAATGTGATCAACGTCTTGGTAGCGCGCTTCTTGCCCTCTTCCTCGGGCTGTGCGTCGCGTCTCACAAGCTCTCTGGAGTCCACGCCGAAGATCTGTCCGTTGATCACGACTTCCTGGTATGGATATTGCAGCGTCGAAACGGGCGTTGTCTCGGACATGTTGAAAGATTTGCCGTAAAATACTTCCGGATCCTGCGGCGCAGCCTTCTTGCGTCGAAATTCCTTCTTCTCGCCGTCGTCCGGAACCTCTTTTTTCTCATGTTTCACGAGGTCCTTCGGCTTGTGTTCCTTCGTGCCGAGCGCACCTGTATTCTCTCGCTTGCGGATGACTCTTGCGATATGCTCGTCCTGAGAATACACGCGCTCCTCGCGGTATGAATCGTGCAGGTCCTCGGGCTCAGCGTACGAGATTTCGACTCTTTGGAATCTCCCGTTCCAGCGTGCAAGGCTCTCCGCAAAATCCTTGAGGAACGACTGCTCCATCGCCATGAACACGCAGCTTCCCGGAAGAAGGAACCGTATTGTCTCTCCGTCAAGCGAAACTTCTGCCTCCTTCATGAGATAGCCGTAGCTTTGATGGAAATTGGCGTCATACTCCTGGCGGATCAGTCCGAGCAGGTCGGAAAGCGCGTCCTCGTCGGATTCATTTTCCTCAATGCATGCAAAACGGGCCTGCAGGCATACGTGCTTGCCCGCCGGTCCGAAATATTGCTCTTCGATCGCTTTTGTGATTCTCGAAAGAACCTCGTAGTCGACCATGCTGTCAGACTCCGCATAGATCGTGACGGTGTCCGTCGCTTCACACGAAGTAATCTGCGCAACCGTGATACGACTCGCATACGGCGCAGACCTGGCGTCGAGGTTCAGTTCGTCAAATACTTCCGAGATACGCATAGTTGTCCTCAGTTCTTCGCATTGCGCTCCGCGCGAAGTCGTTCCAGTTCTCTCTCAAGCGCCGGAAGAAGCTCGCTCTCCGGCATTTTCGCAAGGATCTCACCCTTGCGGAACAAAAGTCCCTCACCGTCTCCTCCGGCGATTCCGAGATCGGCTTCTCTCGCCTCTCCGGGGCCGTTCACGACACATCCCATGACCGCAACTCGGATCGGAAGGTCGTCGTAGCGTCCGACAAGCTCCTCCGCACGCGCCGCAAGACCGATCAGGTCGATTTTCGTCCTTCCGCAGGTCGGGCACGAAACAAGCTCGATACCGCCCTGACGAAGGCCGAGCGTCTTCAGTATGCGGATTGCGGAACGGACTTCCTCCTCCGGGCTTCCCGTGAGCGACACGCGGATCGTATCGCCGATGCCCTCATGGAGCAAAATGCCGATGCCGACCGCAGACTTGATATTTCCTGCCCAGACCGAACCGGCTTCGGTCACGCCTACATGGAGCGGATAGTTCGTCTCCTTTGAAACACGCTCGTACGACTCAACGCAGAGCGGTACATCGGATGCCTTAATGCTGATGACAATGTCCGAAAAATCCATCTCCTCGAGCATCCGCACTTTGGAGAGCGCGCTCTCCGTAAGGCCCTGCGCGGTAACGCCGCCGTATTTTTCGATCAGCGGCTTCTCAAGCGATCCGCTGTTGACTCCGACACGGATCGGAATCCCTGCGGCTTTAGCTTCGTTTACAACCGCAAGTACACGGTCACGGTCGCCGATGTTTCCGGGATTGATGCGGATCTTGTCCGCCCCTGAACGGATGGAAGCGATCGCCAGCCGGTAATCAAAATGAATGTCCGCTACAAGCGGTATATGAATCTGTTTTTTGATCTCACGGATCGCATCTGCGGCTTCCTGCGTTGGAACTGCCACACGGATGATCTCACAGCCGAGTTCCTCGAGCGCACGGATCTGACGCACCGTAGCCTCGACATCCTCGGTCTTCGTATTGCACATTGATTGAATTGCTATCGGAGCACCGCCGCCGATGCACACATCTCCGATCCGCACCTGCTTTGTTTCCAAACGCATGAGATTCCTCCGTCGTTACAATATTGCCGGCAGAAGCATGCCGAACACATTCGAGATATCGTTAAACAAAATGAATACCATCAAAATCATCAGGAGCACGAAACCGACGAGCGTCACATACCCCTCGACCTTCGCGGGAACAGGCTTGCCTCGCACCGCCTCGATCAGCAGGAACAACAATCTTCCGCCGTCGAGCGCAGGAATCGGAAGGAGGTTCATCACTCCGAGGTTGGCGCTCAGCAGGATTGCCCAGTTGATCAAATTCAGGATGGCATAGAAAATACCGTCCGTGTGATAGCTCTGGTCAACCACGTCACTGACTTCGCTCACGACTCGAACCGCGCCGCCGACATCCTCCTTCTTGGCCTTGCCCTGAGCGAGGAATACAAGGCTCTTCACGGTCGCCTTCATCCAGTATTTTACTTCGACATAACCGTAGCGAAGAACATTGAAGAAGCCTACCTTCTCGCGATACTGCGTGTTGTAGGAAAAGCCGAGCTTGTACTCCTCGAGAAGCGTCGGATTGATCTTGCGGACGATTCTCGCGCCGTCACGGAGAAGTTCGAGCGTCACCGTAGTATCGCTGACGGGGTTTTGCTTGATATACTCCTGGAACGACTCCGGTGTGGAGATGTCCGTTCCATTGATGCCTACCACATAGTCACCGGGCAGGATTCCGACGTCCTTTGCGGCTCCCGAAACCTCGGTGATCACCATCGGACTTTCCTTGCCGTCCTGATTCAGATAGTACGAAATACCGAACACATAGCGCTTGTCGTATTTCGTCTTATATGTTGTTTCGTACTCTTTTCCGTCGCGCTTGTACTTGATCGTAACCTCTTCGGGAACACCGTCAAGGCTTTCGTAAAGTGCTATGTCGCGTCCGATATTTACAGTATGATCCTCGTACTCGGTGATCACGTCGCCCGCCTGCAGTCCTGTCTCAGCCGCGATCTGCTCGTCAACACTTGTCACGATCGCAGGGTCATATCCGATGGAACCGAGGATAATACACGCAAACAGAAACGCAAGGATGAAGTTAAAAAACGGTCCGGCAAATACGATACTGATCCTCTGCCATACATTCTTGCTTCTGAACGATCCTTCCGACTCATCTCTAAGCTCATCTTCGGTTGCCTTGTCAGCGTCGGTTTTTTCACCCTCGGCAGCTGCGTTCGCGTCTTCGGAAGACGCATTCACTGCTGCCGCATTTTCCGAAGAGTTCTCTGCGGAGTCTTCGGACGCATTCGCAGCGTCTTTCCCGTCATCTTTCTCTTCCTTCCCCTCGGGATCCAGGAAGCCGGGATCGTCCTCGCCGAGCATCAGGCAGGAACCGCCAAAAGGAAGAAGTTTGATCGACCATTTGGTCCCGCGGATCGTCTTGCTCACGAGGCGAGGGCCCATTCCGAGGGAAAATTCCTTGACCGTAACGCCGTTTACTCGCGCCATAATAAAATGTCCGAACTCATGGAAACAGATCACAAGGCCAATCATAAAGATTGCCAGCAAAATATTCCAGTGCCCCGTCATGACGAGCGCCACAATGGCTGCGATCATCACGAGCGCACTTATGATTGTCTTCGTGTTGTCGTTCTTCACCTGATTACTCCGTCCTTTCTCTCTCCGTACCACACGTCTTCAAAAACTCCACAGTCTCGCTCTCCGCCGCAAGCACCTGCTCAAGCGTTGGTGCAACGATCACTGTGTGGTTTTCAAGCGCAGCCGCGATCATCTCCGCGATCTGCGTAAAGCCGATGCGTCCCGCAAGGAACTCCGCAACGGCATATTCATTGGCGGCATTGTACACGACGGTGAGCGTCGAGCCGCACATCTGCCCATAGGAGCAGTCTTTTTCCAAAACATCGCGCGCCAGCGCAAGCGCCGGAAAATTCTCATAGTCCGGCGGCAGAAATGTCAATGTTCCGATGTTGAAAAGGTCGAGCTGTGTTGCAATCTGTTCGTGGCGCTCGGGATACATGATTGCATATTCGATCGGCAGCCTCATGTCCGGCGTGCCCATCTGACCGATCACGGCTCCGTCGACGAACTCAACTGCCGAATGCAGAACGCTCTGCGGATGGATCACGACCTGGATCTGCGACGGTGCAAGCCCGAACAGCCAGCGCGCCTCCATCATCTCGAGGCCCTTATTGACCATCGTTGCGGAGTCGATGGTAATCTTCTTCCCCATCGCCCAATTCGGATGCTTCAGCGCATCTTCCGCAGTAAAATCTTTCATCTCCTCAAGCTTTTTGCCGCGGAACGGTCCGCCGGAAGCCGTGAGAAGGATTCGTTTGATCGAACGATGTCCTTCGAAAAATGCATCCCGATCTTTGTCCGGAACCGTCTGCAGCGACTGGAATATCGCAGAATGCTCGCTGTCGATCGGATACAAAGCTACTCCGTGCTCGCGAAGCATGGGAAGGATCAAATGACCGGCCGTAACAAGCGTCTCCTTGTTTGCAAGAGCGACGTCCTTGCCGGCCTCGATCGCTGCCATCGTCGGACGGATTCCGATCATCCCGACAAGCGCGACAACGGTCATCGTCGCTTCCGAAGCCGACGCACATGCAAGCAGACCGTCCATGCCCGCGACTACTTTCGTTCCGGGCAGATCGGACAGTCTCTCCGAGAGTTCCTCGTAAAGAGTTTCGTTATAAATGCATACAAGACCCGGACGAAATTCCCGGGCCTGCTGTTCCAAAAGATCAACACTGGATTTTGCCGCAAGAGCGACAACCTTAAGTTCGTCAGGGAACTTCCGCGCAAGTTCAAGTGTCTGTACGCCGATTGATCCCGTCGAACCTAACAGGGAAAGATATTTCATGGCTGTCCTCCGCCGATGAAGAATGTGACAAGCAGCAGATATACAGCCGGAGCAGTGAAGATCACACTGTCAAAACGGTCAAGAATACCTCCGTGGCCGGGAATCAGCTTGCCGTAATCCTTGATTTCATACTGCCGCTTGATGCCGGACGCAGCAAGGTCGCCGAACTGCGAAAGGATCGACGCACATGCTCCTATCACAGGCAGCGCGATCAATGGAGACCCGACAGCTGTGAGTTTGTCCTGACAGATCAGTGCAAAGATGAAACAGATTAAAGCAGCTCCGAAGACACCGCCGACACAGCCCTCGACGGACTTCTTCGGGCTGAGCACCGGAAACGCCTTGTGCTTTCCGATGAGGCGTCCCACGCAATAGGCACAGGTGTCGGAACCCCAGGCTCCGAGGAACACGAGCCACACGAGGTATGCGCCGTTGTCCATAACACGGATTCGATAGATGCAGCACAGCATCACAGCCACATAAAACAATCCGAAAAACGCGATCAATACTTCCGTAATGTGGAAACGGGGATATCCGATGACAAACGTCATCAGTAAAAGTATTGTGAACACGATCACGCAGGGGCGTATTGCCTCCTCCTTCTCAAGAAGGATCAAAACGTAATAGCCGACAGCAGCGAAATACGATATGATCGCCGGCACTTTCCACTGCGCTTTCACAACGCGGTTGAGTTCCATCATTCCGATCAACGTGATCAAAAGAAGAACACCAAACAGCAGATACCCGCCGAATCCGATGGCAAGAATTGCTACCAGAACAAGCAGAATTCCGCTGATCAATCGCTCTTTAAACATTCCGATATCCTCCGAAACCGATCATTTTACTCCGCCGAAACGGCGATCCCGCCCGGCGTAATAAGCAATAGCTTTTTCAAGCTCTTTTTTATTGAAATCCGGCCACAGCACATCCGTAAAATAAAACTCGGTGTAAGCAAGCTGCCACGGCAGGAAATTCGATGTTCGCTTCTCTCCGCTCGTGCGGATCATCAGGTCCGGATAAGGGATTCCGGCAGTGTCAAAGTAAGAGTTGAACAGCTCCTCCGTGAGATCCTCGGGGTTCTTCGTTCCGTTTTTGCAGTCCTCCGCGAACTTTCTCGCTGCACGCAGGATCTCATCGCGGCCGCCGTAGTTGATAGCAACCTGAAAATTCAGTCCCGTGTTCGAAGCCGATACGCTCTCGAGCGTCCTGATGCTCTCCTGAAGATCGGGCTCCAATGCAGAGATATCGCCGATGACACGGACTTTCATATTGTTCTTGCTGCTTCGCTCGATACTGGTCTGCATGTACTTTCGCAGGAGCTTCATCAAAGCGTCGATCTCATCCTGCGGGCGCGCCCAGTTTTCCGTGGAAAATGCATACACAGTGAGGTACTTGATCCCGAGATTCCAGGCATCCTCACAGATCTGTTCCACCACCCGGCTTCCCTGCGCATGTCCTGCGTTTCTGGGAAGAAAACGTTTCTTTGCCCAGCGGCCGTTGCCGTCCATGATGATCGCAACATGCTGCGGTACCACGAGCGGCGTCTCCTGCTGCTTCGCCATTCGGTCTCTCCTTCGTCACATAGGTACAACGTCGTTCACTTCATGCGAAAAGGGCGTCGAAGACGCCCTTCGCAATCGTTTCCGTGCACGGCATATTATACCGTCATAATCTCTTTCGTCTTGTCATCGATGGTCTTGTCGATGTCTTCGATGAACTTGTCGGTCATCTTCTGAGCGTCGGTCTCCATCTTCTTGGTCTCGTCCTCGGAAATCTCCTTGCCGGCCTTCTTGATGGCGTCGTTCGCGTCGCGGCGGATGTTGCGGATGGCAACCTTTGCTGCCTCGCCCTTCTTCTTAACGTCCTTTGCGAGCTCCTTACGACGATCCTCGGTCAGCTCAGGGAACGTAAGACGGATCACCTTGCCGTCGTTGCTCGGCGTGATGCCGATGTCGGATGCCATGATCGCCTTCTCGATCTCCTTGATCATCTTCGACTCCCAGGGCTGGATCATGATCACGCGAGCCTCGGGAACGGATACGTTTGCCACGCCCTGGAGATTCGTCTGTGTGCCGTAGTAATCAACGCGCAGCTTGTCAAGAAGGTGCGGGTTTGCACGTCCGGCGCGAATGTTTGCGTACTCTTCCTTGAGGAAATCAAGGGTCTTGTTCATCGATGCTTCAAAAGGTTTCAAAATCTCATGCATAAGTAACTTCCTCCAATCTTCCTACACGGTGACGACGGTGCCGGTGTTGGTGCCGGATACGTTCGTCACAATGCTGTTTTCTTCATTGAGCGAGAACACCAGGGTCGGAATGTTGTTCTCCATACACATAACGGTCGCCGTGAGGTCAAGCACCTTCAGCTTCCTGTCCAAAAGCTCCTGGTATGTCACGGTCGTATATTTCTTCGCGTTCGGATTCGTCTTCGGATCGGAATCGTAAACGCCGTCCACGGCGCGAGCCATTACGATGGCGTCGCAGTCAAGCTGTACCGCGCGAAGTGCCGTTGCCGTATCGGTCGAAAAATAAGGATGTCCGGTTCCTCCCGCAAGGAAGATCACGCTTCCGTTCTTCATCGCTCCGACCGCGCGGTCCTTTGAGAACAGCTCACTGACGTCTCCGCATGCAAACGGTGTGAAGATCTCGGTCTTCATTCCGCAGCATCTGCAGATCTCTGACATGTAAATGCAGTTCATGACCGTCGCAAGCATTCCGATGGAATCCGCCTTCGTGCGATCGATTGTCTTGCTGCTTCTTCCGCGCCAGAAGTTGCCGCCGCCGATCACGATCGCGATCTCGATGCCTTCGTCTGAAAGCTTTTTGATCTGCTTCGCAACCTCCATGCACGTAGCTTCGTCAAATCCCATGTGACGATCTCCGGCAAGAGCCTCGCCGCTCAACTTCAATAATACTCTCTTGTAAGTGCTCAAGGGAACCTCCCGTATCACCGACCGAAATGTCGGATTTCGTCGGAAAGAGGCGATGTATTCGCCTTTGTTTCCGTCCCATATTGTACCATACCCGCCCTGTCAAATCAACACTAAAAGTAAGACCCCGGAAGGGAAACTTCCGAGGTCTTTACACTGTCGTAAAATCATCATTTTCCAAATACGTACAAGGCCCGAATGTCGAGCAAACGCGGCGTTTATTCCTTCACGCCGCCGACGGAAACGCCGCCGACAATGCTGCGTGCGAAGAACACATACACGGCGATAACCGGCAGCACGGCAAGCGCCATTGCGATGTACTGGAATCCGAAGTCCTTGTCCTTCTCCGCTGCGGCGCGGAGTGAATAGATCAGTATCGGAAGCGTACGTTTTTCGGTCTTCTGGATCAGCATCGCAGGCATGTAGTAATTGTTCCAGCTTGCGACAAATGCGAAGATCAGCTGTACCGAGAGCGCCGAGCGCATCAGCGGCAGAACGATCCTGTTCAGAATTCCGATCTCATGAGCACCGTCGATGCGGGCCGCTTCAATCAGCGACATCGGAAGGTTGCTCTTCATATACTGCACAATGTAGAAATACGTGATCGGCGCAGCGATCGAAGGGACGATCAGTGGAATGTAGTTGTCCTGCATATCCAGAACATCCACGATAAGGCGGTAGAAACCGAGCGAGGTAACCTGCGTCGGAATCATCATGATCGCAAGGATGAAGACATGGATTGCGTTGCGTCCCTTGAAGCGGTATGCGTGAATCGCATACGCGGTCATCAGCGAAAAATACACGGAAAGGAACGCCGTGGAAAATGCGATGATCGCACTGTTAATGATACCGCGTCCGAAGTTGAGCGTACTGTTCGAGAGTGATTTCCAGTTGTCCAGCAGATGATTCGAAGGAACCAGCGAAGGGCCTCCGTAAATCTGCGAATGCGAACGGGTCGCGTTGATGAACAACAGGTAGAACCAGACCAGACAGAGAAGGCTCAACAGGACAAGAACCAAATAGGCTATCACACGGATCGTGCGAATGCCGAGGGATTTTTTAACGGTGAATTCACCGGTAGATCCAGCCATATCTCTGCCTCCTCTCAGTCGTCATTTTTCACCATGAAACGGTACACAATATAGCTCAGAATACCCGTGACGATCAGAAGCACCACGGAGAGCGCACCTGCGGCACCGAAGTTCTGGCTCTTGGAGATGTACGTTGCGAGACGCATGATGATCGTCTCTGCGGCAGGTCCGCTCGACGAGAAGATATCTTTGCTCATCGGCATACCCTTGCCCTTTGTGATAACCTGGGGCACATCGTACATCTGAATACCGCCGATCAGCGAGGTGATCAGCACATAGACAAGAATCGGACGAAGGACGGGAAGTGTTATTTTCCGGAATACCTGGAACTGGCTTGCGCCGTCCACTTCCGCCGCCTCAAACAGCGACTCGTTGATGCCCATGATACCTGCCATCAGCAATATTGTTGTATTTCCGAACCACATGATAAAGTTGATAAATGCAATCAACCCTCGTGTCGTTGATATTTTCGTAAACAAGTCGAAGTCTTCCGCCATTCCGAACGACTCGAGCACCTGGTGAACCGGGCCGCCGCGCGAAAACATAAGGAAGATCATCATACCGAACGCGATCGCCATGATCAGGTTCGGCAGATAAATAACCGCTTTAAAGAATCCTGCAGCTCGGATGCGAAGTCTCGTGTTTGCAAACCACGAGGCAAGCAGCAGGGAAAAGATGATCTGCGGAACAAATCCCATGATCCAGAGCACCATCGTGTTGAATCCGAGGCGCAAAATGCCTGTATCCTCACTGAAAAGCGCCTTGTAATTCTTGAACCATACAAACTTGTGCACTTCCGTCAGATCCTGTGCGGTGTAATGGTCAAAAAAGCTGAAATAAACAGTCTGCAACAGCGGATAAAACGAAAAAACCAGGAAAACGACAAAAAACGGGATTAAGAAGATATAACCCCACTTGTCTCTTCCCAGCTTCGTACGCTTGCGTGTAATTGTATTTTCCGTAACCGAAGTTGTGTTGTCCATAATCCGTCTCCGTAACCGTCCGGCTGGCGAACGGTGCGATCTGTGGTGTACAGAATATCATTTTTCAGTAATACCGGATGCCCGCACAAGGGGCATCCGGTACAGTTTACTGAGTGTCACTGGCGATTAGCGAGCAACCTTATCAACGTTAAGCTCAGGATATAATGCCTTGATCTTAGCCTTGAATGCTGCGATAGCTTCGTCAAGCGTTGCATTGCCGAGGAAGTACTCCTTCATGCATGCCTGGAAGTTCTCGTTGCAGCCCTGATCGTAAGCACTTGCGTACTTGATCTGGATCTTGTTAGCACCCTCAGCGAGAACGCCGTAGAGGTTCTGTCCGCCAAGATACTGGTTGCCGATGTTTGCATCAGCAGCAAGCTTCTCCATTGCAGGCTTGTCATTTACGAAGTCAGAGTACTTCTGAGCAAGCTTTACAAGGTTCTCGGTATCAGCCGTCATCTTGAGGATGATGTCCTTTACAAGCTCCTTATTGTCGGTGCCGGTAGCCGGGCAAAGCCAAGTGCCGCCCCAGAAGAAGCCCTCGGGACCAACCGTGATGCGCCAGTTGCCTGCAGCACCAACGGAATCAGGCTCGGAACAGTTCATGCAGAAATCGATGAACCAAGCAGGTCCGAAGTAGCAGAATACCTTACCGGAGGTAAAGAAGCCGTCCTTCCAGGGACCCTGACCCCAAAGGGAATCCTTGAGGTTGTAACCGTTGTCGGTAAATCTCTTGGTCTGGTCAACCCACTCCCAGATTCTTGCGTCAACGACAACATTCTTGTCAGCGTCAACCCAAGCGGAAGTTACGTTGTTGGAGAATACACGATAGTCATCATCGAAACCGGCAACCATTGCGTAACCGGCTTCCTTCATCTTCGCTGCAGTAGCCTCGAAGGTAGCCCAGTCCTTAACGGATTCCTGAACCACTGCCGGGTCATCGGAACCGAGAACTGCCTTTGCGATGTCGGCACGGTAGATCAAACCTGCCGGGCATCCCTGCCACGAAACACCCTTAAGGTTGCCCTTGGAGTCCGTAACGATATCCTGCGTATACTTGTACTGGTTAGCAAGATCCTTGTTTACGTCGATACCGAGATCAGCAACGTTCATTGCGTAAGCGGAATCAACATACTTGAGCGCGTAGTCAGCCTCGATGAGGAAAAGGTCAACCTTGTCGTCTGCAGAAGCCTTTGCCTGCTTCTTAAATGCCTCATCAAGTGCATTCTGGTAAGCGTTGTCGTCACTGGGAACGATGTTCCAGATAACGGTTACATCACCGATCTTACCCTTGTTAGCGTCTTTTGCGTCCTTCTCATAGCCGGGATAGAGATTCTCGACACGGGTCTTGAACTCCTCGTTCCAGCAGCGAATGTTCAGGACTTTTCCGACAGCGTTCTCATCCTTCTTGCCGCAGGCTGCAAAACAGCCGATTACCATCGCAAGAACGAGAACCAAAGAGAGTACTTTTGCTACTTTCTTCATAGATGAACACTCCTTCACTTTTTTTACGGTGGCGGATTTACCACCGTTTCTGGTCGTAATCTGCGTGTAACAGACTCGCCAACGCGGCAAATATAACATACGATTTTGTGCAGTGCAATAGGATTTTCACAATTTCTTCATATTTTTTTGGTCATTTTTCCCGAAAAATGTAGAATTTTTACAAGAAAATGTCTTTTCTTATAATCGTATTGGTAGAATGTCACATACTCTCCTCTTGCCATTTCCAAAACGCGATAAATCGTAAAAAATGCATTTTTTAACGTGTTTTGACTATTTAATCTCTCGGAAAATGTGACCAATGGACACAAAAAAGGGCTGCGGATCAACCGCAGCCCTCGTGTAATGCAAGCATTATTTTTACTTTTACTGTCCCATCTGCTTTGCAACTTCTTCAGCAAAGTTCTCTTCTCTCTTTTCAAGGCCCTCACCGGTCTCGAAACGTACGAACTTCACAATGTCAAGATCCTTGGAAACGCTTGCCACATAACCGGCAACCTTCTTCTCCTGATCCTTAACATAAATCTGGTCAACAAGGCAGATCTCCTTGAGCTCTTTCTCAAGACGACCCGGAACGATACGCTCGATTACGATGTTTTCCGGCTTCGGCTTAGCGCTCTCAGCGTTCTCTTTGAGTGCTTCCTTCGTGATGATGTCGGTCTCGCTTGCGATGAAGTCAGCCGAGATCTCTTCCTTGCGAACGTATGCGGGCTTCATAGCGCAAACCTGCATTGCAACGTTCTTAGCGCACTCGATCGTAGCGTCGTTAGCCTCACCCTTCATCTGAACAAGGATGCCGAGCTTGCCGCCGTTGTGGATATAGCTTACTACGAAGCCGTCCTCAGCAACGATCTTCTCGAAACGACGGATGGAAAGTTTCTCTCCGATAACCGCAACAAGGTTTGCAAGAGCCTCCTTGATGGATACCGAAGAATCCTCGCACCAGGGCTCAGCAAGGAAGCAGTCGATGCAGGCAGCGTTGCTCTCTGCAGCCTGCTTAGCAACCTTAGCTACGAAGCTCTGGAACTTCTCGTTCTTTGCAACGAAGTCTGTCTCGGAGTTAACCTCAACAACTGCCGCAACCTTATTGTCCTCGGTAACATATGCAGCGCAGATACCTTCTGCTGCGATTCTGCTCTCTTTCTTGGCAGCCTTGGCAAGACCGTTCTCACGGAGCCATACTACCGCCTTCTCCATATCGCCGTCGGTCTCGGTAAGTGCCTTCTTGCAGTCCATCATGCCGGCGCCGGTCGTCTCACGGAGATCCTTAACCATACTTGCTGTAATTGTAGCCATTGTATTGTTCTCCTATCCGGGTTATACCCCTGTATTTTGGAATCGCGTCCGGCAAATTACCGGACGCGTTTATCAACTTACTGCTCCTGCTCGACTTCCTCGGCTGCTGCCTCGTTCTCGGTAGGATCTACAAGCTCTTCACCCTGGTTCGCCTCGATGACAGCATCTGCCATCTTGCCGACGATGAGCTTAACGGCGCGGATTGCGTCGTCGTTGCCCGGAATAACATAATCGAGCTCGTCCGGATCACAGTTCGTGTCCGCGATACCGATCAACGGAATTCCGAGGGAATGTGCTTCCTGTACGCAGATTCTTTCCTTCTTAGGGTCTACAACAAAGATAGCGTCCGGAACCTTGGTCATCTCTTTAATACCGCCGAGGTTCTTCTCCAGCTTCTCCCACTCCTTCTTGATGCCGATAACTTCCTTCTTGGGAAGAACATCGAACGTGCCGTCCGTCGACATCTTCTCGATCTCCTTGAGTCTTGCGATACGGGAACGGATCGTCTTGAAGTTCGTGAGCATACCGCCGAGCCAACGCTCGTTTACAAAATACATACCGCAGCGCTCAGCCTCGCTCTTGATCGAGTCCTGTGCCTGCTTCTTCGTACCAACGAAGAGGATCTTGCCGCCGTCTGCAGCGATCTTCTTCACGGCCGTGTAAGCCTCGTCCACCTTACCCACCGACTTCTGAAGGTCGATGATGTAGATACCGTTTCTCTCGGTATAGATGTACGGAGCCATCTTAGGGTTCCAGCGTCTGGTCTGATGTCCGAAATGAACACCGGCTTCCAGAAGCTGCTTCATGGAAATAACACTCATTTTTCTACCTCCGATTGGTTTGTTCTTCCGCGCCGCCACAAAAAGGCAAACCCGTTAGGGAACCGGCCTTCCTTCGACTGCGCGTGATTTGTGACTTTGGCAGTATAGCACAGCTTTTTCAATGTTTCAAGCAAAATTTATATTTTTCGTAAAATTGTGCTCTCAATCCTTGTTTTCCTTCGTTCTGCGCTGTTTTTCGTCTTCCTCTTCTCCCACTGCCTCGAGGATATCGAGGAAATACGGGTTGTTCAGTTTCACGTACGTTCCCTTCATACCCGAGGAACGAGCGTCGATGATTCCCGCACTCGCGAGCTTGCGGAGCGCGTTGACGATGATGGAACGCGTGATGTCAATCTCGTCCGCGATCTTGCTGGCGACGAGCAGTCCTTCGATGCCCGGAAGTCTTCTTGCAACCTCGCGCACTGCACGGAGCTCGCTGTACGAGAGAGAATTCACGGCGCCGAGCACTGTCTGACGGCTGCGGTCCTCCTCCGCGTTCTCCTCGTTGACGGAGCGCATGATCTCAAGTCCGATCACGGTCACGGTATACTCGCACAAAATGATATCGTCGATGTTGAACATCTTGTCCTTGCGATACAGAAAAAGCGAACCGTGGCGCTCACCGGCGATGTCGATCGGGCATGCGATACCGATGAGATTTTCCGCCTCGGGCTCCTCAAAGCCGAGCATCGGAAGATTGATGTTCTCCTTCGTGGAGAGGATGTTCAGCATACGCTCGTTGAGCACCGGCGCGAGATACTGTCCGATCTCGTTGCTGAGCAGCGACGGAAGTACCGCTACGTCCGGCTGAACGGAAAGGCCGAGCACCTTACCCTTGCGGGAGGTTACGTAAACGTTTGCGTCAAGAATGTTTCCGAGGACACTGCAGATGTCGGTAAATACCACCTTCTCCGCATTTGACTTATCATGAAGTAAATTGTTGATGCGACGAATTCGATCCAACAATATAACACTCATTGTACGTTCTCCTTTTCCTCGGCATTCTCTTCGTTGGCGGCACTCTTCGGCGCCTGCCACGACATGTAATCACACTCGGGATACCCGGTGCATCCGAAATACCGCTTTCCGCGCTTCGTTCTGCGTATTACAAGCTCGTTTCCGCACTTCGGGCAGGGAATTCCGGTCTTTTCGGTGTAGGTCTTCGTAAAACGGCACTCCGGGAATCCCGGGCAGGCAAGGAATTTGCCGTGCGGACCGTATTTGATGACGAGCATGCGGCCGCATACCTCGCAGGGCTGGTCGGACACCTCGTCCTGGATCTGTACGGAGGAAAGCTCCTTCTCCGCTACGTCCACAGCGCTCTTCAGATCCGGATAGAAATTGGAAATAACCGTCTTCCAGTTCACGGTGCCGTCCTCGACACCGTCGAGAAGCAGCTCCATATTTGCCGTAAAATCAACCGCCACGATGCTCGTAAACGCGGACTTCATCATCTCGTTTACCGCTTCACCGAGCTCGGTTACGAACAGATTCTTTCCGTCCTTCGCAATGTAATGGCGCGTCAAAAGCGTCGTGATCGTCGGCGCGTACGTACTCGGTCTTCCGATGCCGAGTTCCTCCATGGTACGGACGAGGCTCGCTTCGGTATAATGTGCGGGCGGCTGCGTAAAATGCTGCTCTCCCTCGACTTCCTGCTTTACAAACGTGGCGCCCTTCTCGGGAAGGTAACGCGCGCTCTTCTCGGTCTCCTTCTCGTCGGCACTCTCCGTATAAACGCTGCGGAAGCCTTCGAACGTACACTTGGACGCCGATGCAGTGAACTCGTGCGTTCCGTCGCTGATCGTAAGCGTCGTAACGTTCGTCACGCAGTCGGACATGCGGCTCGCCATGAACCGCTTCCAAACCAGCTGGTAAAGGCGGAACTGCTCATTCGTGAGCTGATCCTTCACTGAGGCCGGCGTGATATCGATATATGTAGGACGAATCGCCTCGTGCGCGTCCTGGATCTTCTTTCCGTTTGAGGATTCTGCGCGCTCCTCACCGAGGAACTCCTCGCCGTAGCGCTCCTTGATGAACGCTGCTGCATTTTTCGCTGCTTCCTCGCTGATGCGGGTCGAATCGGTACGGAGATACGTGATAAGACCGATGCTGCCGTGTCCCTTGACGGTAACGCCCTCATAGAGCTGCTGCGCAACACGCATCGTCTTCTGCGTACTGAAATTCAATTTCTTGGATGCATCCTGCTGAAGCGTACTCGTCGTGTACGGAAGCGGTGCCTTCTGCTTGCGCACCGAAAGCTTCGAATCGGTTACCGTAAACTTCGACTTTGCCGCCCCGGCGATCACCTGATCCGCCTCTTCCTTCGAGGCAAGCTCCTTCTTCTTTCCCTCCGGGCAGTACACCGCCGTAATCGGCTCCTTGTGTACCCCGTCGTAGAAACGGCCCTCGATCGTCCAATATTCACGGCAGGCAAACGCCGCAATCTCGTTCTCACGGTCGGCGATAATACGAAGAGTCACCGACTGCACGCGTCCCGCACTCAATCCGCGCTTTACCTTCGCCCAGAGAATCGGGCTGATCTCGTATCCCACCATACGGTCGAGGATACGGCGCGCCTGCTGCGCGTCCACAAGATTCATATTGATCGACCGCGCGCCGGCAAGCGACGACGTGACCGCATTTTTCGTAATCTCATTGAAAGTGATACGGCGCGTGTCCTTCTCGTTCAGTTTTAAAACCTGCATCAAATGCCACGAAATGGCCTCTCCCTCACGGTCCGGGTCAGTCGCGAGATACACTTTCTTGGCTTTCTTCACTTCCTTGCGGAGCTCGGAAAGCACCTCACCCTTGCCGCGGATAGTGATGTAATGCGGCTCATAGTCGCTTTCCGTGTCAACGCCGAGGGAACTCTTGGGGAGATCGCGCACGTGTCCGTTGGAAGCCAAAACCGTGTAGTCTTTCCCAAGGAACTTCTGAATGGTCTTCGCCTTGGCGGGAGACTCCACAATCACAAGATACTTCGCCATAACTTTCTTTCGAAGCGCCCTGAGGCGCAACTTCTCTCTTCCTATATATTTGTAACTGCATTGCAAGCGCTCATTGATCTACGGCGCAATACATGCCGTCGGAAGTCCTCCGGATCAATCCGTCACGCTCGAGCGAATACAGCCTCTGCATAAGCACAGAAGGCGTCAGACCGCTCTCCCAGACCAGTCGATCAAAGCCTTTGGGACTTAAACGCAAAAAAGCATACACCATTTTTTCTTCGCTTGCAAGAGCCAATTTTTCATTTTTTTCGGAAGTGTAACATTTTTCGCCAAATGTCTGCTGACCGTCTGACTCTTCAGTTACGAACAGCCAGCCGCGGTCGCGAAGCCCCGCAAGTATCTCCCCCGGGTCCGTCACAAGCTGCGCTCCCTGCACTATCAGACGGTGGCATCCCTCGCTGTTTTTGTCCGTGATCCGGCCGGGCACAGCGTACACATCCCTGCCCTGTTCAAGCGCCCGATCGACGGTGATCATCGTCCCGCTCTGAAGCTTCGCCTCAACGACAATCACCGCCTCGGAAAGCCCCGAGATCAGCCTGTTTCGATGCGGAAAATGATGCTTCAGCCCAGGAACTCCGGGCGCATACTCCGACATCACACAGCCGTACCTCACAACCTCCTTGTAGAGAATCGCATTTTCCTTCGGGTATACCGTGCCGATTCCTGACCCGAGCACAGCGACAGGACTTCCGCCGCCCTCGACCGCGCCTCTGTGCGCGGCGGCATCAATCCCGTATGCAAGTCCGCTCACGACCGTCACACCCGCTTCCGAGAGCACGCGCCCGAACCGCACCGCGACATCTTCCCCGTACGGAGACGACAACCTTGTTCCCACGATCGCAACCGAGCATTGCCCCTTCTTCGGCAGCGTTCCCTGATAGAACAATCCGACAGGCGCATCGGAGATCACGCGCAGCGGCTCCGGGAATGTCTCCTCCTCGCTGCTCACAAACCTTGCATTGCATCGGTCGAGCGAGCGATACAGCCGTTCAATGTGTTTTTCCGTCCTGGACGCAGCTATTTTCGCCGCCTCAGCTTCAGTGACACCTACATTTTCCAATTCCTCAGCATCAGCCTCATACACGCCCGCAGCGCTCGTAAAATGCTTCAGAAGCCGCAGCTTTATCGCATTGTCCGTCACGACCGCGCACAGCCACATGCGGTACTCTTTCTCCGTCATGTTGTTCTCCTTATCAATCCGTCCGATACCCGATTGCCTCCGCGACATGCTCCTTTGTTATGGTATCGCTGTTTGCAAGGTCGGCAATCGTCCTCGCAACCTTCCAAAGCCTGTGATACCCGCGCGCGGAACATTGCGAGCGCTCGGCATAAGAAGCTGCTTCTTTCTTTGCGGAAGGTTCCGGCCGGAACAACGCGTCAATCTCACGCCCCGGCACCTCCGAGTTGTACCGATACGGTCTGCCCTCAAAGCGCAGCTCCTGATGTTTTCGCGCGACTTCCACGCGTCTTCGTATCTGCTCGCTGCTCTCGGCGGGAACCGTATCGATCAAATCACCCGGAGGAAGGCTTTCGACATTGATCCGAAGATCGATCCGATCAAGGATCGGGCGGCTTACTTTCGCCTCGTACCGTATCCTCTGTTCCTGCGTGCACCGGCATCGATTTCTGTCCGGATAATACCCGCACGGGCATGGATTCATCGCCGCCACGAGCATGAATTTGGCAGGGTACTCCGCACTTCCGTTGAGCCTTGCGACACGGATCCTTCGATCCTCCAGCGGCTGCCGCAGCACTTCGATGCTTCCGCGCTGAAACTCCGGAAGCTCATCCAGAAACAGCACTCCTCCCGAGGCGAGCGAGACTTCACCCGGCATCGGAAACCTCCCGCCTCCGGCAAGCGCCGGAACGGTAACCGTGTGATGAGGCGCACGGAACGGACGGTTCTGAACCATGCCGCCGCCCGGAGGAATCAATCCCGCCACACTGTACACTTTCGTAATCTCCATGCTCTCGGCGAACGTAAGCTCCGGCATGATCCCCGGAAGGCGCTTTGCAAGCATCGTCTTCCCTGCTCCGGGAGGACCGCACAAAAGAAGGTTGTGCATCCCCGCTACCGCAATCTCCGCAGCACGTTTCGCAAGAAACTGCCCCCGGATGTCCGAAAAATCCCCGTCCGGACTCTCGTGCGACGGCTCCCATGGAGGCGTCTGCGCAGGCTCTCCCCCGTTTTCGCACAGAAAATGCTCCGCCGCCTCCGTAAGGCTCCTCACGCCGTACACCCGGACTCCCTCGACAAGCGCACCTTCCGCAGCATTTTCGGAAGGCACAAGTACCGCCCGCAAGCCTGCCTGTTTTGCTGCATAAACACACGGAAGCACGCCCGGCACGGAACGGATACTTCCGTCGAGACCGAGTTCCCCGAGGAAGCCGTACCCTTCCATTAGCTCGGGCGGGATCACTTCGAGGTCGCACAATATACCCAAAGCGATCGCAAGGTCAAACCCTGTGCCTCCTTTTCGCTCATCCGCAGGCGAAAGATTCACAGTGATGCGCTTCGCAGGAATCGGATACGACGAGTTTTTGAGCGCAACTCTCACACGCTCCTTCGCCTCACGCACCTCGCTTGCCAGATACCCCACCATATCAAAACACGGCAGACCGTTTCCAACGTCCACCTCGACGCGGATCCGGAGCGCATCGATCCCGTTTACAGCAAAACTGTCAAGCGAACAAAACATATATTTTCCTCCCGCATAGATGTATCGTTTCGTTTCATGATAACGCAATCAAAGCAGGATAACTATTCGCAGGAGCAACAAAAAGAAGGCGTTCCGACTGACACGAAACGCCTTCCGATTCTTCGATTGTTTTCCCTGCCGATAATACTGCCGAAAACAAGCCTCAATACTTGTGCAGATTGCTGCCGCCCGGGATCACTCGCGATCCAGAAGCGTCTTCAGCTCATCCATAAACGTGTTTACATCCTTGAACTCGCGGTATACGGAAGCGAACCTCACATATGCGACTTCGTCGAGTTTCTTCAGCTTGTCCATGACAAGCTCGCCGATGCGGTTGCTGGGAATCTCCTTCTCCTCCATCGAGAAGATTTCTGTCTCCACCTCGTCGACAAGCTGGCGGATCTGCTCTACGCTGACCGGCCGTTTCTGGCAGGAAGCATAGATTCCTTTCTCGATCTTGGAACGGTCGTACGCCTGGCGGTTGTTGCCTTTCTTGATGACGACAACAGGGATGGTCTCAACTTTCTCATACGTCGTGAAACGCTTGTCGCACTCGTCGCATTGTCTGCGACGACGGATCGAGTTAGACTCCTCAACCGGCCGCGAATCGATAACACGGGTATTTTCCGCTCCGCAATAAGGACACTTCATAAGTTAATCTCCTTTGTCTAACGCTTACGCGCGCTCTCGCAAAATCAACGGATGTCGTCAGCGATGTCAATGTTCACGCCGGTAAGTCCGATCACAGCGCCCTGCTTTGCCTCGGAAGCCTCGGGATGAGCGATCAGCCACTTGTTAGCTGCAAAAAGTCTTGCGTCGTCCGCATTCTTCACGGTGATCTGCGGCTTGTCAAGGTTCGTTCCCTTCGGAAGAACGATAACTACGCGGAACTGTGCGCCGAGCTTCGCACTGCAGGGAGCGTAATGAAGCGTCGTAGCGTAAAGCTCAACGCCGGTGCCTGCCGGGCAGAAGAAAGCCTCTACCTTCGAGGTGTCAAGCATTTTGCCCATGCAGTCCTGCTGCTTCGCAAGAAGAAGGATGCAGTCGGTAGCTGCGATATCGATCTCGCTGTCGCGATGATACTCGAGGCAGTTCAGCTTCGTGTTGGTACCGTTGCAGTAACCGATCTGGATCGGCATTCCGCCGTAGCAGTTGTACGTAAAATCAGCCATTGCCGGGGTTGCTTCCAGGTTGGCATCCGAAGGAACATAAACAACCGCATCCGCGGGAGCGGGCGTGGTCTCGTTGAGCACCTTGAGAAGTTCCTTGGTATCGTAACCGTCGACAACTCTTCCGTATGCCTCAAAAGCGGCATCGTTCACATTCAAAATCTTCATGATTTCTTCCCTCCGTAAACAATTCTATCCCTACGGCCCCCTCTTCGGAAAATGCCGCTCGGTACAAAATTAGCGCTGTACGCGGCCGCTTCCGTCGCCGCCCGCAAGCGTCTCTACCTCGGCGCGCGTCACATGGTTGAAGTCGCCGGGTATCGTGTGTTTCAATGCGCTCGCAGCTACCGCAAACTCCAGAGCCTCTGCGGCAGACTTACCGTCCGCAAGTCCGCAGATCAGACCGGCAGCAAACGAGTCTCCGCCGCCCACACGGTCGACAATGTGAAGGTTGTATCTGCGGGAGTGGTAGAACGTCTCGCCGTCCCAGATTGCCGCAGACCACGCATTGTCCGTCGCGGAAAAGCTCTCGCGAAGCGAGCTCACGACATAACGGAATCCGAAGCGTTCCTTCATCGCGCGAAACATCGCCTCATAGCCCGCAAGCTCCAAAGATCCCTTTGTAACGTCCGTATCGCCGGGAACAAAGCCGAGGACCTTCTGTGCGTCCTCCTCGTTGCCGATGCACACGTCCACATACTGCATCAGGTCTGTCATGACCTTCTGCGCCTTCTCGCTGCTCCACAGTTTCTTTCGGTAATTCAGGTCACACGAAACCGTAAGTCCGTGCTTCTTCGCCGCGATCAAAGCTGCCTTCGCAACCTCAGCGGCAGTGTCGCTGATCGCCGGCGTGATTCCCGTAAAATGGAACCAGTCCGCTCCCTCGAAAGCCGCGTCAAAATCAAAATCCTCCGGCTTCGCCTCAGCGATCGCCGAATGTGCACGATCGTAAATTACCTTCGACGGACGCACCGAAGCGCCTGTCTCCAGGAAATAAATACCGAGTCTCTCGCCGCCGCGCACAATGTGGGAGCAATCCACGCCCT
This sequence comes from Lachnospiraceae bacterium, assembly GCA_017561985.1. Next base: position 195,844 of record JAFZAZ010000014.1, read on the forward strand.
CGCGCTGCAGCGCCATCTTTGCGCTCTCGCCGATCTCATTGTCCGGAAGCTTCGTGATGTACGAAACCTCGTGTCCGAACCCGGCGAGGGAAACCGCAACGTTGGCTTCGCCTCCGCCGTAGCAGACGTCGAAATCGTCCGCCTGAACGAAGCGTTCATACCCCTTCGTGGAGAGCCGAAGCATGATCTCTCCGAGGGTAACAATCTTTGCCATACTGCATCCTCCGCGTAATGGCACTTCCGTCACGCATTTAGCGGGGAAATACCTTTCCTAAATATAACACAGTTTTATGCGGCGTTCAACCGTTTTCCGAATATTTTGTGGCCCTTTCCGCATTTTCCACCATACATTGTGCTTTTCGTCCGGAAAATGTCGAAATCACCCGCCGAACACCTTGACAGAAACACTGCTTTGTGGTATATTTCCGTAGAACATCCTGCGAGGAGGAAAGCGGCATGGTTTTTATGGATGACAACTTCCTTTTGACCAATGAAACGGCGCGCGTGCTGTACCATCAATATGCGTCTGCGATGCCGATCATTGATTACCATTGCCACATTCCCGCGGAAGAGATCGCGAAGGATGTCCGCTTCTCTTCGATCACCGATCTTTGGCTCGGTGCAGACCATTACAAATGGCGTGCTATGCGCTTAAACGGTGTGAACGAAGAACTGATTACCGGCAACGGCGACCCTTACGAAAAGTTCGAGGCATTTGCAGCGACTCTCGAGCGCGCGATCGGTAATCCTCTCTACCACTGGAGCCATCTTGAGCTTCAGCGTTATTTCGGCATCACGGAGCCGCTCACGAAAGAGAGCGCTCGCCGCATCTATGATCAATGCAATCAGGTTCTTAACGATCCTTCCATGTCCGCCCGCGGATTGATCCTTCGTTCGAACGTGCGTCTTCTGTGCACAACGGATGACCCCGCCGACGATCTTCGCTGGCATCGTATGATCGCTATGGACTCCACCTTCCCCGTGAAGGTTCTTCCGGCATTTCGTCCGGACCGCGCCCTTGAGATTGAAAAAAAAGACTTCGCTTCGTACATACGGGGCTCTCTTGCACGTGCTTGCGGAAGAAACATCGCGCTTTACACCGATCTTAAGGATGCCCTTCGTGAGAGGATCGCATTTTTCGCGGAAAACGGCTGCAAGATCTCGGACCACGGCATGTCGTACGTGATGTACGCTCCCTGCACGGACGAGCAGGCAGAGGTAATCTTCCGCAAAGCGCTTTCGAGCGAGCCTGTGGACATGTACGAGCAGCTTCAATACAAGACCAATCTTCTGTCGTTTCTTGCCTCCGAATACGAGAAAGCCGGCTGGGTGATGCAGCTTCATTTCGGCGTCAAGCGCGACAACAACACCAGGCTTTTCCTGCAGTCCGGCGCAAACAACGGCTGTGACTGTATTGATAATTATTCGCCGGCTTCGGAACTTGCGGATTTCCTCAACTCGCTCTGCAAGACCGATTCCCTTCCGAAGACAATACTTTACTCTCTGAATCCCGCAGACAATGCCACGATCGGCACGATCATCGGCTGTTTTGCAGACAGCTCCGCGGCCGGCAAGGTTCAGCAGGGTTCCGCGTGGTGGTTCAATGACAACAAGCGCGGCATGGAGGAACAGATGTCGTCTCTTGCGAACCTCGGCGTGCTCGGCAATTTCGTCGGTATGCTCACCGATTCCCGCAGTTTCCTGTCGTACACGCGCCACGAGTATTTCCGGCGCATCCTCTGCAACCTCATCGGCACATGGGTTACCAACGGCGAATATCCGTGCGATCTGACGGCTCTCGGTAGTCTCGTCAGTGATATTTCTTTTAACAATTGTAATCGATACTTTGATTTCGGCCTTACGGTTTGATCCCGTAAGGCTTTTGTTTGAGCAAATGCTCACCGAATCATCACACCACAGGTCTCATCCCGACCGGAAAGGACTGCCATGAAACATCTCATCAGCCCGATGGACCTGACGGAGGAGGAACTCTCCGAGCTTCTCTCCCTCGCTCAGGACATCATGAAAGACCCCGAGCGCTACCGCAAGGTATGCGAGGGGAAGAAACTTGCAACCTGCTTCTATGAGCCGAGCACCCGCACGCGTCTCAGCTTCGAAGCGGCAATGCTGAACCTCGGAGGATCCGTTCTCGGATTCCAGAGCGCTGACTCCAGCTCCGCAGCGAAGGGCGAGAGTGTCTCCGACACGATTCAGATCATCTCCTACTACGCGGACATCTGCGCGATGCGTCATCCGAAGGAAGGCGCTCCGTACGTGGCCTCCAAGCACGCGAGAATCCCCGTGATCAACGCGGGCGACGGCGGACACAACCATCCGACGCAGACGCTCACCGACCTTCTTACGATCCTTGAGCTCAAAGGCCGCCTCGACAATATGACGATCGGTCTTTGCGGCGACCTCAAATTCGGCCGCACCGTCCACTCGCTCATCAACGCGATGGTACGGTACAAGGGAATCCGCTTCGTGCTCATCAGCCCCGAAGAACTGCGCATCCCCGCATACCTCAAGGAGGAAGTCCTCGACGCCAGGGAAATCCCTTACAAAGAGGTCCGTTCGCTCGACGAGGTTATGCCCGAGCTTGACATTCTCTACATGACACGCGTTCAAAGAGAGCGTTTCTTCAACGAGGAGGATTACATCCGCCTGAAGAACTCCTTCATTCTCACTCCCGAGAAAATGAAACTTGCCAAGGATGACATGTTCATTCTCCATCCGCTCCCGCGCGTCAACGAGATCTCGGTCGAGGTTGACTCCGATCCGAGAGCCGCGTACTTCCGCCAGGCAGGATTCGGCGTATACGCGCGCATGGCGCTGATCATACTGATGCTCGGTCTTAAGGACCGCATCCCGAAGAACTAAGGAGGTATCACTATGCTGAATATCGGCGGACTTCACCAGGGAGTCGTCATCGACCACATCAAGCCCGGCCAGGGCATGCAGATCTACGAGTATCTTGAGCTCGGAAAATTGGATTGCTGCGTGGCCATCATCAAAAACGCCTCCAGCAACAAAATGGGACGCAAGGACATCATCAAGATCGAGGGGCCGAACACCTTGAACCTCGACACGCTCGCAGTTCTCGACCCGGGCATCACGCTCAACTTCATCGAGAACGATGAGATCGTCTCGAAGCGCCGTGTCGTCCTGCCCGAGGAGGTTACCAACATTTTGCGCTGCAAGAACCCTCGCTGCATCACAAGCATCGAGCAGGAGCTGCCGCATCGTTTCCGCCTTACGAACAAGGAAAAATGCATTTACCGCTGCATCTACTGCGAGCAGAAATACAAGGAAACGAACGTCTGACACAATTAAAACGCAAAGCAAAGGAGCGGTCCGCAGGAAACCCTGCAGCCGCTCCTTTTTCTATTCTCTCTTCTCCGTAACTATCGTATAGCAACCGGCATTTACCCCCGCCGGAAGTGTTTCTCTTATTCTGTCTCCGAATTGTAATGATATTCGATCAACATAAATACAAACATGGTGAGCGCTCCGAAAATGGTTCCGCCGACATGTCCCGCGTTGTCCACTCCGATCTCAGGTGCGAACATATACCGCAGAAAATATACCGCTCCGAACGCAAGCAAGCTGATAACCACCACGCGGATGATTCCGACCGCGCCCTCGTCTTCCACCTCGTGCGTCTTCGACATGAAAATGATCTTGAACAGCACTGCGCCGAGTACACCGGCAATCGCTCCGGATGCTCCCAGTGATCTCACGTCGTAGATCTCGTACGTCTCGATCGGGATTCCATACCATGTCAAAGTGTAAACGATCGGGAAGAAATGGTGAACGAACATCGACACAAGCGAAGAACCGAGTCCTCCCATGATGTATACGATCAACAGGCGCTTTCGCGAAATGCGGTGCTCCATGATGTATCCGACGATGTACAGCACGAGCATATTGCCGATCAAATGCGACCAGCTTCCGTGAAGAAGCATGCATGTGAAAAGGCGGTAGACCTGGAACCTGCCGACAACATCCGGCCAGTCCTGACAACCGTATTCCGCCAGCACATCGACGCCGTCCGGTGTCGTAAACATCAACTGAAGAATATACACGATAACGTTAACAACTATGAGCGCGTAGGTCAGATAAATGTCGCGTCTGTCCGTCGCCATGCTGTCCCAGAAGCCGCCGCCCCCGCTCCCGGTCAAAAACTGCTTGCGGGAGATTGCCTTAGCCTGGCTCTCCGTTATCGTCACCACCGGCCTGTCGAGATCGGAAAGATCGTCAAATGCCTGCTTTTTTTCAGAGCCTACATCTGAATCCGAATAATTCCACATTTATGCCTCCGGATCCTTGGTCGGAGCCTTCGTTGCTTCCACAACGCCGCTCGCCAATCCGGCAATACCCTGGATTTCAGAAGGGATAATAATCTTGGTAGACTTGCCGTCAGCCGCTCTTGCGAACGCATCCAGACTCTTCAGCTTGATAACCGCATCGGTCGGAGCTGCTTCGTTCAGGAAGCGAAGGCCGTCGGCATTTGCCTTCTGAACGCGAAGGATTGCTTCCGCCTGACCTTCAGCCTCGCGGATCGTAGCTTCCTTCTTCGCCTCTGCGCGAAGGATTGCTGCAGCCTTCTCGGCCTCTGCCTCGAGGATTGCGGACTCTTTCTTACCTTCGGCAACAAGAATTGTGGACTTCTTCTCACCTTCAGCGATGAGAATGGACTCACGGCGCTCACGCTCAGCCTTCATCTGCTTCTCCATCGCGTCGCGGATTGCATTCGGAGGCATGATGTTCTTAAGCTCTACACGGTTAACCTTGATACCCCAAGGGTCGGTCGCCTCATCGAGGGATACACGCATCTTGCCGTTGATGATCTCACGCGAGGTGAGGGTCTCATCGAGCTCGAGGTCACCGATGATATTACGAAGTGTCGTTGCGGTCAGGTTCTCGATAGCCATCAGCGGGTTCTGAACACCGTAAGCGTACAGCTTCGGGTCGGTGATCTGGAAATAAACGACCGTATCGATCTGCATCGTTACGTTATCCTTCGTGATAACCGGCTGAGGCGGGAAATCCACAACCTGCTCCTTCAAAAGAACGTCGAGAGCAACGCGGTCAATAAACGGAACCTTGAGGTGAATACCAACGCTCCAGGTCTCCTGGTAGCCGCCGAAGCGCTCTACGATATAAGCATGAGCCTGCGGTACGATGCGAAGGCACGAAATGAACAGTGTAACGAGAACTACAAGTACTACCGCGATCCAGAAATACTGGCTTTCAAAGATCTGAGTATCCGATTCCAAAAAGCTTAACATACAGTCTCCTCCTTTGCATTAACAAGCAATTTTACGCCTTCCACGCGCGCGACAACGGCAATCTCCCCGACATCGAACGAAACGCCTTCACGAGCACTCTTCGCAGCCCATTCCATTCCGTTGAACACAACTCGTCCGGTGTAGCTGGCACCGTCGACCGGCGTCACCACACGAACCTCCTCGCCGACGATTGCCTCAACGTTCGTCTTCGTTCTGCGCTTGTTGAACCTCCTCACAACCGAAGGTCTTACGAGCAGCAAAAGAAGTGCCGAGACAACAACGAACGCGACGCACTCCCAAATAAGGTTGAAGCCGCAAAGGCTAACGATAACAGCTGCGAGAGCACCGCCGGCGAACCATATTGTCGTCAACGCCACAGTGAGCAATTCGATCACGATCAAAACGACGAAAGCGCCGATCCAAAACCATAGATCCATGCTACTCTCCTTTCCGCGCAATGAGATACCCCCTGCTTGCGCAACGTAAATTTTATTTACACAATTATATGTCACGTAACATTCACTTGTCAAGCCATTATACGCAAAATAATGCAAAAAAATCCCTCCCGCCGTTCTTACCGGCAAGGAGGGACTCCTGTTATTTCATTGATTCATCGGAAAATGACCCGGATCACTTCTTGTCCTTGCCTTTTCCCTTTGACTTTTCCCTTGACTTGGAGGAATCGTCGTCCTCGCTCTCCTCGTCTCCGCTCACGATGACGATCCTGTCTTCCTCGACTTTCATGCGGATGCGGTTGCCTTTCACGCCTATGGCGTCAAGCATTTCTCGCGGGATCTGAACTCGGCCGGCGCGGTCGAGGATCGCGAACTCGTCGTGCGTCTCCTCCTCGACGAAGCCCTTGAGAAGCGATGGATCTGCGTACTCCTGCTTGATGATACGCTCGCTGCTGGTCTTTCCGTCGCGCATCATCACGACACGCTTTACCTTCTTTGCGAGGTTGATATCGTGCGTAACGATGACGATGGTTATACCGAGCTCGGTATTGAGTTTCCGGAACACATCGAGCAGCGCGTCCGAAGTGCGCTGGTCAACGGAACCGGTGGGCTCGTCCGCCAGAAGAAGCTTCGGACGGTTGGCAAGCGCGATCGCGATCGCAATACGCTGCTGCTCACCACCGGACATCTGGTTCAGCTTGCTGTCCTTCTTGTGAAGCATTCCTACGAGGTTCAAAAGATCGAGCGCGCGTTTCTCAACGTCCTTGTTGTCTCCGAAACGGATCGGAAGCTCGACGTTCTGCAGCGCCGTAAGATACGGGAAGAGGTTGCGCGCATTGTTCTGCCATACGAAACCGACCGTATTTTTCTTGTAATCGACAAGCTGGCTCTCGGTCATCTTGAAGAGGTCCTTGCCGTCGACATAAAGCTTTCCGGCGCTCGGACGGTCAAGACCGCCAATCATGTTGAGGAACGTCGACTTACCGCTACCGGAACTACCGATGATCGCGACAAATTCGCCGCGCTCCACCTTGAGTTCCAGACCCTGCAGAGCAAGCACCTCGGTCTCTTTGGTCTTGTAGATCTTCACGAGATTCTCGCAGAGGATCATGACGTTGTCGCCGAGCTGGTCCTCCAGTTCACCCTGTGTATTTTTCGCATACGCCTTCATGAAGGAGTCGCGAAGTTCTTCGGAAATCACGGAATCACGGATGTCGGAAGCTTCGAGCGTGGCCTTGTCATCGTTTGAGTTGCTCATGGAATGCCTCCCCCTTTCCGTGGTACTCGGTATTAATGATCTCGCCGTCCTGAATCTCGTACACGACATCACCGTAGCCCATCAGCTTGGTGTCGTGCGTCGTCATGACGAACGTGATGCCTTCCTTCTCGATCAATTCCTTGAAAATGGCGATAACCTGAAGGCTCGTCGCGGAGTCCAGCTCGCCGGTCGGCTCATCCGCGAAAATGATCTTCGGCTTGTGAGCGATGGCTCTCGCGATCGCGACACGCTGCTGCTCACCGCCGGAGAGCTCCTGCGGCATGTGCGTTGCACGCTTGGAGAGACCTACAAGCTTGAGGCACTCCATCACGCGCTCGCGGTAGTCGCCCTTGTAGTCTGCAAGGCGGAGCGCATACTCCACGTTCTCGTACGCATTCATCACGGGAATCAATGCGACGGACTGGAAAATGTATCCGATCTTGTGGCGGCGGAGAAGCTCACGCTCCTTGTCGCTCGCTCCGGAGATCTCAACTCCGTCAAACACAACGCTGCCGGAGGTCGGCGCGTCGAGCGCACCGATGATATTCAAAAGTGTAGTCTTGCCCGATCCGGAACGACCCTTGAGAATCGTGAGGGTGTCCTCCGGAACAACGACGCTGATGCCCTTCAATGCAAGGAAGTCGCCGCCGGCCACGGGAAAGCTTCTCGTAACTTGTTCGGTTCGCAGTATCTCGTTCACGGTTCCCTCCTTAATCCTCTCCAAGCTTCAGAGCCTGGTTGATCTTAATCTTGGACAAAAGCATCGAGATTACGGTGATGCAGCCTGCGAGCATGATCGTCACGACTACGGCGATCTTCACAAGATCTCCGCCGGACATGACAATCTTCGAAGGAAGCGTCGCAATCTTCGGCGAATATGCGATCTGAATGAGCGGCAGGAACATCTTCGAAGCGAGAAGTCCGATGCCGGCGCCGAACAATATCGGCAGCAGCGATCCGAAGATATGCTCGTTAACAAGCATTCGGATCAATTCTCCCATCGACATACCCATCGCCCGATATATACCGAAAATGAGCTCTCTCGAACGGATCGACGTGATCCAGAAGATCAGGAAACCGATCGCGCAAAGCACAAGCACCACGATGAACGTAATCGTGAGCATACCGTTCGTAACCTGGAAGTAAGGATCGTTCTTCAGTCCAAGAAGATCGGTCGTGCGGTCGCGGAAGGACTTGAAGTTGATCTTATTTTCCGTAGCCCAGTCGTAGAAGAAATCGGTGCTTCCGTTCGTCTTGATCCATATCTCGTACGGCACTACCGGGTAGTCCAGAAGGATGTTGTCATAGTTGCAGACGATCAGATAGTTCGGAACCGTGGAATCCTCGGAGTCCGCATCCTTAGACTCCTTGCGGTTCTCGTATCCGGGCCAGTAATCGATGATCGCAACAACCGTAAAGCTCTTGCGTCCCATCGACTGCTTCATCTCGTCAAATCTCTCGGCCGTAACGGAATCGCCGACGGCGAGGCCGCATTTTTCGGCGAGATTTCTGGAGATCAGCGCGCCCTCGGGATTCTTTGCAAGCGCGTTCAGATCCTCGTACCAATGGTGCGAGCCTACGCCCTGCGGCATCCATGCGGCATGACCGAACTCGTACGTATTGACGGCCAGAAGGTTGATGTCATTGATCGTGTTGCCGCCGTTGATCACCTGCGCGTCGGTATCGTGGATCACTCGCGTGATCGCGGAAATCTTGTCGGGATTCTCGTCGGCAAGCCGCTCAAAACGCGTGTAATCGCCCTCGTTGTACTTCAGCTTGGTCGCATAACCGCTTCTGACGCTGCTGATGTTGTTCTGCCAGTTCTCCTGTACGACAAGGTCGGCACCGTCGTTGTAGCTGATGCGCTCCTCCTCGTTCTGGTTGACCGTGCGCGCGATGTTCGCGTTGAAAATACCGAGAGCGATCGTCAACACAAGGAACACCGTGATAAAGCTCTGCTTATGAATGTCGCGCGTGATCTGAAGGAAGGATGCGTACGACGCAGGCTTCCACTTCTTTCGTCCGATCTTAAAGATCAACGACGAAAGCATCGGGATCACACGGAGGAATACGATCGCACAGCTCAGGATAAACAGCGAAGCCGAGAAGAAAAGCATCGGGTTGACTGCCTCTCCGTTCGCAATCGCCTTCATGAGCTCGCTCTTCTGATTGTTGAAATCGTAATAGCCGTATAATGCGAGCGCAAGAAGCATAAAGTCAAGGAACATGCGCTGCCACAGCGGCTTTGTCTTCTTTCTTTTGTGTGCCTTCTGTTCCACGATGGAGAACCGTGCAAACTTAAGCACCGGAAGCGTCATGATCAGGATGCCGGCGACACAGCTGCCGAGCGCATACATAAGGGATGTTCCCGTGATGCGCACCTGCATCGACTTTCTTCCGACAAATTCCATGAACGCGTTCGTCGAGCCGAACAGATGGCACAATATGTAACCGAACGGAATTCCGATCAAAAGCGCAATGCCTCCGAGGATGGCCGACTGCGTGAGATACGTGAGGATCAGCTGAAGTCTGCTGACACCGCGGCTCTTCAGCATTGCAATCTCGCCCTGCTCAATATCGATCACCTGGTTGGAAACCATGAAGATGAACACAGCGAGAAGCACAAGGATCGGCACCTGCAGGATCCACATCGTCGCCTTTACCTTCGCCGAATCCGTCATGAACTGCTCGAAGATCTCGTTGTAGTTGCAATACACATCGTAAAGGCAGTCCGTCGTCTTATTGTCCGTTTCGAGGTCATTGTACACCTCAAGCATGCGCGGAACCTGATCGATATCGATCTTCGAGTAATCGTAAAGGACATAGTATTTTGCGCGGATGTTGCCTGCGATCGTGTTGTCCTTCATAAACTGATCAACGAAGATGTCCTGCGAAATGAAGAACTCCTGCTGATACGACAGCGGATCGTTCACCCAGTACAGGTCGTTGTTTTCCTTGGCCTTAAAAACGCCGACCACGCGAAGGCGGATACTCTCTCCCGCCTGATTGACGTAGCCGTAGATCTCAATCTCGTCGCCGATGAACATCTGCGAATTCAGATACACCTTCTCGTTGACGATACACTCGATCACACCGTCGCTTCCGACCGTATCGGAGTAATTCGATCCGGAAATGATATCGATGTGGTCCGAAAGATCCGAAAGAGACGCGAGCAACAGCCTTAGTCCGCTTCCGCCTCCGCCGGAACGGGATACGAGGAAGCGGGCTTTCTGCTCAAAACTCGTCTCGTAAAATGTCACTTTCTGTGCGGCGGGCATGCCGAACATCCTCTCGGCATCATCCGCAACGGTAAGATAGTTATCGAAGTAACGGGAGCTGCTCGACTCCAGGCGAGTGTTGCTGAGACGCGAGTCCAGCGTGAGCATACTCGGATATTGATTGTTGTCCTCAAGGTACGTGCTCATTCTCTTCGTGAGCAGCTTCTGAAGTGCCGCCTCCGAGTACATCGGATTGCAGCATGCGATTCCCACGAGAAGAATGTTACCGATGAGGATGCTGAGAATCAGCCATTTTTTGTTTAAAAGTTTTTGTGTAATGAACCGAAACATGCACCCTCCTAGTGAACCAACAGGACATCGCTGTCGAGCAAACCGTCGACGATCCAGTATTTATTTTCCGTCACTGCCATCACGCGGACATAGCGCTTGACGGCACAGCCCTGTGCGTCATAAACCCAGACGTAAGCCTTGCCGCGGCTGATCTCGTGAGCTTCGCTGTCGAACGTGAAGGACTCGGCTTCCTCGTAGTCGGAAGTCTCCTGCTGTCCTCCCCAGCCGAAATCGCCGAAACCGCCCTGGCCCTGGTTGTTCTGCTTGTTTGTCGTCTGCGTCGTTGTCTTAGGATTGTGGTATACCAGGCTGTCATCGATCACCTGGCAATTCGCAATGTTGAATTCGTTGTAGTAAACAACTCCGGTCACGCCGACTTCCGCATAGCGGTCCGGCTCGTCGAGCGCAACGTAGATGACGTTCTTGTCGGTGACGTCTGCGGGGCGAACGTTCGGCGCCGATATGATCGTCGCGTTGAAGGTCAATTCCTCTCCCTCAACCGTTGACATCAGCTCCACCTTCTGACCGTAGCGAAGACGGTTGTCATCCGCCGGCTTATCGATGCAGATGCAGTACGAATCCAGGTCGTAAGTTTCGAAAAGGATCTCATTTTCCGAGATGTTCGAACCGACCTTGTACTTCGAGACGCTGCTGATGACGCAGTCTTTCTCTGCATATACGGTTACACTCTGTTCGTACCATTTTTCAAAATTCTCAATACGCTCTGTGAGCTTGTCGATCGTCTCCTGCGACTCTTCCTCAAGCTTGGCGATCTCCGCCTTGCAGTCCGAAAGATCCAGCTGCGCAAGCGCATACTCGAGTGACGATTTGCTCAGCTTGCGCATCTTCTTCTCGAGTTCTTCCTGCTTTTCCTGGAGTTCCTTCTTACTCTCCTCAAGCTCATCCGTGTACTTGCGGAGGTCAAGCTTCGCCTGCTCCTGATCGGCGCGGCCGACAGAACATTTCACCTTGAAGATCGGATCGCCCTTTCTTACAAGGATTCCGGTGAAGCCGCTCACGAGGATCTCCTCGATCGTGCCGGGAACAGGATTCAGGAACGGTTCCGTCACACGCGCGATCTTCTTTGCGCCCGTGCATCCGGTGAGCACGGAAATTGTCTCTCTCTTCGGAGACAGCGTCTCATAGTTCGTGCCGAAGCGGGCAAGGTTCTTTGCGACATACACAACGTCACCCTCAGAAAGGCCGGAAAGGATCTCGGTATCGTTGATTCCCGACTCGCCGATCGTGACGTCAACCGTCTCCATGTAGCCCTCGCGAACGAGCTGTACGGTCGACTGCGTTCCGCTCTTGGTGATCGCCGCGGTAGGCACCGTGAGCACAGGCTCCGCCGACTTCTTCGTGAACACGAACTGAACATAGTCACCGATCTCCACGGTATCCTTGAGGTCAGCCGTAAAATACGAGTCGAAGCGGTTGCCGGTGCGCTCGAGGCGATACACTTCCTCGTCGCTGTACGGAATGTATTTTACTTCGTATACATCGTTTCCGATGCGCGCTTCCACGCTCGAAAAATCATCGTAGTCCGTGCGGGAAATGAATGCACATGCAAGAAGCTTTGTGTTGTCCTTTGCAATGCTCACGAAGGTTCTGTCCTTCATGATGGGATCGCCGTCTTCGCTGACGCCGAGGTAAACGATCGTGCCCGTGCATGGCGCGTAAACCTTTGCATCATTCGCTTCCTTCTTCAGCTTCTCAAGCTCAGCGCGGTCCTCTTCGATCTTCTTCGCCGCCGAAGCATGGCTGTGATCGAAGTTCACCTGCATCTCCTGCATCTGCAGACGGACCATGCGTCCGTCGTAGGAGTTTCCGAGCATGTTCGCATAGTTGCGCATGTTCTTGAGCTGGTTGTTAAACTTCTGAAGATCGTAATCGTACTCGGTCTGCTCGCGTACGACCAAAAGCTCAAGGCGTTCGATCGATTCCGCAAGCTCGGGGTTCAGCTCCATCAGAAGCTGTCCCTCCTCCACGTGCTCGCCGAGCTCGACGCCCACGTGATATGCCGAGGTGTCATAGTCAAATTTGAGGTCCTCGCACTCGGGGACAACATATCCGCCGGTGCTCTGAACCGTCGTGAGATACGAGCGCGTCACGACGCAGACAGCATTTGCCGTCTCCATCGGCTGCAGCAGCTCGGGTACGTTCTCGGTTTCACCGCAACTCGTCAGGGAAAGAAGGAGCGCCGTCAAAACCAGTAGTGCTGTGATCTTTTTCATGGCTTCCTCCTACTTCAGAATTACGGTCTCGCCGGGCGTGAGACCGCTGATGATCTCCGTGCGGTTCTCATCGGGATCGTCCTTGCCCGTAACGGAAAGACCGATCTCAATGAAACGTATCGAGCGGAGTCCGTCGGCGTCCGTCACGTAAACCGCAGGCTTATCATCAACCGTACGTAGCGCGTACGTCGGGATATAAACAACATTGTCGCGCGAACCGGTCTCAAAGATCAGATCGCCGCTCATGCCGATGCTCAGATTCTCATCCGGATGCAGCGGCTGAAGCACGATGCGCGCTCCGCTACCCTGCGCCGGGCGTACGATCTGCACGACTTCGCAGTCATACGAACCGGTGCCGGTTGTCACGGTGAACACATCGCCGAAATGGTACAGGCTGTCGTTTGAAACACTCAATACAAAACCGGCTTTTTCAGAATGGATCGTGATAAATTTTTCACGGGCGTTGACACGTCCGTTGAACCATGCGGGAATCTCACGGATGTAGTCGACGATACCGTCGATACCCGCGACAAGCTGACGACCGCTCAGGCTTGCTTCCAGCTCGCCGAGACGCAGCTCCGCAACATACTTGCGGCTTGCGCACTCCTCATACGCGTTGGTCGCCTTTGTGAGCTTCTTCTCGTCGTAATCGCGCCCGTAGCGCTTTGCAAGACTTGCGCGCTCCTTCTCGATGGCGAGGAGTTCTTCGTAATACTCCGCTTCCTCCGCAAGTTCTGCGCAAAGCTTACGGCTCTCCTCGAGCTCGTCCGCGATGCTGTCCGTTGAAAGCTCCGCGAGCAGGTCGCCCGCAAACACCTTCTGACCTAGTACGACATACGTCTCTTTGAGCGATTCGCCGCCCACTTCAAAGCTCAGGCTCTGCACGGTCTGATATTGATACGTGCAACGCTCGGAGACGTAATCGCGGATATTTCCTACTTTGACTTCCGCTGTCGTAAAATACTCCTCCTCGACCGACGACACGACGGGCGCCTTCTTCATCTCCTCCTCAGCGGGGAAGATCCCGCATCCTGAGAGAAACAGCGCAGCCGCAAGGCCGAGAACCGCTACCTTCTTCATTCCGAAAAAACCTCCGACTTTCGATGACAAAAAGTATGCCGCATTGACGGCGCGGCAGCCGTAAAACTTATTTTACGCGGAATCCCCGCGAAAAATGTCAGAACAATCCGTCGATCATGCCGTCGGCGTTGACGTCGATGCGCTCTGCTGCAGGGCTCTTCGGAAGACCCGGCATCGTCATGATCGTTCCGGTGATGGCAACTACAAAGCCCGCACCGGCAGAAACATAAACCTCGCGAACATTGACCGTGAAATCTTTCGGTCTTCCGAGCTTCGCGGGATCGTCGGACAGGGAGTACTGCGTCTTCGCCATGCAGACAGGCATGTTGCCGAAGCCAAGCTCCGTCAGGCGGTCAAGCGTGGCGAGCGCTGCGGGATCGAACGAAACACCGTCCGCACCGTAGATCTTCTTTGCAACCGTCTCGATCTTCTCCTTGAGAGGCATCTCGTCCGGATAGAGCGTGTGGAAGTTGCTCTTCTTCGTCTCAAGCGTGTCAAGAAGATGCTCGGCGAGCTCAATGCCGCCTTCGCCTCCCTTGCCCCATACTTCGGACAGCGCAAAATCGCATCCTCTCTCCCGGCAGAACTTCTCGACATACGAAAGTTCCGCGTCGGTGTCCTCCGTGAAACGGTTGAGCGTAACGACTACCGGCACTCCGTAGAGCTGCAGGTTCTCGATGTGCTTCTCAAGGTTTACGATACCCTTTGCAAGCGCGTCGAGATTCTCCTTCGCAAGTTCCGTCTTCGGGATTCCGCCGTTGTATTTGAGTGCGCGCACCGTCGCGACAAGCACAATCGCATCGGGCTTAAGGCCTGCCATGCGGCACTTGATATCAAGGAATTTCTCAGCTCCGAGATCAGCGCCGAAGCCTGCCTCCGTGACCACGATGTCGGCAAGCTTGAGAGCTGCCTTCGTGGCGCGCACGCTGTTGCAGCCGTGTGCGATGTTTGCAAACGGACCGCCGTGTACAAGCGCGGGCGTATTCTCGATTGTCTGGATCAGGTTCGGACGGATCGCGTCCTTCAGAAGCGCCGCCATCGAACCGACAGCCTTCAGGTCTGCCGCCGTAACGGGCGTCTTGTCATAACGGTACGCAACGATGATGCGCGAGAGCCGCTCTTTGAGATCTTCGATATTTTCCGAGAGGCACAGGATCGCCATGATCTCCGATGCCACAGTGATGATGAAGTGATCCTCGCGAACAACGCCGTCGGACTTCTTGCCGAGACCGATCACGATATTGCGAAGCGCGCGGTCGTTCATGTCGAGGCAGCGCTTCCAGACGACCTGCTTCGGGTCGATTCCGAGCGCGTTGCCCTGCATGATATGGTTGTCAAGCATTGCCGCAAGAAGGTTGTTTGCGGACGTGATCGCATGGAAATCTCCCGTAAAATGAAGGTTCAGATCCTCCATGGGAACTACCTGTGCGTAACCGCCGCCGGCTGCTCCGCCCTTGATGCCGAAGCACGGTCCGAGCGAGGGCTCGCGAAGCGCGATCACCGCGCGTTTGCCGAGTCTGCCGAGAGCTTCGCCGAGGCCGACCGTAGTTGTCGTCTTGCCCTCTCCTGCAGGCGTCGGATTGATAGCCGTCACCAACACAAGCTTTCCGTCAGGCCGATCCGCGATCGAATCGAGAAACTCGTCGGAGAGCTTCGCTTTGTATTTGCCGTACAGCTCAAGATCATCCTGTCGGATGTCCAGAGATTTCGCCACTTCCCAGATCGGTTTGAGTGTTGCTTCCTGTGCAATTTGAATGTCCGTTTTCATACCTTTCCTCCGTTTTGTTTGATGATGGCCGCAAACGTATTTATTATAGCAAATCCTCACGATTTTTCCAACGGATACGCGGCGGTTTTTGTGTATTTTCCGTGAAAAACAATTACATATTTCGTGAACTTTGCACACAGTACGCTTCCCATGCAAAAATGCCGGCAGAAAGCCCTGCCGGCACTGTGCTTTATGTCGTTGTCAAACTCTGGTGATCACGGCCGTAAAATGACCGACGAGGTTCAGATTTTCATACCCTGCCGTGAGGAGCAGATGGTCGCCTTTTTTCACACGGCTGCCCTCTAAAAAGCCCTCTCCGTCGATCACGCTCAACGTGTGGAACTTGCCGCTCACGGGGATTGTCACATTGCCGTCCACGCACACGCGGTACACGGTGTAGAACGAGCAAGAAACATACTTCGTAAGCTCCGCCTCGGGATACTTCGTGACCGTCCTCTTCGGTGTGCTGCGGCTCTCGTCGAAAGGAACCGTGACAACCGAGAGCGCCTGCTCCGTGTGAAGCTCACGGCGGTTGCCTTCAGCGTCCGTGCGGTCATAATCATAGATCCGGTACGTGATATCGCAGTTCGTCTGTGTCTCCAAAACCATCGTTCCGCCCTTGATCGAGTGAATGCATCCGGGCTCGATCTGGAAGAAATCCCCTGCCTTCACGGGAATCTCCCGCAGCAGTTCCGAATATTTCCGCTCACCCACGAGGCGCTTAAGCTCCTCACGATCCTTTGCGTGATGACCGATGATGATCGTCGCTCCCGGCTCCGCGTCAAGCACGTACCAGCACTCTGTCTTTCCCTGCGGAAAATTCTCGTGCTCCACGGCGTACGCATCGTCCGGATGCACCTGGATGCTCAGATCGCTCTTCGCATCGATGATCTTGATCAGCAGCGGAAAATTTTCGTCCTCGCAGTTTCCGAACAGCTCGCGATGGGAATCCCAAAGATCCTCAAGCGGCATCCCGTCGAACATTCCGCCGTCGATCACGCAGTGACCGTTTTTGTGGGCGCTGATGCCCCAGCATTCACCGACATGGTCGGAGGAAAGCTCATATCCGTACTCGGCAAGTCTCGTGCCGCCCCAGATACGCTCCTTCAGCGTCGGTTTCAGATACAACAACTGACTCATAATTAACTCATTTGGAGAGCTCCATCAACGCCTCGTCAAGCTTCGACAGCTTCTCGTCGGCGTCCGCAAACGACGTACCCTTGACTCCCATGTAAAATTTGATCTTGGGCTCGGTTCCCGACGGACGCACGCATGCCCATGCGTTGTCGTTCAGGTCGAAATAGAGTACGTTGGATTTGCGAAGTCCGGTCGGTCGCGTTGCTCCTGTCGCAATGTCTGTAATCACATCGCGGTCGTAATCGCGGAACTCGGTGACCTTGTACTCTCCGAGCGTCTTGGGAGGATTGCTGCGGATGGCATCCATCATCTCGCCGATCTTGGCAGCACCCTCAAAGCCCTTCAGCGTAATGGTTTCGATACCCTCGCGGAAGAAGCCGTATTTCTTGTAAATGTTCATCATCTGGTCCCAAAGAGTGAGACCCTTCGTGCGGTAATATGCGGCAGCCTCGCACAATGCCATGACTGCCACGCACGCATCCTTGTCGCGCGCATGCGTTCCGACGAGGCAGCCGTAGCTCTCCTCGAACCCGAACTCGTAATGTCCCTTGCCTGTCTCCTCGGAAAGACGGATCAGCTCGCCGATGTACTTGAAGCCGGTCAGGCATTCCTTGAGCTCAATGTTGTACTCGGCAGCGATCAGGTCGGCCATGTTGGTCGAAACGATAGTCTTCACAAGGAAGCCGTCGTCATGGATCAGACCGAGCTCTTTTCTCTGGCTCAGAAGATACTCACAGATGAGCATGCCGGACATGTTACCCGTGAACGACTTGTACTCTCCGCTCGCGGAATCCTTTGCGTACACGCCGAGACGGTCCGCATCGGGGTCGGTCGCAAGCACAAGCTCCGCTCCGACTTTCTTCGCAAGGTCAAGCGCAAGCTCAAAAGCAGCCTTATTTTCCGGATTCGGGCTTGCAACGGTCGGGAAATTGCCGTCCGGAAGCTCCTGCTCCGGCACAACATAGACCTGCTTGAAGCCGATTTCGGAAAGCACACGGCGCACCGGAAGATTGCCGGTTCCGTGCAGAGGTGTATAAACAACCTTCATGTCCTTGCCGATCTCGCGGCAGAGGTCTGCGCGAATGACCTGCTTCTTGAGCTCCTCCATGTAGCGGTCGTCGATCTCGCTTCCGATCACAAAATACAATCCTCTGCGGATCGCTTCCACGCGAGAGATCGTGTGCACGTTCGCCCAGTCGGTCACGGCGTTCACCTCGTCGATGATCTCCGCATCCTTCGGCGGCGTAACCTGCGCACCGTCATCCCAATATACTTTGTAGCCGTTGTACTCTGCCGGGTTGTGGCTTGCCGTCACAACGATGCCGGCGATGCAGCCCAGTTCGCGCACAGCAAACGAAAGCTCCGGAGTAGGACGGAGAGATTCGAAGCGATACGCCTTGATACCGTTGGCCGCGAGGCACAATGCAGCTTCCTCGCTGAATTCGATCGACATGCGGCGCGAATCATATGCGATCGCGACGCCCTTGTCGGCACCGCCTTCCTTGAGGATAAAGTTCGCAAGTCCCTGTGTCGCTTTGCGAACCGTGTAGAGATTCATACGGTTTGTGCCGGCGCCGATGATACCGCGAAGTCCTCCGGTGCCGAACTCAAGGCTGCGGTAAAACCGGTCCTTGATCTCCGTGTCGTCCGCCGCAATCGAGCGAAGCTCCTCTTTCGTAGCCTCGTCGAAGTACGGATTTTCACACCAAAAACGATATTCCTCCAAATATCCCATCGCTGAACCCTCCTAGTTCTCGTAAAATATATCACAATCCCTATCCGCTTCGGTATAGAGAATCGGTTCAAAAACTGTCAAAATATATCCGCTCTGAGGATCGGTGCATAGCGCACGCGGAACCTCGGAAGCGATGTCAGTGTCGTGTACGTGTTGGTCATTCCCTCCGGCGCATCAAGGTCATTTTCCCCGGACGCAGGCGGTGCGATCAGCGTTACCGTCACCTCTCCGCCCGTCACGGATCCGTCGAAAAATGCACTCGCAAGGTCGACGCATTTTACGCCGGGCGCCTTGTAGAACCAGCGGTCGTTAACTTCGAGCATCAGGTTGGCGTCCGCAAGCTCTCCGTCGAAGTACGCCTCGAAAAATACAGGCGCTCCCTCAAGGTCAACAGGCATCGCGATACCCTCGCAGTCCTCCGATCCGCCGTAGCGGAGCGTCACCGGAAGTTTCACTGCCTTGCCCTTCTTTTTCGAAGGCTGGAAGAACGGATCATGGATGATTTCGCGGTACGTGCCCATCAAAGGCTGCTCGATTCCGTTGTCCGCATTGTTCGGGTCCTCGATCTCAAGGCCGAGGCGTCCGCGGTCGCGGAACTGGTACATCGTAAAGCCCGAGAGCCAATGTCTGCGGTCTTTTTTCACGAAGTCGCAGAATCTCTTCATCTTCTCCGCCTGAAGGAACGGTCCCGTAACATCTCCGTCCGCATTGAGCTCCGACATGACCATCGGCTTTTTGACGCCGTCGTTCATCACCGTGTATCTTCGGAAGCTTTTTGCCGCGAGCCGGTAGATCTCGTCCACGGGATAATCCGCGGCGCTCCTCGCGTCCTCGCACACGTTTCCGGGCCATCCCCAGTGAAGCGCAAGGTACCGGTCGACAGAGACGATATCTGCAGCCTTTGCGGCCTCGGTGAAGATGTCCTCCATCAGCATCTTCTCCTCGCCGATCTCCTTGCAGCCGTCGAGGCACAGGATGATCTTTGCGTTCGGCGCCTCCCTGTGGAACACATTGCATGCCCGCACGAAAAATGCTGCGACCGTCTCGTACGAAGCTCTCTTGTTGAACGAAAACCAGCTTCCCGTTGCCTCATGGTTGATGCGTACCAGGATGCGTCCGAATGTGCGCAGGTCTTTCGCCACACCTGCAATCTGCTCGTCCGAGAGGTACGGGTCCATCGTGAGCGTCAGGCACACGTCCTGTCCGTGTCTGCGGACATCTCGCATCTGTTTAAACACAGGGCCTTCGGTGTCTCCGCCGATGCCTCCGGTATACGGAAAATAATCATCGTACGGGTAGTCCCAGGCAAACTGCGCGTCGTGCGCATGGGCAACGCTCGCGCGGAGCGGCCAGCCTTCGTCGTTCGGGTAGTAACAATACATCAGATTGATCGCGCGATGCGGTCTTCCGAGACGCGTGAGGATGTAGTCCTGATTGACGTACTCTCCGCGCTCGCTGCCGTCTCCGAGATCCACCGCACATTTTGCGGGTCCAAATTGCACAAGATAAGGGTGACGCATAATACCTCCGTTTTGTTTTTTATCGGCCGCGAATTGCGTCAATCGGCCGTTTATGCGCAAAGCGCAGCACCGGGAGGAAGCTTGCGATCAACGCGGTACCGAACGAAACCGCAGCGATCAGAAGCATCTGTTTCCAGCCGAACTCCATGATGCTGACATGAATCGTCATCACAAGGAATCGGTTGGCAAGTCCGGTGAGCAATGCCGTGAGAAGGGATGCCAGCACAAAGCAGCCGGCTGCAATCGCCACGCTCTCCGATCCGAAGATGCGGTAGACGTCGCTTCCGCGGGAACCGATGGCACGAAGGATGCCGATATCCCGCTTCTTGTATGCGATACTCGATACGATAAAGCTCATCATCAAGAGCGCCGCAAAAATAGCAAAGAACACGCCCATGCCGACCAGAATATAGTCGATATACTTCATCGAAAGCTCCATCATGTCGAGCTCTACGTTATATTTTGTGTACATATGGAAGCGTACATTGTTCTCTCCGTCGTGGGAGTAACCGATGAACCGTTCAAGATCACCGCGGTCCTTCGGAAGGATCACCATGCCTCCGCATACACGCCCGCAGGGCTGGATATTACCCTTGGAAAGGACATCGAGGTCCGCAAGAAGGATCGGATCGTTCTTGGCTTCCTTGTCTGTGAAAAGAATGCCTTTGATGTCGAGCGTGACGTACATTCTCGGTTTCCGTGCGACCGCCTCGTAATCGCGGTCATCGTAATTCTGAACTTCGTACGTAAACTCGACCTCGTTGTAAACTTTTTCGAACAATTCGGCAAATGCAGCGTCGTTCAGGATCTCGAGATACGCGCCGAGCTCGACTCTCTCCTGGCGCGAAACACCCTTTGCGGGAACGATAAACTCGGTTCCGTCTCCGTTGTTGTCCGGCTCGTCTTTGCCGTTGTCTTTTCCGTTGTCTCCGCCTTTCTTTGCGTCAACTTCGTCCTCGTAATACTCCTTGTCATCCGGATAGTAATAATCATCGTATTCGTCGTAATCATCATCGTTTTGATCCGACACGCCGATCGTCGCGTTATAGCACGCGATGACAGCGTCGTTGATTCCGAGGTACTTACGGTTGTTGACCGTGAGGAGTGAATACAGAAGCGACTCCGCATGACTGCGCTCGATATAGCATGCCATAAGCTCGGGGGTATCCGCCTCGTGCGATTTTGCGGCGATATCGACGTGTTTGAAAAGCCCGACATCGTTGATATCTCCGTAGTAAAAATCATAAAGATTTCCAAGCGTGCTGACGTATCTGTTACTCTCGAGATCGACTCTCGTCATATTCGTCTCGGTGTACGAGAGAACACTCTCCGCCTGTCTCTCGACAAATCCCTTGCCGACGAGGTTCTTCGATGCGAGATTACATTTGCAGTCATACGAAAAATCGTCGATCATCACGTACGCCTTGATCATATCAAAACTGATCGCAGCGCGCCCGTCGTTTGAAAGAAGTTCGCCCGCGAGCTCCGTGATCTTCGTGAAGACCGACAAATAGTCGAGTCCGGTGTCGATGATTCCGGTCACGACAAGGTCGTGTCCATTGTCCATGCGAACTTTCGTACCGACCATATCTTCCATCTTCGGAACGGACTTGCCGTTCAAAAGACGCCCGTTGCGAAGCATGTCATAGGTGACTTTGGAGATCGCAACCTCATCTTTGCTTCCGTCCGGAAGGCGTCCGACGATCAGTTTCGCGCCGAAATCGTGCAGCGTCTGCTCATCGATTTCGAAATAATCGGTCAATATACGAAGGTTCGTCATCATGCCGGCGAGAAGGTCCTCATCGCCCTCTTCGAACACACTTGTCGCAAGGTCCGGGAAGCGATAAACCGGAAAAACGGTCACTCCCGGCTGAGCATTCAGCGTATCCCACTCTGCCTTCGTCGCAGCGTTGTAACCCCAGTCCTGCCAATATCCGCCGTCTTCCTCCAATGCGTACATTTGATAAATCTGCTTCTGAACATACACGGTGCTGACTCCGTTCTCACGGAACACCTTGCTGACACTTCTTGTATAGTTGTAATCCGCAAGCGTCGCAGCGATTCCGAAGAGGCTGAATGCGATGACGGACATCAAAACCGTGAAGAAAAGTTTTAGTTTTTTGCAGCGAAGGCCGCCGATACCGATTCTCGCAGCACGGCTCATCGGAAGCTTCGAGCGAATCTTCTCAAAGAAACTCGTTCCACCCGACGGCTGTTCCTTTGTTGCGGAAAATACAAACCCTCGCGTCAGATTCTCATCCACACGGATGTACACAGGCTCCATCGGATGCTCCGAGAGGTACTCGTTGATCGCCTCGCGGTCCTCGTCGGTAAGCCGGTACCCCTTGGTAACCTTGCACGTGCCGTTCTCAAACAACGGACGCACTTCTCCGCTGCTCTGCGTAACATATTCCCTCGTCACATCGGAAAGGATCTCTCCGTCCTTCAGCTCGATAATGCGGTCCGCATACTGCTCGGAATACTCGCGGTCATGCGAGACGATGATCACAAGCTTGTCGCGCGAAAGCTGCTTCAAAAGGTCAAAGATCTGACGTCCCGTAGCGCTGTCGAGAGCACCGGTGGGCTCGTCCGCAAGGATGATCTTCGGATTCTTTACAAGTGCACGCGCGATCGCGACACGCTGCATCTGACCGCCGGAGAGCTCGTTCGGACGACGGTTCTCATAGCCCGCAAGATCGACCTGAACGAGGATGTCGGAAATCTCTTCCTCGGTCGCCTTGCGCCCCTGAAGCTCGATGGCAAGCGCGATGTTGACGCCCACCGTGAAATCCGGGATCACATTGTATTCCTGAAAAATGAATCCCATGCAGGCGTTTCGGTACGAGTCAAAATCCGACTGCGAGAACTTTCTCGTCGAGACGCCGTCAAGTAAGATATCTCCGTCATCGTACTTGTCGAGGCCTCCGAGAAGGTTCAAAAGCGTAGACTTACCACTGCCTGATTTTCCGAGCAGGAAGACCATTCCTCGCTCGGGGAAGCTGATTGAGATATCATGCAGCGCCACCACGGAAGGCCCGTGTTTCGGACGATATATCTTTTTTAATCTTCTTGTTTCCAGCATCGTTCTCTCCCCCTATCGATCCCGGATCACATCGATCGGCTTGCGGCGGGCAAACCGGCTGATCGGGATAAACGTCGCCACGATTGCGACAGCTGCGGCGATCGCAGCGATGATGAGCACCTGACGTGCTCCGAAATGAACAACTTTGATCTTGTAGAAGAGGTCTCCCTCGATCTCAGTGTTGATCCTGTCGGCAAAGACCTTCGTCATAAGTGAGCTGAGCGCCGCATTGATCAACGCGATCACACCGGTCTCACACAAGAATATCCGATACACGTCGAGTCCGCGCGCACCGATCGCGCGCAGCACGCCGATCTCCGTTTTCTTATGAATGATGCTGTTAGCGATAAACACAGCGAACAACACTGCGGAAAATACAGCAAACACAACGCCGATCCAGAACAGCACCGGATACATGACACGGGAAATCTCGTCGAACTCGCCGATCATGTACGTCAGTTCCGGATTCACCGAAACATATGCACCGTTTCTCTTTTCGATCGTCATTTTCGCAATATTCTCAATCGTACTGCGATCCTCCGGCATGCGGCACACGATCGTCCTCACATTTTTGCTGAAGTCGATCGCATCGAGTCCTGCGGCAACTTTGCTGCTCACAACGAACACGCCGCCTGCGGGAGCCTTCTGCTTGTTGTCGATCGTGATATAACCGGCAATCCGGTATTCGGCACCGGTCTTCGGATTGACGATCTTTACGCGATCCGCGTATTTTGCAAGCGTTTCGCCATAGTTTCCGGACAGATTGCCCGGGTCGAACGTCTTGGGATCGTACGACTCGCGAAGCTCCTGCGGAAGGAACATGCGGGCGATGGTGCTCATCAATTCACCGGTGATATACACCTCGTCGTCGGCCGGTGCACGGTCCGTCCCGTCGTCAAGCCGCACGGCTTTCGCGCCGCGCATCTTCGCATAGTCACCGAATTGATAGATCTCAAGTTCCGTCCTCTGCTCGCCGTCCGGGTCAAGGATCATATCCCAGCGAGCATCATCCTCGACGTAAAATGAAAGCAGTGCATCCGACGTAACAAGCGACTTCGAACCAACACCGCAGTATACAAACGAAGGTACGCCCTGGGCGCACTCGCTCTGAGCAACAGTCTGAAGCACGTAATGAAGGATGCGCTCCGACTCGGAAAGCTCTTCATCCGGCTTCTCAAAAAGCCGCTCGTAGCGCTCGTAATCCACCGGAACGTCCACGATACCGACAACCGTGCAGTCGCTCTCCTGATTGGTTCCGCTCATCTGAATCGTCTTCAGTTTCATGCCGAGCATTTCTTCGAAACTCTTGCCGCGGTATTTTGCGTCACCGTGTTTCTGAACGCCTCTCGCGGCAATCTGAGAGATGACAACCTCCGTGCTTCCGGCCTCCGGGAGACGCCCGCAGCGAAGCTTTACTCCGAGCGCATCGAGCACTTCCGGCGTTGCCTCGAGCACAGTCACTCCGTACATCGGATAGATGAACATATCCGTTCTCGAGTCGGTTTCGTCATCAAATCTGTAAAACATAAAGCTGGAAGAAAAACTTCCCTCACGCCTGCTGATCTTCACAAGCGGCGTGTCCACAGCATTGTCGATCTCCTGTATTTCCTCATCGGAAAATGCGTACGAAAAATCTTCCCTGAAATTGCGGTAATCCGGCTCTTTCACGATCGTCAGGAAAGAGGATTCGGAACCGTAGATCGTGTCTGTCATACATGTCAGACGATCATACGAGACAAACACATCCGACACACCGAACAGCGTGAACGCTACAACGGAAAGGAACACCATGAAGAAAAGCGCCAGTTTCCGGTTGAGCATCGAATTCAGACCGATGCCGAAACTTCTCTTCCACGGCAGTTTCGACTTGATCAGCTTAAACTCTTTTTTCTCGGGTACAATGCGGAATTCGTCGGTCCCGCGGAACCGGTCGCGCTTCGGCGACAGACGGTTTCCGTCCGTGATCAAAACATTGTTGTCGCTCTGAAGCTCGAGGTAATAATTGACCTTATCGAGGTCCTCAGGAGCGATCTTGCAGCCCGCGTCAACCACGACACCCTTCTTGTCGACACGCACGCCGTAGTCGTCAAACTCGACTTCTCTCACGCTCTTTAACTCCTGCACGGGCTTGAGCTCCGTGTCGGAGACGACACAGCCGTCCGCAAGCTCGATGATGCGATCCGCATACTGCTCAGAATACTCGCGGTCGTGCGAAACGATGATGACAAGCTTGGTTTTTGAAAGCTTCTTGAGCGTCTCGAACACAGCCCGTCCGGTCTCGCTGTCAAGCGCGCCGGTCGGCTCGTCTGCGAGGATGATGTCCGGATCCTTGATGATCGCTCTCGCAATGGCAACTCGCTGCAGCTGTCCGCCGGAAAGCTCGTTCGGCTTGCGTCTCGCAAAGCCCTTCAGGTCAACTTCCTCAAGGAGCTCGCGGATCTTCGATCCCGACGCGCGCATGCCCTGCATCTCAAGCGCAAGCGCAATGTTTCCGCCGACGGTGAACTCCGGAAGAATGTTGTAATCCTGGAAAATAAAACCGATGTAGGTGTTGCGGTACGAATCCATCATCGCAGCCGTAAAATCCTTCGTCGACGTATTGTGGATCAGGATATCTCCAGAGTCATAGCGGTCAAGACCGCCGAGCAGGTGCAAAAGTGTTGATTTTCCGCTTCCGGAACGTCCCAGCAAAAACACCATGCCGCGCTCCGGAAAACGGATCGATATGTTTTTCGTCGCCTCGACACTGACGCCGTCGCTGGAACGGTAGGTCTTACACAGGTTTCTTACCTCAAGCATAATTTCTCTCCCTCTGATGGATTATTCCCCGTTATCTGCAAGTGCAATCTCATGCTGAATCTCATAGAGGAGATTCAGCGCTTCGATCGGCGTCAGCGTCGCGAGGTTCAGCTCGCGTATCCTCTCGACCGCCTCCGACTGCGCGCTGTTCCCGAACAAAGACATCTGGTTCGGCGCAGCATCTTTGTGTTTTGCAAGCTTCGGACGCTCGTCGCCGAACGAGACCGTCGCCTGACGGAACACCTCTCTTGCGCGCTCCGCAATATCATTTTGCGAAAGCTGCTCCACAAGCTCCTCGGCCCTCTGCAGCACCGACTCCGGCAATCCCGCAAGCCGCGCCACCTGAATACCGTAGCTCTTGTCCGCACCGCCGCGAATGATCTTTCGAAGGAACACGATCGAGTCTCCCTGTTCCTTTACGGCGATACAATAGTTGCACACTCCGTCGAGCTTTCCCTCTAACTCGGTCAGCTCGTGGTAGTGCGTCGCGAACAATGTCTTTGCGCCGATGCGCTTTCTGTCCGCCACATGTTCGATCACCGACCACGCGATGGACAATCCGTCAAATGTCGACGTTCCGCGCCCGATCTCGTCGAGTATCAAAAGACTGTTCTTGGTCGCATTTTTCAAAATGCCCGCGACTTCGTTCATCTCGACCATGAACGTCGACTGGCCGCTCGCAAGGTCGTCGGACGCACCGACTCGCGTGAAAATGCGGTCGACGATGCCGATGTCAGCCTCCCTCGCGGGAACATAGCTTCCGATCTGTGCCATCAATACGATCAGTGCGTTCTGGCGCATGTAAGTCGATTTGCCGGCCATGTTCGGTCCGGTGATGATGGCGACGCGGTTGTCATCGTTGTCGAGCGTCGTGTTGTTCGACACGAACGTACCGGGCGGAAGCATCTTCTCGACTACCGGGTGACGTCCGTCCGTAATATGGATCTTGCCCTGCTTGTTGATGGACGGACAAACGTAGCGGTTGTGTTCCGCGACATATGCAAGCGATGCGATGACATCGAGCGTCGCGACCGCTTTCGCTGTCTTCTGGATGCGCTCCGTCTGCGCCGAAACCTCGTCTCTGACTTCCTTGAACAGCCTGTATTCAAGCGCGTAGAGACGGTCCTCGGCGTTGAGGATCGTGTCCTCAAGCTCCTTCAGCTCCGGCGTCGTATAGCGCTCGGAACCGGTCAATGTCTGCTTTCGCGTCCACTCGGGCGGAACAAGCTCTCTGTAGGAGTTCGTAACTTCCAGGAAATAACCGAAGACATTGTTGTATTTGACGCGGAGGTTTTTGATTCCGGTGCGGTCGCGCTCGTTTGCCTCGAGTTCCGCAAGCCACGTCTTGCCCTGTGTCTTCGCCTGGCGTAGCCGGTCGACCTCCTCGTTATAACCGTCGCGGATCATGCCGCCTTCCTTGACTCCGAGCGGCGGATCGTCTGCGATTGCCTGTTTAATCTTTTCGTAAATATCCGCGAGCGGATCGAGGTCCTTCAATTCTGACACGATCAATTTGCTGTGGAACGTCGACAACAGGCTCGCGATATACGGCAGTACCGCAGCGGATGCGGCAAATGCGATCAAATCTCTCGGTCCGGCACTTCCGTAGCTTACGCGGCACACAAGGCGCTCCAGGTCGTAAATCTCGTCGAGGTGCTCGCGAAGCTCTTCGCGCACCATGAGATTCTCGTTCATCTCCGCGATCGCGCTCTGTCTCGCAAGGATCTCGTCCTTCGCAAGAAGCGGCTGTTCCAGGTACATGCGGAGAAGTCTCGCTCCCATCGCGGTCTTCGTGCGGTCCAAAACGCCGAGCAGCGATCCTCTCTTGTTCTTCTCGCGGAGCGTCTCCGTAAGCTCAAGGTTTCGTCTTGTCGCGGTGTCAAGCACCATATACTTGTCGGTTGCATACGGCTGCAGGCGCGTGATATGCGCAAGCGACGTCTTCTGCGTCTCATAGAGGTACGCAAGCACCGCTCCCGCCGTATAGCTTCCGGTTTCCATCTTGGAAAGTCCGAGCGAGTGGATCCCGCCGACATGAAAATGCGTGAGAAGAAGCTCTCTCGTGCGCTCCGGGTCATACAGCGGATCCTCCAGCACCGTCACAGCGATGCGGAGACGGTTTCTGAGGTCCTCGGTGTCTACTCCGGAGATCAGAAACGCGGGGTTACAGATGATCTCCGACGGGGAAAATTTGCTGATCTCATCGAGCAGTTTCTTTGCATTTTCCACTTCCGTGACATAGAAATCGCCCGTGGATACGTCGACGGTGGCAACGCCAAACACGTCGTCCATCCACAGGACGCCCATGAGATACTTGTTTTTCGATTCATCCATGGAGTCCGAGAACACGTTGGTTCCCGGAGTGACAATGCGCGTCACACCGCGCTTGACCATTCCCTTGGCCTTCTTCGGGTCCTCCAGCTGTTCGCAGATCGCGACCGTGTACCCCTTCTCCACAAGCTTTGAGATATAGCCGTCCACCGCATGGTAAGGAACGCCGCACATCGGTGCCCGGTCCTCAAGTCCGCAGTCACGCCCGGTGAGCGTCAATTCAAGCTCCTTT
Source organism: Lachnospiraceae bacterium (assembly GCA_017561985.1). The sequence goes on from JAFZAZ010000014.1 coordinate 224,335, forward strand.
GAGCCGATCTCCGCATCCTCAAAAAACATCTCGTAAAAATCCCCGAGGCGGTAAAACAAGAGACAATTCGGATATTGTCTCTTTACCTCGAGGTAATGTAGCATCATCGGCGACAAGGTCGGTTGTTTCATCCTTGTGCATCTCCTTTACGAGTAATACTGCTCCTCCAGCTTCTCCAAGAGCGCCATCTTTTCGTCGATCTCCGCGCGGAGACGCTCGATGCGCTCATACAGTGCCTCGGGCGAATCCGTGTCAGCGACGTACGGCACGGCCTCGCGAAGGTCGCCGCCGTCATCGACATAGAGCTGCTCTCCGTCCGCGGCTTCGGTCGCCAGCTGGTCGCAGCGCTCATTTTCCGGATGACCGTTGTGTCCCTTGACCCAGACAAATGTCACTTCGTGGCGCTCGGTCTGCTCAAAAAGACGCTTCCAGAGTTCGGTATTCTTCACGGCGTCGCCGCCCTTGTTGCGGTAACCGTGTGTCTGCCAATAATAGATCCAGCCTTCGTTGTAGGCGTCGGTCAGATATTTGGAGTCGGAGTACAGCGTGACGCGGCACGGAACCTTGAGATTCTCAAGCGCAACGATCGCTGCCATCAATTCCATGCGGTTGTTCGTCGTCACGGCATAGCCCGCCGAATACTCGCGCTCGTGAACAACTCCCTTGCCGTCCGTAAAACGAACGATCGAACCGTACCCTCCGGGTCCGTTGGGGTTGCCTCTCGCGGCACCGTCCGTGAAAATCGTGATCTCCGTCATTGACTGCCTCCTTTATGACTTTGCCAGATACTCCTTCGCATCGCGGTCCGCCTGCTCGACGATCTCCGTCGGATAGCCGAACATCCGAAGAAGCGCGATCGCATTGCGGGACGTCGCCTTGCCGTCCTTCAGCTGATAATCGAACGTGACATTGTCCTCCGTGACCGTCTCGCTGAAATGGTACATCAAACAGCTCTCTGCCAATATATCCGTCAGTTCCAGGTCGTGCGTTGCCGCAAAACAAAGAACTCCCTTGTCCGCCAGATACCGAAGGATCTGTCCCGAAGCCGCAATTCGCTCCGCAGTGTTCGTGCCGCGAAGCACCTCGTCGACGAAGCAAATCACCGGCTCGCCGTCCCCGATCGCATCGAGGATTCTCTTTAAAGACCGTATCTCAACGATATAATAGCTCTGCTTTGCCGCAAGATCATCGCGGAGCGCCATTGAGGAAAATATGCGGTAATACACGCTTTTGTACGATGTTCCGAGAACCGTGTGGATCGTCTGCGCAAGTATCGCATTGATCGCAACGGTCTTCAAAAACGTCGATTTGCCGGATGCGTTGCTGCCGGTCAGAAGAACGCTGCGGCCTGTGCTAAGCGAGTTCGGCACCGGCTTTGCAATCATCGGGTGGCACAGATCCGTAAACGAAAGCGGCGTGCTCTCCTTCGTAAGTTCCGGCAGGCACCAGTCGCTTCGGTACGCGCGGTACGATGCGACCGCGATCGCCATATCAATGCGTCCGGTCTCTCCGAACAATCTCGAGAGCGTCTCCTCCTTCACCTGCAGGATCCGGTACATGCGGTTGAACTGGATCATATCTAAATGAAACAGCATGCGCACGTAATCGAAAAGCATCTGCAGCGGATCACCGTCCGTGTCCGTCGGTGCCAGAAGCCATGCACCTCTGCGGAACGAGTCAAACTCGTGTGCTTCTCTGCACATCTCCTCTAGTTCCGGCTCAAGCACCGTCCCCTTCGCCGGCACATTTTTCGCCATGTGATGAATGCTTCCGATCCAGCTGTTGACAAATGTCATGGCTTTCAGATACGGATCGACGTCACTCTTCCGCCGGTAATATGTAACGATCGCATAGCCCGCAGTGAAAATAAGAAGCAGCGTGCACCAGAAGCCGTATCCGAGTATTCCGAGCACGATCCCCGCGGCAAATCCGATCGTCGGAAGCAGATGCCTGAGATAACCGTCGGACTTCACGCCGTCGAAGCTCGTAAGGTATTTGTAAAGCGAAACATTGTTGAGCTTACCCATGCAGGCAAGCTCTTTCTGTGCGGAAAGACGAACGTCCTCGCGTTCCGAGAAAAGGCTGATCAGCGCTTCTCTCCGGTTCAGCTCGTCCTCGCCGGATTCCGGGCGGAACAGTGAAGCATACAGGTATTCCTCGCCGACCGAACTCTGCGTGCGGTTCAGCTCATCGAACACTCCCTCCATCTCGAGATCGTTCCACGTGATGGAATCAATGTCGTAAGTGCGCGCAGGAAGAGAATCCCGGTAGGCACCGAGTGTCGCGCGCCTTTTGGAATTCATGTTATTTTTCGCGGGACCCGCAAAATTCCTACGAAGCTTTGCGAGAAGTTCCCTCTCCTTGCGCTTGCGGTCGATGATACCAATCACAAGCAGCGCGAGGATAATACCGATTACGATTGCTGCAGCTTTCATACTGTTCCCCACTTATAAAACGGCCGAAGCCGAATGATCATCCGAGATATTTGCAAAGCGTCGCGCGAACTGCTCCGGCGCCGGCAAACAGCTCCTTCGCAAGCGCCTCGATGCGCTCGCCGAGTCCAAGCTCATAGAGATCCACGCCGAACACATCCTTGCGCGAATAGAGATTGCTCAGAACGCTCCAGTCATTTTCCGAAGAGAGAGACAGATCGCTCACGATTCCGGAAAGCTCCGTGAGAAGCGGGTCGGGACTCTGCTCGAACGCGTTGCCGTTATCGTCAAGGCCGCGCAGATAACGCGCATAACCGGCCAGAACAAGCGGGATCAACGTGAGTTTGTCCATCGCAAGACCGCGCTCGCTGTAAGCCTTGAGCGTCTCGCCGAAGCGGATCGGCAGTTTCTGCGACGTGTCGGTCGCAATTCGCTGCGGTGCATCGGGCATAAACGGGTTCGGAAGGCGCTTCGTGAGAACCGCACCGATGAAATCCTCGGGCTTCAGAATGCCCGGGTTGACAACCACCGGCATTGCCTCCTCATAGCCCATGCGCGTCACGAGCTTGCAAAGCTGCGGATCCTTCATCTCCTCGGAGATCAGCGTGTACCCGAGCAGGCAGCCGTAGATCGCAAGAGCCGTATGGAGCGGGTTCAGACAGGTGCACACCTTCATCTTTTCAACCTTGTCCACGGTCTCGCGGTCGGTGTACAATACGCCGCCCTTCTCAAGCGCGGGACGTCCGTTTGTGAACGTGTCCTCCACGACAAGATACTCGGTCTCCTCCGCGTTCACGAAAGGCGCGGTGTACGTGCGGAAGCCCGTAATGATAATATTATTGTCCGTAAAGCCGTCGGCGGCGAGCATCTCCTGCACCTTCGCGTCGGGTCTGGGTGTGATCTTGTCGATCATGCTCCAGGGGAAAGCGACCTTGCTCTCATCCTCGAGATACCGAAGGAATTCCGGCGGCACGAGTCTTTGCTTGCACCACTCCGTTGCGTACGTGAGAATTGCCTTCTTCAGCTTGTCGCCGTTGTGTGAGCAGTTGTCCATGCTCGACATCGTGATCGGGCAGGCGCCCGCTTTGAAACGCTCGTACAGAAGCGCGGTCACCTTTCCCATCGCGGTCTGCGGTTTCAGTCCGTTGCCCGAAAAATCCTCCGCCGCAAAGCGGTTGTAGGAACCGTCGGGATTCCACAGAGAGTAGCCCTTCTCAGTGATCGTAAACGTCACCATCTGAAGGCTCTCCTTGCGGAAAATCTCGGCGAGACGGTCGAAGTCCTCCGACTTCGTGTCAGCCTTCAGGCTCTCTGCCACGCTGCCGACAACGCGCTTTTCAATACTTCCGTCCGCCTTCAGCACCACAAGAAGGCTGTAGTTGTCAAACGGCCGGTAAGCCATATCGATGATGTCGTAATCAAAGCCTTCCGCAACGATCACGCCGGTATCGGCCTCGCCGCGGTTGAGCATTCCCTCGAGAACCGCCGCGGGAAATGCACGGAAAATGTTGCCCGCGCCGAAGTGGATCCACGTGGGATTCTCCTTCGTCTTTGCGATCATCGCATCGCGGTCGTACTGCGGAAGCGCATATCCCTTTGCTTCCCACTCAGCCCGGTTTTCGGGCTTTACAATATCCACCAGTTTCATGTCAATAACTCCTGTATCCATACCTGTATTTTTCGATTATTTGCGGGCAGCGCCGCTCTTGTCGATCGCTTCCCACAATCCGTTCAAGTACGCAACGCCAAGCGCACGGTCATAGAGGCCGTAGCCGGGTCTTGCGACTTCGCCCCAGATCATACGTCCGTGGTCGGGACGGATGACGCCGTCAAAGCCGACTTCCTGCAGCGCCTTCACGATCTCGTACATGTCAAACTGACCGTCCGAGGAGAGGTGGCTGCTCTCGTGGAACACGCCGGGTGCCTCAAACTTGATGTTGCGAAGATGCGCAAAATGAATTCGCGGAGCGATCTTTTCATTGCGGATCACATGGGGAAGATCATTTTCCAGATTCGAACCCAGAGAGCCGGTACAGAGCGTAAAACCGTTATAGATCGAAGGATTGAGCGATGCAATCTTCTCGAGAGCCTTCTCGCTCGTGACGATGCGCGGCAGCCCGAACACGCTCCATGCGGGATCGTCGGGATGCACTGCCATCTTGATCTTATATTTTTCGCAGGTCGGCATGATACCGTCGAGGAAGTACTTGAAGTTGTTCATGAGATCCTCTGCCGTAACGCCCTTGTAGCGTTCGAACAGCTCCTTGATCTCGTCCTTGCGGTTCGGCTCCCAACCGGGAAGAATGTAGCCGCCGCTCGCTTTTTCCATGCGCTCGAACATGTCGTTCGGGTCGATTCCGTCGATCAGGTTTGAATCGTATGCAAGCGCCGTCGAACCGTCCGGAAGCGGCTGTGCAAGGTCGGTTCTCGTCCAGTCAAAGATCGGCATGAAGTTGTAGCACACAAGATGAATGTCGTTCTTTCCGACTGCCTCGAGGGACTTGCAGTAATTCTCGATGTACATGTCTCTCGTCGGCGCACCGAGCTTGATGTCCTCGTGCACATTGATGCTCTCGATACCGGTGAGCGAAAGTCCCGCCGCCTCGATCTCATCCTTCAGTTCCTTTACCTGCTCGTACGTCCAGGCCTCTCCCGCCGGCACCTTGTGAAGCGACGAGATCACTCCCTTCACACCGGGGATCTGCCGGATCTGCTCAAGCGTAACACTGTCCATGTCGCTTCCGTACCAGCGCAATGTCATTTCCATGGTTTACTGTCTCCTTGTTTTGTTATTTATTCAATCATCGGTTCCGTTCTCGTTGGACGGAATCATAATCTCATCCATATTGACGCCGTAGATCTCACGACCCTTTGCATCGCCGATGCCGCTCATGCGGCAGAAATAAGTGTTGATGCGGTCGCGCCACTCCTTCGCGGACGCAAGCTGCATTGCAAAACGCTCCATGATCCGGGTGTACTCTTTCTCCGGGATCATGCCCTGCACGGTAACAACCGACGCGATCAGCGTCATCAGCTCCGTGACTCCCTCAAAATGCGTGTCGTAAATGTGCTGAATGAGCGTTTTTCCGCTCGGAAGCACATAGTTGTAAGGCAGTCTGTGGAAGAACAGCAAAAGCTCCGTTGGCGTCGTCTCGGGCTTGTCATACATGTCGGCAAGCTCTTTCGAATACTGCTGTGCATATCCGGTACCGCGCGAGGACCGGTCCACGCCGATTGCCTTGCACGAAGCGCGGTGATATGTTCCCCACCGGTCGTACTCGTATCCGTCCACGTTCGGTCCGTAATGGTTGTTCGGGTTGCACATCCAGCCGATACCGAGCGGTACCGTATAGTTCTCGTAAACGTTGTACGAAGCGAGAAGAACTTTCGTGATCACGCTTCGCACGAGTCCGTCTTCGCCAAATGTCATTCCTGCCCACTCGGTCGCGATATCCTCCGCCGAGAGCGTCGGATTCCACGCAAGACGACCGAATCCGTACCAGTTGGCAGCCGCAAAATCCGATCCCGTCCAGTTCGGGTCGTCTCCGGTGTTGGAAACCGAAGCCATACCGCACATCAGCGGGTCCTTGTGAGCGCCGCAGACGATGTCCGCAACGCGGTCCTTCTCGGAGTAAGCATGCGTGTGGAACTTGAGGACTTCCTTCCACATCGGCACGAGGAAACACACATGCTTCTGCTGTCCCGTGTACTCCTGCGCCGCCTGAACCTCGAGCATCAGGTTCGTCTTCTTCATGCCGCAGAACAGCGGCGAAACAGGCTCTCTCACCTGGAAATCCACAGGTCCGTTCTTGACCTGCAGAATCACGTTGTCGTCAAACAGGCTGTCGAGAGGCTTGAAGTTGTCAAATGCCGCGCATGCACGGTCAGTCTTCGCGTCTCTCCAATCCTGCGTGCAGTTGTATACAAAGCAGCGCCAGATCAATTTGCCGCCGTAAGGCTTAAGCGCCCGGGCGAGAAGGTTCGCGCCGTCCGCCTGTGTTCTTCCGTAGGTGTACGGTCCGGGGCGTCCCTCGGAGTCCGCCTTCACAAGGAATCCGCCGAATTCCGGGATCACCTCGTAAATGTGACGAACGGTATCCTCCCAAAAACGGATGACATCCGCGTCGAGAGGATCTGCCGTCTTCAGTCCTCCGATCTCGATCGAAGCCGCAAAATTCACGCAGAGATACAATTTTACGCCGTAGTAACCGAACACGTCGGCAAGCTCCTTAAGGCGCGAAAGATAACGGTCCGTGATCAGCCATGTAGCATCTCCGAACACGTTGACGTTGTTGATCACCGCGGCGTTGATGCCTACGCTCGCGCACGTGCGCGCGTAAACAAAAGTGCGGTCATCGACCAAAAGGCGGCCGTCCTTCATGAAGAAGGATCGCCCGGAGTAACCGCGCTCGATCGAACCGTCCGCATTGTCCCAGTGGTTGAGCATGCGAAGCGGCGATGCGGGCCGCTCCGACGCCGGTTCTACCGTGTCGTTCACAAGTTTCTGCCGCATCGCGTCAAAAATTCCGTATAAAACTCCCGCCTCGGATCCGGCGAGAATATCAATCTTATTGTCGGATGTCAGAATCTCGTACCCTTCCGACGGAAGCGCTTCCGTCACGAGATACGAGCATACCGCATCGTCGCAAAGCCCGCGCAATACCGCGAGTTCCTTTTCGATGGCATCGCCGATCGACCGCACGCTTGAGATATCCTCAGGCGCAAGCGGCACCCGCTTCAGCCACAGCTCCTCGTAATCCATATACATCTCCGTACTGTTTATTTGGCTTTTCCCGGTGTCCAGCCGTAGGAAATCGTAACCTTCCCAAGTGCGATATAGCTCACTTTGCTTCCGTTCTGAACTTTGCAGAACATCGGCGCATCCGGGTCGTCACTGAACACGACCGGCTCGAGCACGACATAGGTTTTGCCGCGTTCCGCCGTGCCTACGACATTGGACTCCTGTGTCGTCGCCGAGGACCGGATGTTCACGTTGCCTGTCGTCGTTGCCTTGCACACAACGGTCTCCCTGGCAATCCGCACCGCCTCATCCCCGGTGATCAGATATGCGACGCGGCAATACCCTGTGATATTGCCCGTCTTGACTTTCGCCCACTCGCCTTCCGTGGACTGAATGACGCAGTAATTGTTCGGATACATCACGCCGATCTGTTTCGATTCGCCGCTCGCCTTCTCTCGAATGCTGAGCGATTCCTCGACGTGTGCGAACGCAATTCCGCTCGGTATCTCAAAGTTTACGGCAGCGTTATAGCGGGCGCGTTGCTCCTCCGTAAGCGCAGCAAGCCGCCTCTCCGTCTCCGAAAGCGGCGCAGGCGTAGGCGAAGGTGTCACCGTAGGTGTTGCTTCGCCGGGCTGCACGTATCCGGTCGGAAAGTACACGCGTCCGTCCGCAGACCTCACGACACCGTCCTCCGAGATCTCCACTACCCGATGCTCTCCGTCGGCGAGCTTTTCGTTGCGCTCCGCCTTCTTCTGAAACTTCAGGCAAAGAAGAAAGACAAGGATGACGATGACCGCGATCTCAATTTCCAAGAGATACCGTTTCAACATGTCATCATTTTCCGCTGTATTCCACCGTGGGATTTCTCCGCAGCAGATCCATCAAAGAATCCCGAACCGATTCGCCGCGGAACAACACGTCGTTGATCTCCTCGACGATCGGCATGCTCACTTTGTATTTCTTTCCGAGCGCAAGCGCAGCCTTCGCGCAGTTCACGCCCTCGACAACCTGACCGACCTCCGCGAGCGTCTCCTCGAGGGTCTTGCCCTGTCCGATCAATGCTCCCGCGTTATGGTTGCGGCTGTGGTTACTGGTGCAGGTAACGATCAGATCACCGATGCCCGAGAGCCCGTAAAATGTCGTTTCCTTGCCGCCCATTTTCACGCCGAGACGGCTGATCTCGGCAATGCCGCGCGTCATGAGCGCAGCCTTCGTGTTGTCGCCGTACTGGAGACCGTCAACCATTCCGGCCGCGAGCGCGATGACATTTTTCAATGAACCTCCGAGCTCGATACCGATCATATCGTCGCTCGTGTACACGCGGAACATGTCCGCGAAAAATGCATCCTGTACGATCTCGGCAACCTCGGGATCAGAAGAACCCGCAACGACCGCCGTCGGGATTCCGCGGCTTACCTCCTCCGCATGGCTCGGTCCGGAAAGTACCGCAAGCCGTACGAACGGTATCTCCTCGCCGATGATCTGAGTCATGGACATCAGGGTCTTCTCCTCGATTCCCTTGCTCACATTGACGACAATCTGTCCCTCTCTGCAGTACTGCTTCATATCGGCTGCAGTTTCGCGAACATACGGGGATGCGACCGCACACACAAGAATTTCCGCTTGTTTGCAGGCATCCTCGAGATCGGTCGTCAGGCGAATGGACTTCGGGAGCTTCGCTCCGGGAAGGTTTGCAATGTGCTCGCGGTCCTCAGCCAGAGCTGCAATCTCGCGCTCCAAGGCAGACCAGAGCGTCACCTTCTGTCCTTTCTCCGCCAATTCGATTGCCAACGCGGTGCCCCAGGTTCCGGCACCGAGTACACTGATGGTACGCATACCTACTGTTCCTCCTGATTTTTGTTTTCGTCGACCTTTACAGGATCGTCAACCCTGACGTGCTGGCCGACTTTATTTTCCGTTCCGTTGATGAGCCGGCGGATGTTCGCGCGATGCATGAACACGCCGGAAACCGTGTACAACAGGGCCACTCCCGTCATCGCCAGCCAGTACTTATCCCCGTGGTGAACGATCGCCATGTAGATTGGGAACACGACAACGACAAAAAGCGAACCTACCGACACGTAATGTGTCACAGATACGAGCAGAATAAACACAAACGTAAACACAAGCATGCGCCAGTCGGTGCAAAGCATTGCGCCCGCCGTAACAGCGATACCCTTGCCTCCGCGGAACTGCATCCAGAACGGGAAGCAATGTCCGAGCACGGCGCCGAATCCGAGGATCTCACACAGCAAAATGACATACGGCTCCCCCGGGAAGATCGCGTGTTTGAGGATCATTCCTGGGATGAGTACCTTTAAGAGGTCTCCGAGGAACACAAGTCCGCCGGCCTTCTTGCCCAGCGTGCGCATCGCGTTCGTCGTTCCCGCGTTACCGCTTCCGTATTTGCGAATGTCAATTCCGTGTGCCTTTCCCACAAAAAACGCCGTCTGCACATTGCCGCAGAGATATCCCGCGACAAAACAGAGTATGATCTTGATCGGCATGTCCGATCCCTCCTTCGGGCAGAAACACCCTTATTTTTTCTCCTCGTCGCGCTCGCGAATAATGAACTTCAGACTCGTTCCCTCAAACCCGAACGCTTCCCGGAACTTGTTTTCGATATAGCGAGTATACGAAAAATGCATCAATTCCTTGTCGTTCACAAAGATGACGAAGGTCGGCGGCTTGACCGCAACCTGCGTGACATAGAACAGCTTCAGGCGGCGTCCCTTGTCCGACGGCGGCTGCTGCAGAACGGTCGCCTCCATCATGATCTCGTTCAAAACGCCCGTGCCGATACGCTTGTTCTGGTTCTCGATCACCTTCTCAATCTCGTCGAAGAGTTTCGGAAGACGCTGTCCCGTGAGCGCAGAGATGAACACGATATCCGCGTACGGAATGAACGAAAGGATCTCGCGAATGCGGTTTCTGTGCTCGTAGATGGTCTTGTCGTCCTTCTCGATCGCATCCCATTTGTTGACGGCAATGATGATGCCCTTGCCGCGCTCGTGCGCGATTCCGGCGATCTTCGCATCCTGCTCGGTAACGCCCTCCTGCGCGTCGATCACGACGACCGCAACGTCGCAGCGCTCCACGGCCGCAACCGTACGGATCACGCTGTAGCGCTCGATCTCCTCGTTGATCTTCGCCTTGCGGCGCAGTCCCGCGGTGTCGATGAACACGTATTCCTTGTGGTTGTACGTCACACTGGTGTCGATCGCATCGCGCGTCGTGCCGGCCACGTCAGAGACGATCACGCGGTTTTCGCCGAGCAGCTTGTTGACGATCGAGGACTTTCCTACGTTCGGCTTTCCGACGATGGCTACCTTCGGGCGTGTATCCTCCTCTTCGGAATCCGAATGCGCCGGAAAATGCTCAACAACCGCGTCGAGAAGCTCTCCGAATCCAAGCCGCGAAGCCGCGGAAACCGGGATCGGATCGCCGATGCCAAGGTTGTAAAACTCATATACGTCAGACATCATTTTCTGAAAACTGTCCACCTTGTTGACACAGAGAACAATCGGCTTGCCGGAGCGGCGAAGCATGTCCGCAACCTTGTTGTCGGAGTCCACGAGACCTTCGCGAACGTCCGTAACGAACACGATCACGTCCGCGGAAGCAATCGCGATCTCGGCCTGCTCGCGCATGTGGCGAAGCATCGCGTCCTTTGTATCCGGCTCGATACCGCCGGTGTCAACGATCGTAAACGCGTGGTCGAGCCACGTCGTATCGGCATAGATGCGGTCGCGCGTCACGCCGGGATTGTCCTGAACGATGCTGATCTTCTCACCCGCAAGCGCGTTGAACAGCGTCGATTTTCCTACGTTCGGGCGACCAACGATCGCCACAATCGGCTTACTCATACTTCTTCAAAATCTCCTTCTTTTACAAGCGAATCCACAAAATCATATCCCTCTGATTTTACAATACGCACCCGTGTTTGTAAAGCATTTTCAATATCCGCAACGGTCATGTCGTCGAGCAGTACCGTCTCTCCGCTGCGCAGCAGATTCTCGGGAAGAAGCAACCTTCCGAGTATCTTTTTGTCCTTCATCTGATCGATGATATCGGATCCGGTGAGAAGCCCCGAAACCGTGATCGTCTCGCCGAAGAAATGGTTGACGATCGCGACTACTTCGTACTTAAGTCCCGGGAATTTCTCCTTCACTCTCGCGCACAATTCCTCGATCACGGGCGCCGCGAGCGTTCCCGTGACAACCGTCGCCAGATGCTCATCCTCGTCGCACTCGCAGTACGAAAGCTCGTCCTCGACTTCCTGTCGGAGCGAACGAATCATTCCTACGCCGTTCTCAATCTGCGGATACCCCTCGTACTCCTCCTCTTCGGGAAGCGGAAGCTCCGCGGTGAGGAACCACTCGTCCGAGGCATACACAAAGCGTGTGTCGAAGTACTCAAGGCATATCTTCTGCCATTTTCCGATGCGCGCAAGCACGTCGCGGGCGTCGTCCTTCTTGAACGTCTCAAGCTTCGGAAGATGGTCGCGGTACCTGGTGAGTCCCACGGGCACGACGCTTAAGCTCTGCATGTTCGGCAGAAACTCGGTGAGGTCGTGGATGGTCCTCTCGAGCTCGTCGCCGTCGTTGTGCCCCTTCACGAGAACGATCTGGCCGTTCATCGTGATGCCTGCCTCCTTGAGGCGGCGCAGTTTCTCTACGATGGTGCCCGCAAAGCGGTTGTGAAGCATCTTGCAGCGAAGCTCCGGGTTGGTCGTGTGTACCGATATGTTCATCGGCGAGAGCTTGTAGAAGCAGATTCGGTCAAGCTCCTCCTCCGAGATGTTGGTAAGCGTCACATAGTTGCCCTGCAGGAACGAAAGGCGCGTGTCGTCGTCCTTGAAATACAGCGTCTCGCGCATTCCCGGCGGCATCTGGTTGATAAAGCAGAAAATGCAGTCGTTACGGCACGAACGGTAGTCGTCCATCAAAGACTCCGCAAAGACAAGTCCGAGCTCCTCGCACTCGCCCTTGGCGATTTCCACGGTCATCTCGCTGCCGTCGCGAAGGAACGTAAGCTCAAGTCTGCTCTCTTCCTCCTCGAACCGGAAATCGAGTACGTCGATGACAGGCCTCCCGTTCATCGCAGTTAGACGGTCGCCCTTTCGAAGACCCGCTTTCCATGCGGGACTGCCCGTGAGGACATCCACTATGGTGTGTTCGTGATTCATTCGTTACTCCAGCGTAAAATGATAAGATCAAGCCCGGCGCGTATCCTGAGATACCGGACGCGTGCTCTCCGTGCCGTTACCGCTCGCTTCGCAGCATCAAAACTGCGGCGTTGCTTCCCCTCTTGCCCGCGGTTGCGCGGTGCGAGAACAAAAGCTTAGGACGGCACATCGTGCACAAACCTCCGATTGAGACATGGTCCGCGCTCACTCCCGCGCGAACGAGGTCCATGGCATTTGCCTTCCAAAGATCGACGTGAGGCTTGCTTCCGGTCTTCAGGAACACCGTCTCCTCGCCGTACGCGCGCACAAACTCGTCCGCGACCTCCTCGCCGACTTCAAAACAGTCGTGACAGAGCGAAGGGCCGACAACCGCAACGATATCCGACGGTTCCGAGCCGAACGTGTCATGCATCGCGTTAACCGTGATTCCGGCGATCCCGGCGACCGTGCCCCGCCATCCGGCATGGCACAGACCGATTGCTCTGCGCACAGGATCGCAAAGATAAACCGGCACGCAGTCCGCGGTGAAAACGATCAATGCAACATTTTCCTCATCGGTGATCAGACCGTCCACCGAATCGTAAGGAATCGGACGAAACAGCCCGATGCCGCGGTCCTCGTAAGTCGCACGGCGCACGACGGTTCCGTGCGTCTGTTTTGTAAATACGGCATCCTCCGGCTTCGCGCCGACGGAGCCGAGAAATCTTCGGAAATTCTCCTGCACGTTCGCATCGTCATCCCCGCGCCCGAAGCCGAGGTTCATCGACGAAAAGATTCCGTCGCTCACGCCTCCCTCGCGCGTGGAAAATGCATGCAAAATCCCCGGTATCACGGAAAGCGCCGGAAACTGCACAACGCGCACTCCGTTCCCGTCCGGTTCAGTTATTCGATGTCCTTCCATTCACCCTCCGACACATTAAAACGCATTCTCGTACAAACGGATCTCCGTCTCATCCATTGCGACGACGTCGAACCTCACGGGCGTCTCCGCAGACAGCCTGTGCGACACGAGATACCACTGCGCAACCTTGCGTATCGTCGCTTGTTTTCTCGCATCCACGGCCTGCTCCGGAAGGCCGCAGGCGGTCGTGCGGCGGTATTTTACCTCCGCAAACACAAGATATCCGTCCTTCTGTGCAACGATGTCAATCTCGCCGCACCGGCAACGGAAATTACACTCGACGATCGTATATCCACGCTCCGTGAGAAACGCAACAGCGCGCTCCTCCGTGAGCGTTCCGACGGTCCGTTTATTCACGGTAACCTCCGAACTCAGACAAATGAATGAATGAAGGACCTGCGATGGATCTCGCACGGTCCGACCTCCCTAAGTCTCTGTATATGCTCTGCAGAGCCGTAGCCCTTGTTGCCCGCAAAACCGTAACCGGGATACAGCGCATCCATCTCCACCATCATGCGGTCACGCGTCACCTTCGCAACGATGCTCGCAGCGGCGATGCTTATGGAGCGCGCATCACCCTTCACAATCCCCCTCTGCGGTATCGAAACCTCGGGGATATGAACCGCATCGACCAGCAGCTGGTCCGGCTTGATGTCCATGCGGTCGATCGCTTCCCGCATCGCGCAAAATGTCGCCTGTAGAATGTTGATCTTATCAATAACCTCGTGGGAAACCACGCCGATCCCGACGCTCACGGCCTCCTCAAGGATGCGGTCGTAAAGCTCCTCGCGCTTCTTCTCGGAAAGCTGCTTGGAGTCGTTGATGTACAGCAGTTTGCAATCCTTCGGGAGGATCACGCAGGCAGCCACGACCGGTCCCGCAAGGGGTCCGCGGCCGACCTCGTCGATTCCTCCGATGTATTCGCGGTCCGGATACAACCGCTCAAAATGCCACATTTCCTCGGTGCGTGCCAGTTCCTTTTGATACGCATCATAGCGCTTCTGCGCGCTCTTTAACAGGTTCTGTGCGCCCGCGCGGGAATCTTCTCTGTACTCCGCGATCATGGCCGGAAGAGCTTCCTCCGCGCACGCTCCGAGCTTCTCCCTCAGTTCGGCAATCGAGATCATGATTTCCTCCGATCCTTCACGTCCCCGGGGATGTCCGAAGGCTTCTCCAGACTGACGCGACCGATTTTTACACTCTTGAAATCCTCGCTCACGAGGTTGGCTGCACGCTCGAGATCGACCTCGCCGCCCTTTCGGATACATCCGCGCCGCACTGCGATGCGCTGAAGAAGCTCCGCACCCGGCACGTCGCATCCCGCCGTGTCCTCGTCGATGCCGTAATATGCACCGACAAGCCCCGCATACCTCTCTGTGAGGAACACGAGAAGGCCTTCCGCCATCTCCGTCGTGACAAGGATGCGGTCATTTACCGAACCGATCCATGCGATGCGTCTGCCGACTTCGGGGCTCTCAAACTTCGGCCAGAGAATACCGGGCGTATCGAGAAGCTCTACGGTTTTGTTCAGCCGGATCCATTGTTTCCCCTTGGTCACACCGGGTTTGTCGCCGGTCTTTGCGACCGCCTTGCCCGCAAAACTGTTGATGAACGTCGATTTGCCGACGTTCGGGATTCCCACGATCATAGCGCGGAGCGGCCGGTTTACGATGCCTCTTCGCCGGTCGCGCTCGATCTTCTCCCTGCAGGCCTCCAGGATACAATTTTCCACGATCTTGAGACCGTTTCCTCTGCGGGAATCAATTGCTGCGACCGTAAATCCGCGACTTTCGTACAGGCTCTTCCAAAGCGCTGTCACATCGGGGTCCGCGAGGTCCGCCTTGTTCAGCAGAAGAACGCGGGATTTGCCGCCCGCGAGTGCATCGATGTCGGGGTTTTTGCTGCTGTACGGGATGCGCGCATCCACGAGCTCCACGACGACGTCGATGATCTTCATATCCTCCTGCATCTGGCGCTTCGCCTTCGCCATATGGCCGGGATACCAATTTATGATGGTCTCTTTGTTCTCACTCATATTCTCACTCCGTCGCGCGCTTATTCAGACTGTTTACGAATCCGAACTTGTTTGTCCGGATCCATGCGCGCCCGATGATGTCCTCTCTCTTCACATTGCCGACAGTCGCGTAACGGCTGTCCTCCGAGTTGTTTCGCGAATCGCCGAGCACAAAATACTCATCGTCCGCAAGCGCGATCTCATAGTTCGCAAGACCGGGCAGGATCATCGTATCGACGTTGGCGAACTCCTCCATGGCAACGCCGTTGATGTACACAACGCCCTCCGAGATGCGCACCTTCTCGCCGGGAAGCCCGACGACACGCTTGATGTTGTAGAAGCTATGCTCGCTGTCGCCCTGCTGGAACACGATGATCTCGTGTCTTCTGGGGCTTCGTATGCGGTACGTGATCGTATCGATGACGATGGAATCACCCTCGGAGAGCGTCGGCTCCATCGAGGCGTCAACGACCGTCGTCTTCTCGATGCACAGCCGGATGATCAGCCACGCGATCGTTACAACGACCGCGACCGACACGATCCAGATGCCTGTCTGAAGACAGATCCGCAGGACTTTTTCCTTGCGTTCCGCATGTGTAAAATCATACCGCTGAGCCACGTCAATCCTCCGAGTTCACACGCATTTTGCGCCAAATACCAAGCTTGTGACAACACTCCTCCACAATATTGTAAGTATAGCAAACATTCCGCATTTATTCAAGCAACAACGCGTTTTTGGGCATGAAAAAAGCGTCCGGACAAATCCGGACGCTTTGCGTTTTCTCAGCGAAGAACTTCCTTAACCTTGGCAGCCTTACCGGTTCTCTCGCGCAGATACGTAAGTTTCGCGCGGCGAACCTTACCGTGACGGATCACGGTGATGCTCTCAATGATCGGGGAATGCAGCGGCCAGGTCTTCTCAACACCGCAGCCGTTCGAGTTCTTACGAACCGTGAACGTCTCGTGTACACCGCCGTTCTGTCTCTTAACCACAACGCCCTCGAATGCCTGGGTACGCTCGCGGTTACCTTCCTTTACCTTCGACAACACACGAACCGTATCGCCGACTGCGAAGGAATCAACGCTTTCCTTCATGTTCTCTTTTGCAAGAGACTCCATGTACTCCTTGTCTGTCATTGTCATGACCTCCTTCAATTATCCTGCGGTCTTCATACTGCCGCTCGTCGGCACAGCGGAACATCGCGTCTCACGGGTATCAAATATACCACACCGTTTCGTAAAATGCAAGCATTTTTTCAACGATTTATTCTATTGTCTACCGTCCGAAACAAGCTTTACTCCCGCGGGGAACACCACCGTAAGCACGCCCTTTTCCTGCACGATCCTGAACTCAAGTCCCGAATATGCCGTGATGTCGAACAATGCCGTCACGTCAAGCTTTGTAAAGCTCAGCACGTTGCGCACATTTGCCGCCTGGGCAGACCATTCGAAACCGCCCTTTATTTTCGTCATCCCGACACCGTTCAGGCACGGTCCGCAGTCCAGGAAAAGCTTCTCGTTCGCCACTGTAATGGTGGCCGGCGAAGAAAGCGGCACATTCTGCGCGGAAACAGCGGCGAGCATCTGCTGAACCGTCTGATCGCGTACGGCGGCCACCTCGTCCACCTCTTTTGCATTTTTCGTCTTCATGACGATAGAAAAGATGTCCCATGCGAGGAACAGAAAACCGACGACAACAAGAGCGGTGCTGCTTGAGGTAAAGCGAAGGACCATGGTCCCGCTCAATCCGCCGATGATCAGCAAAACGCTGATGATAACACCGAGAATGTCGCCGATGTACTTCACCTTCGTCAAGTAACCTGACTTCGAAACGATCGATACCGGTTGTGCAGCCGCAGCAGTGCCGGATGCGTTTTCCTGAAGAACGCCGTTGTTATCTTCCATAGTCATACCTCCTCTTCTCTTTGTAAACCCTTTTGTTTATGGTCAGCTCTCCCCGTCTTTCTTTTGCGAGGCGAGAAGCTCCCGATAATATTTTGCGCTCTTTTTGTCGAGCATAACGCCGTCCATCAGCTCCGGGCGGTACTGTACCGTGCGGTCGATGGAGCGCTGCATGCGCCACTCCGCAATCTTTGCATGATGGCCGCTCAGAAGCACTTCGGGCACCGGCTGATCGCGCCACACTTCGGGGCGCGTATACTGCGGGTACTCCAGAAGGCCGTTCATAAAGCTCTCCGTCTCTCCGCTCTCCTCGTTCGTGAGAACGCCGGGAACCATGCGTGCGATGGCGTCGATCATCACCATGGCAGGCAGTTCGCCCCCCGAGAGCACGTAGTCGCCGATCGAGACATAGTCCGTGACGATCTCCGAGAGAACTCTCTCGTCGACGCCCTCGTAATGTCCGCACAGGAATACGAGTTCCTCCTCGGCCGCAAGCTCCTTCGCCATATTCTGGTCAAACACGCGGCCCCAGGGGGTGAGATACACTACTCTGGGCTTTTTGCTCATGCCCTGTATCACGGCATCGAAGCATTTGGCGATCGGCTCGGCCGCCATGACCATGCCGGCACCGCCGCCGTACGGATAATCGTCGACATGGCGATGCTTATCTTCCGAATAATCCCGGATGTTTACGGTGTCAACCGCGATGATGCCCGCGTCCATCGCACGGCCGAGAATGCTCGTGTGAAGGCCGTCTTTCACCATCTCCGGAAAAAGAGTCATCACATGAAATATCATATGTCCTCCTAAACGAGTCCCGGCATCAGATAAACCGTGACAACCTTGTTGGGGATGTCCACTTTTTTGATGCAGTCGGGAATGACCGGGAGAAGAATCTCCCGCTTCTGCGGCGTAGTGACGATATAAACGTCGTTCGCTCCGGTCGTCATGACGTCCGTAAGCGTTCCGACAGGAGTCCCGTTTTCCTCAACGACAGCACATCCGACGAGGTCGCAGATATAGTACTCGCCCTCCTCGAGCGGCAGCGCATCCTCGCGGCTTACGTAGATGTCGCTTCCCTTGTAGCGTTCGATGTCGTTGATCGAATGAATGCCCGCAAAGCCGAGAATGACCATGTTTTTGAAGTTTTTCACCGACTCGACCGTGAGTTCCATTGGCTCGCGGCCGGTGTCGAGATACAGCTTCAGACCTTTGTGAAACCGCCCCGGATCGTCCGTTGTCGGCCACAATTTGATCTCTCCGCGGATCCCGTGCGTGTTCGCATATACGCCCACGCGAAGCATATCGTCAAGACTCATGTCTGTCCTCCTGCGGTTTCTTAAAGAAAAGGCTGTTGCTCTTCACAACAGCCCGACGTTTATTGCAGAATATCCACAACAACCTTCTTGTCCTCTTTGACTGCAGCGACCTTCACCACTGTGCGGATCGCCTTCGCAATGCGTCCCTGCTTACCGATTACTTTACCCATATCGTCGGGCGCAACTTTGAGCGTTATCACTACGTTGTTGCCGTTGACGGTCTCCGTAACGACTACCTGGTCAGGACAAGTAACCAGAGACTTAGCGATAACTTCCACCAATTCTTTCATCGCGCACCCTCCGATCACTTCGCAATACCGGCCTGCTTAAACAATCTGGCAACGGTCTCCGTAGGCTGAGCGCCGTTTGCAAGCCACTGCTTTGCAGCTTCCTCATCAACGCGGAATGCCATCGGCTCCTTCGTCGGATCGTACGTACCGATCTCAGCGATGAATCTTCCGTCTCTCGGGGATCTCTCATCCGCGACAATCACTCTGTAGAAAGGAGCATGCTTCTGTCCCATTCTTCTCAAGCGAATCTTTACTGCCATAGTATATTCACCTCCTTAGTGTAATCCGTAAAACTCAGGCAAAATGCCCTATATAAATGACCTTCCGGCCACGTATAACAAATTTAGAAACCGAACGGCAGCTTCATGCCGAACTTCTTGCCCTTTTTGCCGTTCATCATGCCGGACATCTGCTTCATCATCTTCTTCGACTGCTCGAACTGCTTCATCAGACGGTTCACATCTGCGATGTCCACGCCGGCGCCCTTTGCAATACGGCGTTTTCTCGGCGGCGTGATGATGTCGGGAGCCAGGCGCTCCTGGCGCGTCATCGAGTTGATCATCGCCTCGGTCTGCTTGAACGCATCGTCGTCGATTTCGAGATCTTTCAGCTGTCCCATGCCGGGAAGCATTCCGAGAAGACTCTTGATGCCACCCATCTTCTTCATCTGCTGGATCTGTCCGTAGAAGTCTTCGAAATTGAAGTCGGCGCGACGGAACTTCTTCTCAAGCTCCTTCGCCTGTTCCTCGGAAACTTCGGCCTGCACCTTGTCGATCAGTGTGAGCACATCGCCCATGCCGAGGATTCTCGAAGCCATGCGGTCGGGATAGAACTGCTCCACGTCCGTGAGCTTCTCGCCGGTACCTACGTACAAAATCGGTTTTCCGGTGACTGCGCGCAGCGAAAGCGCCGCACCGCCTCTCGTATCGCCGTCGAGCTTCGTGAGGATCACGCCGGTGATGCCGATCTTTTCGTCAAATGTTGTTGCCACGTTCAGCACGTCCTGACCGGTCATCGCATCGACTGTCAAAACAGTATGGTGAACGCCGACGGCTTTCTTGATCTCGGAAAGCTCGTCCATAAGTTCCTCATCGATGTGCAGACGACCTGCGGTATCGATGATGATAACGTTGTTGTCCTCCTTGCGGGCATGTTCCATCGCAGCCTTTGCGATGTTGACCGCGCGGTTGTTGGTTCCCATGGAAAATACGGGAACTCCGACCTTGTCGCCGTTGACCTTCAACTGGTCGATGGCCGCCGGGCGGTAAATGTCGCATGCGACCAGAAGCGGCCGCTTGCCCTGTCCCTTAAACTTGCCGGCCAGCTTTGCGCACATGGTCGTCTTGCCGGCACCCTGGAGACCGCACATCATGATGACGGTGGGACCGCCGGAAACCATCTCGATCTCCGTCGTCGTGTCTCCCATCAATGCGATCATCTCTTCGTTAACGATCTTGATGACCATCTGACCGGGCGTCAGGCTGTTGAGAACGTCCTGACCGACCGCACGCTCCGTAACCGCGGCGATGAACTGCTTTACGACTTTGAAGTTGACGTCCGCCTCGAGCAGCGCAAGCTTGACCTCGCGCATCGCTTCCTTGACGTCGCTCTCCGAAAGTCTTCCCTTGCCGCGAAGCCGCCGGAATACATTTTGCAATTTATCCGAAAGATTCTCGAATGCCACTTTCGTTCTCCTTACTGCAGGCTTGCAAGCAGATCCTCCGCAAGCTTCGCCAGCTTATCAAGCGCTTCCGCCGACTGCGGTTCCCCACATCGCTCCGAAAGACCGGCAATCCCGTCACGGATCTTCTCCGCCTGCTCCTCCAGCCCGCGAAACCGTTCCGCAAGCCGAAGTTTATCCTCATACTCATAGAGTTTGGCACCGCACCGCTTCACGACGTCGTAAACGCCCTGACGGCTCAGGCCGTAGTCTCTGGATATCTCCGCGAGCGACATGTCGTTCGCGATATAATCTTCAAAAATCGAACGCGCACGCTCCGAGAGCAGCGCTCCGTAATACGCATAATACACGGAAAGATCAACCGCCTCGTGGAGCCATTCCTCCGCGTCGGCCTTCTTGCCACGGATCTTTCCCTCTCTGCCGGTGCTCATCGTGCCACCTCCGCATCAGTGTAAAGTTTTTTTCTTAACACCTTTGCAAGTATACACGGCGATACCGTAATTGTCAACAACATTTTTCGGAAAATGCAGCTATGCTCCCGCACGTTCCTTTATTCTTATTCTTTGCCGACGTTTCCGCCCCGGAAGCAGAACAGACCGATGCCGACCGCGATCGTGAGATTCAGCGAATCCACCTCGTCCGACTGCGGAATCTTGATCGCCGTGCCGACCTCCGCATACACCGCGGGAAGGCCCGTCGCCTCGTTTCCGTACACAAGCGTGAACAGCTTCGGCTTGGGACATGTCACCGGCGAAAGCTCAAAACCGCCGTTGAGCATAAACGGAAAATACTCTCTCCCTACGCCGGACGCAAAGCTCACGTACTCTTCAAACGAATCGTACATCGCGATGCGCATCGAGAATATCGCTCCCATCGACGCGCGCACTACCTTCGGGTTCAGCCAGTCCACGCCGGGCGCAATGATCGCGAGATCGTGGATCCCGTACGCAAGGCAGGTGCGGAGGATCGTGCCGAGATTGCCCATGTTCGAAGGATTTACGAGCATCACGTGAGGATTTTCCGGATTGAGTCTCTGCTCACTGGTCCGGAACACACCGATGACGAAGACATTTTCCTTGTC
Organism: Lachnospiraceae bacterium; assembly: GCA_017561985.1. The sequence continues at coordinate 245,884 of JAFZAZ010000014.1, forward strand.
GCTCAGGCGCGCGATCGCCTTGTCGTTGTACCAGACCGGAATGCCCTCCTCTTCGCAGAGCGCCTCGACTCTCTCTTTCTCCGGGAACGTGCTGTGCACGAACACGCCGATCGTCGACTTCGGCCGCTTCCGCAAAAGCTCAAACGTCGGAAACGCACCGAGCGCGTAGGAATAACCGCAGCCTCGCTTGTAAGGTTTGATCACGTCCATATTGTATCTCCGTATCAATTACACTGCCGTAAAATGCATGGTTCTGCTCACAAAATCCCCGAACGCGCCGACGATCAGGCCGCCGCGCATCCAGGTCTCGCCGAGTCTCACCTCACCGGTGTCCTCGTTGCGGTAAGAGCGCTTCGGATCGAGTCCGCGAAGAAGAATGCGGCGCGAAGGCGTCGAAGGACGGTTCAGGATCTGAACAAACGTAAACACCGCTTCGGACTTGTCTTTCGCCACGAACATCCACGCGTCGAAAGAATCGTCCTCAAAGAGATTTCCGAGGCGGTACTGGTCTCCCGTGCGCACCAATGGATTGAACTTCTTGAACTTCTCGATCTGTCCGGGGATCGCCTCGCGGTCCTCCTTCGGGATGCGCGTTACGTCGAGCTCATAGCCGAAAGTTCCGACCATGGCGACATCGCCTCTCGTTGCGAACGGCGTCGTTCGGCCGATGGCGTGGTTCGGGCAGTCGGACACGTGCGCTCCCATCGTGGATACCGGGTAGCAAATGCTTGTGCCGTGCTGGATCTTCAGTCTCTCGATCGCATCGGTGTCGTCGGAAGCCCAGATCTGCGGCGCAAAATAAAGCATGCCGGGGTCAAATCTCGCTCCGCCGCTCGAGCAGCCCTCGAGAAGAAGATTCGGATAGTCCGTCGTGAGGCGGTCCATCACCTCGTAAACACCGAGCACATAGCGATGCCACAGCTCGCGCTGGCGCTTTCTCGGAAGCGTCGTGGAGCCGACCTCGGACAGTGCGCGGTTCATATCCCATTTGATGTATTCTACATTGGCGTTGTCGAGGATCGCGCGGATCTGTCCGTAGACATTTTCCCTCACCTCGGGATTCGAGTAGTCGAGAACATACTGCTCTCTCGCCTGCGTCATATCGCGACCGATGATCTGGATTGCCCAGTCGGGATGCTCGCGGAACAGGTCGCTGTCCGGGCTCACCATCTCGGGCTCGAACCAGAGGCCGAACTTCATGCCTAGCGCGTTGATGCGGTCAACCAGAGGCTTCAGGCCGCCCTTGAGCTTCTCCTCGTTGACATACCAGTCGCCGAGCGAGCAGTCGTCGTAATTTCTCTTGCCGAACCATCCGTCGTCGAGGACGAGCATCTCGATTCCCATCTCGGATGCGGATTTGGCGATCGCGTAGATCTTCTCCTCGTCGAAGTTGAAGTACGTGCCCTCCCAGTTGTTGATCAGCACCGGGCGCATCTTGTCCTTCCACTGACCGCGGATCAGGTGTCTGCGGTAGAGATCGTGGAACGTGCGCGACATTGCGCCGATACCGTCACGGGAGTACACCATGACAAGCTCAGGTGCCGTGAGGTCCTCCTCCGGTCTCAGAAGCCACGAAAAATCATACGGATTGATGCCCATCACCATGCGCGTGTAACCGCTCGTGGACACCTCCGCCTCCGCGAGGAAGTTTCCGCTGTACACAAGGTTGAAGCCGTACACCTCGCCCGACTCCTCGGTCGTATTCGGCGCGGCAAGGCCGAGAAACGGATTGTGCTGATGCGACGAGATGCCTCTGCGGCTCTCCACCGACTGCTTGCCGCTGTGGAGCGGTACGCGCGACACAGCGCGCTCTCTCGCCCAGTTTCCGTTCAGGGTGATCATTTCAAAAACGCTGTGATCCCACTCGACGCATCCCGAGAGGAACTGCTGAATGCGGATGTCGCTGTAGCCGCGATTGATGACGCGCGCGCTTCTCGTGACGACCGCCAGGTCCTTAAACATCGTGTATGTAAGCTCTACGGTGAGGTCGCAGTGCGAATCCTCAAGCGTGACGATAAGCGTCTCCGCTTCATCTGCCGATGCATACGTAGCCGGGATGCAGGACACGCCCTTCTGGCGAAGCTTCGGTTTTCCCTTCTCGACACGGTATCCGGTGAAACGCAGGTCACATGTCGACATTCCGTCCTCGTCGATTACCATAAGACATGGCTCGCGGTAGTCACCGGTTCCCGGGCACGGGAACTCAAACAACCGCGAATCCATGAAGATCAGGCGGTCGCGGTTGTTTCCGTTCGGCGTGAACGGATGATCGGAAAGGCGCATCAGATACGAAATGTCATCATCCCCGATCGGAGCACCGAAATAACAATGCAGCAAATACCCTTCCTGCGTGATTCCCATCGCATACGTGATGCTTCCGTTGTCCATCCGGAGCACGGTCACTTCCTCGGAGAACTCACGCGTCGCATCCTTCGCCCAGAGGCGGTAGGAAATCGTACTCTTTTTCTCTGTTACCATCGTAAACCCTTTTTCCTTTCGCGCATTTATTTGCCGGACGCACCTCCGGCAAGATCCGCCAAAGACAGCTGGCCCTCGCTCGCGTCTCCGTGAGCCGCCTGCTGTGCTTTGCCGAGTTTTTCAAAATACTGATCGTGAGCCGCATGATACGACTTGTTGTATGCAAGGTCGTGGCCCTGGTGAAGCTGCGTGACATAGTCGTGCGCACTGTTCGCAATCTCGGGATTTACTCGCGTGATGACCGCAACACCGATGTTCGAGCACGTGTCCGCAATTCGCGAAAAATGCGTCAGCACATCGAGCAGTCCGGTTCCTGCGTTGACCGAGCACTTGCCCTCGCGCAGGCGCGCCATATGGTTGTCGCTGAGCGCATGGATCATGTCGTCCATGACCTCCTCGAGCGGTTCTATCTCACGCGCCGCATCGACATCACGCCGTTCGAACGACTGTCTTGCAAGATCCAGCAAGCGGTCCATAACCTCGCGGGATACGGTAAGTTCCGCATGCGCCGCATCCGAAAAATGCACATTTTCCTCGTTCAGGATACGCGCGCGCTCCGAGATATCGTACGCGTGGTCTCCCATATGCTCGAACTCGCCGACGAGTTTGTAGTACTGATCCAGAATACGGATGTGAAGGTTCTCATTGAGGTGAGGCGAAAGCTGCACAAGATAATTGCTGACGCCGTCCGCGAGTGTGTCGATAATATCCTCGTCACGGTCCAGCTGCTCCTTGACCGAGAGGTCGTAATTGTCGATCAGCCCCATCGCCCGGTCGATGTTCTCAACCGACAGGTTAAACATGCGTTTCAGCGCATTATAACAGCTGTTGAACGCAAGTGCGGGCGTCGCGTAAAACACAGGATTGAGCGCTTCGAACTCGGGGATGTCCACTTTCTTCTCCGGGGAATCCTTGACAATCCGCCGCGAAAGTCTGGCAAAAACGCTGACAAGAGGAAGCAGCACGATGGCACATCCGAGATTGAACACCGTGTTCGTGTTGGCAATGCTTCCTGCCGTCATGGATTGATTCCACAGGGAATCCAGCACACCGAACGCGTGAAGCACATTGACGACGACAAGAACAAGGAACGTCTTGCCGAGGTTAAACAGAATATTTACGATACCGACACGCATCGCATCCGCTTTCGCTCCGATCGCGCACACGATGCCGGTCGTGAGACAGTCTCCGAGGTAAATTCCGACGATGATGATATATGCAACGCCGAATGTGATAATCGTGTTCGGCGACGTTGCCATCGTCTGCAGGATTGCCACCGTCGAGGAGGAACTCTGCAGCGTAAACGCCACTCCTGCTCCGCTCAGGTAGCCCAGGAAAGGATTTCGCCCGATTCCCGCGAATATCTTGTCGATGACGCCGGTCTCGGTCAGTCCGTTCACCGAATCCGACATGTTGATGAGGCCGGTGAACAAAATACCGAAGCCCATTGCGACGCTTCCGATGGCATCGGACCTCCTGATCCGGATGAACATCAAAAGCAAAATGCCGATGACAAGAGCAATCGGTGCAAGTGTCGTAGGTTTCAAAAAGGTGAGCCACGACGTGGAATCCGAATTCAGGTCCATCAGACGGACGATCTGGCCGGTTACGGTCGTACCGACGTTCGCGCCGACGATGATGCCGAGCGACTGATTCAGCGTGATAATTCCGCCGGCCACAAGGCCCGACGTGATCACGATCGTCGCTGTCGAAGACTGAATGACAGCCGTCACAAGAAATCCGAGGAGGAAAGCCTTGAACGGATTGCCCGTCACCTTCTCCATCATGGATTTCAATTTGCCGGAGGAACTCTCCTTCAGGCTGCTGCTCATCAGGCGCATTCCGTACAGGAAAAGCGCCAATCCGCCGAACATCCTGATCAGAAGCAGGGGATAATTCATTCCGTTACCTCACCTTCGTAAATACTTACCTACGCATTTTCCCATGTCCTGTCCGTCCCGCAGTGCCGGGGCACTTCTCAGAACGTCCAGTCGTAAGGTGTCAACTGGTAACAATAATAGTTCAGCCAGTTGGTATACAATGTATTTGCATGGCCGCGCCACAGAAGAAGCGGCCGTTCATTGCAGTTATCGTTCGGATAGTAATTCTGCGGAAGGTCAATCGGAAGGCCCTTGCCGAGATCTCTCTTGTACTCCTTGTCGAGCGTCACACGGTCGTACTCGGGATGGCCCATGACAAAGATCTGTCTTCCCTCTTTCGCCATCACGAGGAATACGCCGGCCTGTTCGGACTCGGCCATGATCGTGAGCTCCGGATGGTTCCGGATGTCCTCGGGATTCACCGTCGTATGGCGGGAATGCGGCATCCAAAATTCGTCGTCAAATCCGCGCACCAGAGGTTCGCGGCGGTTCATCACGCGGTGCCGGAACAGACCGAACATCTTCTTCTCGAGCGGGATCTTCGGAATCCCGTAATGGTGGTAAAGCGCGGCCTGTGCTCCCCAGCAGATGTGGATCGTGCTCGTCACATGAGTCTTGCTCCACTCCATAATGTCGACAAGCTCGTCCCAGTACGCGACTTCCTCAAACTCCATCTGCTCCACCGGAGCGCCGGTGATGATCAGTCCGTCAAAGCGGCGGTTTTTGATGTCATCGAACGTCAGATAAAACTGGTCGAGGTGATTTTTCGCCGTGTTCTTGCCGGTGTACGTAGCTGTCGTGAGGAACGTGAGGTCGATCTGCAGCGGCGTGTTCGAAAGGCTGCGCATCAACTGTACCTCGGTGTCCTCCTTGAGCGGCATCAAGTTGAGGATCGCGATCGAAAGCGGTCGGATGTCCTGCGTTGTCGCCCTGTTTTCGTCCATCACGAAAATATTCTCGTCCACCAGCACCTTGCGCGCCGGCAGATCGTTCGCAACTTTGATTGGCATGTCATTTGCCTCCTGTATCTCCGCAGCCGGACGCCCCCGCGCCCGACGCGTTTATTGTTCCCCGTTCCCGCCGACAAGACGGAGGAATTCCTCCTCCGAGATGATCGGGATCCCGAGCTCTTTCGCTTTTTTATTTTTCGACGAATTGCTCGCCGTATCGTTGTTGATCAGATAGTCTGTCTTCGCGGAAACCGAACCTGCCACTTTGCCGCCGCGCATCTCGATGAACTCTTTCACCGCGTCGCGGTTCGGAAAATGCTCAACCGATCCGGTGATCACGAACGTCTTGCCGGTGATCTGCGACTCCTGCGTCTGTGCAGCCGCCTCGAACGTGATCTCCGTGAGAAGGTCTTCGATCATCGCGCGGTTGCCCGCATCCGCCATAAAGCTTGTGAAGTTGCCGGCTAAAACATCGCCAAGGCGCTCGACTTCCCGAAGCTCTTCCGCGCTCACGTTCATGATCCTGTCGAAATCATATGCGTACTCGCGGCAGATGAGTTTTGCGTTCGCAAGCCCGATACCGGGGATGCCGAGACTGTACAGAAACTTCGGCATGGACACGGTTCTCGCCTTCTCGCATGCGGCAAGAAGATTCTCAAACGACTTCTCGCCGAAGCCCTCGGTCTTCGTGAGCACGTCTCTGTGCGCCGCAAGGCGGAACAGATCCGCGGGTTTATGTACGATCCCGAGGCCGATGAACTTCTCAAGCGTCGCCTCGGAAAGGCCTTCGATATTGAGCGCGTCGCGCTGCACCATATGCTCGAACATTCCGACCTTCTTGGCCGTGCAGTCCGGGTTCGTACAATAAAGCGTCTTCGCCTCGTTCAGCATTCGCACTTCCGTGCGGCCGCCGCACACCGGACAGACATCCGGGACATTCTTATTGACGCTGCGAAGCATCGCGTCTGCGTTGCCCGCAGCGCTCTGCATGCCGTCCGTCACGGCAGTGTTTCCGCTCCTGGTATGGTTCTCGGAAATCTGCGGGATGATCATGTTCGCCTTGTATACGTCGACGGTGTCGCCGATACCGAGCGCAAGCTCCTCGACAATGCTCACGTTGTGAACGCTCGCTCTCTGTACTGTCGTGCCCTCGAGCTCGACCGGCGCAAAGATGGCAACCGGATTCAGCAGACCCGTTCTGGAAGGACTCCATTCGATCGCGAGAAGCGTCGTCTGACGGATTTCGTCGCGCCACTTAAACGCGATGGCATCGCGCGGGAATTTGGCGGTGCGTCCCAGCGAATTGCCGTACGCAATGTCATTATAACAAAGCACCAGACCGTCCGACGGAAAATCATTTCGCTCGATCTTTGCTGCAAACCACGCCACGGTCTCCTCGATCGTCTCCGCAGTAACCATGCGGTACTCAACCGGCGTAAACCCGAGCTCACGGAGATACTCCATCTGCTCTTTGCGCGTTGCAAATCCGGGTGCTCCGTCCACGGAGATCAGCGTAAACGGGAAGCAATACACGCTTCTCTGCGCCGTGATCTCGTTGTTCAGCTGCCGAACGGTTCCGCTGCACAGATTGCGCGGGTTCTTATAACGGTCCTCGTCGCGCTCGATGCGCGCGTTGATCTCTTCAAAATCACTGTATCGGATCACTGCCTCACCGCGCAGCACAAGTTCTCCCTTGCACGCGATGCGAAGCGGAATGTTTTTAAACACTTTCGCATTGTTGGTGATAACCTCTCCAATCTCACCGTTTCCGCGCGTAACAGCCTTCACGAGCTCGCCGTCGCGGTACGTGAGAACGATGGTAAGACCATCCATTTTCCATGAGAGCATGCCCTCATGATCACCGAGAAACTCACGGAGGGCCTCGACCTCCTTCGTCTTGTCCAGCGAGAGCATCGGCGATTCATGGCGCTCCTTCGGAAGCTCCGAGAGAACCTCGTAGCCCGCGCGCTGCGTCGGAGAGTTCGCAAGCACAAGTCCGGTCTCCTCCTCCAGCGAACGAAGCTCGTCATAGAGGGCGTCGTACTCGTGGTTGCTCATGATCTCGCGGTCCTCCTGCTCGTACACGCGCGCCGCGCGGTCGAGGATGCCCACAAGTTCATGAATCCGTTCGATTTTACCGTTGTTTGCGTCCATAGTAAATGTCTTACCTTATCCTGCGAAATGTATCTTTTTCTTCGAAAAATGCCCGTCAAAAACGCCTTCCGGTGTTCGTCCCGACCGTCACAGCAGGCGATACAGCTGTGCGCGCTCCTCGGGCGAAACCTCGCGGTATTGTCCGCGCGGAAGCGCTCCGAGCGAAATGTTCATAACGCGGATGCGCTTTAAGTACACCACGCGGTAACCGAAATACTCACACATGCGGCGGATCTGACGATTCAGCCCCTGGATCAGCACGATGGAAAATGTCTGGTCCCCGGTGCGGCGGATCTTCGCCGGCGCCGTAACCTTTCCCAGGATCGGCACACCCTTCGCCATACCCTCGAGGAACTCCTCCGTGATCGGCTTGTCTACGGCGACAACGTACTCCTTCTCGTGCCGCTCACCGGCCTTCGCAATGCGGTACGCCAGATCGCCGTTGTTCGTGAGAAGCACCAGTCCGCTCGAGTTTTTGTCAAGGCGGCCGATGGTATATATGCGTTTTCCGTAATGAATGTAATCGATGATATTGTCCGGGTTGCTCCGGTCCGAAGTGCATTCGATCCCCTTCGGCTTGTAAAATGCGAGGAGAATATCCTGCTCCTCCTTGTGCGCCTCCGCGCCCGCAACCACGACCTTCTGTCCGGGAAGCACACGGTCTCCGGTCTTTGCGATCACACCGTCGACGGTGACCTGTCCGGCCTCCACCAGACGGTCCGCCTCGCGTCTCGAACAGATGCCGGCCTCGCTGAGGTATTTATTGATTCGAACGCCTTCCACGGCGTTTTTAATGTCGTCACTCATACTCCGACTCCTGAAACTAACTGTTGTCTTCCTGCGTCTGACCATATGTGCCCAATCAGTTGTATTGTATCATGACTCGTCCGATTACACAAGATTTTGTGCAAAAAAACACCGCATCGTTACCGAAGTACGATGCGGTTGAGTCCTATGGACCTGAGGGGAGTCGAACCCCTGTCCGAATGCCCATCCATTGCGGTTTCTCCCATTACAGATCACCTATACGGCTTGCGCCCGTTCCCTCCCCCGCGCGCCGATGAACGGGCAGGCAGGATCAGTAGCTTCATCTTACGCCCACGCGGGCAAAGCTTACCGCGTGTCGTTTCCCACGTAGATGATGCCGGTTGACCGCTGCGTGGGTGCCGCGGGCCGACAGCTGCCTAATTAGGCAGCAAGTGCAAATTTGTTATCTGCGTTTATATTTAGGTTTTCCGGTTATTTACATGGTCCGGTA
>JAFZAZ010000004.1 GCA_017561985.1 Lachnospiraceae bacterium
AAGCACAAGTTCCGTACGGACAAGCTCTGCGGCAAGAGGACGCTGTTCGTCGCGCCACTGCTCCTCGCTCTGCCCGCGCAGGCGGAGATAAGTCAGAAAAAGCTCGTCCGCGGCATGCTTCGCATCCATGTTTTCTCGCTGCGCGATGCGTGCCTCTACAGCCTGCCCGATGACAGTGGGAGTTAATTCCTCTCCGCTTTGAGAAAGTGCCTCGCCGATGACGGCCAACAGCCGATCGACAGATTTCTGAGCATCCTCCCGGGTGAGTTCCTGCGTGGCCTGAACCGCAGCCTGCCATACGGAATCGGGACTGAGCGGCACGGCGAGTTCTTCGTTGAGCGAGCGAAGAATCATATAAAGATCGGTTAGAGTTGCGTATTTCACGCTTCCAAGAACGTCGCTTCTGCGCTGTAAACGCATGGCATCCAGCCGGCGTTCAACAAGAAGACCGGGAATATTTACAGATGCATTTGCAGCTGCCCTGTCAAGCGCTGCAGATGTGAAATGCTCAGTGTCATTGCGGGGAATCCCCGTTCTGATTCCCCGATACTGACCGAGCGTCACGAAAGGCTTTTCCGCGGCTTCGAAATGCAGCATGATCGCACCGTCGTCCTGTTTGTCCAAATCCAAAATGCGGACAAACTGAAGCGGAGCGAGGTTCTGTTCACGCGCGAAAGCGCGGATCGCTTTTTCCGCCGCAGCTTCTGTCGAATCACAGGCTGCCTCGGCACCCTCGATCAAGAGAAGCGCCTCCACGTTTCCATCCGCGATATTGCTGCTGTATATTTTCATGGGAGTCTCCTTTGCTGTTGATCAGTTTTCCGCAGCCTTCTGCAGCATCTTTTCGTACTCTCGTTTCACCTTCGCGGGCCCTTCGATTTTGACCTTTCCTTCAAAGCCGAAGACCCAGCCGAAGAAGGGTTTGCTCACCGTCACGTCTGCGCGGGCCAGAAAGGTTTTTCCGCCCAACGGCGTGGTCTCGACGTCCTCGCCGAAGCGCTCGATGATGTAATCCATCGTGCTGTTTTCGCAGACGAGCTCGACGCGCTGCGGCTCGCCGACGAACATTCCGAAGGTCGTATTGATGTGGCGCGTGATGTCATAATCCTCAGGCATCGGCGTTGCGTCTTCGTCCAGGATGCGCGGCGACCGGGCAATGCGGTCGACGCGGAAGGGTGTAACGCCGTGCGTATCCGTATGACCGAGCAGATAATAACAGTCGCCGCTCCACACCAGCATCCAGGGACTGCAGCTATATTCCGCTCCGCCATTGCGCAGTTTTTGCTGCTTTCGGGCGTTATACTGGAAATACGGAAAAGAGATTTTCTTCCCGGCATTGATCGCCGCGTGGATTGCGTCTACGATGTAATAGATCTTTTCGTTTTCCGGCTTGATCCGTCCCTCGGCATAGAGAAATCTTCGCAGTTCGTCCGCCTTGTTTCGGCTGGCGAGTTGTCCGATTTTTTCGACCAGTTCGCGGCTCTTTTTCGCTGTGATGAACTTGGAGGATTCCACCGCGTCGATCAAAAGCTTCAGCTCCGGCAGATCGAAAAGCCGCGCGGCGAGATAGTATTTGTTCTTCGTGGATTTGACCGTGATGATGTCGAGACCGAAGGAGCGAAGCTGTTCCATGTCCTCATAGATCGTGACGCGGTGCGCGGAGATCTTGAACTCTTTTTGCAGTGCGTTGATC
>JAFZAZ010000015.1 GCA_017561985.1 Lachnospiraceae bacterium
ACAACTCGTAAACATACCAGCGATTCTGTCAGAAAGAATACTTTGTGCATTAGCGTACTTCTCCGGCGTCAGGGCGATCATGTTATATCTCCCGTGATTAAAGTCGGAATACGCATTTACATTTCCCTGAAGGTCTACCCAGAGTCGTACTATCTCATCCGATTTGTAACCCATGATTGGGAGGAAAAATTGTATATCATAATAACCCCCACACTCCTCATAAAAGCAGTTGTCAAGCACATATTCGTTTCCGTTGCTCTGTCTGGCTCTGACCCACGCAGTCGCTATTGATATAGCCTCGCGCTCGCTGATCACATTGTCTCTGTTGAGACTTCCGGCATTCTCTTTGCGCATGCCACACAAGAGATTCGAATTATAAAGGAACAAGTATTCAGTGTTATCTTCTCTATCCACATAAACATCATAGGTTCCGTACGAGTCGTCTCTAGAGGAAACCGATACATTTCTAAGATTCTCCGTCCGAACGTAATAAACCGTCACCTGATTCGCTCCATTACTGACAACCCTCGTAAGCGCTTTATTCTCGCTGTCATCATAGTATGCACCGTAGTTGTCTCCTTCAGAAGGAGAATCCGCCCATATAGACAATACATCTGCTGCAACCTTCTTCACAACTATTATCGCACCTATAATAATACTAAACGTTACAATCCCAACCAAAAATCGCAGTCCTATTCTTTTCATAGATATAACCTCCCTTCTCGGATAATCTATTTTAATGTTGCAAAAGTATCGCCTCTTGAATAGAGCGCCCCAATACTCTGATAATAACTCGCGTATTCATAACATTGGCGGATATTAGCACCCGTATTTGCTTTTTCAAAGAATTTGATCGTCCAATTTGTTCCGTCTACTGTAAGAATATCTTGACACGTTCCCAATGCAAAATGTGCACCTTTGTTAAACGTTGAGTCTACGAGATTATAACCATTGTAGCTCACACCAGTGCTGCAACCGATATATAACACGCATCGAGCGTTTGCTAACACGTTAGCATTCATTGAGTCAATCGCGACATCTTGACTCCCGTTATAGATACTTGAATTTGCCGTAATGTGTCCATTATCGTTTCCGCTTGCGTTTTTAAACTTAATCGTTGCTACTGGAGTTCCATTATTTGTAACGCCATGTCCACGGAACACCCATATTGAGTCTTCCTTGAGATGATTTGCCGCGTAAATAGCAGTCTGATTTAAACGCTCATTGGCCAAATACCCTAGATTTCCGCAAACACTTGTGAACGTACCGGCCGCTCCTCGAGAATTGTAATACCCACTGCCATCAGGGTAATAAAACGTATAGATTTCCGCCGAGCCCTTCACAACCGGTTCAAACGACCACAGCGCACCGGCACCACTGCCGGATGAAGAAAACCACACATTGCTTCCCGTAGAATTCCAACACAGATAATCGCCACTGTTTTTGATCTGATACGTCCCCGCATAGTAACTGGTAGATGTATCTCTTACGAGTGTAAACTTTTGACACGCCATTCCGCTGTCGTATGTCCAAATATCTACGTTGGAAACATTCCGATCAAGCACTCGATTCGATGAACTTACAACCGCGTAGATTCGATAATAACCATCCGACTTCTTTTCTACACGCCACTTCTGAGCATTGGACCCCGTAAAAGTATTCGCGACTACTGCTGTGCCGTTCACATCGGTTCCGTTATAGACTTCAAGATACTTTCCGTTATAGGTATTCTTGATATAGTATTCTTTACCACTGTCTATGCCCTTCACATCCGATGTTGAAGCTTTCACATGCATGACGCATATCATTATGAGCACAAAGGCCAAACACAGCGTCGCTATCACTGAAAATCGTTTCAACGATCTGATCATACCGTCATCTCCTTCCTTCCGCCAAACTTAGAACAATTGCCAAACCCGGAACGCCCCCTAAAGTCCTTAATTGATCTGCCCGAATGAAAACAACTCCTTTCTGCAAATAGGCTTCCTCAACGCCCAACGGTTTTACAAACATCTCATACACTACGTTGGGATCTTTTCCCGTTGCTTCCGTCACTAAAACCGCGATTAAGCCCTGCGAGTTCACAGCTTGAATAGTATCCTGTAATTGTTTTGTTATTGCAATCTTACCGTCTGATGCAACACCGAAATACTCTTCCGGGGATTCTACTTTTTCGGGATCAGCCCACCTGATAAGATGCAACTGACCGACGTTCCTTCCATACTCGACTTCTGAATCATATTCCAAATGATCATAAATGCTATTTCCATTCACCGGGTTAGCATTGAATTCCTCACCCATACGGTCTTTCTGCAAGCCGATACTGATGCAACTGATCGCTATCACTATAATTGCACCAATCACGGCAACAACATTGCCGAGTCTTCGAATCCACGTTGCATCTGTGTGCGTAATCCCCAAATCCGCAAATTCCAACACATAGGCGCTGTCAATCTCACCGATTGCCGCCATCATTGTTTCCCCGCTCATAAAAATCACATAACTCCCTTCAAATATGTTCTGAGTTTCTCCCTGATCCGACTGGCGCGGGTGCGTACCGCCCCCTCCTTCATCCCGGAAATCCTTGCGATATTCTCATACGAATCCATGTACCAAAACCGCCTCACAAAGATCATCCGATCCGTTTTTGAAATAGTCTTCAAAAAACTGTCAATATACTTTGTCAGCTCCTCTTTTTCCAACTCGCTCTCCGGATTGTTTTTTGAAATCACCAGATTATCCAGTTCTTCTATGCACGATTCGTAGTTTCCGCGCCTCTTGTAGGCTTGATTATGTTTATACTTATCGATGGACATTCTGCGAACGATGCTGCACACAAATGCTTTCAACGAATCCGGGCGTTGCGGCGGGATTGCTTTCCATACGCCCCAATATGCATCGTTAACACATTCGTCCACATCCCTTTCATCGCTTAGTATATTCATAGAGACACTCTTACATAATCTGCCGTACTTCTTGTTCAGTTCCGTGATCGCACACTCGGAACGTTCGAAAAAAAGCTCGATTATTCTGCTGTCCTCCATAGCTTCAGCTCCTTCATGACGCCTTCACTTATATAGTCGCAAATTCATTGGGTTTGTTACAAGTTTTTTCGATGACACTGGTCCTATTGTCATCGTACCACACAAAAAACTAAGGGCAAAGGATTTCTTTCCGATCATCCTTTGCCCTGGTACTGCTTTGTTTACGTTTGATTACTGCTCTTCGACCTCGATCTTGCGGATCGTCTTGTTGTCAATTTCCTCGCGGATCGCTGCAATGAACTCAGCAAGCGGCTTTGCACCCTCGTCGCCGAGGAAACGGCTGCGGACGGACACGAGTCCCTCCTCTGCCTCCTTCGCACCGACGACAAGCATGTAAGGGATGCGCTCGAGGCGCGCCTCACGGATCTTGTAACCGATCTTCTCGGAACGGCAGTCAGCCGATACATAGATGCCGGCCTTCTTCAGCTCCGCGCGAACGAACTCTGCGTAGTCGTTGTACTTCTCGGAGATCGGAAGCACGCGAACCTGCTCCGGACACAGCCACGTCGGGAACTGGCCTGCGTAGTGCTCGATCAGCCATGCGAGCGTACGCTCGTAGCAACCCATCGAGGTGCGGTGAATGATCCACGGCTGCGCCTTGTTGCCGTCGGCGTCAATGTAGTACATGCCAAACTTCTGGGCGCTCTCGCAGTCGAGCTGGATCGTCACCATCGTGTCTTCCTTGCCGTACACGTTCTTCGCCTGGATATCGATCTTCGGCCCGTAAAATGCGGCTTCGCCGTCGGCTTCCGTGAACTTGATGCCGTTCTTGTTCATGACGTCGCGGAGGTACTGCTGCGTCGAGTTCCAGTACTCCTCGTCACCCTCGTACTTGTCCTTATTCGCGGGATCCCACTTGGAGAGACGGTACGTCACATCACCGTCGATGCCGAGCGTCTTCATGACGTAGTTGGCGAGCTCAACGCATCTCGTGAGCTCCTCCTCCGCCTGATCCGGACGGAGCACGATGTGGCCCTCCGTGATCGTGAACTGACGAACTCTCGTAAGGCCGTGCATCTCGCCGGAATCCTCATTGCGGAACAGCGTACTCGTCTCGGACATGCGGTACGGAAGGTCTCTGTAGGAGCGCTGCTCGTTCATGTATACATAGTACTGGAACGGGCACGTCATCGGGCGGAGCGCCATGACTTCCTTGCCCTCTCCCGCATCCTTGTTGAGGATGAACATGCCGTCCATGTAGTGATCCCAGTGACCGGAGATCTTGTAGAGGTCGGACTTAGCCATGAGAGGCGTTCTCGTGCGAACGTAGCCCCACTCATTGTCCTCGAGGTCCTCCATCCATCGCTGCAGCGTCATGATCATGCGCGTTCCCTTGGGGGTGAACAGCGGCAGACCCTGACCGATGACATCCGCCGTCAGGAACAGCTTCATCTCGCGTCCGAGCTTGTTGTGGTCGCGCTTCTTGATGTCCTCAAGGTGCGCAAGGTACGCATCGAGATCCGCAGACTTCGTATACGCGGTTCCGTAGATACGCGTCAGCATCTTGTTCTTCTCGCTGCCTCTCCAGTAAGCGCCCGAGGAAGAGATCAGCTTGATCGCCTTCAGGGGCTTCGTGCTCATCAGGTGCGGGCCGGCGCACAGGTCGACGAAATCGCCCTGGTCGTAAAATGAGAGCTCCGCGTCCTCAGGGAGGTCATTGATCAGCTCTACCTTGTAAGGCTCGCCGCGCTTTTCCATAAGAGCGATCGCCTCGGCGCGGGACAGCGTGAAGCGCGTAAGCTCCTTGCCCTCCTTGATGATCTTCTTCATCTCCGCCTCAATGGCGTCGAGCGCCTCGCGGTCCAGCGGCTCCATGTCGAAGTCGTAGTAGACGCCGGTGTCGATCGACGGGCCGATGGCGCACTTTGCATCCGGATACAGGCGCTTTACCGCCTCCGCAAGCACATGCGATGCGGTGTGGCGATACGCCGCCTTGCCGGCCTCGTCATTAAATGTCAGAATGTTCAGCGAGCAGTCGCTGTCAATGACGGTACGAAGGTCCTTGACCTTACCGTCCACCTCGCCTGCGCATGCCATGCGCGCGAGTCCTTCGCTCAGATCCGCAGCGATGTCAATGATGCTCATCGGCTGCGCGTACTCCTTGAAAGAGCCGTCCTTCAACGTGATCTTCATGTCTTTCTCCTTTCGTTGCCACGATGGGTCCTGTGTCTGCAGAAACAAGAACGCCCCTGCTGACACGATACGTATCAACAGGGACGAATATTCTTCGCGGTTCCACCCTATTTGACTCTTGGTAAGAGCCCTCTCATTGATGACGGTAACGGAGTCACCGGACCGTATTGGGGTCACTCGGGAGCGGTCTTCCGCACGGTTCCCGCCGGACGCTCTCAGCCTGCTTGTGCATGCGTCCTTCTCTGTTCGCGAACTCGGAGTGCGTACTGCTTCTCCTTCAACGTTTTGATGAGTCGATTATAACACCGAACTCGGGAAAGTCAAGGGCATTTTTCACGCGTGTAGGTTTGCACGATTTTCCGAACGTCTTTCGTCTTGAAAATGCTCTTTCCCCAAGCTATACTTACCATAATAAGCCGATCCCGATTCGGCAGACCGTGGAAAGGATTTCCGACATGAAACGTCTCTTCGTTGACAACTGGACCTTCGGACTGTACGACCTGAACGCGTCCGCGGAGGAGCTGCTCTCGGCTTCCGCCTCGCACCGTATGGAGGATTTTGCGCCGGTCGATCTGCCGCACGACTGGCTGATCGGCAACGCCCGCGACCTGTACCGGGACGGCATCGGCTGCTACCGGAAGACCTTCGCGGTCGATCTCCCTGAGGGTTCCCGTCCTCTGCAGTCCCCGCGCTTCTTCCTTCGGTTTGAGGGCGTCTACATGGACTCGCGGTACTACATAAACGGCCGCGAGGTGTTCGCGTGGCCGTACGGCTACTCCACGTTTGAGTTCGAGATCACGCCGTACCTTCTCGAGGGCGACAACGAGCTCGTCGTGACGGTCACGTACAAAAGCCCGAACACGCGCTGGTACTCGGGAGCCGGCATTTTCCGTAATGTCTATCTTCTGACGAAGCAAGATCCCTGCCTCGTCTCCGACGGCATCTACGCGGTCGCAACGCCCGCCTGCGAGGCGCGTGATGCGGACGGCATATTCCCGGGCGAGAGCATCCTCTCCGTCGAGACGGAGGTCAACTCCGCCTGCGCGGTACACTCTTCCGCAGGTGCCAAAGATCCAACGTCGGTTCTGCTCCGCCAGACGCTTCGAGACGCCGACGGATCGATTGTCGCGTCTTCGGAAAATGAGTTCTCCCTCTCCGGCTCGTCCACCATCCGCACACAGACGCTCACCGTGCCGAACGCTCATGCATGGGATATCGACAGCCCTTACCTCTATGAACTGACGACCGAGCTGTTCCTGCCGTGCGGATCCCGGCAGGAGTATGCTCTTCTCGATTCCCACACGCAGCGGATCGGTTTCCGCTCCGTACGGCTTGATCCCGACCGCGGTTTCTTCCTGAACGGCCGCCACGTAAAAATCCACGGCGCCTGCATGCACCACGACCTCGGCGCTCTCGGTGCCGCCGTCAACAAGGTTGCGACGAAGCGTCAGCTTCTCTCTCTTCTCGCGATGGGCGTGAACGCGGTCCGCACCTCCCACAACATGCCCTCCGTCGAATTCATGGATCTGTGCGACGAGCTCGGCATCCTCGTGGACTCCGAGGCGTTTGACATGTGGGAGCTGCACAAGACCGACTTCGACTACGCCGGCTTCTTCCGCGACCATTGGAAGGCGGACGTCGCCTCTTGGATCCGCCGCGACCGCAACCGCCCTTCCGTCGTGTTCTGGAGCATCGGCAACGAGATCTACGACACGCACACGGAGCGCGGTCTCATCGTCACGCGCGAGCTTCGCGACGAGGTGCGCCGCCACGACTACCGCCACCACGCATACGTCACTATCGGATCAAACTACGTCGCCTGGGAGGGCGCGCAGCGCTGTGCGGACCTTCTGGAAGCCTCGGGCTACAACTATCTCGAGCGCCTCTACGAAGAGCACCATGAGCGCTACCCACACTGGTGCATCTACGGCAGCGAGACGTCGTCGACCGTGCAGAGCCGCGGGGTGTATCATTTTCCGGCGGACGTGCGCCTGTTGACCTTTGAGGACGGCCAGTGCTCCTCGCTCTCCAACTGCTCGACCAACTGGGGCGCAAAGAACCCGACCGTCGTCATCACCGGCGACCGCGACAAGGAGTTCTCGCTCGGCCAGTTCATCTGGACCGGTTGGGACTACATCGGCGAGCCGACGCCGTATCATTTGAAAAATTCTTTCTTCGGGCAGTGCGATACCGCAGGCTTCCCGAAGGATTCCTACTACATCTATCAGGCCGGCTGGACCGACGCTTCGACGCACCCGATGGTGCACATCGTGCCGTACTGGGACTTCAACGAGGGTCAGACGATCGACGTTCAGGTCTTCTCCAACTGCCCGAAGGTGGAGCTGTTCCTCCAAAAGGATGCCGGGAACGATCAAACGGTTTCCGGATTCGGCATCTCCCTCGGCACGCGCGACATCGACGCTCTCCGCGGATCGTCGCTGCACGGCTCATGGCGCATCCCGTACACGGCAGGCACTCTCACTGCGGTCGCTTACGACGCAAACGGTACTGTCGTTGCGAAGGACACACAGCGGTCCTTCGGCGACCCGGTATCGATCATTCTCGAGCCCGACAAAACAACGATGACCGCCGACGGCGAGGACATGATCTTCGTCGAGGTCTCAACCGCCGATGCGAACGGAACGTTCGTCGCCGACGCCCGCAACCGCATGAATGTGACCGTCAGCGGTGCGGCCCGCCTCGTCGGCATGGACAACGGCGACAGCACCGATTACGACGAGTACAAGGGCACCTCCCGGAGACTGTTCTCCGGAAGGCTACTTGTGATGCTCGCTGCCCGCAGGGAAGCCGGCGAGATCACCATCACGGTCTCCTCCGCAGGGCTTCCGGACGCCGTGCTGCATCTGATCGCCGTTGCTTCCGAGACGCCGGTCGATCCCGCGGTCTGCGCAAGCGCATCCAACCTGCCCCGCATCACGGACGAAGACGTCCTTCGTGAGGTGCCGGTGCGCAAGATCGAGCTGACGTTACAGAACAACGATCCCGAGCTCACGCCCGACCGTCGGGAAATGACGGTGACGGCGGACATTTTCCCCGCAAACGCGACCTTCGGTGAGCTCACGTTTCGCGTGATGACCGCGGACGGCATTGATTCCGTAGCAATCCGCGTAACACCTCTTCCCGATGGCCGCTCGGCGAAGATCACGGCGCTCGGCGACGAGGAACGGTGCTTTCTCTACGCGTTCGCAAACAACGGCAAGACGCACGCCGACGTGATCTCGAGTCTTGAACTGCACAGCACGGGACTTGGCCGGGCGACGACCGATCCCTACGAGTTTGTCAACGCCATCCGCTATGACGCAAGCAATCAAAAGCCCACGCTCAGCTTCGACGGCGGCGCATTTACCGCGGATGAAGCGACGTGGGTAAGGTTCGATAATGTGGATTTCGGCGACTACGGTTCCGACACGATCACGATCCCGATCTTCTCCTTCTCCGACAACGTGCCGATCGAGGTCTGGGAAGGAACGCCGAACGAGGAAGGCAGCACTCTTCTGTTCCGCGGCAACTATGAGGCCAAAAGCCGATACAATCACTATCAGCCAAACACGTTTACACTGGCAAAGCGCCTGCGCGGCGTAACAAGTGTTTCAATCCTTGTTCCGTTCCGGCTGTCGCTTCACGGATTCGTCTTCGATCGCATCGACAAAGCGTGGGCTGAGATCGGCGTGACCGAGCTTGTCTCCGCAAGCGGCGACAACTACCGTGTGGATTCTGACGGTGTGTACGGAATTACAAACAACGTGGACCTCGGTTTCGGTATGTTTGACTTCGGTGAGCGCGGTGCCCGGAAAATTACGCTGACCGGACAGTCGCATGTTCCGCAATGCACAATCCATCTGCATTTTACGAAGGACGGGATCACGGAAACGCAGATCATCGACATTCCGAAGACGGAAACAACGGATACTTTCACGTTCCCTCTCGAGCCGATGTACGATATCTGCGCAGTGAACTTCATCTTCCTTCCCGGAAGTAACTTCGATCTGGTATCGTTCCGGTTTGAGTAGTTTACGAACAAGGGCAAAATGCGAGGCGGAACAGGCTCTCCTGCTCCGCCTCATTTGTATGTTACTCTACTGCATGTGCCCTCAATTCATCGAGGATCTGCTGAAAGCGCACGTCGTCACGAAGATAATCGAACACTTCGCGGTCTTCGATCACGTGCAGACGAAGATTCGCGGCGTTCCCCGTGTAATTCTTTGACACATTCTCCTTCTTCTGATGAGTACGGTTCATCAGCAATGCGGTATAGTCAAAATCCTGATCGCGGACCCGGTCGAATTCAAACGTATATCTGCAGCACTCCTTAAGCATTTCCAACACCTTTTCGGTATTCTGAAACTCCGCATGCACATATGCCAGGCAGTAGTAATTATATGCCACTCTGCAGTTGTAAAAACCGAGATTCCCGTCGGAATAGAGCCGCTTATACAGATCAATTCCAAACGTATACGCTTCGATCATCTCCTCATAACTGAGCCGCTTTTTATTGGGTAAAGCAGCTGCTGTATTGGCGGCCACCTCGATCAGGTCTCTCAGATACTCCTGGCAGGCCTCAACCCCTTTCTCATCGCTCAGGACCTTACATCGCAGGTTGACACGGTTCGTGATAAAGTCTCCGCCCATGTCCGCATAGTGAAGTGCTTTCTCCTCATCGACATCCCTGTATGCGAAGCACAGACACTGAATTGCACTCGCCCGGTATTCCCTGTCCGTGGAAGTTGCAAGTATTGTTTCGCCCAGTTCGACAATGCGGTTCAGTTTGTCCTCCGGGAGCGGAATATCGTCCTTGTCATCCCCGAGTGCATACATCAGTTTAACCATGACCCGGATATCATTCGGGAACTCCTTGTACGCCTTCTCCCACAGTTCCAGTTCCCTCTTCGTATCCCCGTCGAAATCGTATTGCTTTCCTTCCTCCAGATACGCGTTAATGGTTTCCTCGATCCGTGCGCTGTCGACATTCAGCAGTTCATCCACGGTAACGCCGAAATACATCGCGATCTTCGGCAGCAACGTGATATCCGGGTAACCCTCGCCGCGCTCCCATTTTCCGACGGATTGAGGCGTAATATCGAGATGGTTGGCAAGCGCCTCCTGCGTAACATTCTTCTGCCTGCGCAGTTTGCGCAATGTATCTTTCAAATTGATTTCCATAAAATACACCTTCCCTTCGTTTGCAATATTCCGTGATCACTTGTCTATGATTATAATAGCACAGATCACACTTTTCAAACATCGGAAAATATAGTCATCGTTGTATTGCACAACCATTCGTTGTATTGCAAAAAAAGGAACGGACAAAACCGCAATGTCGTTATCTTAATGACATTGGACAAAACCGTTCCTCTCTTTTTTCTTTCTATGATTGCTTGTTATCTTTACTTTACTACGCCCACATACAGCGTCAAAGCCTCGTTCAGTTTCTGGGAAATACCCACGCTGACCTTGATCTCCTTGCCGTTGTAGAAGTAATGGAATTCCGCAGAATCGAAGACGGATTCCGCAGGCTTAAACTCCGTAAGCTCATCGCCGTATTTACCGAGATATGTATACATCTTACCGTCCTCGGCGAGCGGCTTGCAGACCTCAAACAGTTGCGCACCGAGTGCGTTCATCTGCTCCAGGGTGGCGTTATCTCCCAATTTGATGTTGAGTGCCTCACGCTGCCATGTAAGTACCTTGTACTCGCCGAGCATGCCCTGTACATTGGTAAATGTGATGCCATAGACTGCCGTGATATTCGCGAGTTTTGTCGCCATATCCGGAGATTCGACAGACTTTGTGGAACCATCGGCGTAAGTGATCGTGTACGCATAGTATCTCGAATCAAAATACTCCAGCGCGTCTTCCGGATCGGTATACTTTATGCTACTGCTCTCCAGCATGAAGTTGGTCTTGTCCGCGCTCCAGTTCGGCTTCCAGTTGCTCCCCTCCATTCTGCCGTTGGCTTCCTCATAGTTCGCCGGATCATCGATAAAATAGATATCCTGGCAGGTGAGACACTTTCCGTCCTTGTCGAACTCATAGTTGCGGATCGTTGCAACCGCATGCCAAGAGTCCCGAGCCTGACCGCCTTCCGGCAACTCAACTCTATCTCCCATCACCCGAACGATCACGTCGGAGCCGCCGACGATACTACCGCCGCCGTCATCGTCCTTTTTATCGTCCTTCTTATCATCCTTCTTGTCGTCCTTCTTGTCGTCTTTTTTGCTCTCTTCCTTCTTGTCGTCATCCTTCTTATCGGAATCATCCGACTTCCCACAGCCTGCAAGCATAATTACCATTGCAAGCAGCAGAACCCATTTCAGCGCTTTTTTCATCGCAGACCTCTTCTTTCCGAACGGCTGTGCCGTCCAACTCCTCAACATGTGACTGCAAACCACAGCGGTTTACAATTCCGTTTTATCATACTTCCGATGTCATGTCAATGAATGACAGGGAACGTGATGACATGGGGGACGGTTCTTTTGTCACGTCGCGAGCGATGTAAAAAAAGAACCGTCCCCCTGTCACCTATTTCTTTGCCCCGCCTGCACAGAACGGGGATTCATGCAATTTTCCGTGGACAAACCAGTTGTACGAACGGCATCCGCCGCCGCAGTATTCGCCGAGCTCGCACTCCGCGCACGGACCGGTCAAAAGGTCCTTCGTGAACTTGCGGTTGTACGCAAATCGCTCCGGGTCCTCCCAGATCGAGCGGAGCGACTCGTTGCGGAGGTTGCCCTCGTTGAACCGCTCGTCGTACATGGACTCGCAGCCGCGAACGTTGCCGACGCTGTCGATGCCGATGCTCCGGATCCCGGCCGAGCAACCGCGGTAATACGCGATGCCGCTTAAGTTTCCGCGGATCGAGCCCTCGCCCTCCGTAAAATATCCGATGTTGTCCGCGACGCCGAGCGCAAACGGCACACTGTACATGTTTGCGCACACGAAGTCGATGACCTCCTGCATGTCAAACCGATAATCGATCCCGCTCTCGGCAGCGTTCCCCATCGGCGAGCACGCCTGCAGCTGCCACGCGTAGATGTTATACCCGCGAAGCACGGAAAGCATCTCGGGGAGCGTCTTCACATTCTCACTGTTCAGCGTGCTGATGACCGACACCGGGATCGCGGCCTCCGACAGCGACCGGATCGCATTGATCGCGCGGTCGAAGCTTCCCTCCTGGCGATAGCGGTCGTGCACCTCGCGCGGGCCGTCCAGCGACACGGAGATCGACTCCACGCCGGTCTCCCGCAGATCGTTGATCAGACTCTCGCGGAAAATGAACCCGTTCGTGATGATATTGACCTTCACCCCGTGGCCCGTGAGTCGCGACACGATCTCCTTCCAGTCTCTGCGCATGAACACTTCGCCGCCGATCATGGAGACACGGCGACATCCGAGTTCCGCAAGCTCATCCGCGACGCGGAAGCACTCCTCCGTCGTGAGCTCGCCCTCCCTCGCCCTTCCGGCGCGGGAACCGCAGTACTTACACGAGAAGCAACACGCGAGCGTGATCTCCCAAACGCACATTCTCAGATGATACATCAATTATACCGTAACCTCCCGGTCATCTTTTTTCCTCGGCAGGACTGATCCGCACTCATTACAGAAGCGCGCACCGACAAGCACCTCGCTACCGCAGCAGGGGCAGAAGGTCGTCTCCGGCTCCCCCGCCGTCTCATCCGGCTGGGAATCCGTCGGTGTAAACGGAGACGGTGTGAGCGTGTTCGCCGGCTTGGCCATACCGCAGTACCCGCAGCTGGTCGCAAGCGGTCCGTTCTCCTTGCCGCAGCGGGAACAATTCCACGGCATTCCGATCCCCATCATACCGTTCGCTCGATTCGCAAAAAATCCCGGCCCCGCATACACCATCATCGCCTGCGGCATCATCGTTTGCGGCATCATCGTCGGTCCGTAGTACGCTGCCATTATGCTCGGATCCACCAACCTGCGCAGGTCGATCGGATCATTTTCCGGATCCTCGACAGGCGCTTCCGGATCGTCCACCTGCGTGTCCGGGTCTTCTACCGGTGCTTCCGGGTCTTCTACCGGTGCGGCCGGGTCTTCCACAGGAGCGGCCGGATCTTCTGCAAGAACATCCGGATCTTCCTCCGGAGGCCCTGCGTACACTGCGACCATCGTCGGATCGTCCTCCATCGGAGGTCCCGCATACACGTCGTCCATCAGATCCGTAGGGTCCTCCGCGCGCTGCGGATATTTTCTGCCGCCCTTTAAGCCTTTGAATAAGTTAACCATACTTCTCTTCCTCTCTGAAAATACTGTCGCGATGCAAAAAAGGCCGCCGCAAAGCGACGACCTTTACAGCTTACTTTGGTTGTATCATACCGCGGGAGCAAAGTCAACCTCGGATCACTTCTCCTCCAGGCGCTCGCGCATCTTGACTTCCGTCATGACCTTCTGGTCGTAGCATGCAAACATAGCATCCACCTTGGAGGCTTCCGGCTTCCTTGTGAACAGGCTTACGATCGGAACGAGGATCAGACCGCCGACCATCGAGACAACGCCCGAGTTGATCGAGGACTTGAAGATGTAACCGATCACGGTGTTCGGGTCAAGCGTGAACACCTTGAACGAGACGAGCAGCTGCATCACGGTCATTACGGTTGCAAACGTAAAGCTTGCCGCAACAGCCTTGCCGCTGATTTTCTTCGAGTAGAGGCCGTACAGGAACGGCGCAAGGAATGCACCGGCCATCGCGCCCCACGACACACCCATCATCTGCGCGATGAACGTGATGTTGAGGGAGTCCTTCAACACGGCGAGCACTGCCGAGATCACAACGAAGAAAATGATGAACAGTCTCATGATGCCGACCTTCTTGCGGTCGTTCATGTTCTTGCTTGCCAGAGCGATAACATCGAGCGTGAGCGTCGAACTCGAGGTAAGTACGAGCGACGAGAGCGTCGACATCGAGGCCGCGAGTACAAGCACGATCACGATCGCGATGATCACATCGGGAAGCTCAGAGAGCATCGCGGGAACAATGCTGTCGAAGAACGGCTTGGTCTTGTCCGCATCCTGCCATTTGATGGCCGAGGAATCTGCGAACAGACGTCCGAAACCGCCGAGGAAGTAGCAACCGCCGGCTACGACGATCGCGAAAAATGTCGAGATGATGGTTCCCTTCTTGATGGAGTCCTCATTCTTGATGGAATAGAATTTGCCGACCATCTGAGGAAGGCCCCAGGTACCCAGGGACGTGAGCAATACGACGAACAACAGCGCCAGCGGGTCCGGTCCGAAGAAGCTTGCGAAGGCTCCGTTCAGGACCTCGCCGGAAGGCATCGTCGCCGGCTTCTCGGAGAGCTTGGCAACCGCTGCCTGCAGACCGCCGCGGCTGGCGATGGTCGCGAGGATGACCGCAACGATACCGACGAGCATGATGATACCCTGGATGAAGTCGTTGATCGCCGTCGCCATGTAGCCGCCGAAGATCACGTAGATCGCGGTGAGGACCGCCATGATCACGATAACTACCCAGTACGGAACGGAAAATACGATGTTAAACAAACTCGACAGACCGTTGTACTGCGAAGCCGTGTAAGGGATCATGAAGATGAACACGATGATGGACGCCGCGATCTTCAGGCCCTTCGATCCGAAACGCTTCTCGAAGAAGTCGGGCATCGTCTTGGTGTCAAGATGCCTCGTCATGATACGCGTGCGGCGGCCGAGGATCTCCCATGCGAGGAGCGAGCCGATGAACGCGTTGCCGAGGCCTACCCACGTGCTCGCGAGACCGAAGTTCCAACCGAACTGGCCTGCGTAACCGACGAAGATAACGGCCGAGAAGTACGACGTACCGAACGCGAACGCCGTGAGCCACGGGCCGACGTTACGACCGCCGAGAACGAAACCGTTGACGTCCGTCGCGTGCTTCTTGCAGCGCCAGCCGACGATGATCATCAACGAGAAGAAACAGATTAAAAGTGCCGATGTCAAAGCAATCAACATAGGGGGATTCTCCTGTCAGGACATTGCCTGCTCCGGTCCTTGTAAGCGCGCCGGAGTACGCCGTATGGTTTGTGTTATGTCCTTACTTGATCTGGGCCTCTACCAGGCTGCCGCCGCAGTAGATCTGACGAAGCTTCGGCTTCTCGATCTTGCCGGTAGGATTTCTCGGAACATCTGCGAAGACGATCTTGCGGGGACGCTTGTAACGCGGAAGATCCATGCAGAAATCGTTGATCTCCTCCTCCGTCGCCGTCATGCCCTCCTTGATCTGGATGATCGCCAGCGTCACCTCACCGAGACGCGCATCCGGTACACCGATGACCGCCACATCTGCGATCTTGTTGTTCGCACGCAGGAAATCCTCGATCTGAACGGGGTAGATGTTCTCGCCGCCCATGATGATGACGTCCTTCTTGCGGTCTACGAGGTAGATGAAGCCCTCCTCGTCCTGCTTGGCCATATCGCCGGTGTAAAGCCATCCGTCATCGGACAGAACCGCCTTCGTCGCAGCCTCATCCTTGTAGTAGCACTTCATGACGCCGGGGCCCTTGACGGCAAGCTCGCCGACTTCACCCTGCTTCACGCTGTTGCGGTTCTCATCGACGATATCGCACTCCCAGCCGTAACCCGGAACGCCGATCGCGCCGACCTTGCGGATGTTCTCGATACCGAGGTGTACACAGCCGGGTCCGATGGACTCGGAAAGACCATAGTTCGTATCGTAATCATGATTCGGAAAATGCTCCTTCCACCGCTTGATCAGGCTCGGCGGAACGGGCTGTGCTCCGACATGCATCAGTCTCCACTGGGAAAGCTCATACTTCGTGACATCGATCTCGCCGCGATCGATCGTGTCGAGGATATCCTGTGCCCACGGCACCAGAAGCCATACGATCGTTGCCTTCTCGCGGGATACCGTCTCCAGGATCCACTCAGGCTTTACGCCACGCAGCAGAACGGCCTTGCCTCCGACAAGGAGACTGCCGAACCAGTGCATCTTCGCGCCGGTGTGATACAGCGGAGGAATGCAAAGGAATACATCGTCGTGCGTCTGACCGTGATGGTTCTGCTCGGTCAGGCAGGACGACACAAGTGCTCTGTGAGCGTGCAGGATCGCCTTCGGGAATCCCGTCGTGCCCGACGAGAAATAGATCGCAGCATCGTCATCATCCGTGAGCGCGATGCCCGGGTTCTTCGACGTGCAGTACGCCGCGTATTTTTCATAGCTGTCCGCAAACGACGGGCAGTCCTCGCCGACGTAGAACATCTCCTTCACCTTCGGGATGCGCTCCGCAATGTCCTCAACACGGCCGACAAACTCCGGCCCGAATACGAGAACGCTGCAGTCCGCAAGGTCAAGGCAGTACTTGATCTCATCCGCGGTATAGCGGTAGTTCATCGGAACAGCCAATGCTCCTGTCTTGAGAACACCGAAGTAGATCGGCAGCCACTCAAGGCAGTTCATCAGTAAAATAGCGACCTTGTCGCCTTTCTTCACGCCGCGGCTCAAGAGAAGGTTCGCAAACCGGTTAGATTTGCGGTCGAAATCCTCCCATGTCATCTCGCGGCGATACTTCTCGTCACGGTCGCTCTCGATCAATTCGTACTCGCGCCATGTGCGGCTCTTCTGCTCTGCCGGGTTGATCTCTACCAGACAGACCTCGTTGCTGTACAGCTGCGCATTGCGCACCAAAAAATCAGTAATCGGCATGATTTCCTCCCTGTTTCGGACAACCCGTCGGCCGTCCTGAGATATACTCGAGTATATGCAAAGGCAGACAAACAAAAAGGGCCTGACTTTGCCGATTGAAAGTGTAACGCTTTAACGCGACAAAGTCAAGCCTTATTTTGTTTATTTTTGTTTTATTCCTATCCGGGATAGGTTTATCGTCCGAAATACACGCAAACCCGGCCGCTTATTTGGTGGCGGCTCTCAAGTTGATCATGGTGTACATCTCATAATGGTCATTGGTCTCACTCGGCCAGTGAAGGCCGATGTGGCGGGCACCGTACACTGTCTGCCAGCTTTCGTCATCGCGATTGTCGATCGGATTCCAGGGCTCAAATGTACCGTCATCTTTAATCTCTCCGTGCTCCGCCTGAAGCAAGGCACAAACCCTGTCATATACTGCCATGGCCGTTTCCTTGTCCTTAAACTCGATCATGATGGAAGCAGAGCTACCCTCATCCAATTGAAACTTGTCATCTTCACCGGTACGGCAATGGATCGTGATCAGCGGTACATACTCCGTAGCGCCGTCCTTGCCCGACTGCCAGTAGTACGTTGCGTTGTGGGTAAACTGTTTCTCGATACTTGGGGTGTCCGGAGCGTAGTCAAATCTTTCTCCGTAGTTTTCCATCGTATCATCCTTGTCAATCGTGCGGATCTTCTGAATGTTCTCCACGATCTCATCGACGGTCTTGCCGTTGTAATCCGTGAACACCGAACCCTTCGCGGTCGCATTGATCGACACGCTCGCGGTCGGCGTTGGTTCGTCCGCACCCGGCGTAGTTTCATTCGTGCCTGGCGTGGTTTCGTTCGTGCCTGCCTGCTTGTCCGTCGCGTTGCCCTTGTCACCGGACTCCGACGACTTCGTCGTATCATCCGAATCCGTGCTCTCCGCGCCACATGCGCTTAACACAACCGCTGCCGCGATCGCCAGCACTAACAAAAACAGTCTTGCTCTCTTCATGGTGTTTTACCCCCTGATAGTGTGTACACTTCCGTTTTTTGTTACCGCAGTAAAATGCTGCTTGTTGATAATGTACCACATTTTTTGCAAAAAGTCAATTCATTTTACTTTTTGGTCGTTTGAGGGTAAATCAGTTTACTTTTAGTGTCCTGATTTCACGGAAAAGGAGGACTGTGGCATGCACAATCCTCCGGAATCAGATTTCTTACTTTTTCTTTCGTCTCGCGGAAAATTATTTTCCGAAGCTCCAGGAATTCCAGTCGTAGCCGCTGCCGGCAAACAGGAATACGAGGTCGTGCACGCCGGTCACGGTCTTCAGAAGCTCGACCGTCACCATGCCGTCACCGTTCACCTCAACATAGCCGACGTCCTCGCCGCCAAGCCCGTCGAGACGGATCGCGATCGCACCGCTTGCATTCCCGCATCCGGAAAATGTTGCCGTGAACGTCTTCGCGCCGTCCTCGCCGAAGTCAACGTCACCGAGGCAGATCCAGTCGCCCTCGTCGATCGACGTGACGACCATGTCGCCCGAACCGTACTTCTTCGCGGTGTCGCCGTACTGCTTCGTCTCGATGCCGCCCATCGTGCGCATCGTCGCCGCTGGAACGGTCACATAAGGATCGAAGTTCTTGAGCTGTTTCACACCGTTCTTCGTACCCTTGCCCATCGAGATCGTGCCGTCCTCGTTGAGCGCAAGCTCGTCGATGTGTGTGCAGCGGTAGCCGCCGCCCGTGCCGAGAGGCTGGTCGAGGATCTGCGAATGGTAGGTGATGTAATACTTGCCGTTGAACTCAAAAATGCAGTGGTGGTTGTTGCCGCCGGGTCCGAAGTAGTCACCGGGGTTTCTGAGGATCGCTCCCTGATACGTAAACGGTCCGAACGGGTTGTCCGACGTCATGTAGCAGATCTGACCGTTGTGAAGGTTGTACTTGGATGCGTTTGCATGACCGTCCACATTGAAGTTGCTGCAGTAGCTGTAGTAATACGTGTCGCCGATGCGGTTGATGCCGGAGTCCTCGAAGAGGAACGGGGGATCGATCGCGATCGGATCGCCGTCGAGGGAGATCATGTCGTCGCCGAGCTTGACCACGCGGGCCGTGCCGGGATGCTCGATCTGGTCTGCCGAAGGCTCCGCACCGCCGGGAACGCCGCCGCCGACATAGAGGTACGCGGAACCATCCGCATCCACCCATACCGCCGGGTCAAAGAGCCACGTCACGCTCGCACAGTTCGGCGTGTTGCGGTTGATGAGCGCCTTGCCGATCGGATCGGTAAACGGTCCCCACGGATTGTCCGCGCGGAGCACGCCGATGCCGTTGCCGCTGTTTGCAAAGTACAGAAAGAACTGCATCTTCCCGTCGATCTCCTTGCATGCCGCTGCCGGTGCCCAGGAGTTGCCGCCCCACTTGGCCGCGCCGTTGATGCCGGCCGCCTTGATGCAGCCGTGGTCGGTCCAGTTCACAAGGTCGTCCGAGGAGATCACGTTGATCGTGTTGATCTTCTGATAACTGTTGGACTTCTTCTCGCCGTTGGGGCCCTGCTCGATCACGTCGCCCGTCATGTAAATGTACACGCGTCCGTCATACACGAGCGCGTAAGGATCCGCGCCGAGGCGCTGTACCATCAGCGGGTTGTTGTAGATCGGCAGCTTCAGCGTATCTGCCTTCTTTATATCCGCAAACACCTTGCTCCACTTCTCCGCGACACTCACCGTGGGCGTAGCCGTCGGTGCGGGCGTTTCGGTAGCAGCAGGCGTAGCTGTGATAGGTTCGTTGTTCATCGTTTCATCCTCCTTGCAGCCGCTCAAAGCCACGGCACATAATAATAGTATTGTACACCATAATCCTGCTTTTTTCATCATTTTTCCTCTTATCCGTTGCAAACAATTGTCCGAGGTTACGCGAGAAGGCTCCACTCTCCGCAGTCGACGACGCGGGTCGCGAGTCCTTCGTAAAACTCTGCCTCATGGCAAACGATGATCATGGTCCCGCGATACTCAAGAAGTGCCTCGCGAAGCGCTTCCTTCGCGTCGACGTCCAGGTGGTTCGTGGGCTCGTCGAGGATCAGCAGGTTGCTCTCCCGGTTCATCAGCTTGCACAGACGCACCTTGGCCTGCTCGCCGCCGGAGAGAACACGCACCTGGCTCTCGATGTGCTTCGTCGTGAGGCCGCATTTGGCGAGCGCCGCGCGCACCTCGTAGTTCGTGTACGAGGGGTACTCGTCCCAGAACTCATCCATGCATGTCTTCGAGCCGTCACCCGAGAGCTCCTGCTCAAAATACCCCGTCGCCAGATAGTCTCCGAGGATGACCTCGCCCGAGATCTCGGGGATCAATCCGAGGATGCTCTTTAATAGCGTCGTCTTGCCGATACCGTTCGCACCGCGCAGGATCACTCTCTCACCGCGCTCGATGTGGATGTTGAGCGGCCGCGACAGCGGCCTGTCGTAGCCGATGACAAGGTCCTTCGTCTCCACGACAACGCGGGACGGAACGCGAGCCTCCTTGAAGCGGAACTCCGGTTTCGGATTCTCCTTCATCAGCTCGATCACGTCCATCTTGTCGAGCTTCTTCTGGCGCGACATGGCCATGTTGCGGGTCGCCACACGAGACTTGTTGCGCGCCACGAAATCCTTGAGCTCCTTGATCTCCTGCTGCTGCCGGTTGTACGCTGCCTCGATCTGGCCCTTGCGCATCTCGTACACCTCGAGAAAGTGGTCGTAGTCGCCGGGGTAACGCTCGAGGTGAGCATTTTCCACATGCCAGATCACATTGACGACACTGTTGAGGAACGGCATGTCGTGCGAGATCAGGATGAAGGCGTTCTCGTACTCCGAGAGGTAGCGGCGCAGCCAGTCGATATGCTGCTCGTCGAGGTAGTTCGTGGGCTCGTCGAGAAGCAGGATGTCCGGCTTCTCCAAGAGCAGTTTGGCAAGCAGCACCTTCGTTCGCTGCCCGCCCGAGAGCTCGCTCACGTCCTTGTCGAACCCGAGCGCATCGAGCTCGAACGCGTGACCGATCTCGTCGATCTTCGTGTCGATCGTGTAGAAATCGTGCTGCTCGAGCATCTCCTGCAGCACTCCCATCTCTTCGAGGAGCGTCGTCATCGTCTCCTCGTCCGCATCGCCCATCTTCTCGCAGATGCGGTTCACTTCCTCCTCCTTCTCGTAGAGCCAGGAGAACGCGGAAGCCAAAACGTCACGGATCGTCATGCCGGGCTTCAGCACCGTGTGCTGGTCGAGGTAGCCGACGCGGACGTTCTTCGCCCACGTGACCGTTCCCTCGTCCGGCATCAATGTGCCCGTGACTATGTTGAAAAATGTACTCTTGCCCTCGCCGTTCGCGCCGACCAGTCCGATATGCTCCCCCGCCAGAAGACGGAACGTCACATCCCGGAACAGGGCCCGATCGCCGAACCCGTGGGACAGATTTTCGACCGTCAAAATACTCATGTTAAAAACGGCGGACGCAGGGTTTTCCCGCATCCGCCGGTACACTCCTTTACGATAATTTGTGGATGAACAGACCGCTTCTCAGCTTGGGCTCAAACCACGTGGACTTCGGAGGCATCAACAGCCCCGCGTCCGCTACGGCAAACAGCTCCGTGATCTGTGTCGGATACATGGAAAATGCAACCTTCATGTCGCTGTGCACCCTCCGCTCCAACTCGCCGAGTCCGCGGATGCCGCCGATGAAATCGATTCGCTTGTCCACGCGCGGATCCCCGATGCCGAGCACCGGTCCGAGCAGATAATCCTGCAGCAGGGAGACGTCGAGCGAAGCCACCGGATCGGTGATCGCCGTGAGCTCCTCCTTCGCCGCAAGCTCATACCATACGTCATCGAGGAACATGCCAAACGTTGCCTTCGCTGCCGGGGCAACCGCCTTCGTGCCGACCTCTTTGATCGTAAAATGCTTCTCAACTGCCGCAAGGAACGCTTCCTTCGTCAGTCCGTTCAGATCCTTCACAACACGGTTGTACGGAAGGATCATCAGGCAGTCCTCCGGGAACAATACCGAGAGGAAGTAGTTGAACTCCTCCTCGCCGGTGTACTCGCCGGCTGCTGCCCTGCGCTTGAAACCGACCTTCACGGCCGAAGCTGCGCGGTGATGGCCGTCCGCGATGTAGATCGCGTTCATCTTCGCAAATGCGTCACGGATCGCCGCAACATCCGCCGGATCCGAGATCCGCCATACGTTGTGGGTGATGCCGTCATCCGCGGTGAACGCATACAGAGCGTCCGTCGCCTGATACTTCTCCATGATCTGCGCGATCACGGGCTCCGAGCGATATGCAAGGAAGATCGGGCCGGTCTGCGCGTTGCACGTGTCGACGTGGCGGATGCGGTCCTGCTCCTTCTCCTCGCGGGTATTCTCATGCTTCTTGATCACGCCGTTTGCGTAGTCGTCGATCGACGCGCACGCAACGATACCGGTCTGCGAGCGGCCGTCCATGATCAGCTCATAGACATAGTAACACTCCTGCGCGTCCGTCAGATACGTTCCGTCGGCCTCGCGCGCATCGAGAAGCTCCTTCGCCTTCGCATACACGCGGTCGTCGTACGTGTCGACGTCATCGGGCAGATTGCTCTCCGCGCGGTCGATATTGAGGAACGACAGGGGCTCTGCAAGTGCAGCCACCTTCGCCTCTGCGCGGTTATATACATCGTACGGAAGCGCCGCTACGCGCGACGCGAGCTCCGGTGTCGGACGGACACAGCGGAACGGTTTTACATCAGCCATTGTTTTATCCTCCCATGCGGCATCTGCCGCAGTTTTTACGTTGAGAAATCTCCTGCCTCGAATACAATGTCAGCGCCGTCAGGACTCCGGCGTCGGCGTGTCGGGCACGATCTTGCGCATCTGATAGAGCGCAAATCCGAAAAATACGGCGGACAGCGCCAGCTGCATCACCCCTGCGATCATGTGGAGCGCGATGCCGCTCTTGCCGGCGATCGTCGCGGAATACACCTTGAGAAATGCGCCGAACATCACGAGATAGACAAGCACGCAATTGAAGCCACACAACTTCGAGCGCCAGAACAGCTTGTATGTGAACGTCACGACCGCGAGCACCAGTGTGAGCAGCAGAAGTCCTGCCGTAGCGTACTCAAAGATGGTGGAGAACAGCGCGGGAACGAAGGAATCTCCGTCGCCGACGATCATTTTCCGAACACCGAACTTCGCGAGGCCCTCCCGCTCCGACGGGAACGCCCACATAAACAGGCGGATGTCGAGATACAGCGCTCCCACGTACAGCACCGCAAACGCCATCAGCGATAGAAACGTGTACGTAAGCTTCCAGATCACGACCTTGTACTTGTCGACGCCCTCGTTGCACAGATCGTAGAAATACTGCCGCTCGCGAAGGTTTCGAAGCAACACTCGCCCGAGCGAGTAGAGATGATACACCAGCGTGACCGCTGCGGCAAACGCCGCGATCGTGATGCAGGTGCTGATCAGCTTCGCGTTGCGCACGACAACGCCGGCCAGCAGTCCGCACTCGAGAATGACGAACGTGACCACCATCATCGCTGCGGACGGCAGCACATCCTTCAGGTCTTTTTTGATGACTTTCTTCATGATACCTCACACACAAGAAGGAATGGCGGCTGGCGCCATTCCTTCCGCTAAGTGCATTATTGTAAACGAACCAGATTCTTCTTGACCAGCTTGTCCTTCTTCAGGAAGCACAGGTCGCGGTCAAAACGCACCTGAATGATATTCGGGTCGCTGTTGTCGATAACCTCGCCGACGCCGCGCTTTCTGTGGATCAGGACATCCTGCTCCTTCAGCTCGTCGAGCTTGCGGCGAAGGATCATCTCCTCCGGCGTGAACGTGATCTCATCCGACGCTGCATCGCCGGTCGCTGCAGGCTTCGCAGGTGCTGCCGACTGTACGTAGTTCGGTGCGATCTGCTGGATGATCTCCTTCTCCTGTGCGTCCGCGTTCTCCGCAAGACTTCTCAGAAGATTGTCATCCGCTGCACTCCACTCCTCCACAGACTTCACATCGCGTCCGATGTTGGAGGAAACCTCCTCGATCTCGCGCGCATCTTCGGTAACCGCCTCGGTCACCGCT
This sequence comes from Lachnospiraceae bacterium, assembly GCA_017561985.1. The sequence continues at coordinate 23,937 of JAFZAZ010000015.1, forward strand.
GCGGACACGGACTCCCGCGTGTCAGTGTAGTCATCGAACACACCGTCCATATTGATCTTGAAATTGTCGAAATCATCGATCTCCGCGTTCTGTTCCTCATCGAGTTCCAGCTCCTCGGAGAGCTTGCGCTGGCGCTGATCCTTGTAGTCGCGCGCCACGGACTTCTTGCGGGTCTTGCGTCTCGCAGACTCAAAATCCTCGTCCGACTCGCCCTCGAGCTGCTCGATCTCATCGTCGCGCTTCGAGGTGAGTTTCATCTCATCGTCGATCTTCTTCTCCGCATAATGGTTGACGATCATGTATACGGCGATAAATGCCACGAACGCCGCGAGAAGGATCAACACATACTTCAAAATACCGAGAGAGTCATCCTCTGCGGTCTTAACCATATCCGAGGTCTTATTATCAACGGCCTTCGTCGGCTCCTTCAACTCGCCCTTGCCGTCGCCTTCCTCCAGCGGCGAGGTGGGCTTGGGCGTGTCGGTAGCCGTCGGCTCCTCCGTGGGCGTGGGCGTGAATGTGATCTGCGTATTCTCGCGCGTCACACGGCCGCTGAACACATAACCTGTGAAAACTTCCTTCTCAAACGTAACCTGAATGTGATACCACACGTCAGCGTCGCTGTCGCTCTGCTCACCGAAGATGATGACCTCGGTTCCCTTCTTCAAAAGAACCTGCTTGCCGGTGCTCGTCTTGAGGATATCGTCCTTCTTCTCACCGGTCGCCTTGTCCTTCGAACCGGGCTTCTCGCGTACCGCACTGCTGTCCTTATTGATCTTGCCCTTGTAGTATCCGTTCAGATACTGCTGCTTGTTGATGTTGTCCTCCGACGTGTCGACCGTCTTGATCTCGGTGTCATCGCCTTCCGCATGCGCCGCGCGCATCATGCCCGGCAGCATGGCAAACAGGATCGCCGCTGCCAACACGGCAAGACAGAACAAACCACGTTTCGCCAAACCAACATTACGATGCATATTTCTTCCTCACTTTCTACATCCGATCCGGTGCTTCGAATGCAAGCATTGCAATTCCGTCCGCAAAGATCGCAAGCGCGATCCGCAGGATGGTGATCCATTCCCTTCGCTTGGTCTCGTCGGCCTCACCGACGATCTTGTTTGCGTGGTAGAACCCGTTCACGTTGTCCGCCAGCTCGTACAGATACTGGCAAACCTTGTGCGGTGCGAGCTCTGCGACCGCCTTCTCCACCATATCCGCAAACCGCGCGATCGTCAGCAGGAGTCCCGTCTCCTCCGCGCCGCGCTCGTAATCGCCCGCGCTCACCGCCGCCTCCGGCAGCTCGCCGAGCTTTGCAAGGATCGACTTGATCCTGACCATCGTGTAGAGAATGTAAGGTCCGGTGTTGCCCTCGAACGAGGTGAACCGCTCCATGTCGAAAATGTAATCCTTCGTCGCCTGGTTGGAGAGATCGCCGTATTTCAATGCCGCGAGTCCGACCTTCTTCGCGATCGTGTCCTTCTCCTCGTCGGACATGTCGCGATCGGCCATCTTCGAGCGGACCTTTTCGACGATCTGGTCGATGAGCATCGAGAGTTTCATCACACCGCCGTCTCTCGTCTTGAACGGCTTGCTGTCCTTGCCGGTCATCGTGCCGAAACCGATGTGTATCAGCTCCGTCTCCGGCTTCACGATCTTCGTCTTCTTCGCGCAGCGGAAAATCTGTTCGAAGTACAGCGACTGGCGCTTGTCCACGATGTAGATGATGCGGTCGGGATCGTACTTCGTCATACGCTCCACGATGGTCGCAAGATCGGTCGTGTTATAAAGTGTCGCGCCGTCGGACTTTAAGATCATGCACGGCGGCATCTCTTTCGTGTCGGTCTCCTCCTTGACATCCACAACGAGGGCGCCCTCGCTGATGTACGCGTAGCCGTTCTCCTTCATGTCCCTGATCATGTCGGGGATGTACTTCTGCGCGTCGCTCTCCTTGCCCCAGATGTCAAATTCGGTTCCGAGATTGTCATAATTCTTCTTGAGGTCCTCCATGGAGACGCGCATGATATGCTCCCATAGAGCCATGTAGCCTCTGCGTCCCTGCTGCAGCTCGAGGATCGCCTTGCGGGACTCCTCGCGGTAGTCATCATGCTCCTTCGACCACTTGCTCGCATAGGGGTAGATCTCCTCCAGCTCGGAGACCGTGAACGGAGGCTCCTTCGGGTACTCGCCCGTGTAGTCCGGATCAAAGTACACCAGATCCGGCTGTCTCACCTTAAGCTCGGTAATGATCAGACCGATCGGGGTTCCCCAGTCGCCGAGATGAGCATCGCCGATGACCTTGTGTCCGACATACCGGAGGATGCGCTTCACCGACTCGCCGATGACGGCCGGGCGCATGTGTCCGACATGCAAAGGCTTCGCGACATTCGCTCCGCCGTAGTCGATGACAACGGTCTGCGGATTCTCCGCCTGCTCCACGCCGAAACGCTCCTCGCGTCCCATCGCAAGCACGTAGTCCGCCAGGAACTCCGTCGTTACACTCAGATTGATAAATCCCGGTGCAACCGCCTCGCAGATCGCGAGCATCTCCCGTCCCTCCAGGGCCGCGAGCACCTCGTTCGCGATGACGATCGGTGCCTTGTGATACTGCTTTGCGGCAGCCATCGCACCGTTGCACTGATACTGGCACAGATCCGGCCGGTTCGACACCGACACGACGCCGTAGCGTCTCTCATAACCGCATGCGACAAATGCGTCGCCCATGCGTTCTTCCAACAAAGTAATGATCTTCTTCACGATAGTTTCTCACCTGATTCCGGGGCCACACACGCCCCTTTGACATACACAGTTATTTTAGCACAGCGCCCGCGTTATGTAAACATCAACTTTTTCTTTTCATTTGAAGCGTTGTGTGCTATACTGTCGAAAGTGTGGGCCGGGGCGGAACGCTCCGACACCGCAACAGTCTTATTTTCCGAATCATCAGTGAGGTATCTATGGTTAAAGTTGTCAAGTTCGGCGGCAGTTCTCTCGCAAGCGCCGAGCAGTTCCGCAAAGTAAAAGACATCATTCTTTCCGATCCCGACCGCCGCTATGTGGTTCCGTCCGCACCCGGCAAGCGCGACAGCTCCGACACGAAGGTGACGGACATGCTCTACCGCTGCTACGCTCTCGCCGAGAACGGTGAGGATTTCTCCGAGGCGCTCGCTCAGATCAAGGCACGCTACCAGGAGATCATCGACGGTCTGTCGCTCACCGTCACGCTCGACTCCCAGTTTGAGACGATCGCGAAGGATTTTGCGGCGAAGGCCGGCAAGGACTACGCGGCTTCCCGCGGTGAGTTCCTCAACGGCACGCTTCTCGCAGCCTATCTCGGGTTCGAGTTCGTCGATCCCGCTCAGTATATCTTCTTCCACGAGGACGGCACGTTTGACGACCGCACGACGCAGAAGAAGCTCTCGGCCAAGCTCGCAGGCATGACGCATGCGGTGGTTCCCGGCTTCTACGGCGCTTACGCGGACGGCCGCGTGAAGACGTTCTCCCGCGGCGGTTCCGACATCACCGGTTCCATCGTGGCACGCGCCGTGCAGGCGAACCTCTACGAGAACTGGACCGACGTGTCCGGCTTCCTCGTAACCGATCCCCGCATCGTTGAAAACCCGAAGGTCATTGAGACCATCACCTACCGTGAGCTCCGCGAGCTCTCCTACATGGGCGCCGGCGTTCTCCACGAGGATGCGATCTTCCCGGTCCGCACCGCGGGCATCCCGATCAACATCAAGAACACGAACCGTCCCTCCGACGAAGGTACGTTCATCGTGGAAAATACGTCCCGCAAGCCCGCATACACCATCACCGGTATCGCCGGCAAGAAGGGCTTCACCGCGATCAACATTGAGAAGGACATGATGAACACCGAGATCGGTTTCGGCCGCAAGGTGCTTCAGGCGTTCGAGGACAACGGCATCAGCTTTGAGCACATGCCCTCCGGCATCGACACGCTCTCCGTCTTCGTTCACCAGTCCGAGTTCGAGGAGAAGGAGCAGTCGATCCTTGCTGAGATCCACAAGCTCTGCAACCCCGACTCCATCGAGATCTCGACCGATCTCGCACTGATCGCCGTCGTAGGTCGCGGCATGAAGAGCAACCACGGTACTGCGGCGAAGATTTTCCGCGCACTCGACCAGGCCGACGTCAACATCCGCATGATCGACCAGGGCTCCAGCGAGCTCAACATCATCATCGGCGTTGCAAGCAAGGACTTCGAGACCGCCGTGACAGCGATCTACAACGCTTTTGTGCAGAAGTAAACTAAACCAAGGCGCCGCGAGCGCCGACACAAGGAGGCTCCCATGCAAAACCCGATCGTAACCATCACCATGAAGGACGGTTCCGTGATGAAGGCCGAGCTCTATCCGGAGATTGCGCCGAACACCGTCAACAATTTCCTTTCGCTTGTGAACAAGGGCTACTACAACGGCCTAACCTTCCACCGCGTCATTCCCGGTTTCATGATCCAGGGCGGTTGCCCGGACGGCACCGGCATGGGTGGCCCCGGCTACAGCATCCGCGGCGAGTTCGCGCACAACGGATTTGCCAACGGTCTGAAGCACACGCCCGGTGTTCTCTCCATGGCTCGCGCCATGAACCCGAACTCCGCAGGCTCGCAGTTCTTTATCATGCACAAGACGTCCCCGCACCTCGACGGTGAGTACGCCGCATTCGGCAAGGTCATCGAGGGCCTTGACGTTGTGGATGCCATCGCCGGCGTCCGCACCGATTTCCGCGACAAGCCGCTCGCTCCCGTTGTGATGGAGACCGTCACCGCAGAGACCTTCGGCGTAGAGTATCCGGAACCGGTCAAGTGCTGATCAGGCATTTGCGCAGTAAGTAACACAAGCCGGGCAACCATACGGAAGCCCGGCTTTTTCTCTTAAAAGGAAAATGAAATGAAGATCGCAGGCATCATCGCAGAGTACAATCCGTTCCATAACGGCCATCGCTACCACATCGAAGAGACGCGGCGCATCACCGGATGCGACGCGGTTGTCGTCGTGATGAGCGGTGACTTTGTGCAGCGCGGCGTTCCCGCGGTCACGGACCGCTTCGTCCGCGCGGAGGCTGCTCTCCGGTGCGGTGCCGATCTTGTGCTGGAGCTGCCGATGTACGGCGCCACCGCAAGCGCGGAGGATTTTGCGCTCGCCGGGATCCGTGCTCTCGCAGGGCTTGGCTGCGTCGACGTCGTCTCGTACGGCGCCGAGGACGCCGACCGCGGCACGGAGACGTTCCGTACGATCGCGCAGTTTCTTCTCGATGAGCCCGGCGCCTTCAAGCAGCAGCTGCTCGCCTACGTGCACGAGGGCAACTCCTATGCCAAAGCGCGCTCTCTTGCTCTCGCCGACTTCTTCCCCGAGGCAGCAACGCTTCTCTCCCGCCCGAACAACATTCTCGCGGTCGAGTACGAGAAGGCGATCCTCGCGACCGGCAGCAACCTCGCGACTTGTGCGATCGGCCGCTCGGACCTCGGATACCACGACACGACCGTCGGAAGCGTATGCTCCGCAACCGCCATCCGCGGCGCCATCGCCGAGGGCGGTTTGGTCCCTGCAGAAGCCGTTCCAGCGGAAGTTCTCCCTCTCTACGAGAAACTGACCGCAAAGACCGCCGTGACAGCGGATGACTTCAGCGACATACTCTTCGCGGCGCTGTCGCAGCACACAGCAGACTCGCTCTCGCAGGTCTACGATGTCCCCGCGGACCTTGCAAACCGCATCCTCGAGCAGGCGGAGCGCCCGTTCACGTGGACCTCGCTCGCCGAGTCCGTCAAATGCAAGGCCTACACGAGAAGCCGCATCGACCGCGCGCTGTGCCACTGCCTTCTCGGTTTGACACAGGACGCCGCCGACCGCTTCAAGAGCGCCACACCGTATCTGCGCGTGCTCGGCCTTCGCAAGGGCGCTGAGGACATCGTCTCCGCCGCGGAGAGGTCCGCATCGTTCCCGCTGCTCGTCCGCTTCCTGCGCGACTCCTCGCGCCTTACCGGCGACGCGGCTGAGCTTCTCGCAACCGACCTTCGCGCCTCGGCGCTCTACTCGCAGGTGCTGTTCCGCAAGAGCGGCATCGTACGCGAGGACACGCACCGGAGGCTTCTGACAGTGTGATCGCGAGGCCAAACGACAACCTCTTTTCATAGTCCTATGACACAAAAAACCCCGGACAGTTGCCTGCCCGGGGATTCTTATTGTCTTCGCTTGATTGCCGGAGATTACTCCTCGATACCCTCGAGGAAGGTGTTCTCGTTGTAGCTGTCGTCGTCCGCGGTAACGGTTGCGATCGGATCGTCGTAGTATACGTCCTGCGGATTGATCTGCGCGTTGAGCTCGCGGTGGTTTGCAGCCACGATCGTGTAACTCTCGTTGAGCGTGTTGATCAGGCCCTCCGCCTGCTTCTTCGTGTTGTTGAACGCGTCCGCAAGGATGCGCTCCATATCGCTCATCACGTCGTTTGCGTAGTTGAGTGCGCCGGAACGGATCGCAGCGGAATCATTTTCCGCACTCGTGCGGATCTCAGCTGCCTCGTCGGATGCCTGAGAGATCATCTCCTGCGACTTCACATATGCCTGCTGCACGATCGCGTTCTCGCTCACGAGCTGTTCTGCCTTGATCTTAGCGTCCTTGATGATGCCCTCGGCGCGCTCCTCGGCCTGTGCGATGATGCTGTCGCGGTTTGCGATGATTTTCTGGTAGCGCTTGATCTCATCCGGCGTACGCTCCTTCAGCTCCGCCAGCAATTCATACAGTTCATCCTTCGGCACGGACACCTTCGTTCCGCCCCAGCCGGACGTCTTGCACGACTCGATAAAATCGTAGATCTCCTCGATGGTCTTTTCAATCGTTGCTCCCATTCTCAATTCTCCTTTGGCTTATACAATTTATTGTACACGTCCTCGACGACTTCCTCCGGCACAAACTGGCTGATGTCCCCGCCGTAGCTCGCAATCTCCTTGACGATGCTCGAGCTCAAGTACGAATACTCAACGCTCGTCGTGAGGAAAATGGTATCGACCTCGGGGTTCAGCTTGTGGTTCAGCTGTGCGATCTGCAATTCGTACTCGAAATCGGTCACGGCGCGAAGTCCGCGGACAAGCACGTTCGCGTTCTGTTCCTTCGCAAAATCGACCGTCAGTCCGGAGAACGACATGACCTCCACGTTCGGAATGTCCCTCGTCACCTTGCGGATGAGCTCCAGGCGCTCTTCCACGGAAAATGCGGGATTCTTCGCGTTGTTGTTCAGCACCGCGATGATCAGCCGCTTTGTGATGCGGGCGGCTCTGCGGATCACATCGAGATGTCCCAGTGTGATCGGGTCAAAGCTTCCTGCATAGATTCCTGTCTTCATATCTCTTCTGTTCCCTCCGATGACTGTCCGCTCTCCGGTGTCAGGAATACGTGCCGGTTGGTCTTGTAGTCCTTGATCCGCTCAATGCGATATCCCGCTGCCGCAAGTGCCTCGGGATCGCTGTCGGCCGAGGTCTCGACGATCACCGTCGCATCCTCTGCCAAAACGCCGCACCGACGCATCGCAGCCAACGCCTGCAGTTCCAATCCCTTGCCGTACGGCGGATCCAGGAACACGATATCGAACTTCCGCTTCTCGTTGTGCATTCTCGCGATTGCCGCCATCGCATCCATCGGGTAGACCGTTGCGCGGTCCGCCAGATGCGTGTGCGTCAGGTTCGTCTTGATGCACTCGATCGCATCCCTCGAACTGTCCGCAAAGCAGGCGTATCGTGCGCCGCGCGAGAGCGCCTCGATCCCGATCCCGCCGCTTCCCGCGAAGAGATCCAGAAAATCGCGCCCCGCCAAATGCGGCTGCAACATGTTGAAAAGTGTCTCTTTGATCCTGTCCGTCGTCGGGCGGGTGTTGGTCCCGGCCGGGGTCATGAGCAACAGCCTCCTGGCCGTGCCGGCAATCACACGCATATCCGTCCTCCGAATACCGATTTTCGGGCGTAAGTCGTCATAATTATACGCATAAACATCCGTCTACAATTATAGACTACAGCACCCTTGATGTCAACGGAAAATATCATTTTGCGACGGGCAAAGAAGCCTCGATCCGCTCCACTGCACCATCGAGTTCATGCACCTCAAGCTGCTCTGCAAGACCCATGTCCACGACTTTCGCGGAGTCCGGATCGATCGGCAGTTTGGCGAGCACCGGAAGCACGTGATGCGCCGCAACCTCCTCGATCTTGCTCTCGCCGAAGACCACGTGCTTCTTGCCGCAGTCGGGGCACGTAAAATAGCTGTAATTCTCCACGATACCGAGGATCGGCACGTTCATCATCTTCGCCATGTTGACCGCCTTCGCAACGACCATCGAAACGAGGTCCTGAGGGCTTGTCACGATCACGATCCCGTCGACCGGGAGCGACTGGAACACCGTCAGCGGCACGTCGCCCGTTCCGGGCGGCATATCCACGAACATATAGTCCACATCCCCCCAGCATACGTCGGTCCAGAACTGCTTCACGGTTCCCGCGATCACGGGGCCTCTCCAGATGACCGGAGACTCCTCCTCGTCAAGGAGCAGGTTGATGCTCATCACGCGGATGCCCTTCTTGCTCTCGATCGGCCAGATGCCGTCGTCATTGCCTCGCGCAGGTCCTTTGACGCCGAGCGATTTCGGGATCGACGGACCGGTGATGTCCGCATCGAGGATCGCGCATTGATATCCCTTCTTCTGCAACAAAACGGCCAGATTGACGGTCACGAACGATTTGCCGACGCCGCCCTTGCCGCTGACTACGCCGATGACCTTCTTCACGCGGCTGTTCTTGTTGGCCGCCGCGAGGAAGCTCTCCTTCTTTGCGCCCTCACGGCTGCTGCAGTTCGCGCTGCAGGTCGAGCAATCGTGCGTGCACTCTGCCTCCGGCGCGCTTGTTGTGTTTACGTTGTCACTCATGATTTATAATTCCTCCGATGCCGCTTGCGCGGTTTTTTTCGTGTTGTTTTGCCTGTATACGCACAAACCTATTTTCTCATTTCGTCGTCGAACGTCACGCCCTCTTTGGACTTCACGTTCTCTCCGAACGCCGCATCCTCCCGGAATGTCTCGCGGAAGGTCGCCTCCTTCTTCTGATCCTCGCTGCGCGCGAGCAGCTCATCGTACTGTTCGTACATCTTCTGCACCCCATTTTCCAACAGATAGTAGTGCATAATATACGGCACGAGCAGGACGAGCAGCGCTCCGAAGAGAAGGAACATCGGGATGCCCGGGTCCGCGACACAGTACAGCGCCACGCCGACCGAGAGGATCGCAAACAGCACTGTCACGATCAGGTGGATCAGACGCTCATGCATGAAAAATCCGATCTGCACGAGGTGCTTCTTCACCTCATCCTCGTAGTTCACCGCGATCGGCGGATGCTTCAACAATTGATCGATCTTCGCAAGATATGCAAGAATTCGTTTCTTCATGGGCTCCTCCTTTCGGGACGTTTCTCTCGGAAAATGTCACTCTCTCACATGGGCGAGCGCATCGACGAAACGCTTGCGGATCGCCGTGTCGGGGTCCGCACCCAGCTCATAGGTGCGCTCCTTGTACAGAAGGCCTCCCGCCATCGTCATGTGGCCGCCGCCGTTGCCGACGCCTCGCAGCGCAAGGTTCACGAGGTGGCCTGCGTTGACACCCGAGATCTCGGAGCGGACGGAGAACTTCATGCCGCCGTTGCGGTCCGCATACACGACTGCGACTGTCACCGCGTCGAGCGCGAGAATGAAGTTGGACACGCTAGCGATCAGCCCGTCGGGGCAGTCGAACGGAATGTGCACGAAGCCGATGCCGCCGTACACAACGATGTTCTGGATCGCCGCGCCGTACGCGCGAAGGTCCGAGATCTGCAGACTGTTGTTGTCGAGCCTGCGGATGATGTCGTGGTCCGCGATGCGGTGCAGCATGGAAAATGCCGCGAGATCCTTGTCCGTCACGCCGGAGCAGAGGTTGCGCGTGTCCATCTTGATGCCGTACAGAAGCGCTGTTGCGACATTGCGCGGGATCTCCTCCCCGAGCTCCGCGTAGAGCTCGGTCACGATCGTCGCGCACGCGCCGACCAGCTCATGGATCACGATGTCGTATTTTACGTCCGTCACCCACGGATGATGGTCGATGCACACGAGCTCCTCACCGCGCATGTCCGTCAGGTTCGAGTTGTTCTTCTGGACGTCGACGTTGATGACGACCGCGTCCTCCTCGAACTCCGCCATCTTGTCCGCCGGGATCGGAATGATCTCGAACTCGTCCATCATCAGACGGATGTTGACCTTGTCAACCGTGCCGAAGTAGCCGATCCCCGCCTCGATCCCCCGTCTGCGCAGCAGCTCCTGCAGCGCGAACGCCGACGCCAGTGCGTCGGGATCCGGATAATCGTGCGGCTGAATGCATACGGTGTGTCCCTGCGCGATGCGCAGCAGTTCCTCGAATCGTTCTTTCATGGCCATCCTCCCGTGCGCGCGAAAAATATCAAGATGCCCGGAGCGTTGCCGCTCCGGGCCCATAGTTCAGATTGTAGGTGGATCAGCCCTTCTCAAGAGCAAGCGTTCTGGTGGTCAGATCGCATACCTCGGACGGACCGTAGTACTGGATAGCACCGGGATACGTGAAGCAGGTCTTAACCGCCCACTCATCGCGATGTGCCTCAAAGTACCTAAACGGCTTGCCGTCAAGCTCTACCAGAGCCTTGCGGATAACCGGCTTGTCCTCGCCGTTACGACGCTCGATGTTCATCATCTTCGTGATCGGCATACCGCCTGCGTTCCACTCCTCAGCCGGCTTGGACAGGTTGGAAACCTTCGAAAGGTAACCGGTGTAGCCGTACTGGATCAGCATGAATGCGTTGTAGCCGAGGGAATAGCAGTAGTCAGCGTCGAAGTTCGACGGGAATGCACAACGTCCTTCGTAACCGAAGAAGTGATGCTGCTGACCGAACTTGCCCTTGTAGGTGCCGGCTTTCTTTCTCTTGTCGAGCTCGTTCTTTACCAGCTCGGAGAACAGCTTCTCGGACTCGATCAGGGAAACCTGAACGTTGCCGTGAGGGTCACGCTCAAGGAACAGCTGCTGCTGAATTCCCTGAGGAAGAATATCAAACACCTGGAAGGACTCCGCGGTGAGACCCTTCTTAATGTAATCGTACTTAGCGCTCCAGTCCGGAAGAGCGTTGAACTCGTCCGTCTTGCTGCCTGCAAGGAGCTCGTTGATCTCCTTGATCAATGCGGAAAATTCGGGAACGAACTCCACGATACCCTCGGGGATGATCGCAACGCCGAAGTTCTCGCCGTTGTTGCCGCGCTTCTCAACAGCGTCGGCAATGTAGTTGGTGATCTGTGCGATGGACATCTTCTTCGCAGCAACTTCCTCACCGATGAGGCAGATGTTGGGCTGCGTCTCAAGTGCACACTCAAGTGCTACGTGGGAAGCGGAACGGCCCATAACCTTGATGAAGTGCCAGTACTTCTTCGCGGAGTTCGCATCGCGCTCGATGTTACCGATGAGCTCGCTGTAGGTCTTCGTTGCGGTATCGAAACCGAAGGAAGCCTCGATGTCCTCGTTCTTGAGGTCACCGTCGATGGTCTTCGGGCAACCGATAACCTGAACGCCCGTGTTCTTCGCAGCCATGTGCTCAGCGAGAACCGCTGCGTTGGTGTTCGAGTCGTCGCCGCCGATGATCACGATCGCGGTGAGGCCATGCTTCTTCGCAACTTCCTCAACAACGAGGAACTGCTCCGTCTTCTCGAGTTTCGTTCTGCCGGAACCGATGATATCGAAACCGCCGGTGTTGCGGTACTGATCGATGATCTCGTCGGTGAACTCCACATAGGAGTCATCCAAAAGGCCGCTCGGGCCGCCCTTGAAGCCGAGAAGAACGTTGTTCTTGTCCGCTGCCTTCAGCGCGTCATAGAGACCGCAGACAACATTGTGTCCGCCGGGTGCCTGACCGCCGGAGAGGATAACGCCGACAACCTGCTTCTTCGCTACCGAGGTGTTCGCACCCTTGACGAAGGTGATCTCCTTCTTGCCGTAGGTGTTCGGGAACTGCGCCTTGATCTTGTCCTGATCCGCCACGCTCTGCGTAGGCTCGCCTTCCTTAACGCAGATCTCCGCGATGCCGTTTCTCAGCATTCCCGGAAGCTTCGGCTGATACTGATATCTTGCTTTTTGAAGAGGGGAAAGATTCATAAAAACACTCCTTTTATGTGATATCATTCTTGTAGGGCCCCGGTCTTCCGCCCCGCGGAGATCACCCAAGCCCATTTGATGTGTATTGTAACCTATTCCGCTAAAAAAGTAAAGAAGAAGGTGACAAAAGAAACGTCCTCCTGTCACCTTCCGTATCGTTACTGCTGACGCGTCAGTTTTTGCATGCCTTCCTGCATTTTTGCAAGTTGTGCGTCCCGGATCACCTCATTCCGTCTGCGCTGCAGTACGGCCTCTGCACTCCGGTAGAGCTTACTGATCTTTTTCTTGCTCCTGCCTTCTTTCTTTTTGCAAAGTTCGATACCGCGGCTGAAGTCCACACAGTTGCCGGTGGTGTCACCGATGTCGTTCGATCTCATGATGAGTTCCACGGTAAACCGAAGAGCCATCCCCAGTCCGATCGAAACTCCCAGAAGAATTCCGGTCACCCAGTAAAATGTCCCCATTAACGATCCTGCCTCTCTTTCACAAAGCGGTTGGTAGAGTTCGCGCACGTCAGGCTGATACATTTCTTCATATGACGGTATCTCTTGACGGCGGTGACCCACGTCCAACCATATAAGAATATGATAAACACAACATAGTAACCGATCAGTCTTCCGACGCCGTTACCGTTTCCGCGGGTGTTGGCAACCGCATATCCACATAAGTAGTTCGCACAGGAAAACAGAACAGAGAGAACGGTGCACAGCACAACTGCCATACCGGCGAACATGGCGTACGCCTTCGCCTTCACGAAAGGCACGGCACCGACCATTTTCTTCGTCTGTCCGTTCACCAAAACGGTAAACGGTCTGTTTTCATACCGGAACGTGAGAAACCACACCGGAAGCAGCGCGTAATCTGCGCGGAGGAAGTCGGTTTTCGGGTCGGACTTCAGCAACTCTCCATGCTTTCCCTTCAACGTCTCTTCCACTTCCGAATTGTAAAGCTCATGCACACGCTTCTCAGCGTACTCTCTCGCCTCTTTCTTGCCGACATCAAACCGGTCCGAATAGAACCCCGAGAGATATGCGGCATCAAACTTCTTCAGTTCTTCCGACCGATAGGGCTCCAGCTTCATCGAGTAATCATCGTTGAAGCGTCTCGAAGCCTCCGCCGTCAGATGATGGAAGGTGCAGTCTCCCGCGCAGTAACTGAACACTTCGTTCCTGCCTTCCTTGCTCCTCCACAGCTGCTCGTCGGAGCAATACACATCGAACAGCCAATACGGAATGTAAATTCCACGCAGCCGATCGGTCTTGAAGTTCCGGATTCCCTTCGGAATAAAGAAGCCGCTCTGTAAACGCTTGCGAATGATCGACTCTGCCTGCTCCTTCGTCACCTTGAACGGAATGATGTACTCCGGCTCCAAATAGTCCTGAAGGCGCTCCGTGACAACCGTTGCCTGTCCGCAGTACGGGCAGAACGAAGACGTCTCCACGTTGTTCAGCGTCATCTCTGCACCGCACGAACAGCACTGCATCACCTTCACCGGAACTATGGCTTTCTCCCGCAGTTTCTCCCGCACGACAGTGTCCATCCTACCGGAACCTTCCGCGGTCGTATTCGCGAACCGTCTGCCGTGTTCCTCCACGGTGTACCGTTCCCCGCAGTACGGGCAGTACAGCTTCTTCACCGAAGGATCGTACTCAACCGTTGATCCGCAGCCGGGACACTGATAATGTCTTGTCATTGTTATGATTTCCCCCTTGGTAAATGCTTAAAAAAGACCGCGCGACTATCGCACGGATGTAAACGTCATTTACCATTTGGGCTATTATATCACGTCATTTTTCGTTTTGCAAGAGAAAACGCAGCGATTTTTCAAAATTTCGATCGCTGCGTTTTACGGTCATTCAGTTTTGTTTTTTCCGCTCATTTGCCGCTTTCCATTCTGCAAGGTGTTCGCGGAAAATGTTCCCGGCATTGACATACGGATGGTCCTTCGAGAGGTCCGAAACCTCCTCGACGACGTTGATCTTTCTGCTGTAGTCCCAGAAGTCTCCTGTGTTGTCACCGAAATCGTTCGACTTCATCACCAGCTTCAAGGTGATGAACGCTGCGAGGAGAGCTCCCGTCACGACTCCGAAGAGCGCGCCTAAGATAAAGAAATTCATATCGACTTATCCTGCCTTTCCCCGACGTACTGCTCGGTCACCTCGGAGTTCGTGAGCTCCGTATTTTCCTTCAGGGAGTCCCACATGTCGCGGACACGACCGAAGAGATGATAGCACCCCACCCCGCATCCGATGAAAAATGCGAAGGTCAGCATGAACACGATCCTCTCGGTCATCTCGTTCTTGCCGTTTTGCATCCACGGGATCGCGTAACCGCCGAACAGTCCGAGCGGTATACAGAACAAAAGAAGCAAAAACACAAGCAATGCGATCGCTTTCTTCTTCACAAAAGGCATCGCGCAGACGACCTTGCCGGTCTGCCCGTTGACCATGATATTGAACGGCTTGTCATCCTGCCGGAAAGTCACAAACCAGGCCGGCATCAACGCGTACCGCGGGTTGATCGCCTCACCGACGGACTGGCTCAGGCTCTTCGTCGCGCCATCCGGATAATCGATTTTCATCTCGACCTCCATGCGGTCGTCGAACATCTCCCCTGCGCGCGTCACCGCGGTCTGCGTCGCCTCCTCCTTCAGCACATCGAAGCGGTTGGAATAGAAGCCCGAGAGATACGCCGGATTGAACTTCTTAAGCCCGTTCATGTCGTAGGGTTCAAGGCGCTGTGACGCCTCGTCCGGCATCTGCTTCGAGGCGTCCACCGGAACGTCGCGGAACTTGCACTCGGCAGCCCGCTTGCAACTCTTGGTCACATAGGTTTTTCCGACCTTCTTCTTATAGGACCAGACGGCATCGTCCGCGTAATACACGTCGTACAACCAGAACGGAATGTAGATACCGCGCATCCGTTTCGCTGGAAAATGACGCAGCTTCCGCGGGATGAACCTTCCCTTGGAGACCTTCTCGCGGATCTTCTTCTCCGCCTCCTCCTTCGTCACCTGAAACGGAATGATGTAATCGGGCTTCAGCCAGCCCTCCAGCCGGTCGATCACCACGGTCGCCTGTCCGCAGAATGCGCAAAATGTGGATGCCTCCGTTCCGTCGACCGCCAGCTCCGCGCCGCACGACTGACAGCGCAGGATCGTCATCTGCATCGTAGTGTCGCCGTCCGCGACAACATCCTCAGCTGACTCCGCGCCCTCCGCAGGCAGCCCGGTCTCGCCCGTGCCGCCGAGCCCCGCCTTGGCAAGTGCCTCCGCGAGCTCACTTTCCGCCTTCTCAAGTTCCTTCAGCGAGAACGTCGAATGGCAATACTCACAGTGCCACTCCTGCGTGTCCGGGCGAAATTCCATCGCCACGCCGCAGTTCGGGCATTGATACTTCTTCGTCATGTCCTACTCCCCCATCAACCGGTCTCACTGCCGGTTTTCTTGCCGGTCTTGCTGCCGGTCTCACGCTCCAGAAGCTCCTCTCTTCGCCTGTTCAAAATCTCCTTTGCGCTCTGATTGAACTCCCGCGTCTTCAGGTCATCGTCCTCGACAACGAGGTGAATGCCCTCTCCGAAGTCCCCGCAGGTACCGGAGTAGTCGCCGTAATCGTTCGAGTCCATCACATAATGTACGGTAAGCCGGAGCGCCAGCCCGAGGCCGAAGACAACGCCCACGACTAAGCCCGAGATCCAATAAGCCATACCCATATCAGTGATCCTGCCTTTCTTTTACCAGCCGATCGGTGCTGTAGGCACACGTCAACGCTATGCTTTCTTTCATCTTCCGATAATCCATCCATGCCTTGGTCCATGTCCAGCCAAACAGCATCACGAGCAAGGCAATATAGTAAACAACACCGTCGCCGACCGCCTCAAAGTCATCGCCCTCCGTGAACAGGAACACAAGGATCCTGTGGAAGAAAGCGAACAGAACCGAGAACATGGGGACGAACAGCGCCGCAAAAAGCGCAAACAGCGCTGTCACGCGCGACTTTATGTACGGGACAGCACCTACGACCTTGCCGGTCTGCCCGTTCACCATGGTTGTGAACGGCTTGTCCTTATATCGGAACGTCAGGAACCATACGGGAAGCAACGCATACTCCGCGCGGATCGGAACGTTTCTCGTGTTGTCCCACACCTTATCGATGTCCTTGCCGGGAATCGTCGGATACACCTCCGCGTTAAACATCTCGGTCGCGCGCTCCTCCGCCTGCAGCTGCGCCCGTCTGCGGTTAACATCGAAGCGGTCCGAATAGAAACCGGAGAGATAAGCCGCGTCAAACGGCTTCAGATCCTTCAGATCGTACGGCTCCAGTTTCTTTGAGTACTCATCGTTGAGCGTATCGGAAGCCTCCATCGTCAGGTGTTTAAAGTAGCAGTCGCCGATGCGGTAACTGTATCGGCGGTCATTATCCCGTTTCGACTTATAACTCCAGAACTGTTCGTCCGAGTGATAGAGGTCGAACAACCAATACGGGATATAGATGCCGCGCAACCGCTCGGTCTCAAAATTCTTAATCTTCTTCGGGACGAAGAAGCCCTTGCTCATCCTCTTGCGGATGCGTTTCTCGGCTTCTTCCTTCGTAACCTTGAAGGGTATGATGTACTCCGGCTTCAGATAATCGACCAGGCGATCGGTCGCTACCGTCGCATTGCCGCAGTACGGGCAGAACGAAGAGGTCTCCACGTGGTTCATCGCAAGCTCCGCGCCGCACGCACTGCACTGCAGAACATGCATCGGGATCGTGTTGCTCTCCCGCAGCCGATCCTTCAGCTCCATCGACAGCGTACGCGACTTGTCCTCAACCGGTTCCCCCAGGAGCTTTGCACGCTCACCCACAGAGTAACTCTTCTTACAGAACGGGCAGCGCAGTTTGTGAACGGCGGGATCATACTCCACCGTCGCGCCGCACCCCGGACACGTATAATGTTTTGTCATAGTTCCCCCCTTGTAAATTGTGGTCGCCGGCACGGTTTCCCTCCGGCTGTTAAACCATATTTACTCTTTTGGAAATTATAACACCTGCCTTTCTGTTTTGCAAGCGAAATCATGCCGAAAAGAAACGTTTTTTTCGTGCAAAATGACATCTTGACTGGCCCCTATATGTTGTGGTATGCTGAACACAAGTGAAGAACATTTAGCCTCTGACGGTTCATGTGGAAATAACCACAGTGGGGTTAAATGCGCAGGACGGCGTTCCGCCGTCATTTAGCCGACCGTCTGGGCAACAGTTCATAACGACCTGTTGCTCTTTTTATTTTCCGCAATACTGCACTAAAGTGCTGAACTATCAACCAATACACGCAACACATCATGCGAGGAGGTACCGCCATGGAAGCTTGGAACGGATTTGTCGGAGGAGCCTGGAAAGACGAGATCAACGTCCGCGACTTCATTCAAAAGAACTACACGCCCTACGAGGGGGACGGAAGTTTCCTTGCGGGCGCGACCGAGCGCACAAACGAGCTGATGGGCAAGCTTGCACATCTCTTCGATCTCGAGCAGCAGTTCGGCGGCGTCCTCGACATCGACACGCAGCATGTCACCTCGCTTCTCAACTATAAGCCGGGCTACCTTGACAAGGACAAGGAGCTGATCGTCGGCCTACAGACCGACCGGCCTCTGCGCCGCGGTGTCAACCCCTTCGGCGGCCTCAACATGACGCGCAAAGCCTGCCAGGCTTACGGCTACGAGCTCTCCGAGAAGGTTGAGGAGGAATTCCTGTACCGCACGACGCACAACGACGGCGTTTTCCGCGTCTACAGCGACGAGATCCGCAAGGCGCGCCACGTCGGTATCATCACCGGTCTTCCGGACGCCTACGGCCGCGGCCGCATCATCGGCGACTACCGCCGTGTGGCTCTCTACGGCGTCGACCGCCTGATCGCGGAGAAGACGAAGGACAAGGCCGAGCTTGCGGCGACGCAGCCGATGGACGCTGAGACCATCCGCCGCCTCGAGGAGCTGTATCAGCAGATCAACTTCTTAGGCAAGCTCAAGGATATGGCACTCCTCTACGGCATCGACATCTCCGCTCCCGCGACGAACTCCCGCGAGGCGATCCAGTGGCTGTACTTCGGTTACCTCGGCGCGATCAAGGAGCAAAACGGCGCGGCGATGAGCTTAGGGCGCACGTCCACGTTCCTTGACATTTACTTTGAGCGCGACTTAAAGAACGGCCTCTACACCGAGTGCGAGCTGCAGGAGCTGCTGGACGATTTCGTCATGAAGCTTCGCATGGCACGCCACCTCAGAACTCCTGAGTACAACGAGCTCTTCGCGGGCGACCCGATGTGGATCACCGAGTCCGTCGGCGGCATGGGCGAGGACGGCAGAACGCTTGTCACGAAGAACTCCTTCCGCATCCTCAACACGCTCTACACCTTGGGACCTTCCGCTGAGCCGAACCTCACGGTGCTGTGGTCGAAGGACCTTCCCGAGAACTTTAAGAATTTTGCGACGAAGGTGTCCTGCGATACCGACGCCATCCAATATGAAAATGACGATCTCATGCGCCCGATCTACGGCGACGACTACGGCATTGCCTGCTGCGTCTCCGCGATGCGCCTCGGCAAGGACATGCAGTTCTTCGGCGCGCGCGCAAACCTCGCCAAGCTCCTTCTGATGAGCTTAAACGGCGGCCGCGACGAGCGCTACAACATGCAGGTCGGTCCGGAGATGCCGGTCTACGAGGGCGAGTACCTCGAGTATGACCTGGTCTGCGAGCGCATGGGCATTTACCGCGAGTGGCTCGCCAAGACGTACGTCACCGCGATGAACATGATCCACTATATGCACGACAAGTACGCTTACGAGAAGACGCAGATGGCTCTTCACGACACGAACGTTCACCGCTATATGGCGTTCGGCGTCGCCGGCCTCTCGGTTCTTGCGGACTCCCTGTCCGCGATCAAGTACGCGAAGGTCAAGCCGATCCGCGATGCGGAGACCGGATTGATCAAGGATTTCGAGACCGTCGGTGAGTTCCCGTGCTACGGCAACGACGACGACCGCGTCGACCTTCTCGCAAAGGAACAGACCGAGCTCTTCCTCGCAGCGCTTCGCCGCACTCCTACGTACAGAGGCGCCGAGCACACGCTCTCGATCCTCACGATCACCTCGAACGTAATGTACGGCAAGAAGACCGGCAACACGCCCGACGGACGACGCGCCGGCGAGCCGTTCGCACCAGGTGCCAACCCAATGCACGGCCGTGATAAGAGTGGCGCTCTTGCATCCCTCAACTCGGTAGCAAAGCTTTCGTACGAGACATGCAAGGACGGCATCAGCAACACGTTCTCGATCATCCCGCAGGCTCTTGGGCACAGCGAGTCCGAGCGCTGCAACAACCTCATTCATATCCTGGACGGTTATTTTGCACAGAAGGCTCACCACCTCAACGTCAACGTTCTCAACCGCGAGACCCTGATCGATGCGATGAACCATCCGGAGAAGTACCCGACGCTCACGATCCGCGTCTCGGGCTACGCCGTAACCTTCAACAAGCTCACGCTCGAGCAGAAGAAGGAAGTCATCTCCCGCACGTTCCACGAGGCAGTGTAATATGACCGGCCGCATACATTCGTTCCAGTCCCTCGGCGCCGTCGACGGCCCGGGGCTTCGGTTCGTCATCTTCCTGCAGGGCTGCCCTCTTCGGTGCATGTACTGCCATAACCCGGACACCTGGAACCCTAAGGGCGGCACGGAGTACACCGTCGAGGACGTGGTGGCCAGGGTTCTCCGCTACCGCACCTACTTTGGTATCGACGGCGGCGTGACGGTCTCCGGCGGCGAAGCTATGCTGCAGTGGCGCTTCGTGGCGGCTTTGTTTGCGCGCCTTCACGAGGAAGGCATCCACACCTGCCTGGACACCTCCTGCATCGGTGCTCCGAACGGTGAGGCGATCGACGCGGTGCTCTCGGTCACCGATCTGGTGATCGCCGACATCAAATTTTCCAACGAAAAAGACTACCTCTCGCACACGAAAGGCAGTCTCTCCGCTGTTCTGAGCTTTCTGTCCCACACACAAGCTCTTTCGGTTCCCCTCTGGGTGCGCCATGTCGTCGTTCCCGGCTACACGGACGCTGCCGACGAGGTCTCTTCTATGGCAGCGCTTGCACAGCGCTATGACAATCTTCGGAAATTAGAACTCCTCCCCTTCCGCAAACTCTGCGTCACCAAGTACGAGGCGATGGGGATCCCGTTCCCGTGCATCGATATCCCGGAGTGCTCCGAAGCTGTGATCAAACAGCTGACCGAGCTGATCCCGGAGTCTCTTCGCTAATGATTTTCACTCCCAGGAGCAATACAACCCCGAAATCTGATAATCACCACCGTCATTCCGCAGGGAGTTGGTGACGAGGCCGTCGTACACACAGCCGTCTTTCGTGACCACTGCCAATCGGAACGCCGGTTCATTTTCCGTCGTGTGAAGGCTTTCGACCAACGCCAGCCGCTCCCCGTCAAACGAGGCATCCCGCCAGTACCTTCCGTCCTCATTGTATCCGATATAGTGAACGATCAGGTAACTGTCAATGTCTTCCTCCTCATCCGGGCCGTACCACCAGGAGAAGTCCGGGCCTTCGTCGTTTTTCATCGTCGAGACCGCAAGTCTTGCGTCCCACACTCCCTGCGCATCCGGCGCCGTCACAAACATGGACTCCTGTGTCAGGACCAGGAAGAGGTCGCTGTAGCCTTCCAGATTGGGGATTTCCTCATCCTTATACTCTCCCAGATCGATCTGCGCGATCGTCTCCGCGGTCTCACTGTCGAAAATAACCTCCGAGAGCCGACCGTCCTTCGTCAAAAGCACACAGATCTTCTTTCCGTCTTCTGTGCTCTCCAGCCCTAACACCTCATACTGCGGATCCAGCGGGTAAAACACTCGCATGTTGTCCGTATCTGCGGTATACACCGGGTATGTGTACTCGACATATTTTGCCTGATCCGTATCCTGCACGATGTATTTGGCCGGGTTTCCCATAAAATCATACACAATACCGGAGGTATTGACCTCGGGGAGCATATATATGTACCCGTAGGATCTCCACACCCAATCTGTCTTCTTGTCCTGCGTGTACGGAAGAATGTATATCCCGTAACCGCCCGGGATCAGTGACGTGTCCACACAGTTTCCCTGCTCCGTATGCGTAGAGATCGTGAAGAACAACGACCTTTCGTTGATCGTCTGATAAAACTTCGGCTGATAGTGGTCCTCCCCGACGAAACTGATACTGCGCGTATCGGACCATCCGTACTCGTGTAAAGAAACCATCAGCTTCTCCTCCGGGATTACGGGGATCCTTAAGAACTCATTCAGCAAACTCGTGCATCCGTACCATCTTGTGGTCAGCAATTCCGGATAGTACCGATAATACTCATCCAAACGAAGCGCCACGTCCAAATACTCCACAAATTCCCTCGTGCCGAACAGATCGGTCAATATATACGGCGTCATTTCGTTCAGCACGATTGGCTTGTACTCCTTGGTTCGGATCGGCAGGACATCCGACGTCACGACATCCCCTAGCGTCTTCCCCTCAGCGGTCACGGTGTTGCCGTCCCGCCCGAACTTCAGATTGCTGATGAACAGTCGGCCGTACCGTGTGGTGTAATCCTTGATCACCAGCCCGTTCAGCACACTCGGGTCCCCGAATTCCGCCGTAAATCCATAGACGATATCCAGCTCCGCCCTCGCGAATCGGAAAATGCACCCGATGCTCACCGCGAGGCAAGCAACAGCTGCGATCATCGTTCGTATCAAAGTCTTACGCATTCGTATTCTCCTTCCCCCACAACTCTCCGAGCACTCCCGCAGCGAGCGTCAGCGCCGGTATCCCATAGCGCAGTATCGGCTTCAAAACCCTGTGCAGACTGTTTACCAGCGAAGCACGATATTTTACAAAGAACACCGTCGCCGTCTCAGGCTCGTACGGAACATTCAGATACTCATTCCACCGCAGCGCAAAGACCATGGCGATCAGCAGTACGCCGAGTGTGATGCACAGCACGCGGTGCTTCTTCGTGAGAAACAGCCGGATTGCCGCGACAATTGAGATCAAAAACGGCACAATGCTCCACAGGATCATCCGAGCAGCTTTCTCATTTTCCCACTGAATGATCTTCACTCTCAAACCGTCGAGCCGCATCATGGTCCTCACGGGGTAGAGCTTGACATATCGTTCATAGCTCTCATACACGTAATCGTAATCATATGCAATACTCTCTCGCATACCGACGCCGAGCATCAACCACACAAGCCCCACAAGCGCCGCTGCCATTCCTGCGAACGCCCAAAACCGCGGTCTCGCGATCCCCATCAACAGGAAGCCTCCCGCCATCATGCCGAATGCATACATCCAGTCCGGATAAAATGCCGACAGCGTAAAGTCCGCGATATCCAATCTGCACAGCCACAGGAGGCACCCGCCGATGACGAGGATCGCTCCCGCTATGTGCAATTCCTTTCGTTTCATTCCTCTTCCCCCGTAATCTCACGCAGCGACCTTGCCACGCGATCCTCCTGATACCCGTACGTACTCTTGACGCACTCGACCAGACTGCTTCCCTGCTCCTCCAACTCACAGGCATCCACATCTCCGATGATTTCGCCCCCGCGGATCATGATCGCGCGATTTACAAGTCCCGACACCTCCTCGATCAGGTGCGTGGACAGTATGATCGTCTCCGTCGGCTCCAGAATGCCCGACAGAAGCTTGTAGAAGTCCTCTCGGTTAAACAAGTCATACCCCGCGAACGGCTCGTCCAACAGGATGTAATCCGCGCCCTGGCTGAGCGCCAAGATCACCTCGATCTGCCCCTTCTGACCGGTGGACAATCTCTTGATCGGCCGTGCGACGGGATACTTGAAGAACTCCGTCAGACCGCGGAACCGCTTCCGGTTAAACTTCGGAAAATGATCCTCATAGAACGCCGCGTGTTCCATCGCCGTAAGGTCAGGAAAGAAGCTGTGTTCACAGGTGCCGAACGAAAGCCTCGCAATGTTCGTGCGGTCGATCGGCGCGCCGTCCAGAAGGATCTCCCCCCGGTATCCGATCAGTCCGAGGATGCACTTCATCAGCGTCGTCTTGCCGGCACCGTTCTCACCGAACAATCCGATGATCTCCCCCTGTCCGATCTTCAGATTCACATTTTTCAAGGCCTGAACGCCGTCTCTGTATCGCTTGTTCACATTGATCAACTCAATCATAGTATCAGTCCTCCCCAATCATCGAAATACGGAGTTAACGCTCTCCAGATCTCAAACTCGATCGATCCGGACAGTCGCTGTTCCGGCGGAAACGCCGCATACATTCTCCAGTTCACCCACAACAGGATCATCAGAGTCAGGAACCCAAGGAGTATAAATGCCACCGGAAGCCCGAGGCACCGCTTGTGCCGTTCCCACGGATCGCAGAGCCGCTTCATCAGGTAAATGCTCTGGCTCTCCCCGTGAAACCTGCGGTAGTTGCGGATCGCAAGAACGACGCACCACACGAAGAGCACCGAAAACCCGATGTAGCATCCTGCGGTGAAGTCACCGAACCATCGGAAGTATTCCCCCCGGTCATCGTGAAGGAACAGGATCTGGTTATCGTTAAACATATCCCCCACGTTATCGTTCAGAAAATCGGCCGTCTTATACAACCTGTGAGCGAAGGCAACCACGCCGACCGCTGCAGACAGCAGAAGGATCGTTGTACCGATCATGATCTGTCTGGCACCGTCCACTCCCGGCGGGAACCATTTAGCCATCCATCGTTTCATCCGTGTCTCTCCCCCTTCCGTCGGTCAGTCTGCGTATGCTCAGCACCAGCGTGATCACCGCGAACCATTCCGCCAACCCGGCCCGAAGACCGTTTCTTCCGAACAGAAACGGCACGAACACAAGCGTCAGCATTGCAAATACGAAATCCAAACTCCCCTTGCGATGCATCGTGATGCTCGCACATCCGACGCCCGCGCAGAGCACCGCCGCAAGGCGCATCAGCCACCCCACGAGCGTCTGCGGGATCACCGTCAGATAGTACTCATTGTGCTGCACTGCTTTCGCGACATCCTGCGGATGGTACTTGTTCCACGGGAACAACCCGTGAACGATCCCTCCGAGATAGATCGTGATGACCTCGATCTGCCACAGCATCAGGAAGAACAGGCAGCATACCAGGATCTCCCACAGATACTGTGTGCGCTCCGAAGTCTCCATGCGCGCTCTCGTGTACTCGCTGCGGCTTGAGCCCGACACCGTGACGCAGGCGTATGCCATCGCGATAAAACCGACGATAAAAACAAACTCAAAAACATTGCTGATCGACACCTCGGCAAACGACTTCCGCTTCGCCGACTCGCGGATCGCGTACCACAGGACGCTGACAACCGGCATCGCCAACAGTACCCACCCCGCGCGCTTCCACTTCAGGCTGCATGACAGCGCTATGGAGGTCCAATGCTTTCTCATATCACTCTTCCTCCCAGTAGCGGTCGATCATGCGAAGCGCCTCCTCGCGGCTGACACCCATTTGCCGCAGCGCTACCGTGATCCCGCGAATTTCATCCCCCAGCAGATCCTCGCGAAGCTGCGCGATCTTGCTCTCACTCAGTGTCATATAACTCTTTGTACCGGTCTGTGACTCGATCAACCCTTCCTCCTCCAGCATATGAAACGCTTTTTGCACCGTGTTGGGATTGATCCCCAGCAACGCCGATAACTCTCGTCGGGATGGCAATTCATCACCATCCCGGATCGTACCGGCCACAGCGCCGCGCTTGATGTAACGCAGGATCTGGAAGTAGATCGGTGAACCGTCTGTCGCTTTGAATGTGTTAAATGTAATCATCTGCACTCACCGTAAAATATTGTCCCCACACATCTATAACTCAAATTATTCCCAGGAAACCTCAAAATTCCACCGCCACGAGGAATCGCTTCCGTAATACTCAAAAATCGCACTCGGGAGGGAACTGTTGATCACTCCTTCGTACACGGTACCTTCCTCCGTGATCACGCAGACAGAATAGAGTCCATCCGAAAAAGTACCATACGGTACGACCTGCACCAGCCGCTTCCCGTCAAACGCAAAATACGTCTGGTCTGTCATGATCAACAAACTGGTTTCCTCGTCCTCGCACAGCATGGCGATGTCCCACGCTCCCGCTGCGTCCGGCGCAAATACCACTGTTTTGCAATCCGCTTTCTGACCGTCATCCTTTGACCACACCATCGTTGCGCAGTAAAAATCATTTTCCGCGAAACCGAAACTGCTCACCCTGTCTGTCCCGATCAGATTGATATCCTTGACAAAAACATTCGCGAGCTCCTCGCCGGTCTTCGCGTCGACAACAGCCATGTGGCACTTACCGTCCAGGGTATATACGATATACAGTTTCCCTCCGTCGGGGCTGATGACATAATCACAGATCTTCGTCTTCGGGTCCATCGGGTAGAACAGCCGCAGTCCGTCGAGATCAACTGACGGCGCGTGTTGATCATCCTCCCGTCTCGTAAACGGAAGAACATATACTCCGTATCCGCCCGGGATTAGCGACGTGTCCACAATCTCACCGTTGTGTGTGCGTGTGTCAAACGTAAACAAAAAAGCATTGTCCATGCACACGGTATAAACCGTCGGATCATAGTAGTCCGAGTCCGGCGAGTAATTGATCGTACGCTCATATTTTGTATAGCTGTCAAACTCCTCTTTCACACCTTTGCTGCAGATCACAAGTTTCTCATCCGGCAGAACGGGAATCCGGAAGAATGACATCAGCCGGTCATTGATGTCCGTCACTCTCCTTCTCACTTCCTTGAGATCTGCCTCCCCCACTTGATCAGCGTAAACTTCGTTCTCGAGTAATCCCAATGAGATCCCCATGCTTGCAGCGTGCGATATCTCATCGAATCCCCAGTACTTTGTATTCTTCGTCAGCCTGAGATCATAGACCGGTTCTCCAGCCACGATCTCATTGATCAGGGGATAATACTCGAGATAATCTGCGAGACGTATCGTTTCTTCGAGCTTACTGCTGTCCAATCTGTCCAGAAGCTCCTCGGGAAGTGCCGCCTCAAGAGTTACCTTTCCATCCCAATGCCGTCCGCATTCATAGTACTTCCTGCCCTCGCGTTCTTTCTTCTTGTTCTCGCTCTCAATCCATGCGTCGCGTTGCAGCAGGTCATTTTCCGTAAGTTTCGTCACCTCGGTGACTCCGTCAAATCCGTTCTCACCGTACCGAAACGTACTGCTCCACAGGCAATCGCTCCATTCTTCTTTCACCGCCACGGGGGTTTGCGTATAATCCAATTGTCCCGCAAACAGTGACTGCTTCATCGTGATCGTAAGGCCCTTTGCAGCCTCCGCACTTCCTTTTTGCGTAGTCTCGAACGAAGACGCACGTGTCTCTTTGCTTCTTAAGTTGAGAACCATCAGGGCGGCGCCGACCGTAATCAGAAGCCCCATGGAGAGTATCATAACAAAAGTTTTTTTCATCTGTATTCTCCTTTCGCTTCAGTCAGTTTTCGTCCTGACGGTTACTGCTCTTGCGAATGCCGCTCCTTGTGAAGAGCGCCGCAGCGCCGCTCAGGATCGTGGTCATGATCACGAAAAATGTTGCTTTCATCGTCGCGTCACGGTCATTGCCGAGGAGTTCTTCGAACATAGATTCGATCGGAACCGTTGCAGTTCCCGAAAACTGTCCGGGGATCGCGAACGGGATCACGAGCAGCGCAAGCACGCTTAAGATAAGAATTACTTTCTTGCCTCTGCAAAACGTCAGGCAGGCGATCGCGGTGCCTCCGCACATCGTAAGCCACAGGTTCCGAAGCCAGAGAATCGGCGAGTGGATCGGGATCAAACCGTAGTATATCTTGTTAAAAAGCAGAGAGTATACCGCATCCTGCGAGCCGTCCCGGTAATATCGCGGTGCGCTGTTGATCAGATCGATCACTCCGTATGTAAGAATGATCATCATCCAGAACAGAAACAGCAGCCACGCGCAGCTTACGATCTCCCACAGAAACGCCTTCTGATCGGAGATTGCCAGACGCTTCATCGTGTAATTGTTCCAGTTCTTGCTCGACCTCGTTCTCCTGCTCAAAAAGATGATCACCAGGTATGTGAGCACCACCACGACCACAAAGATCGACGGAAAATCGCCGAGAGAAAACCGGGCTGCCACATACCCGGAGCTATTTCTCGCCGACGCCGTCTGTCGAAACGCAAACCACTCATATCCGATCACACATGTGGCAAGGAATGCACCGAAAACGATCAACGCTCTCTTCATTTTCGAGCGGAGAAGTAACAATAATACCGGCAGATCCTTTCCCATATCCAGTCCCCTCTTTCGTCGTGTTCTCTTCGGCTGCTCTCGCAACCGTATTACTCGTGTAATACACTCTGGCTGTATTATATGACTAATACACTTGGTTGTCAATAACCATTTTTCGATTTTTTCATTTTCCGAAAAATATCTCTTGACTCTCACACTATGTCAGGGATTATAGTTACAGTGAGCTCAAGAAAAACTGCCGCCGCAACGCCGCGCGGCAGACCCATGGGAGGCACTTTTATGCTGAAGATCGGCGATTTTTCAAAATTATCCAGAGTGAGCATCCGCATGCTCCGTCACTACGATGACATCGGGCTTCTCAAGCCCGCAGAGATCGACAACTTCACGGGATACCGCTACTATCGCGAGGACCAGCTCTTCACTGCGGGTCGCATCGCAGCCCTCAAGGACATGGGCTTCCCTCTCGCAGATATCGCGCGGATGTTGGAGTTCTACGATGATCCGGACCGGATGGACGCTTTCCTCGCCCGTCGGGAGGAGGAACTCGCGGACATCTCAAAGCAGACGGAGTACCGACTGATGCTTCTCGCAACAGCCCGTAAGAGGCTACGAAAGGAGCAAACCATGAGTTTCGATGTTACTGTTAAGACAATTCCGGAGCGCTACGCCGCGACGGTCCAGATGGTCGTACCTACCTACAATGATGAGGGAATGCTGTGGAATACGATGTTTGCGGAGACGGCAGCCACCCCGCTCGTGCCCGCAGACCCCTGTCTCGCCTGCGCTGCGTTCCTCGACCCGGAGTACAAGGAGGAAAATGTTTCCATCCTCGCTTCGATGACCGTCAAGGGCACCTACCCCGACACCGAGCACGTCAAGTTCAAGACGCTCCCCGCCGTCAAGGTGGCGAGCTGCATCATCAAGGGCAGCTACGACCAAATGGGCGAGGCGACCGCCACGGTCGTTTCGTGGGTCGAGCAGAACGGCTACAAGCCGAACGGCCCGATGTTCAACATTTACCACGTGAGTCCCGCGCAGACGCAGAACCCGGACGAGTATGTGACCGAGATCTGCTTCCCGGTGGAATAAATAGCTCAGTAGTAATCCAGACAAAAAACAAAAAGCGCTTTCCGGAGATCTCTCCCCGGGAAGCGCTCTTTTAACCTCTTAGGAAAGGCTACAGGAGGTGCATTTTCCGAAAGTGCAATTCCGGCAAAAGAAGCAAAAAGAAAGGACCGGTTGCCCGATCCTTTCTCTGCATCATACTTTCGTATGTTGTTTTTGATTAGCCGTTGATGCTTCTCTTTACGTAGTGCGTATGGAGAATCTCATGAGCCTTGTGGCTGCCGAACTCACCGAAGAACTCCTCGTAAACCTTCTTGATGGAAGGATTCTCGTGAGACTTGCGGAGCGTCTTAGCAGCGTCGTTGTCATAGAGAGCCTTAGCGCGGAGACCGCGTACGTCTACGAAGTTGCGAACCTCGGAATCAACGAGAGGCTGTCCGCCGCCGTTGATGCAGCCGCCCGGGCAAGCCATGATCTCGATGAAGGTGTACGGCGAGGTGCCGGCCTTGATCTGATCCATGATGATACGAGCGTTGGAAAGCGAGGATGCAACAGCAACCTTAACCTCAAGTCCGCCAACGTTGTACGTAGCTTCCTTGATACCCTGCATACCGCGAACTTCCGTGAAATCTACAGCCTTGAGTTCCTCACCGGTGATAACCTCAACTGCGGTACGGAGAGCTGCCTCCATAACACCGCCGGTAGCACCGAAGATAACTGCCGCACCGGTGGACTCACCGAGCGGATCGTCGAACTCGCCGTCCGGAAGGGCTGCGAAATCGATGTCGTTGCGCTTGATCATGCGGGCAAGCTCACGGGTCGTGATGGAGATGTCAACATCCGGAAGTCCCGGAACTGCGCTCTGGTCTCTCGTAACCTCGAACTTCTTCGCGGTACAAGGCATAACACCAACGCAGACGATCTTCGCGGGATCGATGCCCATCTTCTGTGCGTAGTAGGTCTTAACCGTAGCGCCGAACATCTGCTGAGGAGACTTGCAGCTCGAGAGATGTGCGATCTGCTCCGGATAGTAGGTCTCGCAGAACTTAACCCAGCCGGGCGAGCAGGACGTGATCATCGGCAGAACGCCGCCGTTCTTCACGCGCTCAACAAGCTCGGTAGCTTCCTCAACGATCGTGAGGTCTGCTGCGAAATCGGTATCGAATACCTTGTCAAAGCCGAGTGCACGGAGTGCGGTAGCAAGCTTGCCCTCAACGTCCGTTCCGATCGGCATACCGAACTCCTCACCGAGCGTAGCACGCACGGACGGAGCAGGCTGTACAACCACGAACTTGTCGGGATCTGCGATCGCTTCCTCAACCTTGTAGGAATCATCCTTCTCATAGAGAGCACCGGTAGGACATGCTACGATACACTGACCGCAGTGGATGCAGCTCGTGTCTGCCAGGCCCATGTCAAATGCGCTGCCGATGCAGGACGCGAAACCACGGTTGTTCGGTCCGATCACGGCGATGCCCTGAACCTTCTCGCATGCACCTACGCAGCGGCGGCACAGAACGCACTTGTTGTTGTCGCGTACCATATGTACGGCGGACGTGTCCTTCTCATACTCAGGACGGAAGCCCTCGTAGAGCTTCTCATCTTCAACGCCGAGCTCGTTGCAGAGCTTCTGGAGCTCGCACTTGCCGCTGCGCACGCAGGACAGACACTTGCGGTCGTGCGTGGAGAGGATGAGCTGGAGCGTCTTTCTTCTGGAATCCAGAACCTTCGCGCTGTTCGTCTTGATCTCTGCGCCCTCATCGGAAGCAGCAAGAGGATACATGCAGGCAGCTACCAGTCCGCGAGCCTTGGTGGACTCTACGAGACAGATACGGCAGTCGCCGACTTCGTTCGTGTCACGAAGGAAGCACAGGGTCGGAATCTTAACTCCCGCCTTATGGGCAGCGTCGAGGATCGTCGTTCCTTCCGGAACCGATACCGGGATTCCGTTAATTTTCACATTAACCATCTTAATTTCATCTGCCATAGTTGTTTCCTTCCTTATTGTTTGCTAATTGCCTTGAACTTGCAGTTCGCCATGCAGGCGCCGCACTTCACGCACTTCGAAGAATCGATCGCCATCGACGCAAGCTTGTGGCCGGGTGCGATGTAGTCGGTTCTGGTGATGGCGTCAGCCGGGCAGTTCTTAGCGCAGAGACCGCAGCCGATACACTTGTCCTGATCGATGCTGAACTGAAGGAGATCCTTGCAGACGCCTGCCGGACACTTCTTGTCAACGATATGAGCAATGTACTCGTCGCGGAAGTAACGAAGCGTGGAAATGATCGGGTTCGGAGCCGTCTGGCCGAGTGCGCAGAGGGAGCTCTTCTGCAGATGTGCAGCAAGCTTCTCCAAACGATCCAGATCATCCATCGTAGCCTGGCCCTTGGTGATCTTCTCGAGGATCTCGAGCATGCGTCTCGTACCGATACGGCACGGTGCGCACTTACCACAGGACTCGTCTACGGTAAACTCAAGGAAGAACTTGGCGATATCAACCATACAGTTGTCTTCGTCCATAACGATCAGACCGCCGGAACCCATCATGGAACCGATCGCGATCAGGTTGTCGTAGTCCATCGGAACATCCATCTGCGAAGCAGGGATGCAACCGCCGGACGGACCACCGGTCTGAGCAGCCTTGAACTTCTTGCCGTTCGGAACGCCGCCGCCGATCTCCTCGACAACTTCGCGGAGCGTGGTACCCATCGGGATCTCCACAAGACCGGTGTTCTGGATCTTGCCGCCGAGTGCGAATACCTTCGTACCCTTGGACTTCTCGGTTCCCATTGCTGCGAACCACTCCGGTCCTCTCATGATGATCTGAGGAATGTTAGCCCATGTCTCAACGTTGTTGAGAATGGTAGGACGCTCGAACAGACCCTTGACAGCCGGGAACGGCGGTCTCGGTCTGGGCTCGCCTCTGTGACCTTCGATGGAGGTCATAAGAGCCGTCTCCTCACCGCAGACGAATGCGCCTGCACCGAGGCGAAGGCCGATATCGAACTTGAAGCCGGTACCGAGGATGTTGTCACCCAGGAGACCGTACTCTCTTGCCTGCTTGATGGCAATCTCAAGACGCTGTACAGCGATCGGGTACTCGGCACGTACATAAATGTAACCCTGCGAGGAACCGATGGTGTAACCTGCGATAGCCATAGCCTCGAGAACTACGTGCGGGTCGCCCTCAAGAACGGAACGATCCATGAATGCACCCGGGTCGCCCTCGTCGGCGTTACAGCAAACGTACTTCTGGTCAGCCTTGTTGGCCTTTGCGAACATCCACTTGCGTCCGGTCGGGAAACCGGCACCGCCGCGGCCGCGAAGACCGGAGTCAAGGAGAATCTGGATGACATCATCCGGAGTCTTCTCGGTCAGTACCTTGGCAAGAGCCTGATAGCCGCCCGTTCCGATGTACTCGTCGATGTTCTCGGGATCGATGACACCGCAGTTGCGCAGAGCCACACGATTCTGCTTCTTGTAGAAATCCGTCTCGTGCATCGAGATGATGCCGTTCGGAGTAACCGTCTTCTCATAGAGATA
Source organism: Lachnospiraceae bacterium (assembly GCA_017561985.1). Next base: position 56,029 of record JAFZAZ010000015.1, read on the forward strand.
CTTGGTCACGATGTTACCGTTTACAAGGTGCTCGGTAACAATCTCCGGAACATGCTCAATCGCCATGTTTGCGTAGAAAGCAGCCTCCGGATAGATGATAACGATCGGGCCGAGAGCGCAAAGGCCGTGGCAGCCGGTGCGTACGACGCAAACGTCGTTCTCGAGACCGTTCTTCTTAATCTCATCGTTAAATGCAACGATGATGTCTTCACTGTGGGAGGAAGTACAGCCGGTACCGCCGCACACAAGGACATGATGCTTGTAGTTCTTGCCCTGTGCATTCAACTCGGCGATCTTGGCTTCGCCCTCGCGGCGCATCGAAACGATGCCTTCCTGCTCCGCCTTAATCTTGTTAAGTTCCGTAATGGATATCATTTGCTTCCTCCTGTTACTCGTATTTTGCAAGGATCTCATCCAGCTTGTCGACGGTCAGCTTGCCGTAAACCTCGCCGTTGATCGTCATAACCGGTGCGAGACCGCAAGCGCCGATGCAGCGGCATGCGTCGAGCGAGAACTTTCCGTCAGGCGTGCACTCGCCGCCCTCGATACCGAGCTTCTCACACAGTTTGTTGTAGATATCGCCGGATCCCTTGACGTAGCAAGCGGTACCCAGGCATACGGAGATCGCATATTTTCCCTTCGGATACAGAGAGAACTGCGCATAGAATGTAACAACACCGTAAATCTTCTCCAGCGGAATGCCGGTCTCGTCCGAGATCATCGTCTGGACTTCGATGGGCAGATAGCCGTAGATATCCTGAGCTTTCTGCAGGATCGGCATCAACGCGCCCCGCTCATCCTTCAGCTCACGAATCACCTGCAGAAGCTGTTGCTTTTGCTCTTCCGTTCCGTTAAACGGCACGGTACTCTTTTTTGTGGCCATTAATAATCCTCCTTTTAGGGTTATAACCGATTGGGCGAAATCCTCCCCAATCCCCAAGTATACATTGTACCACTTAGTGTGGTTTTTTTCCAGTGTTTTTTGTTCTGCTTTGCACACTTCTTTACATTTCGGCACTTTCATGCGTGTACGCGCGCATAACGACGGGTTATCCGTATAAAATGCCGAAAAAAAGCACAAAAAATGCCGGGACATTTCTGTCCCGGCGTCCATACGCTCTCCTCATTCGGAACAAACGCCCCGGAAAATGCTCACGTGGCGCTGTCCTTGCCGTTTTGCTCAAACCGGTTGACGAAGACATCCTTCGCCTCGTCGCGGCTGATCCCGAACGAGATCGCCAGCTCTCCGAACAGCACGTCCTCGGCCATGTGCAGGTAACGCTCATCGCTCGCGGTCGCACGCTTTCCCTGCGACATTCGCAGTTCGCCGCGCGCGCGGATCGCTTTCAGCATGCGCACCAGATTCTCACACTCTCCCGAGTAAAATGCCTGTTTGTAAACGTCTTCGCGCTTTTTCTCGTCCGCTATCTCAAGCTCATCAAAATCATTCAGCCGACGCAGAAGCCCCTCCGCTTCCTCCCTGGACAGAACCGGACGCAGTACGATCCGCGTGTTGTCCACGGGGCTGAATATCTTTCCGCCGTTCGAGTACACCGGCGTCAATGTGTAATAATCCTTGCCGCCGGCGCCCATTCCGCTCAGCGGTCCGATGTCGTCCACCCGGCAAACTCCGTTGCTGCCGTGGATCACATACGCTCCTTTCGAAAACATGCTATCACTCCTGTTCTGTACAACAAGACCGTCAGACTACGATGTTATTTTAGCACATTTTGAAAGGCAAATGCAAACTCAAATTTGCACAAATTTGTCTTTTATTTCTTTCATTCCTCGTACAAAAGGTTACGAAGCGACGGATGAATAACGCCATATGCATAGCCGCAGTTGCGCACGTGCATCGTGAACACGAGCGAAAGACGGTTCTTCGCATCCATAATCGCAAGACTTCCCGCTGCGCCGTCCCAGCCGAAGATCCCCGCCGGTGCCTTGGTCCCGACTTCCTCCGGGGAAAGCAGCACCTGCATGCCGATTCCGTAGCCGTAGCCGACTCTTCCCATGTTGTTTCGGATCTCCTCAAGCGATACTTCGCCGAGGAGGTTTTTCTGAAACTCCGCTACCGTCTCCGGCTTTAAGATCCTTGCGCCGTTCGCCCCGACACCGCCGCACGCGATGGCGTCCGCAAGTTTCGAGTAGTCCTCGGTGCAGCTCCACAGACCCGCGCCGCCGCTTTGGTAGGTTCCCGTGAGCTGGTAATCGCAGGAGGATTCCATCGGGCGCGTCTTCGCGATATCGCCGTCGTCGCAGATGAACTGCTCGCAAAGCCCCGGAAGGTCGTCGTTCATCGGCTTCGCAAAGCCGGTCCGGTTCATTCCGAGCGGTTTCCATATATTTTCCGAAAGATAATCGCCGTAATTCTGTCCCGACACGACCTCGACGACAGCCGCCGCGACATCGTGGCTTAAGCTGTACAGATAGTGCTCGCCGGGATGGAACAAAAGAGGCGCCTCAGCCATTGCGTCCACAAGCTCTCTCGTGGTCGCCGCGTCGCCCTTCTCCGCCTTCACGCGGTCGATGCCGCCGCGGTGCAGGTCATAGTCAAGTCCCGACTGCATCGAGACAAGGTGGCGCATTGTGATCGGCGTGTGAGGAGGAACTAGCGTCACGACGCCGTCATGCTCCTCGCGCACCTTGATATCGTAAAATGCCGGCAGATATTTTCCGACCTCGTCGTCCAAAGAGAGCTTTCCCTGCTCGACGAGCTGCATCACCGCCGTCATCGTCTGGATTTTCGTCATCGAGAACATCAGATACTTCTGGTCCCCTGCTATCGGCTTTGTCTTCGCCGCATCGGCGTAGCCGCCGCGGTGACGGTAGATCACCTCATGGTCCCTGCGAACCTCCACATCGTAGGACGGCAGCCCGACCGCAAGAAGCGATTCGAGATACGCCGTCATCTTCTCCTGATTCATGGTAAACCTCCATCCATTCAACAAACGCCCGTGGCAATGCACGGGCGTTCATCATTGTTGTGATTCTATTGTAATCTTCCCACCGCTTCCGGTCAATGTACAAAACAATCCGTAAATCGTACGATCAGATGCAGGTGTAACCGCCGTCAACGGCGATGTTCTGTCCGTTTACATATGCCGAAGCCGGCGATGCAAGGAACAATGTGCAGGTGTCAAGCTCACCCTCGTTACCGTAGCGGCCAACCGGGATTGCTCCCTTTGCGTATGCCGTGAACCAGTCGGTCTCGAGCGTAGCCTGTGTCAGAGGAGTCCAGAAATAGCCGGGGCAGATCGAATTGACCGTGATGCCCTCCTTGCCCCACTCTGCCGCAAGTGCACGCGTAAGGTTTACAACGCCGCCCTTTGCCGCATGATACGGTGCGCAGGTTGCAGCCATGTTTCCTACAAGGCCGTACATCGATGCGATGTTGATAACGCGTCCGTAATGTGCCTTGAGCATCTCCTTGCCGAACTCTCTCGCGCATACAAAGCTGCCGAAGAGGTCGATCTGAAGCTCGTTGTTGAACTGCTCGTCAGTGATTTCAGCGGCCGGAGCAACAGCGCCCGTACCCGCATTGTTGATCAGGATGTCCACACGGCCGAACTCTTTCATCGTTGCCGCAACAGCGCCCTTCACCTTCTCGGTGTCGGTGATGTCGCATGCGTAAGCGAGAACCTTTACGCCGTACTCCTTCTCAATCTCCGCCTTGTTCTCATCGAGGAGATTCTGGCGGCGTGCCATCAGCACAAGATTTGCTCCCTGGCTCGCAAGCGCTTTCGCCATCTGTACGCCGAGTCCTGTGGAAGCTCCGGTTACAACAGCTACCTGTCCGGTAAGATCAAACAAATTCTTCATATCTCATCTGTCCTTTCAACTGTTTTCCCCGTTACACATACCGACGATATTATACTCTCGTTTAACCCGGAAAACAATTGACATTCCATACAGATAAAAGGCATTTTCCGGACAGAAAGTCAACATATTGTACCACAGTATACATTTTACGTGGAAAACGGAGGCCGTTTAGCCGTTCCATCTCCCGCGGATATAAGCCACCTGACGGTTGAGCATGTCCGTGTCGACCGCGCCCGTCTTGTCGAACGCCGTGGACTCGAGTGTGAACGTTCCGTCGTAGCCCGTGTTCTTCACAAACGCGAGGAATTTCTCGAAATCAATGTGTCCCGCGCCGATCGGAAGTGTCTTCAATGCGGTCCAGTCCTTGTAGCCGCCCGCGTAATCGTTGATGTGGTAATGGTGCACACGGCCTTCTTTCCACACCCACGCGTACTCGCCTTCGCAAAATGCCTCGATCTGGCCGTGGAACGCAGCCATCTTCGTGTCAAAGATAAACCCTACATTGTCATAGCGGTCCGCCAGCTGCTTCCAGTGAAGAAGCGGGTCTTCCCTGTTGCACACGACATTTTCCACCAGAAGCTCTACGCCGTGGTCCTCGCAGATCTTTCGCAGATCGCCGTACGCCTTAAGATTGTTGTCGAAGCAGCAGTCCGACATCTGGCCGTTCCACAGGTGGAATACCATCCGGTCCGAGCCGAGTGCTTCCGCCATGCGGGCGTTGCACTCCATAAGGCGGTTCACCTCCGCAAAATTCCCCTGCGTCGCCTCCTCGCCGACTGACTTCTGGCAATGAAACACCGGGATATAAAGTCCGAGGCTCTTCACATACTCCGTGATCTCGTCCTGCGTCTCGTACCAGTTGCTGTACAACATGAACTCAAGCCCGTCACCCTCGAGTTTCTTCTCCAGCTCACCGAGCAGTCTCGGATTGCGGCCGTTCGGTTTGCCGATCAAAGCGCCCGTGGAGCATAATACTTTCATAATCGTTCCTCCCTGTGGTTTTTGTTTTGCCGAATTATACCACGTGCACGCGAAATGCGCAAGCGTGCGGCGAGGGCGAGATCAGGCCCTCCCACTTCGGAAAATGCACCTCCCCGATTCCACACAGATTCCACCGAACCTCCATATTCTCTCCTCAAACTGCGGCTATACTCAAGCTGTAAACCAAAAACCGATTTACAAGGGGTGAAATTATGAAAATACGAAAAAAAACCAAAGTGATATCCGCATTCTTGCTTTCCATTCTGCTCCTCTTCTCGCTCGCCGCATGCGGCAGCGAGGAGAGTTCCGAGCGGAAAACACAGACGACTGCCGCTTCCGATACGGATGATTCCGGCAAGGGCACGGTCGATTCCGACAGTTCGGGCAAAGCCGGTTCCGACTCCGATAATTCCGACAAGGCAGGTTCCGACGCGGGCAATCCCGCAGGCGGCAAGACGCGCAAGGGAAACGGCTCCGGCACGCAGGACACGGTTGTTCCCGCGTCGAGCTCTTCCGTGTCCGACACAGACATTGACCCGGAGGCTCTCTTCTCCGACCGCGACCTTGACCGGACGCCCGACCTCACGGATGCGAAAAATGTGGTTGTGGCAAACAATACTGTCATCGACATCACCGGGGAAGGCATTTACCTCGTGACCGGCACGGCGACTGAATGCACGATCCGCGTCGAGGCCGACAAAAAAGCGAAAATTCAGCTCGTGCTCGACGGCGTGAGCGTTACCAATACCGATGCTCCCGTGATCTACGTTGTCTCGGCCGACAAATGTTTCGTGACACTCACGGGCACCGAGTCCAAACTCGCTGTGAGCGGTGCATTTTCCGCGGACGAGGACACCGATACGAACGCGGTGATCTACTCGAAGGACGACCTCGTGCTCAACGGCACCGGCACCCTCACGGTGAATTCCGCGCAGGGCCACGGCATCTCGGGCAAGGATGATGTGAAGGTCACCGGAGGTACCTGGAACATAACCTCACAGGGACACTGCATCCGCGCCAACGACTCGCTTTCGATCGCGGACGGCACGTTCACACTCGTAAGCTCCGAGAAGGACGGTCTCCACTGCGAGAACGACGACGCGGACAGCTGGATCTTCATCGGCGGCGGAAAATATACCGTCAGGGCCAAGAGTGACGGCATTCAGGCGATGAGCTTCCTTCGGATTGACGGCGGTTCGATCACCGTCAACGCTTCGGAGGGACTCGAGGCGACCTGCGTCGTGATCAACGACGGAACGTTGGTCATCAACGCTTCGGACGACGGTATCAACGCGTCCCGCAAGAGCGGAGTTTACGCGACACCGACGGTCATCTTTAACGGCGGAAGCACGAAGATCACGGTCGGCCAGGGCGACACCGATGCGGTGGACGCGAACGGCGACATTTACATGAACGGCGGAACCGTCGACATCACCTCGACCATGTCCTCCTTCGACTATGACGGCAAGGGCGTATACACCGGCGGAACCGTCATCATCAACGGCGAGCAGGTCGACACTATTCCCGAGCCCGCAATGATGGGTCCCGGCGGTTTCCCCGGCGGAAAGAACGGGTTCGGCGGCAACCGCGGCGGTGATCAGGGAGGTAATCAGGGAGGCAACCGCGGCGGCCGTGACGGCGGTTTCGGCGGCGACCGGGGCGCCGGTCAGGGCGGCGGATTCCCCGGATATCCCGGCGGAAGTCAGGACGGCAGCTTCCCCGGCTTCGATCTCCCGGAGGATTTCGACGCCGACTCCTTCAGGGACTTCAATCTTCCTGAGGATTTCGATGCGGATGCCTTCAGGGACTTTAATCTTCCGGAGGGCTTCAATCTGCCTGAGGGATTCAAAATTCCGGGCAGCGAGGAACAGGACTTCAGTTCCGCAACCTGATCTGACTCAGACGGTCTGACGGCCGTGCCCCGTTTGCGAAAGCGAGCCGGGGCACGGCCTCCCCCAAATAAATACTGCGGCACGATGATATGCATTTTGCAAATGCTCTCTCGTGCCGCATTTTCCCTTGTATTTTTTCGGAAAATGACGGTATAATAACGCTATGGAGGTGTCTTATGCCAAGGATTCTGATTGCGGACGACGAGCCCGATATCGCTCGTCTGATCGCGCGATACGCATCGCGGGAAGGCTACGAAGTCCTGAGCGTGGAAAGCGGCGACGCAGCGGTTGCCGCCTGCCGGAAACAGGATTTCGATATCATTGTGATGGATGTCATGATGCCGGGAACCGACGGTTTTTCGGCCTGCGAACAGATCCGCAGGTTCAAAAACATCCCGGTGCTGATGCTCTCTGCCCGCGGCACGGAATTTGACAAGCTCTACGGCTTCGAGGTCGGCGTCGATGACTACGTCACCAAGCCGTTTTCCCCGAAGGAGCTTCTTGCGCGTATAAACGCCATCCTCCGGCGAAGCGGCACTCCCGCTGCGGAGGAGACCGTGCTTCGCTCCGGCGGTCTTGTCGTGGACACGCTCGGGCACAGTGTCACGATCGATGGCGTCCGCACGGACCTCACGGTCAAGGAGTACGCCGTTCTCACATTTCTCATGAAAAATAAGGGCATCGTCCTGTCACGCGACCGGATTCTCGACGCGGTGTGGGGCTATGAGTCCTTCGGCGAGGACCGCACCGTCGACTGGCAGATCAAACTGCTCCGCGGCAAGCTGGGTCCGTACCGTGACAACATTCACACTATACGAGGGGTGGGCTACCGATTTGAAGACTAAAACCGGCTCGTTTCGATTTAAACTCTGGACATATTTCGCGGCGTTCACCGCGGTCATTTTCCTCGTGCTTTGGCTTCTGCAGACCGTTTTTCTGCAGGGGCTTTACGAAAGTATGATCATCCGCAACGTAAAGAGCAGCGCGAAGAAGATCGTCGAAAAGACCTCCTCCTGCACGAACGAGGACGAGGTGAGCGCGTACATCGATTCGCTCGCGTACGACGACACGCTGCTCGTTTACATCACCGACGTGAATTTCACGAAACGCTACAGCTCGAACCTCTACAAAAAACCGCAGGATGTCGAGCGCGTCAACCGTGGTCAGCGCGGAAAAAACAACCGCGACTTCCTTCCGCTGAACCGCCCCGACGACGCACCACAGGACAGCCGCCCGGACGGGAAGCCTGCCGATCAGGGATATTGGACGCAGCAGTCCGACGAGTCGCTTCCGATCCCCTTCTTTTACATCGATTACATGAATCAGCTGGCAGCCTCCGGCGAGGACTCCTTCGAGAGCCGGATGGAGGACATGTACGTCTATGCGATGTACCTAGACGACTATTGCGGCGCGGGACGCTCGGTTCTCTACCTGACCACGACCATCACTGCGGTCGGTTCCTCGGTCCGCGTCCTTCGCGTGCAGCTTTTGTGGGTGACCGGACTGTCGCTTCTGCTCGGGTTCGCCCTCTCGTGGTTTATGGCCAGAAAATTCTCCGCGCCGGTCAACCGCCTCTCCAAAAAGGCCGCCCTGCTCGGCGATCGCGAATACTCGGAGGACTTCCCCCGCGGGTTCTGCGACGAGCTTGACAACTTAAGCGACACGCTCGACCGCACGAACGGAAAGCTGAACGCCTCGCGCACGTTCCAGACCGAGCTCATGGCTAACGTCTCGCACGACCTGCGGACTCCGCTCACCATGATCAAGGGCTACGCCGAGATGATCAACGACATCTCCTGGGAAGACCGCGACCAATGCCGCGAGGACATGCAGGTCATCGTCAAGGAGGCCGACCGCCTGACCGCCCTTGTCAACGAGATCCTCGTCTACTCCGAGCTGCAGAGCATCGACAGTTTCGCCGATACCTCCGACGTGGACCTTAGCGGCGTCGTTCGCTCCGTAGTCAACAGCTTCTCGACGCTTTGTAAGCCGGAAGGCATCACCGTCGAATCCGATATCGTCGATGACATCTGCGTCCGCGGAAGCCGCAGCCACCTCGAGCGCGCCGTGTTCAATCTCGCGGAAAATGCAGCCCGCCACACCGGCGAGTCCAAACGCATCCGCATCGCGCTGTCGCAGTCCGGATCCGAGGCTCTTTCGGATTCCGGGGCAGACGCCAAGTATGCGCGCATCGACGTCACAGACTACGGCGAAGGCATCGCCGAGAGCGACCTTCCTCACATCTGGGAACGCTATTACACAGCCCGTCAGCGCGGCGGTAAGGGCGTGTCCGGTCTCGGTCTCGCAATCGTAAAACAGATTGCCACGATACACGGCGGACGATGCTTCGTCGTCTCGCATCCGAACGAGGGAAGCACGTTCACGATCCTGATTCCGCTCGGGTAAAACGACTCAGAACAAACAAAGAACGGCACCGGAGTTACCTCCGATGCCGTTTTATTTTCCGCCAAATGCGAAGCGTTTCACGTGTTACGACTGCTGCTTCTCTTCTTTTTTGCCCAGTTTCTTCACGAAGATCACAACGATCACGACGATTACGATAATGATCGCAAGCCAGATGAAGATGCAAAGGCCGAGAGGCTGAGGGCAGAAACCGCAGAGCGAGCATTCGTCGTCCTCTTCCTTCTCTTCCACCGCCGGCGCCTGTGTCGGTTCCGGTTCCACAGGAGTCTCCGTAGGCGTCGGTTTCGGATCGTCCTTGATCTCGGTGGTCTCAAACTTCAGCGTCTCGGACCACGGCGAGAAAACGTCGTCCTCACCCGACTGAAAACATCTGTAACGGCAGCGGATCTCAACCTTCGTGCCGTCCACGATGGTCTCGCCTTCCTTCAGAAGATAAAACAGATATCCCTTAACTTCGTTCGTGGTTATTCCGAACATATCCGTGTCGATGGCGGTCCATTCCGCATCACCCTCGACGCGCGCTTCCGTATCGAGCCAGATTCCGCCGCCTCGTGCACCCGCCTTGGCTGCCGCGACGTTGATCTCTTCCGGAACCGTCAAATTGAAACCGACAACCGGCTGTCCGTGTTCGGTCTCCTGCGTAAGATGAAGGTCGGCAACCTTCGGCGCAAGCAGTTCCTCCGCGGTGACAGGATTGAGTTTGGTTACATCCTTGCCGTAACCGCAGGTGTTCGACCAGTCCGTGAAGTAGTGCTTATACACCCTTCCGTCCTCATTTTCCGTCTCCAGCGTGATCACAAACCGGACGCGGAAGTACGCGGTGTGCTCCGCAAAATCAATGTGTACCGTGTCATCGCTATAGGTGTATTGGTTCTCATTCAGCTGATCCTTCACGCCGGGCGTATTTTCCTCGGGAACACCGTTCCAGCGAGAGTCATCCGGAACGCCGCGCATGATCCAATAGTCCTGAACGGTCTCCGTCCAGCTGTTAAGTCCCCAGTTGACAACGTCCCACTCGCTGAAGCGCGCATGGCCGTCCTCATCGATGCCGAGTCCTTTGTCGTACTTGTCATCCCAGTACTCGTTGTAATGCCATCCGCTGACCGGGTCATTCTCATCATCGAGCGCCCAGTCGATCTGTACCTGCACGTCGATGTCGGTCGCACCGTACGGCGCAAGGGCTTCCGCCAGCGTTTCGTTCGCCCTCTTGGCATCGATTATCGAGAGGAACTTCGACATCACCGGATCGATATTGAACGAAAAGACCATGGTTGTCGGCGAGTCCGTCTCCGCAAGCTTGACGAACGCATTCTGCGGTGCTTTCACCGGCAGATTATCCTCAATTCCTGCCATCGCCGGCGTCGCAAACAGTGCGGCCAGCAGCATAACGATCATAAAAATCGACAATTTCTTCCGCATGTTTTTACCTCACCCTCCCGCTCCCCGCATTCCGCGCGGGAGCGAATGCGCAACCGTCCCGCACCTTCCTCTGCGACGATTGCATTTTCCTCAAGTAACACATTAATTATACTAACTTTCAGAGATCAAAGTCAATAAAAATACATTACAGGCGCTCGAGCCGCACCGCTTGGATTGCGCGAAACGTGAAGACGCTGACAACTGACACTGCAATCACGACGCATAGGTTGAAAATGTCGCGAAATGCGTCCGGAACGACCATCGCACCGCCGCACGGAAGGATCGCCGCAAAAAGGATCAGCATGCTGAATCCGACCGCAGCGCTCTGCTTCACGACCTCCGTCGGCGTGTCCCATTCAAACTTCGCAAACCGCGTGTTCAGCCACAGTCCGAGCACCGCGGAAAATGTGATCAATACCGCGGGGATCACCACGATCCACAGCCTCTCGAGAACCGTCGCGCGCACCGTGAAGAGCAGGATGATCTCCGTCACCAGATAAAACGGCGCAAAAAGGATCAGGCTGAACAGAAGCTTCGCCCGCAGCACGTCCTTCGCGCGAACCGGCAGGCTTAACATGATCCACCAGTTTTTGCCCTCGATCGACACCGAGGACGCCGCGACATTGCCGATCAGGAACAATATCGCGATGATATACGGGATCGCCGCCTTCGGCTGAATCGCGACGGGCAGCACATCCGCCCCCTTCACCAGCGAGTCGATGTCGACGAACCCAAGGCACACGGCCAGCACTACCGAGATCACCGCGCCGAGGATCGTATTTGCCACATAAATGCCGCACGAAAAATACCGGCTGCACTCCTTTTTCACAAGCGCCGTCAGAATATTGTTCCGCTTCATCGTTTCGAGGCGGAACTCCCGATGCACCTGCACATCGTAAAGATTGCGTGCGATGCCGAAGAAAAATCTTCCGAGCACAAACACGGAAAACAGAGCTGCGCCGGCAGAGATCACGCCCCACAAAAGGATGCCAGCACATTTTCCGCCGCGGACCAGCGAGGACGCCGTGCGAAGCGGCGGGATTGCATTTTCCGCACTGCCGAGCGCGCCGTCGAGAAGCTTGACGATCTTCTCGGACATCTCGCGGTTCGACAATTTTTCGCCCGGGACCGGCGACACCTTCGCGGAGAGAAGCCCCGATAAGACAAACACACCGGTTACGACCACGACCGCAAGGATCACTTCCGTGAGCACCTTGTGTCGGTTTCTCGCGACGATCGCGCTCACAACGATGCCGACCCACGCGGCGAGCACCGTCGGAAGCATCGGCATCACCAGGCATACGAGCGGGATTCCGACGTAATACAACGGTCCCGCGTGCGATGTGACACCGCAGAGAACAAGCCCCGGCACAAGCATGAACAGCCCGATCAGCACGTTGCCGATGTAAAGCCGCAGCATCCGCGCGCCGACGACCTGGCGCCCGGTCACCGGGAGTGCCGAGCAAAACCCAAGGTCCTTCTCGCGGAAAATGACGCCTCTTGCGCGCCACGTTCCCACCGCGAGGAAGACAACGCTTGCGATTGCCGTGAGGAGCGTCGGGATGCGCTCTTTGATGCCGAGATCGGACAGCAGGAACGAGTAGCCCGCGAGATATCCTGTGAGGATCAGCGCAAGCACCGCGAAGACAATGTACATCACCTTCTGCTTCCGCCGCACGCGCGGGTCACGCGTGTTGCGGTACACGTTGATCCCGAGAACATTGAGAAGTTCCAGTTTTGTTATGATCCAGAATCGTTTCATATCATCGACCTTATCTAAACCGAATTCGTACGGCCGCTGCCGCAGCCGTGTCACTTATTTGCCGGATCACGGTCCGGTCAGACCGTCTCCAGGAACAGTTCCTCAAGCGACGACTTGTCGCTCACAACCTCGTTCATATCGCCGCTTGCGATGAGGCTCCCTGCCTTGATGATCGCGACTTTGTTGCAGAGTTTTTCCGCCACCTCGAGCACGTGCGTGGAGAAAAAGATCGCTCCGCCCTGCGCCGTCATCTCATGCATCAATTCTTTGAGCACGAACGCCGCCTTCGGGTCGAGGCCCACGAACGGCTCGTCCATGATGAGAAGCTTCGGCGCGTGCAAAAGAGCCGATATAATGACCAGCTTCTGCTTCATGCCGTGCGAGTACGACGAGATCAGATCCCCGAGGGCGCCCGTGATCTCGAAGCGCTCCGCGTAGTCGGCAATCCGCGCCTCGCGGTCGGCTTCCGAGACTCCGTATATGTCCGCGATGAAACCGAGGAACTGAATTCCGGTCATAAACTCATAAATGTCCGGGTTGTCCGGGATGTACGCGATGCGCTCCTTCACCTCATACGCGTGGCTCGCGAGATCCAGTCCGTCGATGACAACCGTACCGCTGTCGAACTCGTGAATCCCCGTGATCGCCTTGAGAAGCGTCGTCTTGCCGGCGCCGTTATGTCCGATAAACGCATAGATATCACCGGGCTCCACGTGCAGCGTGATGTCCGTGACTCCCTTGTCCGTCCCCTTGTAATGCTTCACCAAATGCTCAATCCGCAGCATATCAGTACCTCTCCGTAAATATACGCATTTTCCGGCGCGCAGACGCACACCGGCTTTCTGTCATTATACCACAGCGGCCGGGCAAAATCCATCTGTCTGCGCCTCTTTGCGCCGTTCGGCTTCCCTGTGCAGAGGCACCCGGACACACAAAAAGAGTCGCTCCGAAGAGCGGCCCTCATTATATGCATATTCCACCCCGAAAAATGCAAACTCTCAATCGGGGATATCTTCCATTTGCCTGCCCTGAAGGTTCTCGTCATCGATATAAACCGTCTGCTTGCTCTCCTTCACCTCGGCAAATTCCAGGTTGTTGTCCGTGAGCATATCAAGGCTCACATCGCGGATCAACAGCTGCATCTTATAGCCGGCGGCGCGGAAATCATCGAGACATGCGTTGAGCAAGTTGAATTCCTCCGGTTTCGGAGTTCCCGTCACCTCAATGCAGTCCGTGATATCAAGGCTTTCCGCGAGGCTCTTGACAAGCGCGGTTTCGTTCAGAAGCAGGGATAACGGCACCCTCACGCGGAAACAATTCTTGCTGCCGATCGTACCGCGAAGCTGTACAAGTCTGCCGACAGCCTCCAGCCCGCTTTGAACGGTATGGCCCCCCGTGAACCCCGGCACGAGCAGGAACATGCGGATTCCTTCGTTTGCCAGAAGCTTGTCCGCATTGTCCGTAAGCGCAGGTGCTTCCGGATCGATGACCAGTATCGACCGCGATCCGTTATCCTTGATCTTTGCGACCAACTCCGGGAGAAGTCCGCGCGAATCGATGCGTCTCCAATCGAGATACACGTCGCTCAGAAATCCGATCGAGTGAACCTTCAAAATTGCATCCATGCACTCCGCATCAATTCCGTTATCGACGTCCGTCACGCGGATGCAGTACTGTTTTTTGTTGCCCCCGAGCTCGCTGTCCAGAAGCATCGGAAGATCCGGGTTCTTCGCGTACAGCTCGATCATATACGGAATGATCTTCTCGAAGAACTCGCACATCTCATTTTTCTCGACACCCTTAGCTCCGGAATAATGGTCGGCCGAAAAACAGATGCCTCCGCAGAGCGCTCTCCACGTACAATCGCGGCAACGCACGAGCTGGCTCATGGCGCGCTTGGTCTTTTCGCGGAGCATGGTGCTGTTCCGCATCTGCTCCGGAATGCTTCCCTCATACACGCTTCCCACGCGGAACTCCGGATCGTTGATGAAATCATCGCAAAGATAGAAATCCCCGTGGATACCGAAACCGAGCTGTTCGCGTCCGGCGCCGCACGGTGCACGCATGCACATAAAATTGTGTAATCTGTAAAAGACATTCTTGGCCAGGTTGGCTGTTTTTCTCTCGTAAATCTTTTGCGGATACAGAGACTTGGAGTTGATCTCGACGATCCTGTCGATCACTTTTTTGAACCCTTCAAACATCTTCTCTCCGGTCAGGAAGGAAGCTTCATCCTCCAGACCTCTTCCGATCTTCTGCATCGGCAGGAAGGAAAGGCTGAAAATGTTATTTTCCGCAAAAAAGTCCACAATCTCGTCCGCACGGTCGATGTCGTGGCCGGTCAGAACCGAGATCGTTCCGACGGAAATATCGTTGTCCTGCAGCAGACGGATGCCGCGCATGACCTGATCAAACGATCCCTTACCGCTCTGCATCTTGCGGGTCTGATCATGAAACTCCTTCGGTCCGTCGATGCTGACTCCGACGGTGACATCGTTTTCCTTGAGGAAGCGGACTCTCTCCTCGTTCAGAAGCGTCGCGTTCGTCTGAATCGATATTTCCAGCTTGTCGCGCACCGGTTTCGCGTAGTTGATGATCTTCTCGACGAGCGAAAAATCCATCAGCGGTTCACCGCCGTGCAGCGTGATATTCGGCTTATCGTTCGGATTCATGGCGACATACTCATCTATGATCCGATACGCGGTCTCCGGCTTCATGAACTCAACCTGTCCCTCACCCGCGCCGACATAACAATACGTGCATTTCAGGTTGCACCGCTCCGTGAGGTTCAGAACGGCAAGAGTCGGATATTCACCGTTCTGACAATCCCTGCAGTGATACGTGATCACATCCTGCTCCGACCGAAAATCCCTTTTGTTCAGTTCACCGATCAGGTAAACGACATCCTCTCTTGCCACAAACGGATGCTTCTTCAGAATATCGGAGAGTTCCGCACCCGCGATTGTCTCCTCCACAATCTGCTTGGAAAGCGGATCCAGATACAGCCACTCGCCGCTTGCCGGATTGATTGCGATATAGTTATCTCCGGACGGCACCCAGGTGATGTTGTACCGCCCATTCACCGATTGATTTGTACTGTTTATCATTCACTTCTCTTCTTTCGGATTATTTTGATACTACGTAAAAGGGGCCCCTTCCGGTCAGGAAAAGGGCCCCGGCATTTCAAACCGACTTTAGTTCATTCTTGTAAGTTTCGGAAGCTGCTTTACAAGTGCATCTGCCTTCGCTTTTTCAATCACGATCTTGCCGTCGTCGAAACGAGCTCCTGCCACAGCGATCGCCTTGAGATCATCCTTCGTCAGCTTGTCTGCATCGAGCATCGCAAACCCTGCAGCCACCTTGTCCGAATGTACGCAGCGAACATGGCTTCCATCCTCATGGCAGGAATTGATCCAGCTGTCACTCGCTACATTAACACCTCCCACGCGGATTCCGCTTCCGGTAACCGTCAGACTGTCCTTGATCGTGCCGGAGATCAACTTCATAACTTTGTCATGCTTGGACGCCGCAATCTTGCAGACACCGTCTTCGATTCTTCCGCCCAGTTTTGCAAATCCGGCCAGGAATTCCTTGTCAACCATACCGGTGTACTCAAACTGCCAAAGTCTGCCATCCTGCTTG
This sequence comes from Lachnospiraceae bacterium, assembly GCA_017561985.1. The sequence continues at coordinate 71,971 of JAFZAZ010000015.1, forward strand.
CAGCTGCCCCGTTCGTAGCCATTGCAATAGCCACCTTTGCAGTGTGTCTTGTAATACACATTGCAATGCGCCTTGGGATTGTTGGCAACGCCTGCCAGACGGCCGCTGCCTGCTACCGTCAACGCATCACCTTTGATCTTTCCTGCCGCTACCTTACCGACTCTCTCTCTTGCCCCGAGTACTACGCCTGTGTCAGCCATAGTTTCATACCTCCATATAAATTTGTGTGTGAGTTTCTGCCGCTTATCGGGCGGCAGTTAAGGAATCTCTTAATAATTATCCCTTACTATATTACCTATCATAAATTACTTTCTTTGTCAACTTATAAAATTCAAGAATTTTATTGCTTTTTCCATATATTTAAGCACATTTTGCGTGCCATACTGCAATCGTATAATACATAACGAAATAACGATTTTGCAAGATATTTTTACATATCCCCATACTTTATAATCTCATTTTTCGACGGGCATAACAAAAAGGAGCCGTAAAATGCGGCTCCATTTTTTGCTCAATTTCCGAAATATTTGCAGCGTCGAAGAATTTTTCTTCCTGCGACGCCTGATTTCGATTAATCTTCCTTCACAAGCGGGATCCAGATGTAATTTACATAGTCCTCCGGCTTGTCCGACGGCGGGTTGTACACCTCAAGGTTGTAATTTCCCGCCAGCTTGTAGCCCTTAAGGCTCGGCAGCCACTCCGTCCAGATCTGCGTGTTCAGTCTCTGAAAATTGCCCGGCAGAGGTCCGCGGCAGGAAAAAACCGCCCAGAGACCGCCCGGGATCACCGTCGTCTCACAGCCCTCCGGGACATCCTCCCAGGGCATGTAAAGATCCGCGATCCAGTAGTTGAAGTCCCTTCCGTTCATGTCGGCACAGTACCCGAACGCGCCCATGATCGGCCGCTTCTCTCCCTGCGCCATCCACTCGTCCCAGAACTTCGGAACCTCCTGATAGCTTGTTTCGTCGTTAAATCTGCGTTTTACACCGACAATCGTAAACGGTGCTTTTTCCACAATTCGATAGTCCAACATTGTTCCGCCCTCCATTGTGACTTTGATATGCAGCGGTGCAAGCGAGCGCAGCTGCGCGCCCGTCTCCCTCGCCTGCGACGGAGTGATCCCGTGGAACTTCTGAAACGCCTTTGCAAAACTGTCCGGGGAATCGTAGCCGTATTTGACGGCGACATCGATCACCTTCATCCCCCTGCCGTTAAGTTCCTGCGCCGCCAGCGTCATCCTGCGTGAACGGATGTATTCGCCGACGGTCATGCCGCACAGAGCCCCGAATATGCGCTGGTAATAAAACGGCGATAACGCCGCCTTCGCGGCTACCGACTCGATATCCGGCTCCTCCGTCAGGTTCTGCTCGATGTAATCGATGGACTCCTGGAATTCTTCGATCCAGCCCTGCATCCCGATCACTCCTTTCCCTCACTGCACTGTCAGTATATCAGTGCGCAAACCATGCCGCCCGACATTTTGTGCCCACTTCGTCGGGTTGTTCTTTACTTTTCTGCCCTGCTCAGCAGGCATACCGTCTCCACCAGCGGCGTCTGCGGGAACATGTCGACCGGCTGAACCGCGACGACGCGGTACCCTGCGTCCTGGATCGCCGCGAGGTCATGCGCAAGCGACGTCGGCTTACAGCTGATGTACACCATGTTGTCCACACCATACGCAAGTATTTTGGCGAGAGCCTTCGGATTGACGCCCTCGCGCGGCGGGTCAAGCACGATGAAATCGGGGCGCTCCGTGACTTCGTCGATACAGCGGAGCACGTCACCCGCGAGGAACTCGCAGTTAGTCAGACCGTTGCCTTCCGCGTTGACGCGCGCGGCCGCAACCGCCTCCTCCACGATCTCGATACCGACAACTTTCTTCGCCACCGGCGCGAGAAGCTGTCCGATGGTGCCGGTGCCGCTGTAGAGGTCGAAGATCACCTTGTCCTTCGTCTCGCCGACCATTTTCCGAACCTCGGAGTACAACACCTCGGCTCCGAGCGAGTTGGTCTGGAAGAAGGAAAATGCGCTAATCCTGAACCGAAGCCCCAGCAGCTCCTCCGTGATGTAATCGCGGCCGCACAGAAGCTCGGTCCTTTCGTTCGCGATCGTGTCCGCCACGGAATCGTTGTATGTGTGAAGGATGCCCGCGATGCTTCCGGCCAGAGGCAGCGCCGCGATGCGAGCGGCCCATTCGCTCCAGTCGTGCTCCGTCTGCGTTGTCGTCACGATATCGACGAGGATCTCGCCGGTTTTGAACGCCTTGCGTACCAGCAGGTGCCGAAGCAGTCCCTCGTGGCGCATGCGGTGGTAAAACGCAAGTCTCTTCTCACGGACATACGAAAGCGTCGCCGCGACGATCGCGCGGATATCGGCGTCTACCAGGCGGCACGAATCGGCGCACACGAGGTCGTAAAAGCTTCCCCTCCGATGCTGTCCGAGCGTGATCGGACCGTCCTTGTACTCGTCGCCGAACGTAAACTCCATCTTGTTGCGGTACTCATACGAAAGCGGGCTCGCCGCGATCGGACGCCAGTCGCAGTCCTCCGCGTCCCTCATCACGGGCGCGAGCAGTTTGCGAACGTGCTCCTCCTTGAGTGCGAGCTGGGCCTCGTACGGCATCCGCTGCGACGTGCAGCTTCCGCACAGCCCGAACTGCGGGCACAACGGTTCCGCGTTCTCAAGCGGCGACGGCTCGACGACGCGGAGAAGATTTCCCTCCGCTTTCTCCTTCGAGGAGCGCTTGATCGAAACTTCGATCGTCTGCCCCGGCAGCACGCCTTTTACCTTGATCCTGCAATTGTCAAATGTTATGTGGCCGTGATTCGGAAAAGTCGTGTCCCCGACAACTCCCGTCACGATGTCTCCCCTCTTCATGAGTCTGCTCTCTCCTGTCATTCTTGTTATTCGCGACCCGTAAGGCACATTGCGAAAATAGTTCTTTACTTTAATTCTGTGAAGTGCTAAAATACTGACGTGACCGGTACTTGCGTATTCCGGCCGAAACTTTCACCATCCGTTCGAAAGCGCATGCGCTTATGGAGGTATGTATGGGTAAGGATATTCACACTCCCGCCGTCAACCGGCTGTTTGCAGCGATTCTCACGCTGAACAACATTGAGGAATGCTATCAGTTTTTCGAGGATGTTTGTACGATCCAGGAGCTCGTCGCCATCTCACAGAGATTTGAGGTTGCCGACATGCTCACGCAGAAGAAAACGTACCTGGACATCGCCGAGAAAACCGGCGCGTCCACCGCTACCATCAGCCGCGTAAACCGCTCGCTCACGTACGGCAACGACGGCTACACGCTCGTGCTCAACCGCCTCGCCGACGAGAATGCCGCAGCGGCTTCGGGCGCCCCGGATGACAGCGCAAAATAACGTAAGACTTGCAAAAGGGACATCTTCGGATGTCCCTTTTTTGTTTCATGCGATTACTGCGAAACCGTCTCTTCCGCATCTCCCGCTTCCGCGCTCTTCTCGGTATCGCGCTCCGCCTTCTTGCGCGCGGGCTTCTCGCTGCCTTCCTTCTTCTTGCGCTCTTCCTGCGCGGGGACAAGCAGCTCGTCGATGATCTTCTCGATCATCGCCTTCTTCAGATACACGTCGAAACTGAGCATCGCGATGAAGCTGAAGATATTCAGGAACTCCCGCTCATTCTCGCCCTTGACGTCGGAAAATGCATTGCGCGAGAGGAGGAACTTGTCCATCACATCCTGCCCGAGGCCGGCTGCAACGTTCTCCTCGATACTGACGATGCGGCTGTAGATCTCGCCGAGCGAAATGTTGTCCTCGTCCGCGCGGTAGAACATCTCCTGCATCGGCTCGACAATGCGCTTCACGTCACTGATGCTCATGAAGTTCTTGAGATAGTAAATGAACACGAGCAGATACATATGCTCGCGGCTGTATTTCTTCTTCTCCGGGTTCGGCAGCAGATGATTCTTCGTGTAGTTGTTGATCATCGTCTTGGTCAGCAGCTTGTCATCCTCGAACCGCTTGGTCGTCTCCAGATGGGCGTCCATGAAGCTCGTCACCTGGTCCATATACAGATCGATATCCGGAATGTCATGCGGGCGGATGTAATTCGGATTCTGCACGCTGTCCAGAAGATCCCTGAGATATTTTCTCCACTCTTTCTCCATACCGAGCCTCTTTCCGGCGCCGACGCGTCATTTCCGCGTAAAATGCGCCCATCCGATAGATTTGCAATATGGTAATTATATGTCATTTTACGAACTTTTGCAACATCTTGTTTTCAAAACCGTGTGTTGTGAATTCGGACTCATTTTCTGCTTTGTGCCAGTCCGGGCCGATTCGTACAAACGTTCTGTTTTTGCTCTCCGCACATTGTAATCCGACCGCCGGTATGGTATAATTACGGAACCAGTATTTTACGCAGAAAGGTGCTTCATGGACTTTTTTTCATCGCTCAACAAAGAACAGCTTGAGGCCGTACGGCACGAAAAGGGACCTCTTTTGATCCTCGCCGGCGCAGGTTCGGGCAAGACGCGCGTGATCACGTACCGCATCGCCCGCCTGATCAAGGAATGCGGCGTCAGCCCTTACAACATACTCGCCATCACGTTCACCAACAAGGCGGCAAATGAAATGCAGGAGCGTGTCGCGGCTCTCCTCGAGGAGAAAGGCCGGGACATCTGGATCAGCACGTTTCACTCCGCCTGTGTCCGTATGCTCCGCAGGTTCGGCGCGTCGCTCGGATACGAACCCAATTTTACGATCTATGACACGGACGACCAGAAGCGCGTGATGCGCGACGTGTGCAAGCGGCTGAATATCGATCCGAAGCAGCTCCCGCCGAAGCAGATCCTCTCTCTGATCTCGAGCGCGAAAAATGAACTGATCTCCCCCGCCGAATACCGCGAACACGCGGGCCGCGGGATGTACAAAGACGTCGCACGCGCATACGAGGCGTACCAGGAGACTTTGTTCAAGAACAACGCCCTCGACTTCGACGATCTTTTGATGAAGACCGTTGAGATGCTCCGCACGGACCACATCGCTCTCGCGCATTACCAGAACCGTTTCGAGTACATTCTCGTGGACGAGTATCAGGACACCAACACGGCACAGTTCGAGCTGATCCGTCTTCTCGCCACACACATCAACGAGGAGGGCGAGCCGGAGCACAACCTCTGCGTGGTGGGTGACGACGACCAGTCCATCTACCGCTTCCGCGGCGCCAACGTCCGCAACATCCTCGACTTCGAGTCCAACTATCCGGACGCGACCGTCATCAAACTTGAGCAGAACTACCGCTCCACAAAGCGCATTCTCGAGGCTGCCAACTCCGTGATCGTCAACAACGCGGGCCGCAAGAGCAAGGCGCTGTGGTGCGACAACGAAAAGGGCGAGCCCATTCCGGTCACCGAATATCCGACCGACCTCGCGGAGGCCACCGCGACCGCCGCAGCCATCGACCGCGCCGTCTCGGAAGGAAACGGTTCCTACCGCGATTACGCGATCCTGTACCGCACGAACGCACAGTCGCGCGCCTTCGAGGAGCAGCTCATTTTCCGCAACATTCCCTACAAGATCGTCGGCGGAACAAACTTCTACGAGCGCCTTGAAGTACGCGACATGCTCGCATATCTCCGCGTCATCGACTGCGCCGATCCGATTGCGGTCAAGCGCATCATAAACGTTCCGAAGCGCGGCATCGGCGACACCACTCTCACGAATGTGGACGATTACTCCTTCATCAAGGATATTCCTCTCTACGAGGCGCTGCGGAACGCGAAGGAAATCCCGGGCATCTCCTCCCGCACGGCGGGACAGATCGCCGGCTTTGTGGACGTCATCGAAGGCCTTCGCGCCGGTCTTTCGAATCCGAAGGAAAGTCTTGCGAAGCTGATCGACAATATTCTCGAAGCCACGAATTACGAGGATGATCTGCGCGAGCAGGATCCGGACAAGGCCGACGACCGCATGGAAAATGTGCGCGAGCTCAAAAACAAGATCGTACAGTACGTTCAGTCGAGCGAAACGCCCACGCTCTCCGAGTTTCTCGCGGAGGTCGCGCTCGTGGCGGACATCGACTCCCTCGACGGAGCGGACGACTACGTGGTTTTGATGACGCTTCACAGCGCCAAGGGTCTCGAGTTCGACCACGTCTTCATCGGCGGCCTCGAGGAAGGTCTCTTCCCGAGCCAAATGGCACTCGACGCAGACGACCAGAACAGTTTCGACGAAAATCTCGAGGAGGAGCGCCGCCTGATGTATGTCGGTATCACCCGCGCGCGCAAGACGCTCTCCCTCAGTTATGCAACACGCCGCCTGATGCGCGGCGAAGCGCAATACAACCGACCTTCCCGCTTCCTCGGCGAGCTCCCCCGCGAGCTGATCACCCGCAGGACCGCACCGTCCTCCGGAGGCTGGGACGACCGCTATTCGACGGCAAAGCGCGGCTCTCTCGGCAGCTATCTCGCCGGGCAGGGGCGCAGCAGTTACTCCGACCGCTCCGGCGGCAGTTCCTACGGAAGTCAGGGAAATTCTTACGGCGGACGTTCTTATGGCAGTCAGGGAAGCTCCTACGGCAACCAGGGAAGTTCCTACGGCGGCCGCTCGCACAGGGGTTCCGAAGGTTCCTTCCTCGAGGATCTGCTCGACGACAGCCGATACTCTTCCAAACCGACATCCGGTTCCGGAAGTCCTTACTCGTCTGCCGGCGGAACATACAAAAGTCCGTACAGCAAGCCCTCGACCGGCTCGTACAAAAGCCCCTACTCCGGGTCGAAATCGTCCGGCCGTTCCGGCGGAAGCACGGCGTCCGCACCGGCAGGTGCGCCGGACTACAAGGTCGGCGACCGCGTGCGCCACGTCAAGTTCGGAATCGGCACCGTGACCGCACTCACGCCCGGCACACTCGATTACAACGTGACGGTCGAATTCCCCTCGGGAGTCAAGGAAATGCTTGCTTCCTTTGCGAAGCTTGTCCGCGTGGACTGATGTATTTTCCTGTATTTTCCGAAAAGACTTTGCAAAATGCGTGTTTCGTGGTATAATTTATGTGCGTCATTTCGATGAATGAATTCCGACGTAGTTAACAATTGGGAGGTTACACACTATGGATTGCAATTGTAAAGAGTGCAAGAGCTGCAATGTCATCGGTATCATCCTCTGCATCATCGGCATCCTGGCCGTGATCGCCGGTATCGCGTACGCGGTATATCGCTTCTGCGCGCCGGAATACATCGAGGATTTCGACGATATCGATCTGGATCCCGAAGAGGAAGCCAAGAGCGAGGAGAAGGACGAGGAAGACATCTTCGAAGAGAAATAATTCTCTCTCATTTTACACTGCATGCAAAAAGAGCGTTTCCGTTTGGAAACGCTCTTTCTTTGTCTGTCCGGGTATCCGGTTTATATCGAAACCGTATCAATCCGTATATTTCTTCTTGGCCTCTTCGTAGCTTCCGAGCGTTACGGTGAGCTTGAGCTCATCGTAGTTCACCTCGCTTGAGTTGGAGGTTCTGCGCATCACGACGATGTCGACTGTCTCGCCCGCGCGCTTGTAGTTCATGAGCTCACGGATGTCGTCGATGCTCTTGATGTTCGTGTTGCCGATCTTCACGATGACATCTCCCGCAACCATGCCCGCTGCGTCAACCGGCGAATCCTTCAGGATGGACTGTACATACACACCCTGCGGCACCGCAAGAAGCTCTGCGTTGCTCGCGTTCACGTCGCGCGTCGTCGCAAGTCCGAGGAAACCTTTCTCCGACTCGTCCACAAGGGATCTCGTGCTCAGCTCCTCAATAATCTCACGAACGTTGCTGATCGGGATTGCAAAGCCCATACCCTCAACGGAATAGTCCGAATATTTTGCGGAGTTGATGGCGATCACTTCGCCCTTGCTGTTCAAAAGCGCACCGCCGCTGTTGCCGGGGTTGATCGCTGCATCGGTCTGGATCAGATGGTACGTCGTGGTGTCGATCGTAATCTCGCGGTTGAGCGCGCTTACATAGCCGACGGTGACGGACTGGCCGTAACCGAGCGCATTGCCGATCGCGATAACCATCTGGCCTACTTTGATGCTGTCGGAATCGCCGATTCTCGCCACGCGGATTGCCTTCGCCGTCTCATCCGTGAGGGATTCGAACGGAACCGCAACTACCGCAAGGTCAGAGGAGGAAGCCGTTCCCTTGATGACTGCCTCAACCTTGGCGCCGTTGATAAACTCGATCTCGACGCGCTTTGCGCCGGAGATCACGTGGTTGTTCGTCACGATCAGGAGTTCATTGTCGTTCTCACCGATGATGATACCGGAGCCGCTTCCGGCGAGTCTCTCCTCAGTCGTGGTTCGTCCGCTCCAAAAGTCGGTGATGCGGGATTCCTGATAGTTGTTGATCGCAACAACCGCAGGCATCACATTGTCAACGACAGGCGAGACATCCACCGCCGTGATCGTCGAGACATCGCTCTCCTCCACCTTGTCGGAGGATACCAGCTTGACGGTCGGGCTCGGCGTTTCCTGCGAAGTCTGACGCATCTCCGCAGGCGTCGAATCACGCTTCTGCGCAGGATCGTTCGGAAGGAACCGGTTGACCGCGTAATACGCGCCGCCCGCACACAGTCCGAACACGATTCCGAACACCATGATGCTCAAAAGTTTTGCGAAAAATCCGCGCTTCTTCGGCTCCTTGTGAGCCTCGCGCTGCATTGCTTCCTCATCGATACGACGGATATAGGAATCACTCGTCTCCGTCGAATAATCCGTATACATATTGTCGTCCATATTGTATGCCCCTTTTCTTTCACGATTCGTCGAAGTCTCTTCTCCCCTTCGACACTTACAGAATACCTCTCATTTATGTGCGAATTGTGATTACTCGTGGAGCATTTCGTGAAAAATAAACGTCTATTTTGCGTCCTTCAACGCGATGCCGTTCTCACCGAGCGCAATCGCATGATCGAGGCCGACAAATTTGCCGTTCTGCTGCCAGAGAACCTCTTTCACGAAGTTGTATTTTTCCGCATCCCACGTCGTAAAATCATCCAGAAGCAGTCCGCCCGTGTCGCCCGAATTCGCGTTCAGGCACCAGAAGGTGTGGTTCAGACGATACTTCTTGATCAGCTCGCGCATGTACGTCATCCACGTGATATTCGGTTCCGTCATGAAGCCGCCCCACTCGCCGATCAGAAGCGGCGCGATGGACTCCTCGTAGATGTAGAACCAGTTGTCATGCCAGCAGTCCTTCATCAGGCTGTCATAGTTGTACGTGCCCTCGAACCACGGCTGCTTGTACACGGTCGGGCCGTAGTCGTGCGGCGAATACACGAGCTTGTTCTGGTATCTTCCGAGATTTACAGGGTACTTCTCGACTCCGCGAAGGTTGCCGCCCCACCAGTTGAAGAAGTAGTCCTTCTCGTCCGTGGAATGAAAGTCGGAATTGGCCTCGAGGTCCTTCGGGAAGATCTCGGTTCCCTCGACCAGGATCAGCACATTCGGGTTCTTCGCGAGAATTCTCGCAGCTGCTTTCTCCGCCGTGTATTTCCAGTTGTTCTTCTTCTCCGAGTCGTTCCAGATGGCTGCCCCGTCCTTCTCGTAGGGCTTGCCGTGAGGCTCGTTCTTCAGATCGAACGCGATGATCGTGTCGTTGTCCTTGTACCGCTCCGCCATCCACTCGAGAGCCTGGTAATAGTCCTCCTCGGAAATCTTTCCGGTGTACCAGAGATTCACATTGTGGCCGGAAGCATTGGTTTCCGCGCTGTGGACGTCAGGCATCACCTTGAGTCCGCTCGCCTCCGCAAGCTTTAAGAAGTAATCGAAGATCTCAAGACTGTTCATGGAGTTGAGCACTTCGTTGTACGCGTGATTGTAATTGGCGGTCGGATATTTTCCGTCCCTCCAGTTCAGAATCAGCTCCGCAGAGATCGGAACGCGGATCAGGTTGAAGCCGTGGTCGGCGATCGACTTGACTGTCGGCTCAAGCTTCGAGGTCCACAGTCCGTCGAAGAGGTTCGATCCCGTGTTGTAGCCGAACCAGTTCACGCCTGTGATCCAGACTTCCCTGCCGTTCTTGTCGAGAATGCGGCGTCCGTCCGTGTGCAGCCAGTCGTCGCCCTGTACCGCGTCCTTTGCGCGCTGCAGAAGCTTCTCAACGTCGACGTCACTGCCTCCCTGACCGCCGCCCTGGCCGCCCTGACCTCCGTTTTGACGGTTCTGGTCGACAACGCCCGCGCGCACCGTACATGCGACTCCGTTCAATTTTGCAGAGCGGATCACAAGCTTGCCTGCGCGGATTCCCATGTTGCAGCCGGTCACAACCGTGTCCCCGGTCGCGATATCGCCATTGTAGTTTGCATTCTTTATGGTGAGCGTCTCGCCCTTGACATCGTATGTTCCGTTCCAGCCGCTCGCCTTCGAAAGCCCCTCGATTTCAAGGACAAGCGTCCAACCGCCGGAGATCGCTTTCTTGTCATTGTTGCGGATGCCGAACTCGATGCCGATCATCGTCACGCCGCCGTCTTCCCAGGTGTTGCCTGTGGAATACTCGACGAGGTACCCTTCAATCTCCTCCGGCTTCGGTGTCGGCGTCCCCGCCTTCGTCGGCTCGACCGTTTTGGTCGGTTCTGCAGTGGGCGTCAATCCCGCCGTGGGCGTAACCGCCGCGGTCGGCGTAACGACAGGCGTACCGGTCGGAGCCGGAGTCGTCCCTTCGGTCGGCGCGGGCGTCGCATTGTTCGCGTCGTCCGGCTTCTCCGTCACGGTCGCTCCGCCGTCTGCGGGCTTGTCGTCCCCTCCCTTTTTCGCAAGCGCGATGATCAGTCCGATGATGACGATCGCCATCACCGCAACCGCCAGTATCAATCCCCTGTGGAGAAAGGCTTCGCGCGTATTATCGTTTGTTTCCCTGCTATCCATACAATCCCTCCGTGGGCAACATTTTTCCGCTGGTAGTATACCACAAAAAGCCTGCAGGTGACAACCTCGCAGCCGTTCGTAAGCAAAGAAAAACACGGCCCCGGAAGAAGCCGGAGCCGCGTCGTTATATCCGTCATTTTCCTATCTCGGAAGCCTGCTTTGATCGTAGATCGACATGTCAAACGCAACGTCGATGATCGTGTTGAGTTCCTCATTGTCCGTTCCCGCACATTCGTACAGAACTTCGAAGAAGCTCTCCGGGTCTGCGTTGGAAAATGCATTCCGCCGCACGTACTCGCGCAGCACCGCGTAGAAGTTCTCACGCCCGATTACCGCTTCCATCTCCTCGATCACCATCTCGCCGACGACGTAGATTGAGTATGTATAGCGGTTGTCGCTCGAGTAATCATGAACGCCGCGGTTGATCGGGAATAACTCCGAGTCACGGTATGTCTGCACCACGACCTTGTCCGTAAAATCAAACCTGGTCGGCGTATCGATCGTAATATACGGCGGCTTCATGTTTCCGCCGTTCGCATTGACATAGTCCGCAAACACTTTCTCCGTGTACGAAGTGATGCTCTCGTCCTGCCACGGCTGCTTGCCTGAATCGCTTCCGACGATTCCCATGAACCACTGGTGTCCGATCTCGTGAGCGACGCAGATCTGCAGATCGTAGTACGGTGCGCTTCCGTCTACACTCTTGACATGTCCGTAGATGTACATGCTGTCCGCAATCTGGATCAGGTTCGGGTACTCCATTCCGCCCGCGCTGAGCGGCGTCAGGATGATGTCAAGCTCCTCGTACGGATATTTTCCGAACGCTTCTCCGAAAGCGCGCAGGGCATCCCTTGCCGCGATCTGGGTGTACTTAAGGACGTTGTCCATGCCCGCAACTCCATCGTCTTCACGATACAGAACGTTGACCTTCACTCCGTCATGCGTCTGCGTGTCCACCTTGAAGTCCTTCGATGCGGAAAATACAAAATCCCTCACGGCCGGCGCATAATACGTGTACGTCACGGTACCGTCGCCTTCCTCGCACCCCTTCTCGGTTCCGGTCGAGCCGACCGTCACGCCTGCGGGCACCGTAAGGCGCACATCGAAATTCGAGATCTCCGAGTAGAAGCACTCGCCCATCAGATAATACGCGACATGCGACCAGCCGTTCTTCGTGTACTCCGCTAGAATCGGGAAGAAATTGGCCACATTGTACAGTCCGTCAGTCACGCCGAAGCGGTCGTCAACCTCCGGGATCTTCGTCGTAAAATCATACGAGAGCGTCATCTTCTCTCCGGGTGCAAGCGGTGCGGGAAGATCGATCCAGATGACGGAGACGTCCTCGTCCCTGACACACGTGAGATTCGAGCCGTCGCGCCCGTCCTTTACGTTCTCGATGACCGTCGTTGCTCCCTTGATATCTCTCGCCACATAGCCGATCTCCCTCGGCCTGGTGAAAAGGCTCGGATAATCGCGCAGGCACAGCTTGTCCCACGTATCATTCGAGTCGTTGTAAAACTCGAAGACTACATGTCCTCCCACGGTATCCCTGTCCGTGTCGAGTCTGAGGTCCATATCGTAGTGATAAAGATCTCTCGTCGGAAAAGCGATCTCACAATTCTTCTCGGGCGCCTTGAAATTGCCCATCGGCGTCGGCGTGACAACCGCCGGTTCCGTCGGAGTGGGCGTCACAGGCTCAACGGTGGGTGTCACATCCGGCTCAGTCGTCGGAGTCGGCGTCGCCGCATCGGTCGGCGTCGCCGGCACATCGGTCGGTGTCACCGTTGCCTCAACTGATTTTGCGTTTCCTTTTCTTGGTTCGGCCTTCTGTCCGCCGCACGCCGTGAGCGAGATCACAAGCGTGAGGACAAGGAGCAGGGCCAGTCCGGTTCGTTTCATTTTTCTGATCCCCCTTCTTCTCTTAATTCGCGGGCCGGGCCCGCATTTTCCTCTTGTAGCGCACGCTGACAGTATACCACATTACGCGCGCAAAAGTGTGAAAGCGATGTGAATCTTTCGAAAAAAAAGCACACAAAAAGCCCGCAGCATTTCACTGCGGGCCTTGTAAACTTTGTTTCGGCCCGGGCATCAGAACTCGTTCTTTCTCACACCTGCCGCGATCAGCGCGTTGAAGATCTCCGTCGGAGTCTTGCTCGTCGTTTCGTTCGTTACACGATACGGGCGATAAACGTCACGGTACGCAACGCCGTTGTAGGATCCGTCCATGCGCCCGATGTGCACATGGTATTTCGACTGCGACAGATAGTAGTAATGGTCTCCCACCTTGCCGATGTAGATGCCTACATGGTCTCCGTGGGAATACGGATCCTTGCGTGTAGCAACAAGATCACCGGGTCTCGCCTCGTCCCAGGAGATTGGTGTTCCGTGGCTCATCTGCTCGGGAACGGTACGGCCGAGATTCATGCCCATGACTTCCTTGAAGAGAACCTGAACGAATCCGCAACAGTCCGCGGAGCTCCACGTGTTGTTGGCCGCATAAGGAAGATCCTTGTGCTGTGCGGCAACCATGAAGAGCTGGTAGATGCGGTCGTCCGTATTCGGCTTCGTCGTGGACAGATAGTTCGTATGGATATACGCGCTTCCGCCGTTGTAATCGACGCGGTACCACGTGTCATTTTTGTATGTTGCCTTGCCGGTGACGTGGAAAGCCATACCGCGCTCGCGCGCTACACCGACCTTGTTGTCGGCCACCTCAGGGGTGGAACGGATGTTGACGTCAACCGCCGTGAGATATCTCGTCTCGTCCATCGCCACAATGTTGTAATCCGCGGGCGGAGTGGGTACGGGAGTCGGCGTCGGCGCAGCCGTGGGCTCCGCAGTGGGAGTCGGGATCGGCGTTGCTGTCGGTTCTGCACCTCCCTCTCCTCCTTCACCCGGTGTGGGCGTCGCCGTAGGCTCGGCGGTAGGAGCAGCGGTAGGAACCGGAGTTGCCGTGGGAATCGGCGTAGCCGTCGGTGTCGGCGTCGGTGTGGGCGTCGGCGTTGCCTTCGGCTTCTCCTTCAGATAAACGTTGCAGATATATGCTGTCGTTTCGACATTATTCTTCTTGTAAATGACGCGGTACCATCCGGACTCCTTGCAGCGTCCGGTCACGAAAACCACCGTATTCTCCGTAAGGCTTCCGATGATGGAGCCCTCCGTTCCCGGAAGGTCACGTACGTTGACGGTCTTCGTGTTGCACACGACCATCTCGACGTTCATGTCCTGATACGTGTACGTCTTCGGGGTGGGCGTAGGCGTGGGTTTCGCCGTAGGCGTAGGAGTAGGTGCCACAGTCGGAACCGGCGTGGGAGTCAAAGTGGGCGTGGGCGTAACCATGGGCTCATCGCCGTCCGGGTCTCCGTCGCCGTCCCCTCCGGGACCTGCGTTGTCCTCGCCTTCTCCGCCTTCGCCGTCGCCATCGCCGCCCTCACCGTCGCCGGAAGGATCGTTCGAATCGGGAAGTTCCGGAAGGTTCTGTTTGCCGGAAATCTCATCTTCGTGCGTGGAAACGGTATTGTCGAGAAGCGAATGATCTTTGCGAAGATCAACCGTAACAATACCCCTGTCGATCGTCTCGGGTGTGTCGTCCGGATCCGGCTCATCCGGATTCTCTTTCTCGGGAAGCTCGGGAAGATTCAGCTTGCCGTTTGTGACCGCATCGCCGTCCGCAGTGATCGCGGTGAGCGAGATCACACGCATGCGGTCGCGCTCATTCGTAAACGAGGCGCGCTCGCCCGTGAAAGCATCCGAAATCAGGGAATCTCCGATCGAAGGATCGGTTGCAAGATCACCGGTAAGAGAGCTCTCAATCGGATCTCCGACACCTTTTTCTATAAAGACGATGTTCGGGGCAACCGGAGGAGTCGGGTACAATTCCTGCTGGGTCGCGAGGGCTTCCTGCACCAAAACAGACTCGTCAATGTCAGCAAAAACAGAGTGTTTCAATTGCGGGTACAACGAAACACCGATTGCCATGACACCGGCGAGCAGCAGCGAAGTGCCTCTCATGATTGCCTTGGAAAACTTCATCCTATATCCCCTGAACGTGTTAACTCTATCAATAAAAGCGAATTGTTACATTCGTCGTTCGTCAAATGTTACGTAAATGTTACAATGCCAATCATAACACAAGAGAAGCAAAAAATCAACCCCCAGGCGTGAAACACCCGATAAAACAAGGATTTTTCACATTTTCCGAATGCATATTTTTTCGAGTTTTTGCACGAAAAATTCGCTCAAAATGACAAATTTGCTTCTACTCAAGTAGAAAATCTGTGTAACAAAATGCGCCCGCAGCCGTCTCTCCGTCCGCAGGCGCTTTCCTTTTTTCTCTGTCGTTTTGGCATACAGCATGGCCGTTTTGTGTATTCACAACGCGGACGCTGTGCTTTCGCTGCATTTTACGAAGCAAAACACTTCAGTTTGTTTTGCTGCAGCTGAAATTGATCAATATTCCCTCGTCTTCGTATCCGGCATTGATGTATGCCCTGTTCGACGGGGCATAATTATAGTCCGTGTATAGCAAAGGAACCAGTCCCTGCTTCAGGATTTCGTTGGTCATGAGGAAGATCAAATTGGCCGCATAGCCTTTCTTCCGCTCTTCCACGGGAGTATAAACATGCGTGATCTTCGCCTGTTCTCCCGAGACATTGAAGCCGGCCATGCAGACGATTTTTCCTTCGGGATTCTTCAGCACATAGAAATTCCCGTCAGCAATAAATGCTTCGACATCCCGCCTTGCCTGTTCCGGTGTGACGGGGTTGTTCGCGTTCATTTCCGCGTTATCGTCACACCAATATTTTGCCAGTACCTCAAGATCGCTCCCGGCAGGCATTGTCATGACTCCGTCGCATGCTTTCGGCGCCTTTGTCCGACGACACAGCAAAAATCCCATCTCAAAACAGTCATCCGTATTCAGATCGGCGAAGTTTCTTTTCACCAGAAGGTCGTACAATTTCTTTTTGCAGGTGAATTTATCTCTTTCCCGGTCCGTGAGCAGCAGCCTGATCACTTCCTCGATCTCTCCGATTTTTGCTTCATCAAAGCTATCGCTCGTCCAGATCCAGGCGGGCCATTTCCTTGAGCCTCTGCACGCGACATAGCTTTCCTCATCGCTGTAAAGCTCCAACTCCGGGCTCGGCAGGTTTTGAAGTATCAAACTGAATTTGTATTTATCTTTCTGAAAATCCCGGCTCAGAAAAATTGCGTTGTCCGGTTTGATCGCTTTAACCATAGTCTGCTCCTAAGCCTTATTTTTCCTCACAAACCTGGAAAATGAAAAACTTCAGGTAGTACGATTCGTCCGCCGACCAAAGGATCGGATGGTCGGGCGCCTGCGTGCGGTACTCCACCTGACGGAGTCTGCGGTGCACGCTTCCGGCAGCCTGCGCGATCGTCTCCGAAAAAAGCTCCGGCGTCATAAAATGCGAGCACGAACACGTCGCAAGGAAGCCTCCGTCCTTCACAAGCTTAAGGCCGCGCATATTGATCTCGCGGTACCCCTTGATCGCCTGTTTCGTCGCGGTCCGCGACTTCGTAAACGCGGGCGGGTCGAGGATGACGACGTCGAATTTACGGCCTTCCGCCTCAAGTTTCGGAAGAAGGTCAAACACATCCGCAGCCGTAAAATGCACTTTCTCCGAGAGCCCGTTGAGCGCCGCGTTGCGCTCCGCCTGCCGTACGGCAAGCTCGGAGGCGTCGACGCCGAGCACATCCGAAGCACCTGCGATCCCGGCGTTCAGCGCGAACGACCCGGTGTGCGTGAAGCAGTCAAGTACACTTGCGCCCTTGCACAGTTTCTGGATCGCAAGACGGTTGTATTTCTGGTCGAGGAAGAAGCCGGTCTTCTGGCCTTCCGCAACGTCGACCTCGTAGCGAACTCCATTTTCCGTAATCTCAACGATCGGGTCGAACGGCTCCCCGATGAAGCCCTTCTCCCGCTTCATTCCCTCGAGCTCTCGCACTTTCGCGTCGCTCCGCTCATACACGCCGCGGACCGGCATTCCGTCCGCCGCAAGCAATGCCTTGAGCTCGTCGAGGATCACATCCTTGAACCGGTCCATGCCGAGGGACAGCGACTGAATGACCAAAATGTCGGAGAACTTGTCCACAACGATGCCGGGAATCCAGTCCGCCTCGCCGAAGATCACGCGACACGCGGACGTGTCGACCGTCTTCCTGCGGTACTCCCACGCTACCTTCACGCGGGCGCGCAGGAACTCCTCGTTCACCTCGGTGTCTCTGCGGCGCGTGAGCATGCGCACTCGGATCGTGGAATTCTCGTTGTAAACACCGACGCCCATCGAATAGCCGTCAAAATCCTTGACCGCCGCGAGCGTCCCGTTCTCTCCGCCGCCGACAACGGACGCAATCTCATTGTCGTAAACCCAGAGTCCGCCTGCCTTCAGGCTTCGTCCCTCGCCTTTTTTGAGCGTCACTGTGCGCGTGACATCATACCGCCCGTCCGCCATGGTTTCCTCCTGTCTCACTGTCCGATCTCATCCGCAGCCTTCTGTGCAGTCTTCATCGCCTCCGCAGCATTTTCCGCCGCATCAACAGCCGTCGCGACCGCCTCTTCGACATCCGCCGCCGCTTCCGCCGGCTTCTTCCTGCGGAACACGAAGAGCTTGCTGAACACGTAGTTGAGGACGATCACGATGATGCTCGTTACCGCCTTCGCCCAGAAGCCCTTGTAGTCAAAGAGCGACTGATCGAGCCCGGCATTCACGAGGAGCGTCGGAAGCTCGATCTCGATCAGGCCGGTCGCAGCACGCGCGCCGAAGAACTTGGCCATCTCCGCAAAATATGCTTTCGCGCCGACCGTCTTGCTCTCAAACACATACTTTTTGTTCGTGAAAAATGCAAACAGCACTGCCACCACCCAGGCGATCGCGTTGGTGAGCGTAAACTCCCAGCCCTTCGCACTCAGGTGAAATATCTTCTGAACCGCATACGCCGTGACCCAGTTTACAAGAGTCGTCGCCACGCCGAAGATCAGGTACATGATCACCTCGCGGTAGCGTACAAATAACTTTTTGATTGTCTCCATGATAATCCTTTCCCCCGCGGGGCCGCGGTCATTTTACGGAAGAAAACGAGCCGTCACTCGTACGGCCCGTTTCGTTCTCTCAGGAATACTTTCGATTGCCCCAAAGGTTTTTCTTCTTCAGTTCCAGATATTCGTTGTAGGCTTTCTCAAGGATCTGCTTTTCGTTCGAAAACTTCAGCAAATGATACGCCTCATGATACTTGTAGAACCCGGAATCCGCGAAGTACTCCTCTGTCTGTGGTTTGCTGTAATAACTGTCCGCCATCATCAGGTACCAGTGAACGTCCTTCTGGACCATGTTCTGCGAGGTATTGAAGGTGTAACGGCTCTTGCCGACGTACTTGACGATCTTCGCGTCCGCACCGCTCTCTTCCCTCACTTCCCGGACTGCCGTCTCGGGATATTCCTCACCTTCTTCTACCGTTCCCTTGGGAAGCACCCATCCTTCGTATTTGCGCTTGTAATTCTTGTAAAGCAGCAGGATCTTCCCTCTGAAAATAACAACACCACCACAGCTCGTCGCTTCAATCATAGCAGGACCCCCTGTCATTTGGTGTATGAAAGATTAAATTCAGTATACCCCCGCCGGCGGAATTTTGCAAGCACTACTTCACGGCATCCAGCTCTCTGAGCGCTTCGCTCAGGCTCCGAATGGCGGGCATGTAACAAGTCTGTACTTTTTCGTTTCGCTTGCGGTAAAACCGCTCGCGCGTCTCGGCGTCGGGAATGGTGATACCGCGCGACACGTCCGTGTTGTGGCGCAGGTCGGCAAGTTTCACGCGGATGGCCAGCCGGTTGGCGGAAACCCGGATCTTCTCGATATACTCCGCGTACGAATCGTCGCGGTCGTGGCGAAGCAGAAGGAGCGCGTCCGTGACGACGTCGCCGAAACGGCTGCGGAATTCCTCCTCGGTCATGTAATCGGGGTGGTCCTCCATCACGTCATGAAGGTACGCGACGATCTTCTCCTCCTCGGTGTCCACAAAGGAAGCCACCGCCTCCGGGTGCAGATAATACGGGCGGTTCGCCTTGTCCGTCTGCCCCGCATGCGCTTCCCGGGAGATCGCAATCGCTTCGTTCAACAACTCGCTCATAGCAGTCCTTTCCGACCTTCAGGTCACAGAATCCCCCGTTTCCAATGCCCCCTCGTATATGCGACGGATGCGATCGGCTCAGCCACCGTCTCCCCGTCCATCGCGGCCGCAAGTGCGCGGAGCACGCGCTCCGTCTCACGCCGCGTCTCTGTCGAAAACACCGCGCGCACGCCGTACGGCCGTTTCGTCCTCACCTCGTCGTACACCGTGAGAAGCGACGTCACATGCGCGTTGTACAAAAGCGAATGACAATACCTGCATACGCTTCTCACCGGCATCGCGCCGGCTGTCTCGTCATACAAAAGTCCCTGCGGATTGCTTCCCGGATTCCCGCAGCCGAACGCGGTCCTGTGCGGGCACTGCTCCGAGATCATCAAAACCGTCCGCTCGTACACCGTAAGCCACGCCGACGATGCCATCGTTTCCGAGATCTCGCTGCGCCTGAGCTCCGGCGAAAGTGTCCCCGCGTCCGCACCGTGTTCTTCGTAAAATGCCGCTGCCGCGTCATTCATCAGATGCAGCGTGCTGTCGGTGTACACCGTAAGTCCCGGGAACCGCCCGCGCCACGTTTCGACGCGCGCCAGCTGGTCCGGCGTGCGGACGATCAATGTGTCGATGTGCTCCTCCGAAAGAAGCCGCTCTGCCTCCGCAACAGCCTTGCGTCCGCGCTCGCCCTTGCCGACTCTCGGCAGGACAAGTCCGATGCGCACCGGTTTCGCGGTTCCAAGCTTCCGTTCCGTCCGCAAAATGGTGAAGCACGCTTCATACTCTCCCTCCATATCCACCCAGAGGTCGGTTGCGACCGAATACCGCACGGAAGCCTCGGTCTGCTCCTTCGTACAAACGCACACGGCGACGCGCTCCGTCTGCCGCTCCGCATCCGCGAGAGTCACCGCGTCATCGCCCGCAACAGTCACAGTCTCGTCTTCACCGTCCGCACTGCGCGGCGCACTGCCGTATATCGTCTCCGGAGCCTTCGGAATGCTTCTCCGGAACGTCTTTAAAACCGCGCTTTCGTAGGCTTCCAAAGCCTCTCTGCGCAGCTCGTTGATCTTTGAAACAGGGACGAACAAACCGTCCGCGACATCCGCGGAAAGCTGCTCCCACGCGTACCCGGACCCGCCTGTGCGGCGCAGTTTCTCAAGGACATCCTCGCCTGTCGTGGGACGGAGCTTCGCCTCCTCGGGCACGTCTCCCGCCACCGTCACGCAGGCTCTTCCCTCCTCGTCGGTGACCGTCAGCCGGATCGGTTCTCCGGCCGCTGCCCGGAACGTTCCGCACACGGGAAGCGGTTTTCTGCCCGTGACAAACTCCTCGTCGATCTCCTCAAGAAGAGCTTCATTTTTCATGCGGTACACGTCCGCCTTTTTCGGGATCTTCCCGAACGACGGATCCCAGCGGATCGCTACGGGACGCGACGCGTCAAATCTCGCCATGTCCTTCGGGATCGTGATATCCCCGCACACAAAATGCCCGCTCGTGCGTATCTCAAGCACATCGCCTGCACCGACCTCGCCGGTCAGCGTGAGCACTGCGCTCGGTCTCGTGCCTCCCGAGATCTCCGCGGTGCCGACCTTCACTCCGGTATGATTCGGGCGCGTCGTGCACATCATCTCGCTGCCCTTGGTGTCAAACACATAACCTCCGCAAAAGCCTCCGCGGTTGTACAGGTCCGCGAGAGCACCGATGTCGGTGCGCATCTCGTCCTCATTTTCCGCGAGATAACGGCGGTATTCCTGCGGCCCGAGCTCCTCGTAGCGGTCGAGCCATTTGCGGTACATGCCGGTCACGCCGGCAGCGTACTCCGCCTTCTTCATCCGACCCTCGAGCTTCAGCGAGTCGATGCCGGTCTCGATCAATTCATGCAGCCCCGGAAGAAGGCACTGGTCCTTCGGACTCAGAAGATAACCGCTCGCGGCCCTCTTTCCGTCGGCCCGCCCTTCCGCAGTTTCCTCGTAGCGGTACTGCTTGCGGCACGGCTGTGCGCAGCGACCGCGGTTGCCGCTTCTTCCGCCGATCAGCGACGATAGAAGGCACTGTCCGGAGTATGAATAACAAAGCGCTCCGTGCGCGAAGATCTCGAGCTCCAGGTCCGTCGCGTCCGCAAGCTCCGCGATCTCCGCAAGGTTCAATTCCCTCGCGGGGACGATGCGCGTCACGGACTTCGGGAACAGTTTCACCGCCTCCGCCTGCGTGACGGTCATCTGCGTGCTCACGTGGATGGGAAGCTCCGGGAACCACTCCGCGATGCATTTCATCACGCCCGGATCCTGCACGATCACCGCGTCCAGTCCCGCCTCGTAAAATGGAAGCAGGTAGTCCCTCAGTTCCGCAAGTTCGCGATTTTTCAACAGCGTGTTGACCGTGAGGTACACCTTCACGCCGCGCATGTGCGCGTAGTCGATGCCCTGCAGCAGCCGCTCGCCGTCCGGATTGTCCGCATAGGCGCGCGCACCGAAGCGCGGTCCGCCGATGTAAACGGCGTCACAGCCCGCTTCCGTGACCGCACACAGCGTCTCGTAGGAGCCCGCCGGCGCCAGCAGTTCGATTGTGCGGTTGCGATTTCTCATTCAGTCCCCCGTGTCCGGTCGTATTTTCC
The DNA here is from genome assembly GCA_017561985.1 of Lachnospiraceae bacterium. The sequence goes on from JAFZAZ010000015.1 coordinate 93,605, forward strand.
GTAAAATGGTCCGCCGCACAAAAAAGCGGATGCTTTCGATCCGCTTTTATGCGCAATTCAACCATTGCGATGTTTCCGATAATTGCCGAGCTCCGTCTCAAGGCGCACGATCTTCTTCTGATCCTCGAGCTGCGCAGCCTTGAGCTGTTCCAGCCGGTCCTCAAGCTCCTTGATCCTGGAGCGGTCCGCGAGCATGTCGTGCTTCATGTTGAAGATGTCCGTCTCGCGCTGCTCAAGCTCGCTCTGCTTGTCCGCAAGCTGCTGCCGCGTCTTGAGATAATCGTCCGCGACGTTGATGAGGACGAGCGCCTCCTTCATGTCGAGGTCCATGTTCTTGTAGCCTTTGATCTCCTTGACGGCACCGTATTTGCCGTTCAGGTACGTGGCGATCTTCTGGAGATATTCCTCCTCCTCGATCCCGACGATCTGGTACCTCTTACCGTTGATGATTACTTCCGCTTCCGTCCGCTTCTGCATCGCGACTCTCCTCTCTTTCCCTCAAATATCGATATCTGATCAGCCCTTGTCCGGCATGGGAATTCCCAGATGCTCGTACGCCTCGCGCGTAACCATGCGCCCGCGCGGCGTCCTCACGATCAAACCGGTCTGAACCAGGTACGGCTCGTACACTTCCTCGACGGTCTCCTGATCCTCGCCGATGGTCGTCGCAACGGCGTTCGTACCAACCGGCCCGCCGCCGAATTTCGTGATCATCGCAAGCAGGATAGCCCGGTCGATCTGGTCCAGTCCGAGACGGTCAACCTCGAGCATGTCGAGCGCCGCACGCGCCACATCGCCCCGGATGATACCGTCGTATTTTACTTCCGCAAAATCCCTCACGCGCTTCAAAAGGCGGTTCGCCAGTCGCGGCGTTCCGCGCGATCTGCGCGCGATCTCCTTCGCTCCGTCCTCGTCGATCTCGACTCCGATCACTCTCGCCGAGTGTCTCGCGATCAATGCAAGCTCGTCGACCGTGTAAAATGCGAGTCTCTCGACAACGCCGAAACGGTCGCGGAGCGGTGCCGTCAGCATGCCCGCACGCGTCGTTGCTCCGACGAGCGTGAACTTCGGCAGTTTCAGCCGAACCGGCTTGGCAGCCGGGCCCGTGCCGATGATGACGTCGACGCGGCAGTCCTCCATCGCGGAGTAAAGCATCTCCTCCACCTGACGGCTCAGTCTGTGAATCTCGTCGATGAAAAGGATGTCGTTGAGTTTCAGTTTGCTCAAAATGGCGGCGATGTCGCCCTGCTTCTCCAACGCCGGCCCCGACGTCGTCAGCAGGTGAACTCCCATCTCGTTGGCGATAATATTCGCAAGCGTCGTCTTGCCGAGGCCGGGAGGTCCGAACAAGAGCACGTGATCAAGCGCCTCGCCGCGGGCTTTCGCCGCTTTGATGTAGATGTCCATCGAATCCTTGACCTTCGTCTGGCCGATGTACTCGGACAGAAGCTGCGGCCGCAGGGATCCCTCCAAGCGGACATCCTCCGCCGTCTCTTCCGTTGTCAGAATTCGCTTCGCCATAGTAACCTTGCACCTCTTTGGTGATATCGCATCCGGCCGCGTTTCATCGCGCAGCCGTCATATGAAACCGGAGCCGCACTCTGTGCGTCCGGAAAATGTCTTATAAATACCGCAGGCTTCGCGTGAAGATATCGTCCGCATCGAGCTCCGATTTGTTCTCCACCTTCGCGACAGCCTTCGCTGCGTCGCTTCTCGAATATCCGATGGCGATCAAAGCCTCGATGGCGTCCTCGCTCGCCGAACCGCCCGACACTGTCTCCGGCGCCGAAGTCTTCGCGCCGACATCCGTGCCCGGCATCCAGCTGACCTTGTCCCTGAGGTCGAGGATGATTTTCGCCGCGGTCTTCTTTCCGAGGCCGGGTGCCTTCGCGATCGCCGCCTCGTCCCCCGTCATGATCGCAACGGTCAGATCCGAGGCCGGAAGCACCGACAAAACGGCGAGCGCTCCCTTCGGGCCTACACCGCTCACGGTGATCAGCTTGCGGAACATCGCAAGCGTCTCCTGCGAGAGAAATGCGAACAGCGTGATGCCCGTGTTCTCGTTCACGCTCAGGTGCGTGTACACGCGGACCTCCTCGCCGACTGCAGGGAGAAGCGCCAGCTCGGACGCCGGCATGAGCACCTCATACCCGACGCCGCCGACCATTATCACGGCTCCCGTCGCCCCACGTTCTTCCAGTCTTCCCTGAAGCATCGCAATCATCGAAAAATACCTCACTGTCCGGATTCCAACATCCATACAAAAGTATACCATACAAATCGCGGAAAAGCACCTATTTTCTGTTTGAATTATGCCATATTCTTTGTTACTATAGAGGTCGGAACAGGGCGCCACCCGCTCCCGGCCGTCGACCGTCGGGAGCAATGTCGCACGGCGCCTGCGGAGGAAGTCATGCGCGTTTGCGAACAACCCCTAAACGAATGGATCCCGGGCGGTCTTCCGGACCGTCTGTCCGGGCTGCTTGCCGCCTCGCGGCACTACCCGGAAGACTGCGGAGCCCCCGTATTTTTCGATATCGAGACTACAGGGTTAAGTCCGCTCTCCGCTTCGGTCTATCTGATCGGCGCCACAGCTCCGACCGAACAGGGCTGGGTGTTCCGCCAATGGTTTGCCGAACGTCCCTCGGAGGAGGCCGACATCATCTCCGCATTTCGCGATTCCATCCCTTCGGACGCGGTTCTCATCCACTATAACGGCTCAACATTCGACATTCCTTTTCTGCGCGACCGCTGCCGTGCGCTCTCGCTCGGCGAGTTTTCGGTTGCACATTCGCTCGATTTTTATCCGCTCCTCCGCGTGCTCAAGCCTCTCGCAGGTCTGCCCTCGAGCCGCCAGCGCGATCTGGAGCCGCTCGCTTCCTACCGCCGCGAAGATCCGTATGACGGCGGTACTTTGATCCGGTTTTACGCCGATTTCGTCGGCCTTCAGAAGTTCGACACGGAAAATGCGGAGGCCCGCTACCGCGACCTCGCGCGCCACAACCGCGAGGACATCCTCGGACTTGTCACGCTGACACGGCTTCTTCCGTGCGTGGACATCTCCCCGACTTCCGTGGAACATGCCGAGCTCGCCCAGGGTGATCCCGGCTCCGTGACGCTTCGGCTTCGCATGGACGCCGACTGGCCCGCAGGACTTACGCTGCGTAAGCCTCTCGAGAAGTTCCTCACTCCGAAAAATACGCCCATGGTTTCATCCCTGAAACTCTCAAGCGAAACCGACGGAGGCCTTCTATTGACGATCCCGGTTCTCACCGAACCGGCGAGGCATTACTACGCAAACTACAAGGATTACTATTATCTCCCGCTCGAAAACCGCGTGATCCACAAAAGCATCGCCTCCCACATGGACAAGGCATACCGCCGCGCGGCCAAACGCGACGAAGCGTTCGAATGGTCCCGCGGGACGCTTCTCCCGCAGGTCGGCGACCTCTTCTCGCCGGTTTTCGTCTACAGGAACAAGGATTTATGCCGTCTCTTCCCCGTACAGGAACTCGAGAGGCACCCGGAGCTGCTCGCCACCTACGCGGCAGAGCTTCTGCAGCTCTTCGGAAGGAAATGTTAACAGCCGAAACAATCAAAAATGCCGGAGACATCGATCGTCTCCGGCATTTTTCGTTTACTCTTCCTCCAATGACCACATCAGCGCCTGAAGCTCATCCTCTTTGGAATTCACTTCCTCTTCGGTCCCGTAAAGGTCCAGAAGCCAGCAGCTTCCGGTTTCGTCGGAAGCGAGGCAGAGAACCTCTTTCATCTTCTGATCATTTTCCGTGTAGGTCATGATAACCTTCCGGTATTCCATCCTGCCCTGCACCGTCACGATCTCGCCAAACGTTGTCCCGTCATCCTTCAGACTGTCGATCAGACCCTGCAGCAGATTTTTTGCTGTCTGATCCGCACGGTTTTTATTGTGACGGATCATGATTCCGGTTGTACCTTCCTCGTTGAACGGGAGCAGCAGGTCATCTCCGTCCGTCACAACCTTCAAAACGCTGCCGTTTTTGTAGGCAAAGCGGACTTCCGTTCCGTCCGGCATGGCATTTTCCCATACGACATACTTCGGCTCTGTCTCTTTCGGAATCAGGCTCATGGCGATATCGAGAGCCGCCTTGCCGCTGCCGGACTCCAACGATCCGCCGCCGTTTGCCTTGCTGATCCCCTCGACAATGTATACTCCCACATCGTTCGGCTTGCCGTAGATCACGACAAATCCCGCGCCTTCCGTCTTGCTGCCAGCCGCATCCTCATACGTCAAATGCGACATCGGAACAAGATATCCGCGCATTCCGTTGATGTTGTCGTAAAACTTTGTGCCGCTTCCGGATACGGAAAATTCCTTCAGCTTGAGAACCTCATTTGCCAAAGAAGCCTTTGCTCCGGAGCTGATCAGCGCGAACACATCGCTCTCGTCGAAGATTGCGCCGTTTTGAACGGTATCCGTGGAGAAAACACACAGAAGATAGTCCGTCGTGTCCACGAAGAAAACGCCTTTCTCCTCTCGCACGGCCGCACCCTCCGGCAGATTCAGTTCCACCGGAAGAGAGATCGGTTCCTTCACATCGGGTCCTCCCGGGTTATCCGGCTGACCGGGGGTGGCGGTAATATCCGTTGAATCGGGGTCGCTCTCCTTCTCCTTTCCGCATGCGGAAAATGCGAAGAGCATTGCGATTACTGTCGCCAGAAGCAACAGCTTCTTTCCTGTCCGTTTCACATCCACTCTCCTTTATATTCGTCTCCGGTCATTTTTCAAAACCCGGTAACATTGCTGTTCACATACTGATAGATCCTCGCAATTGTCGCGTAGGTATCGTCCACGACCGTCTGACCGAATCCCTGTCCGGCCACACGTTCCTTAAAGATTCCGAACGCAAAGTCGAAGTTGCCGTAAGGATCGGCTTCCTCCGCCAGTTCCAATGCAATCTGTTCATCCACTTCGTGGAACAGGGCCAACAGGGAACCCTTCAGAACATCCATTTCGGCGTTCGTCAATGTGTTCGATCCCATAAGGTCCTTCAGCGCGGCTCCGAGCAGCCGTCCCTCTCCCTTTTCTTTCGCTACATTACCGGCTATATTCCAGCCTTCTGCCTTTGCCGCCTCAAGCAATTCGCTATATTTATTTGCCTGTATCAACTCAAACGCAGTGTTCAGATAGTGAGCTCCGGTGACAAATTTGCCGGCAGTAGGGAAGAAGAAGGAAATTCCGAGTTCTGCCGCCGTATTGACAACATCAAAAGTGACATCCAAAGCTCTGGCGGAAGTGTTTGGCAGGGAAGTGAGAATCTCAAACCGGACAGCTGACCAGATGCCTTCGACTGCGCCGTAAGCATCAAGGTTCCATTTTCCGTTCATATACTGCATCACCATGACCCTGCTGACGTAATTCTTCAGCTTGTTCTTTCGAACGGTACGAATGACATAGTATGTGGTATCGTTGAGCTTCTCCCATTCCGTCGAAATATAGGGTCTAAACAGTTTATCGTCTCCGATCGCTCCTGCTCCGTAGACAGATTCCAGTACTTCCTTAAGCTCGTTGATGCTGATATTCTCAATCGGTTCCCAGACCGCATAAACCACGACACGATCACCGGCTTTTGCAGAGAACGAAAGGTCCCCGTCGACCGGGTAGTCGGGATAAAGCGGATTCAGCTGCGCACCGATATCCTGAATATTATGGCGTGACCAGCCGCGGAAATAATATCCGTCACGGGTCGGAATCGTTCGGGAAAGATAACAATCTCCGGGATCCATTGTTGCCGTCGCCGGAGCATCTTTTCCGCCGTTGGCAAGATAATGGACAATTACTTTCCCGGGTTCCCCCGGTATCAATTCGTATGCAGCGTTGAATGTAATACTGCCCGTAACCGTAATTTTATCGTTGTTTCCAAGACGCTTGGTACCGTATACTCCGTCCCATCCGGCAAAGCGATAGCAGGACAGCTCCACCTTTTCAAGCGGAATATCAAGTTCCGCTATGGTTACTTCCGTATCGTACTTCACGTTTCTTCTTGCAATCTCGCGGCCGAAGGCGTCGCAGAATCGGAACACATACTCTTCGGAACTCCAGATCGCATAAAGAGTCACATCCTTATCCGGAACGATAAACTCTCCGTCCACACCGATGGTCACGGTATCCGGAGTAGTTCCCCAGCCGAGGAGTGTGTACCCCTCGGGATCACCGAAGGCCTTTTTGTAATTCTGCATCTTGATTGACGCACCCGGCGCCTTGCCCTCGAGTTCAATAGTCTCGATCGGGGAGTCCGGACAACCGTTTTTGTCAAGAACCAGCTTGTACTTGGATCGCCAGCAGGCATAAAAAGTGATTTCATCGGGAGGTGCCGTTCTTCCGGTGGGGTCGCCGTGGTAGTAATACGTACCTCCGGCAGGGATATACGTTCTTCCGTTTATGCTCGTGGTCCATCCAAGGAATTCACGGTGAGGATCCGTCGGCTCCACACTGCTGGTTATAATCTGAATTTCTCCGGCCTTCTTATCTGCCTTGGTCGGTTTTTCCGGTCCTCCGGTAGCCGTCGGCGAATTCAGATGATAATACACCATAATCTTTCCGGTCTCATTGACGCCCTGATAATGGGAAAACAGTCTGTACACCTTTTCTTCCCGATTCAGAAGGGCATTGACCGTCTCGTTGACAGGCTTCATGTCAACGAATTCCGACACCTTCGCATCTTTCTTATAAACCTTTGCGCCGTATTTCCATCCGTCAAAGGTCTTTCCAGTGATAATAGCATCCGGCTCACAATCGAGGGTATCGCCGGACCGATACTGACCGGACTTCAACACTTCGCCGCTATAGAGATCGATATACTCGATCCTGTAAGTTCTCTGATCCCACAGGGCTGTCAAAACCAGATCCTCCGGAAGATCCGAAATCTCTTCGCCGCCCTGATAGATCGTGCCGTCATAGTCACTCTCCCAGCCGAGGAAAATGTAATCATCCCTCTTTGGCTTCGGGAGAATGAATGTTCCTGTTCCGAGAGGATTCAGGCTCTCCCGGCGCTTATCGCCATAGTCGTAATCCAGTGTGACCGTAGCGCCGTTCGGGCTCCAGATTGCGTACAAATGCACCACAGTCGTTCCACGATCAATCTTCACGGAAGGAACTGCATCATACCATTTTTTTTCCGGAGTAAGACCCCATCCACGGAAAACATAGCCCTTCTTATGAGGAAGCTCCGCTTCATGCTCCTCAGAGTTATAGTAAGAAAGCGTAGGAACCTGATACTCCGTGGTATTCCAATGAATGTACTCTACTCTCGACGAAATGTCTCCTCCGTTATTGTGATAAATGACCGGAATATAGTCCTTCTGCGTCACTTCGTAAACACAGTAGAGCGTGATTTTTTTAACACTTTCGTCAACAGTGAAACGATCTCCGGGCCGAAGAAAATCAGAACGATCCGCGCCCTCCGGGAGCAGTCCCATAAGCTTAACGTCGGTCGTATACCCCAGGAAGCGAAGTCCCTCAATGTACGGCTCATAACCCTTCACCTGATAAACATGCGAATTTTCCGACGGTTCATCCGTAGTGATCCGTTTTCCGTGGAACGGGTCAATGTATTCTACGGAATAGTAATGCTCCTTCCATACCGCATACAGGGTAATGCTTTCGATGGAGGTGTCCCTGACCAGTCCGCGTGTATACGTGCCGGCTTTGTAATTTGCAGCATAAACTCCGGTTCCGGTGCGCGTTGTACTCCAGACATCGAAACCGTCGCCGTCGTCAAATAAACATTTCGGAATCTCAACATCTTCGCCGTACGTACAGGTCAACTCGCCCATCTCACCGCGAAGACTTCCGTTACCGTCAAAAATAATCTTGTAGGTGTTATCTCTCCAAACGGCATACAGAACATGATCCGCAGCAACCTGCACATCCGATTCTTTCGTCACACGGACATGCTCCTTCGTCTCCCAGCCCGCAAAAACCTTGCCCTCCGGAGCGGTTATTCCGCCCGGAAGATCCGGAAGATCGCCGTAAGGCTCTTTATATACTACAGTTCTTGTCTCTTTTGCAAGTCTGTTGTCCGGATCGGATCCTCCGTTTACGTTGAAGCTCACCGTAACATTTGTTATCTCTATCCAATGAGCGTACAGAGTTATCACGGTACCGTTTTCGGCATCGGCAGCGACCAGATTCCTGACAACCGCCTCTTCGGAATACTCCGCTCCCTTTCCGTCCCGTCTTGTGTTCCAGCCCGCAAGCACATAGCCGGTTTTGGTGTATTTATTTTTCGCCAGAGTGACATCCTGATTGCAGACTGCGGGAGTCCTGTCCATCTCGCCCGTTTCGCAATTGTTGCCGTCATAGGCGATGAAATACTTGGTATCTGCCCAGTGCGCGTACAGAGTAACTCCCTGGGAGCCGGAAACAGGAGTAAACTCCGTCCATTTTGCTCCGCCGACCTTCTGGGTATACCAGCCGTCAAATGTCTTGTAAGCGGGAGCATGCGGAGGTTCCGGATATATTCCGCCCATGACATCTCCCAGGACCGCTGTCCGGACAACCGTCCCATTCCACCCGAGTCCGCCGTTCGGATCAAACACAATCTTGCAGCCTCCGCGGCTGCTTTGCGAAACTTCAACGGAAACCGACCGGTTATACTCGGGATCCTTGAACGTGATCACACCCGCGCGGTCGCCTTCTCCGGTATTCTTGGAAACCTCAACCTTATAGGAAGTGGTTCCCGATCTCGACACTCTTACCCAGCCGACCGCTCCCTTATCTACGGACACAACAACGGAGCCCACATTGGAAATGTTCAGCAGGCTTATGTTGCGTTCATCCGCATTTTCCGAAAAGCTGAGACGCGGGGAATCCACCTTCAGCTCTCCGACCTTCGGTATGATCGTCTTCTCTTCCAGACCGCAGCCGGGACAGCTTCGTATAATGTAACCGTCCGTTTCGGTCGTCTCTTTCACCGTCTCTTTGACATTCCAGACATGCTTCTGGGTCGGAGGCAAATTCTCGCCCCGTGTCTCCGAACAACGGCTGCACTTGTATTCCTTGACGCCGGCTTCACCGCATGTCGGCGCAACATCCCGGATCAGAACCGAGAAATCATGCCCCTTTGCCTTCTCTCCGGCAGTGCCGCATCGGAGACATTTCTGCGCTTCGGTACATGTAGCTGACGTCTTATCCCACTTGTGACCCAGCGCCTTCTCCAGAACGATGCCGCAGCTTTGGCAGACTTTATCTTCCGTACACGTGGCGGTAGGCATCGGCGAACTGTGACCATACGCCTCTTTTCCGGTTGCACCGCAAGTTTTACACGTCTGATCTTTCGTACAGGTTGCGGGACTCCAGTCGTGTCCGGTCGCCTTCTTGTCTACCTTACCGCATTTTTTACATTTTCGGTCTTCGGTACAGCTCGGAGCATCCAGATTCCAATCATGCCCCTTTGCTTTTTCTATAATGAAACCGCAGGTTGTGCAGACTTTATCTTCCGTACACGTGGCGGTAGGCATCGGCGAATTATGTCCAAACGCCTTCTGTCCGGTTTCACCGCAAGTTTTACACTTCTGATCTTTCGTACAGGTTGCGGGACTCCAGTCGTGTCCGGTTGCCTTCTTGTCTACCTTACCGCATCTATTGCATTTCCTGTCTTCTGTACAGCTCGGAGCATCCAGATTCCAATCATGCCCCTTTGCTTTTTCTATGGTAGTTCCGCAGGTTGAGCAGACTTTATCCTGTGTACAGGTTGCGGTAGGCATCGGCGAAGTATGTCCAAACGCCTTCTGTCCGGTTTCACCGCAAGTTTTACACTTCTGATCTTTCGTACAGGTAGCGGGACTCCAATCGTGTCCGGTTGCCTTTCCATCGAGCTGGCCGCATCTTGTACACTTCCTGTCTTCGGTACAGGTCGGAGCATTCAGATTCCAGTCATGCCCCTTTGCTTTTTCTATGATAGTTCCGCAGGTTGAGCAGACTTTATCCTGTGTACAGGTTACGGTAGGCATCGGCGAATTATGTCCAAACGCCTTCTGTCCGGTTGCACCGCACCTGGTGCACTTACTATCCGTCGTACACGTAGCTGCTGTCCAATTATGGTGCGCATATTCGCCAATATCACCGCATCTCTTACATTTCTTGTCCGCGGTGCAGGTTGCTTCTTCACGATCCCAATCATGATTCAGGGCAGGGATTATTTGCTTAAGCGTTGCCCCGCAAGTGTTGCATTTTTGCTCTTTGTATCCGGCTGTAGTGCAGGTAGCAGCCTTATACCCTCCCGGTACATCTGATACGTACTTATGAGCGCAGTCCGCCTTTGCCCGAACCATAGAATGACTCGGGCTTAGAACGACAGCCAACAACACTAGCGCAGCGTACACCGATACGATTGTCATACGCTTTTTATTCATGCGTTACCTCCGAAAAAATGACAGACGATTCAAACTCTTCTCTCCGAATGTTAGAAACATGCCCTGAGCATGGACACTCTTTTATAATTATATTATATTGAATTGCGAATTTCCAATTGTTTTTTCATTCTTTTTCTTTTTTTTGCATCGACATACAAACACAAAGCCGGAAGCACATGTTCGCGCCCCCGGCTTTGTATTATTCTTCTGAAACGATTCATTTTTCCCGGAAAATTCAAAAGCCCCCGGCCAATAACCGGGGGCTTGATTTGATTCGATTACGCTTCCTGCGGAATGATCTCTTTCTTGTTATAAGATCCGCAAGCCTTGCAAACTCTGTGAGGCATCATAAGCGCGCCGCACTTGCTGCACTTTACAAGATTCGGAGCAGTCATCTTCCAGTTCGCTCTGCGACTGTCTCTTCTTGCCTTGGAATGTTTATTCTTAGGACAAATAGCACCCATCGTCTCCACCTCCTTGACTACTATTCGGCCGAACCGTCTTTGCTCGGCACACGCATGACAGTATTATATCGAACCGCCGATCGTTTGTCAATGACTATTTTTCAAAACAAAACACATTTTTTCGATACTGTCGCAAGCGTCCTAGCACAGGAAGAACCAGTTGAGGAGCACCTTGTCCAAAAGCCCGATTTCAAACAGTCCGAGCAGCAGCGGAAGAACCGTCACTGCCACTCCCGCGAGCACCGACAGGATGTAGCTACGCACTTTGCGGACAATGAGCACCGAAAGCACGCCCGCAAGCAGCACGCCTGCGAACCGCTTGATATACGTCAGAATCAAAAACGTGCGCAGCGATATTGCCTTCGACACATCAGAGAGGCTTTGCACGCTGTATGCGGCACTGTCGATCCCGACGGTCCCGTAGCTCTGCGTGACGCGGTAGACGTGGCGACCGTACACGGCCAGACAGATGATCACCGCAGAGATCAGGAGCAGGATCATTTTCCGGACATGCACGCGATACCGGCCGGCGTACGAGATGCGTATCATCTCCTGCATTCCGGTCCGATACTCGACATAGTACAGAGACGTCGCACACAAAATGACCAGGATCAGCGCGAGCGCCGCCATGATGACGTTGTCCCTGCGGCTGTCATACAGAAGCTCATACCCCTTCTCGTTCACTGCGGTCGCACCTTCGCGCGACATCAGATAAGAGACGTACTTCTCAAGTCTCACGTACGCGTTCTCGCGATCGAAGGAAGTTTCGCTTCCCCTCGCCGCTACCTCATCGAGCTCCGTCCGAACTTTCTGCACCAGTGCCGGATACTCCTCCTTCGAACTGTTCTGCAGCTGGTAAAGGAACGATTCGTAATGCAGCTCCTCAATCGAATAATCCTTGGAGTACGGCGTTGTGAAGCAAAGCACCCAAACGATGAGCAAAATGAACACCAGGCCGAGCTTCTCAAGCCGGAGGAATTTGTACGCCTCATGCAGGAAGAGATTCTCATGCTGTCCCATATGCCGCATCAGGCCATTCTTCTCGAGAATCCCAGCCTTTGAGGCTCTCTTCCGCGCCGTGTTCCCGATGCCGCAGATCGCCATCGCAAGCGATGCACCCGCGAGTAGAATTCCCGTCGCGAACAGAACAACAAGCGCCAGAACCCAATCGTTCACAGGGCGGTTGAAAACATAGATGTTTCGGTATTTTCCGAGTCTCCCCGCAACGTCGGCGAAGGAGATGATATTCACGCGTTTGTAGTTTGCGAGATACGAAATTTCATCAATCCGCAGATAGAGCACGCCCTCGATGCCGACAACGACAAAAAGCACCAGGTACACCATTCTCGACGAGGCCATGACGATGGTGAGAAACGCCGTCAATACAGCGAACCATACGGACACCAGTACCGACCCGAGATAAACGAGGGTGAGGAATCCGAGTATACTCACCGAAAGCGCCGACTGCCGGTAACCGGCCATCGACTGGAGCGGCATCGTCCACTCTTCCGCCTTCGGCCAGCCGTACAAGCAGCACCCCGTGACGACCACGGAACCGAGCAGGATCAGGTTTCCGACGACGATTCCGATCACCGCCGCACCGATCTTGGCCGCAAGAAGACGGCCTCGCCCATTCGCCATCGTAGCGTACATGGAAAGAAGGTCTCTCTCCTTCTCCCTTCCCAACAAAACCGAGATCAGGAGGATTGCGAGAAGGATCTCGAGAAATACAATGCTCGGAAGCGAAAGCGCCTCACTGATGCCCTTCGTGCCGGTGCGCTGTACCGTCAGCTCCGCGAGAGGCTTGAAATCCTCCGCCGTCTTCTCCACATTCCGAAGTTCCCGCTCGTTTGACTGGAACAGCGACTGGAGCGCGCGGTATTTTGCGGGCGCCGCAAGAATGCCCGTGACGTACGTATGGTACGTGGACGCATCCTTGTACTCCTGCGCAAACTGCGTATATAAGGAGAGCTCCTCCCACATGTTTCCGCAATAGCGGGGATACTTCTCCGAGGTCATTGAATTGTCTTTATACAGGATCGTTTTAAGTTCGTCCACGCTCGTTTGTACGCGCGCGAACGCGTCTTCATTCGTGAGCTCCTGCAGGTCGCCCTGCAGCTGTCGATATACTGTTGCGGTTACCTGCGCATGGTTCGCCCGATACGCAAAATAGCCGCAATTCAGCGCGACCAGCAGCAGAAACGCCGCCACCAGCCGCGAGTTATGCCATATTTTATACCACTCGTGCCGAATCATCATTCGCTCTCCAGACTCATGTAGATCTTTTCCACGGAAGGATCTTCCATCTTCGCTTTATAGCGCTCCAGAAGCTCCTCCATCGTGCCGCTCTCGATGATGTGGCCGTGGTTGAGGAAAATGATCTCCGACGCAAGTTTCTCCAGGTCGCTCACGATATGCGTCGCAATGATTACAATCCTCTCCTCCGCGATCGAAGATACCAGCTCGCGGAAATTGACGCGCTCCTTCGGGTCCAGTCCGACCGTAGGCTCGTCCATGATCACGATCCGCGGGTTTCCGAGGATTGCCTGCGCAAGCAAAGCGCGCTGGCGCATACCGCCGGAGTACGAACCGATCGGATCGTCCTTTACATCCCAAAGGTTGACGTCGCGGATTGTCTTCTCGATCTCCGCTGCCGCCTCCGCCTTCGGGATTCCTTTCAATGCCGCAATGTAGTACAAAAAGCGCACAAACGGAAAGCCGTCATACAGCTTCTGCTGCTGCGGCATATATCCGATATAACGGCGGTATTCCCGCCCGAGTTCGCGGATGTTCCTCCCCTCAAAACTGATCTCGCCCGAAGTCGCCTTCAGATTCGTCGTCATCACGCCCATCAATGTGCTCTTTCCCGCGCCGTTCGGTCCGAGAAGACCGTATATTCCCGGCTTGAACGTGTACGAAAAATCCTCGAGCGCCGTCTTCTTCCCGTAACATTTTGTTACGCTTTTTACTTCCAGATTCATTCCTTTTGCCACCCCCCAATTTGGTTTCCGACCGTCTAAATCCGATTCAGAAGATCGGAGCCTGAATATTTTCACATAGTTTACTACATTTTTCGTTTCTCTACAATACAGTAACCCATATATTCGCACGTTAAAGCGCCAAAAAAACTGCATTTTCCGAAGCTTTCGCGCACAAAAAAGCGGACGCCCCGTACGGAGCGTCCGTCAATGTCATTTTGATTGTTCTGTCGATCAGATCAATGCAACCGTCTCGCGGCAGATTGCAAGCTCCTCGTTGGTCGGGATCACAAGGACCTTAACCTTCGAGTCGGGCGTGGAAATGATGATCTCCTCGCCGCGGATCGCATTTTTCGCATCGTCGATCGTGATGCCAAGGAAACCGAGGCGCTCGCAGATCTTCTTACGAACCTTGCCGTCGTTCTCGCCGATACCTGCGGTGAAAGCGATCGCGTCAACGCCGTTCATCGCTGCCGTGTAAGCACCGACGTACTTCGCTACTCTGTAGGCAAATGCTTCAACAGCAACCTGCGCTCTCTCATTGCCCTCTTTTGCTGCCGCATCGAGGTCACGGAAGTCGGAGCCGACGCCCGAGAGGCCGTCCACACCGGACTTCTTGTTGAGAACCGTCATCATCTCTGCGAGGGACTTATTTTCCTTCTTCGCAACGAACTCGATGACTGCGGGATCGATGTCACCCGAGCGGGTTCCCATGATGAGACCCTCCAAAGGAGTGAGACCCATCGAGGTGTCTACCGAGCGGCCGTTCAGAACTGCCGAGCAGGAAGCGCCGTTGCCGAGGTGGCATACGACAACCTTCGAGTTGTTCGGATCAAGGCCTGCAACGTCGATCGTGCGCTTGGATACGTAGCTGTGGCTGGTGCCGTGGAAACCGTAACGGCGAACACCGTAGTTGGTGTAGTACTCGTAAGGAACCGCGTACAGATATGCCTCCTTGGGCATCGTCTGATGGAACGCGGTATCGAACACAGCAACCTCCGGAACGCCGGGCATGAGCTTCATGCACGCGTCGATACCGATCAGGTTCGCCGGGTTGTGAAGAGGTGCGAGGTCGCAGCATTCCTTGATGCCGGCGATAACAGCGTCGTCGATCAACACGGACTTCGTGAACTTCTCGCCGCCATGGACTACGCGGTGTCCTACCGCACCGATCTCGGAGAGATCCTTGATCACGCCGTAGGTCGGATTCGTAAGAGCTGCCAATACGTTCTTGATCGCTACCTCATGGTTCGGAAGCGCATCCTCGAGAACAACCTTCTCGCCGCCCGCCGGAGTGTGCTTCAGACGTCCGTCGATGCCGATGCGCTCGCAAAGACCGACTGCGAGAGCCTGCTCGGTCTCGGAATCGATCAGCTGATACTTCAAAGAACTGCTGCCGCAGTTAACTACCAATACTTTCATGGGAATCCTCCGTTAATCAGTCATTTGCCTGAGCCTGAACCGCCGTGATGGCAACAACGCCTACGATATCCTCGGCGATGCAGCCTCTCGAAAGGTCGTTGACCGGAGCGGCGATACCCTGCGTAACCGGGCCGTAAGCCTCAGCCTTCGCAAGACGCTGAACAAGCTTGTAACCGATGTTGCCGGCGTCAAGGTCAGGGAATACAAGTACGTTAGCCTGGCCTGCAACGCTGCTGCCCGGAGCCTTCGAAGCGCCTACGGAAGGAACCATAGCGGCGTCAGCCTGAAGCTCGCCGTCAAGAAGGATGTCGGGGCGAAGCTCCTTGGCGATCGCGGTAGCTGCCAGAACCTTGTCAACGTCGGCGTGCTTTGCGCTGCCCTTCGTGGAGTGGCTGAGCATAGCAACCTTAGCCTGCTTCTGAACGAGAAGCTCGAACGACTCTGCGGAGGAGATTGCAATTGCAGCAAGCTTCTCCGGATCGGGATTCTGCTCAAGACCGGAGTCAGCGAAGAGGAACGTGCCGTCAGCGCCGTACTCGCAGTTCGGAACTACCATCATGAAAAATGCGGAAACCAGCTTGGTGCCGGGCTTCGTCTTGATGATCTGCAGCGACGGACGAAGCGTGTTTGCGGTCGAGTGGCAAGCGCCGGAAACAACGCCGTCTGCCGCACCCATCTTTACCATCATGCATGCATAGTACATATAATCAGTCGTGAGAAGCTTCTTAGCCTCCTCGGGGGTCATACCCTTTGCCTGGCGAAGCTCAACGAGCTTGTCGATGTAAGCCGGAAGCTCAGCAGCCGTGTTCGGGTCGATCACGGTAGCGCCCGCTACATCAAGGCCCTTGCTGTTTGCCTCGCACTCCTCGGGGGTACCGAGAACGATCACGTTCGCGATGCCTTCCTTGAGAATGATCTCAACGGCCTCCCACGTTCTTCTGTCCATGGACTCGGGAAGAACGATCGTCTTCTTGTTCTGTTTTGCTCTCTCTTTGATGCTGTCAATAAATCCCATGATTACTGACTCCTTTCATATCATTTCATGCCAAACAGCGGCATTCTATTCCAACAAAATAATATACCACTAATCCTCGTCGCACACAAGCAGTTTTTCGGCAAATAAATCCGCTCTCTCCTATGCGCATTGCACAAAAAAGTCCGGGGCATATCACCCCGGACCTTTATGATTATCTTATGATATTGTGATCCGACCGGATTCTCATCAGAACAGCTTCTTCAGGGAACCGAGCGCATCCTTCGCGCTGTCGACCTTCAGCTTCGCCTTTACGCCGTCGACTACCTTGTCAACAGCCTCAGCCGGAAGCTTGTCGCCCGCAACCTTCTTGACGGTTGCAGCGGGATCAGCCTGGAAAGCTTTCGTGAGATCGCCGTCCTTCGTGATCTTCTCAACAGCATCTTTGATCATAGCAGTAACATCCATGTTCATTACCTCTCTCAAAATAATTGATCCGCGAACCGCTCCGTATCCGAAGCTTTCGCAAAATGAGATTACTCAGCAGCCTCTTCCGCCGGAAGCTCCGAAGTACAATGCGGGCAACGGGTTG
Organism: Lachnospiraceae bacterium; assembly: GCA_017561985.1. The sequence continues at coordinate 110,429 of JAFZAZ010000015.1, forward strand.
CCTCGATATTGATCTCAGTCTTACAGAACGGGCATACCTTCGTGGTAGGAGCCGCCTCGACTTCCTCTTCCTTCTTGCGAAGGCTTGCTGCCTTGTTGAACGCCTTGATCACAAGGAACAGGCAAAGCGCAACAATGAGGAACATGATGATCGCAGAGATGAATGCACCGTAGCCCAGGCAGGTATAACCGGCTTCCTGTGCTTCAGCGAGCGTCTCCGGCAAACCGCCATCCGGGATAGTTGCGGGCTCTTTCAAAACAATGAACGCATTGGAAAAGTCTGCACTTCCACCCAAAGCAAGACCGATCAACGGCATCAGGATGTTGTTTACGAGGGAATTGATGATCGCGCTGAACGCACCGCCGATGATCACAGCGACTGCCATATCCAGCATGTTCCCGCGCATGATAAACTTTTTAAATTCCTTAAACATGGTACTCTCCTTTGCTTTTGTTTTATTTTCAAAATCCTACGCGCGCTCGAGGCCGGTAAGTCCGGTCCGAACCAGCTCGAGGATTTCGAATTCATAGAACATTTTGATAAAGGCATCGATCTTCGCCGTCTCGCCCGTGAGCTGCATCATCAGGGAATCCACGGCCACATCGACCACCTTCGCACGGAACACATCCGCAATGCTGATCGCACTCTGGCGCTTTGCATCGGTCTTCGTGCGAACCTTAAGCAAAATCAACTCGCTGCACACCGAATGTTCCGGTGAGAGCTCCTTGACGGAGATAACTTCCTGTAATTTTTCGAGCTGCTTTCCGATCTGGGAGAGTGTCTGCTCATCGCCGAGAGCGACAACGGTCATGCGGCTGATATCCGGTCTCTCGGTCTCACCCACAGTAAGGCTCGCGATGTTGTATCCGCGCCGTCCGAACAGCCCGGAAATCCTTGCCAGAACGCCGGCGGTATTGTTGACCAGAATGGACAGAACAATCTTGCGCATACGCATACCCTCCCTTGAAAAACCATACGAGTATTATACCGCGTTATACATGCCTTGTCAACGACGCGCAACAAAAAAACCGTCCCGGAACAGCATGTCCGGAACGGTTTCGTCTTGTCGGTTTTTCAGGGCGATTACAGGCTTACTTTGCCGGTGATGTCGCCGTTTGCAACATAGTATGCAGCGTTGTCCTCAGGCTTAACATACAGCGTGATCGACTTGAGTGCTGCGGTGTTGTTTGCAGCGTAATCCTTCTTTGCCGCAGCAAGAACGTCAGCCATAACGATCTCGTTGCCTGCGTACTGAAGAACTACCGTCGCCTTAGTGTCCTTCGCATCAGCCTTCTTTACGGTCTTGACAGCCTTCTTCGCAACGGTGCTCGCTGCGTCCTCAACCTTCTTAACCGCCTTCTTGGCAGCCGTCGCAACCTTCTTCTCTGCCGGTGCCTTCTTTGCAGCCTTTACTGCCTTCTCAGCTGCCTTGTCCGCCTTCTTTGCGGTCTCCTTAACAGCCTTCTCTACAGCAGCAACATCTGCCTTAATCTCTACAACTTCCTTAGCTTTCTTGATTGCCATGATGCAAATCCTCCTTAGTATGTGCAGCGGCTCGATTTCTCTCTCAACACTCACGCCGCCGCAGGTCCAATATACTTCACGGTGTCATCATACATACAATGCATTGAATATGCAATACTTTATGCGCATTTTCTACGTTTTAGCAACTATGGCGCTCTTTCACCCGCATGTTTTGGTCATTTTTACACCGTTTTTCGGGTGTTTCTATGCGTTCCGAGCCCTCTTTCCGGAGTGCTTCCGGATGATCAAAAGAACAAGCACAAACGCGATCACTCCCGCTGCCGCGCCGGCCGCGTCAATCAGCACATCGCGCCACTGTCCCGCGCGCCCCGCAACCGAGAGCTGGTGATATTCATCCGTGGCTGCATAAACAACCGACCACACCCAGGCGATCAAAGCGAGCATTCCCGCCCTTCGGACTCCCCATGCGAGAAGCGCAAGCGCTGTCAATACCGCAAGGATTGCATACTCCGCCGCGTGTCCGCACTTTCTCACCACGAAGGAGAGCCGTTCGCGAAACTCGGGCGTCGCATCCTCCGGTTCCATCAGGCGAACCCCTTCCGCGACCGAGACGACCGCGTCCACGATGATGTCCGACGTATGCGAGGACTTCTCTCCTTCCTCCGCCGAGAGCAGAAAAATCACCGCCATCCACGCGATCACGGCAGCCGCAGCAACCGCGCGAAGTATTATCTTCCTGCGTCCGGCCGGTTCATTTTTCAAATTGTTCTTCGTCTCTTTCATATATCTCTCGTCCGACGGTCCCGTAACACTTTTTGCGATCATTTTCCGAAGGCGCGATCACCCGCGGAACGACCACAGAATTCTTTCCAGAAGCATCTCGCCGTACTTCGTATCATTAATCGGACATTTCAGGATCAGAAGCCACCGCCCGCGCGTCTCGAAGCTTGCGCGGCAGACTGCAAAGCACAGGTATTCAACGCCGTTTTCCGTATAGGTGATCTGCCAGCTGTCCTCCTGCAGAGGCGTGACGAAAGCTCTTCCGCCGTACTGCAGTTTTATCAAATCGTACACATCGCGGTGGCTCGCGATCTCATCCGACTCCGGAAAATACGTGACGTACACGGTGTTGTCGAGGCTTCTGTAAGGAACAATGACGACCGTGTCATCGCCCTTGCGCTCAACCGACTTTACATCATCGTCGTGGCAGACGAACATAAATTTCTCGCCGCTCTCGATGCTCTCTTCATACTTTTTAAACTTCCATTCGTACGGCGAATGCTTCTGCACGAGCGTTTCCGCAAGCGAATCCAGATACTCCGCGTTCGCACGGTCCGCATCCGTCATGGTATCGCAGGTGACGCCGCGCAGGGTGTACGACACCACGATCACACCGTACTCATCCAGGCATTCATATGCAAAATACCTGCAATACACTGCCGGATGTATCAGCCTTCCCTCCTCGTTCACTTCGTTGACATCGGCGTCCGGTCCGATGAGGCATGCCACGTCGTTCCTCTTCCCGAGAACCGCCTCGCCGTGCTTTCGGTAATCGCCGACATCGAGCAGGTCGAGCGGCACGATATCACCGTTTATGTTTGTCGCAAGCTCTTCGACGTCGAGGAGGATTCTGTCCGCGATCGTGTTGACATAGCGCACCTTGATGCAATAAACATCGGTCTCCGCGGTAAATCCGTAATCCATCCTGGTTACCTTCGCGTTCGACGGCACCATCAGGGAAAATGCATCGTTCCAGTCGGATACCTCCACAAGCTTCGGCTCGACCGCTTCGGTCGGGGTCGGCACCGGTGTCGCGGTAGGTGTCGGTGCCGGCGTATCGGTCGGCGTCGGCGCAGGCGTGTCGGTCGGCGTCGTTTCCGGCGTCGGCGTGCTGTTCTCCGCAAGAGTCGGCGTTGCCGTCACAGTGTCCTCATTTTTCGAAGTTCTTCTCTCGCGGTCTTCCCCGCAGGCGGTCAGCAATCCCGCAAACATCGCCGCGGCACACAGGGCGGCGATCGGAAGACGCATTTTCACACACATGACCCGCATGATTGTTTTCATGTTTCTCTCTCCTTTATCGGCAGAACAAACTCTGCAGCGCCGCAACAGTTCCGCGGCAATAAATTATAAACGGATTCCGCGTGAAGTGCAAGCGAAACACCCTCTGAGGCGGGGTTGCAAAAAATGCAAAAAAAAATCCTTGACAAGCAAAAAAAGCTATTGTATATTTTGCTCAAATGCAACGACCGGGAACCAGTACGAAATCAGTTTTCCCTCACAGCGAGCCGGGCAATGGTGCAAGCCGGCATCGAAGACCTTCCGAATTCCTCCCGAGAGCAGCGTGTTGAACAGCTTTTCGCCAAGTAGGCATCGCCGGGTGCGTCCGTTATCGCGATAAGGCATGAATGTGCCTGAATGAGGGTATGCGTTTACGTATACTGAATTGAGGTGGTACCACGGGTCTAGTGCTCGTCCTCTATCGAAGTAGAGGATGAGCTTTTTTTATTCTCGTCCTCAAGGAAAATTCTACCACTTTATTTACCCGGGAGGTAACTTATGAAACAGCCGAAAATCCACAAGATCTTCAACCCCGCAATGGAGTGTATGGATCGCGCAAAGCTTCGCGAGCTTCAGAGCGAGCGGCTTCGCGAGACTGTGAAGCTTGAGTACGAGCGCGTGCCGCTCTACCGCAAGCGCATGGACGAGATGGGCGTTAAGCCCGAGGACATCAAAACCGTTGACGATCTCCGCAAACTTCCGTTCACGGAGAAGACCGACCTTCGCGACGAATTCCCTTACGGCCTGTTCGCACAGCCGCTTAAGGACATCGTGCGCATCCAGGGTTCTTCGGGAACGACCGGAAAGCCCATCGTCGCAGGTTATACGGAAAATGACATCGAAGTATGGACCGAGATGGTTGCCCGCGCTCTCACCGCTGCCGGCGGCGATGCGGATGACGTCATCCAGATTTGCTACGGCTACGGTCTCTTCACCGGCGGTCTGGGCGCACATCAGGGCGCACAGCGCATCGGTGCCACGGTTATCCCGATGTCGGCCGGCAACACGGAGCGGCAAATGATGATGATGACGGAGCTCGGCGCTACAATTCTCTGCTGTACTCCTTCGTATGCAACTTACCTCGCTGAAACTCTCCGCGACCGCGGACTTCTCGGCAAGGTTAAGCTCAAGGCCGGTGTGTTCGGTGCCGAGCCCTGGACCGAGGAGATGCGCGAGCACCTTGAGGAAATCCTTGATTTCGACGCGTGCGACATCTACGGTCTCACCGAGATCGGCGGCCCCGGCGTTGCTTTCGAGTGCCTTGAGAAGCACGGAATGCACGTCAACGAGGACCACGTCATCGTCGAGATCATTAACCCCGAGACCGGCGAGCCGCTTCCTTACGGAGAGTCCGGTGAGCTTGTCTTCACGACGATCACGAAGACCGGTATGCCGATGCTTCGCTACCGTACGCACGACATTTGCCGCCTGATCGCAGAGCCCTGCTCATGCGGACGTACGCTCATCCGCATGAGCCGTCTTACGGGCCGCACCGACGACATGCTCGTCATCCGCGGCGTCAACGTATTCCCGAGCCAGATCGAGTCCTGCCTCGTAGGTCTCGAGGGCGTTGCTCCGTTCTACATGCTCATCGTCGATCGTGTCAACTCCACCGACAAGCTCGAGGTTCAGATCGAGATGTCCGAGGAAATGTTCACCGATAAGGTCAGCGAGATCGAGTCGCTCCGCAGCACCATCGTCGAGCGCATCAAGTCCGTCGTCGGCATCGCCGCGAAGGTAACGCTCGTTCCGCCGAAGTCCCTGCCTCGTTCCGAGGGCAAGGCAAAGCGCATCATCGACAACCGCGGACTTACCAACAAATAATGACTGTCAACAATTCTCATTTTATGATATAATTCCCTAAAGGATATATCGACACCACAACCAGAGAAAGCGAGGAAAAGCAACTATGTTCGTACATCAGGTTTCTGTTTATCTTGTCAATGCACACGGCACTCTGTGCAAGCTTACCGGACTTCTTAAGGACCACAACGTTGATATTCTTGCTCTGATGATCGCCGACATGGCGGAATTCGGAATTGTTCGTTTCATCGTAAAGGACGAGGACATCCAGCCCTGCCTCGACATGCTCAAGGAGGCCGGCTACTCGGCCCGCAAGAACCACGTTGTCTGTGTCAAGATCCCGAACGAGCCGGGCGGACTTCACCGTGCGCTCCAGCTTCTGGAAAATGCCGGCAACAGCATCGAGTACCTCTACTCGTTCAACTACTCTAACGACAACAACGCATTGATCATTTTCCGTCTTGCCGATCGCGAGGCCGGTGCAAAGCTTCTGCTTGAGAACGGTTTCTCCATCGCGACGCAGGAAGAGATCGACGGCCTCGGCGCATGATCGCCGTCGGCGCTGCCGAGCCGTTCCTAAGCATCACTGAACTAAAGAACAAACAAAGAAGGCGTTCCCCGCGGGGAGCGCCCTCTTTTTGTTTTTCATATTTTTCGCAAAATGTTACCCGCACAGGACACATGCCCTGCCGGACCGCGGTTGTCCGCAGCCGAGTGCGATTAATAATCGAAATGCTCGTGCAGCGACCACAGAACGTCGTCCAGGAGTTCCTCCTGCTCTTCCGTGTCATCCTTCGTTCCGAACAGAACGATGCTCCACATGTCGCCGTCGTCGGTAATGGTAACGTTTACATACTCGGAAACATCGATACCGTTCACCTGATACGATACAAGCCAGCATGTGTAATCCATACGTCCATCGTATTCCGACATGTCGGAGAACACGTACTTCGGATCATTAAGACTGCTCTGCTGATGCTCATAATAATCCTTGGCGGTCTTGATCGTACTGTTCAGGTGGAGATGCTCGACCAAAAGATAGCCCTGCTTCTGGGTGTTGTAGTAGAAACGATAGCCGTATCCGCCCGGATCCGCCTCGGAGCTCTTAAGTGCTTCCGCATCGCAGGTGAAGATGTAGCCGGTACCGTCCTGCAGACGATCCTTGTAAACCTTGGTTTCCCAGTCGATCGGGGACTCAAGCTGGTTCAGGCTCAGCAGGCACTCGGAGAACATCGCATTGATCTTCTTCTGGTCATCCGTCATCGTGTTGTAATCCGCACCGTTCACGATGTACCATGCGATAAATGCACCGATGTTGTCCTTCGCCTCGTAAAGCGCGTATCTTCCGCAGCCGATGTACTCGACATCGTCAATGAATTCGCCGTGGTCAAACGGAACCGTGAAGCACTCAACACCGTTGATATCGTTGAACGGAGTACCCTCTCCCTCTCCCTTAATGACATCGAGAGAGAACACATCCTCGATAAAGTACTGCTTGTCTTCCGCTTCGGAATACAACTGTGCAAGGTCGTAGATATCCTGAATGATACCGTTCTCATACGAGTTGCGGTAGTAAATCAGCAGCGCACCGTTCTCGGTCTCGGCGAACACGCCGTTGTCGAACTCGTCAAGCTCGGCATCCGCCGGAAGCTGGATCGTAAAATGAAGATCATCGTGAGTGTAAAGCTTCGTCGTTCCCGAAACAGCCTGCGTGGGCGTAGGAGTAGGCGTCGGGGTGTCTGTAGGCGTCGGCTCCGGTGTCGGCTCCTCGGTAGGAGTAGGCGTCGGCTCCTCGGGCGTAGGGGTAGGCGTCACATCGTCAGCGCCCGCCGTAGGAGTCGGAACACCGAGGGAGTTGCCCTGGATTCCTTCGTAAGCTTCCGGATCAAGACGAAGCGTCTGAACAAGCAGCGGGAACACGTTCTTGGCGGAACCTTCCACCTGCTCGTCGATCACATACATGACAAACGAATCTTCGTACATCTCAACGTACGCGTCCATTGTCTTTTCCTTGTCGTTCTTCGTAGCGGTCACAGAGGACTTGTAGAGAACTTTTCCGTTGAGTTTTACCTTCTCCGACTCCTCGGCAACCTTCACATCGGTGAAATCGCTCTTGTCGTCCATATCCTCGTCGACATCCTCGAGGAACGCAGCAAGCTGTCCGAACGCATCTTCCGTAGTCGAAACCTTCTTTGTGGACTTCTCACGGATGTAAATCTCATACGTATCATCGCAAACGCATTTCCAATAATTCGACCGCTCGGCCATCAAAGCCTCGCCGGGATACCAGATGGACAGTCCGAGGTTTTCACTCTTCCAAAGCCAGTAACCGACCGGAACCATATCCTCGGAAACTTCCAGTTTCTCATCGTTAACGGCGTAATCAGCCTTCTTCTTTTTGTCGCTGTCGTCATCGTCATCATCGTCGCCGCAGGCTGCAAGCATACCGACGGAGAGAACGAACACAAGCATCAGCGCCAGCCATCTGAGCCATCTCTTCTTCATAACAATCTCCTTTTGTTGGTTTTTTCACAACATTCGGCATCTTTTATGCAAGAGCCGATACATATTTAGTATAGCACATTTTCCGAAGTACGCAAACAAAAATGTGGGGAAACAAAAATGTCTCCCCACACGGAAAATCCTTTGAATTACAGTCTGGCAACACCGGTCTTGCGAGCTGCCTCCGCAACTGCCTTTGCAACTGCCTGAGCAACCGTCTTGTCCAGTGCGCTCGGGATGATGAAGTCAGCCGAAAGCTTGTCGTCGGTAACGAATGCAGCGATTGCCTTCGCAGCCGCGATCTTCATCTCGTCGTTGATGTCGCGTGCGCGAACATCGAGTGCGCCGCGGAAAATGCCCGGGAACGCAAGTACGTTGTTGATCTGGTTCGGGAAGTCGCTGCGGCCGGTACCTACTACCGCTGCGCCTGCAGCCTTCGCCTCATCGGGCATGATCTCGGGAGTCGGGTTGGCCATCGGGAAGAGGATCGCCTTGGGAGCCATGCTCTTAACCATCTCAGGCGTTACGCAGCCGGGAGCGGAAACACCGATGAATACATCAGCGCCCTTGATAACCTCCTCGAGGCTGCCCTTGCGCATCTGCTGGTTGGTCATCTCAGCGATGATCTCCTTCTCAGCGTTCAGACCGTCGCGGCCCTTGTAGATCGCGCCCTTGCGGTCGCACATTACAACGTCCTTGAGACCCATGGAGATGAGGAGCTTGATGATAGCGATTCCGGCAGCACCGGCACCGCTCGTTACAACGCGGATCTCATCGATCTTCTTGTCAACAACCTTGAGAGCGTTGAGCATAGCGGCAAGGCAAACAACTGCCGTACCGTGCTGGTCATCATGGAAAATCGGAATATCGCAGCACTCCTTCAGCTTTCTCTCGATCTCAAAGCAGCGGGGTGCGGAGATGTCCTCAAGGTTAACGCCGCCAAACGAACCTGCAAGAAGACGAACCGTGTTTACGATGTCGTCAACTTCCTTGGAACGGATGCAAAGCGGGATTGCGTCAACATCACCGAAAGCCTTGAACAATGCGCATTTGCCTTCCATAACCGGCATGCCGGCTTCCGGACCGATGTCACCGAGACCGAGTACAGCGGTACCGTCGGTAACAACAGCAACAAGGTTGGAGCGACGGGTGAGGTCGTAGCTGAGATCTACGTTCTTCTGGATCTCAAGGCAGGGCTGTGCAACACCGGGGGTGTACGCCAGCGAGAGGTCCTCGCGAGTCTCCAACGGAGCACGACAGATCATCTCGATCTTGCCGTTCCACTCATAGTGCTTCTTCAGGGATTCTTCTGCGTAATTCATGTCACTTTCCTTTCCTTATACACGCGCCGCTTTTGCGCAGCCGCGTTTATTTTCATTGTTATATTCCCCCACCATCAGCACATCTCTTCGGGCCGGAACACCTCGTCGAACCGCTCCGCCGTCAGATAGCCGAGCGCAACGCACGCTTCCTTCAGGGAGATGTTCTCTCGGTACGCCTTCTTGGCGGTTTCCGCTGCCTTCTCGTAGCCGATGTATGGATTCAATGCTGTAACCAGCATCAGGGACTGATTCAGATTCTCCCGCATTCTGTCCGTGTTTGCGACGATGCCGCTGACGCAACGCTCCTCAAACGAAGCCATCACTTCCGCGAGCAGCCGTACGGACTGCAGAAAATTGTAGGCGCACACGGGCATGAACACATTGAGTTCGAAATTGCCCTGACTCGCCGCAAATCCGACCGCCGTATCGTTGGCGACAACCTGTACCGCTACCATCGTAACGGCCTCACACTGCGTCGGATTCACCTTGCCCGGCATGATGGACGACCCCGGTTCGTTCGCGGGGATCGTGATCTCGCCGAGACCGTTGCGCGGTCCGCTCGCAAGCCAACGGATGTCGTTTGCGATCTTCATGAGGTCGCATGCGAGTGCCTTGAGCGCGCCGTGCATAAACACAAATTCGTCCTTCGACGTGAGCGCATGGAACTTGTTCGGTGCGGTTTCAAACTTCGTTCCGGTGATCTCCGAAACGTAAGCCGCCGCCTTCTCGCCGAATCCCGCGGGAGCGTTGATTCCGGTTCCCACCGCCGTGCCGCCGAGCGCGAGGCGCCGAAGCATCGGAAGTGCTGCCGAGATCATCTCGCGGTCCGTTGCGAGGCTTTCGCTCCAGCCGGAGATCTCCTGCGAAAAACGGATCGGCGTCGCATCCTGAAGATGCGTGCGTCCGCACTTGATGATTCCTTCGTTCGCAGCAGCGAGCTTGCGGAACGCTTCGATCAGAGAGTCGAGCGCCGGCAGAAGCTGCCGCTCGATCCCGGTCACCGCCGCGATGTGCATCGCCGTGGGGAACGTGTCGTTCGAGGACTGCGACATGTTGATGTCGTCATTCGGATGAAGCAGTTTCTTCCCCGCGATCGCATTTCCGCGGTTCGCAATTACTTCATTTGCATTCATATTGGACTGGGTGCCGCTGCCGGTCTGCCATACAACCAGCGGAAAATGTTCCGCGAGCGTACCGTCGATGACTTCCCTGCACGCCGTGCGGATCGCATCGAGTTTCTCCTGCGTCATCCGTGCGGGAACAAGATCGCGGTTTGCGAGCGCCGCGGCTTCCTTCAGAACTCCGAAGGCCTGGATGATCTCCGCAGGCATCGTCTCACGGCCGCGGCCGATCGGAAAATTCCCGCGGCTGCGTTCGGTCTGTGCGCCCCACCAAGAGTCGGCAGGAACCTTGACCTCACCCATGGAATCGTGTTCGATGCGGTATTTGCCGTATTCCATTGCCTACTCCTTTCTCTCCTATATGCAACAAAAGCAGCACCCTCCGCAGAGAATGCTGCATTTGCCCACTCATGATCAATCGATATTGATGCTCTCGATAACTTCCTTGAGGTTGTTTGCGCTCTTCTGAAGAAGTGCAACTTCCTCATCGGTAAGAGGCGTCTCAACGTTGCCGATGATACCGCTCTTGCCTACGATGGCAAGCGTGCTGAGGCATACGTCGCTGATGCCGTACTCGCCGTGCATCATCGTGGAAACCGTCATGGTAGTATCAATACCCGTTGCGATCGTCTTAACGATGAACGCTACGGAAACAGCAATTGCGTAGTAGGTTGCGCCCTTCCATCCGATCACAATACCGCCGGACTTCTTAACGTACTCCTCTACCTCTGCCTTATTAAGCTCAGGGAACTCCTTGATGGAGTTGTGAACGCGCTCCTTGTACTGGGAAAGCGGAACGTTCGAGATGTTTGCCAGAGACCAGGTGATGAACGAGGAATCGCCGTGCTCACCGAATACGTAAGCATGAACGTTGCTCTGGCTGATATCGTAAAGCTCGGACAAACGGGAACGAAGTCTCGAGGTGTCGAGGATCGTACCGGAACCGATGATCTGATTTTCCGGAATGCCGGAGAACTTGTGGAACGCATACGTCATAACGTCAACCGGGTTGCTGACGATGATGTAGATCGCCTTCGGTGCGTACACCGTGATCTTGGATGCGATATCCTTCATGATATTAACATTGGTCTGAGCAAGCTCAAGTCTCGACTGACCGGCTTTTCTCGGAATACCGGAAGTGATGATGACGATGTCCGAACCGACTGCATCGCTGTAGTCACCCGCAATAATGCTCATGGAGCCGAAGAAAGGAGCGCCCTGGAGAATATCCATTGCCTCACCCTTAGCCTTCTCCTGATTGACATCGATCAGTACGATGTCGGATGCGGTGCCGTTCGTAGCGAGCGTGAATGCGATCGTCGATCCTACGCTTCCTGCACCAATGATAGTAACCTTCATACACACCTCTTTCCGCGCTTGTTGCGCACGCGTTTTGCCCTTGTTATTTTACCCGTTGCTGCATCTCAGCAGCCATTTTTTTCATGCTAACACGATTTTACCACAGCATGTTTTTGGATACTATTGACAAACTCACGAAATTAAACCCAAATCATGACGTCGAATTATACAAATATACAAAAATGCAATCCGCGCTCACAGCGACTGTCAATCCCGTTTACAGCACAGGTGCGAAACGTGTGTCGCGTTGATGCCGGCCACGGTCGCCTTCAGGACCAACCCGTAGGTATCCTCCACGATCTCGCAGTCCGACAGCGCCACGCCGCGCTCCTCCGCGATCCTGCGGATCGTCGGGATTTTCTTGTCGTCCGCGTCGACGGTAATCACTTCCTCAAAAAGCCCGGGCATGTTCACGCGCACAAACTTCCGCTTGGCCGCATTCTCCTCCTCGCTCTGGGAGGCCGACAAAACAAACAAAACCGCTCCCGTCCTGCGCAGCTCCTCCGCGTGCGCGGTCACCTGCGGCACAGGTGTGCAGAACCGGTAGGTATCCTCTCCGTTTTTGCGGCAGAATTCAAGCCACGCCTCATCGCTCATCCCGGGAACCATTTTCCCTCCGACGTAAAAGCGCGGTGCGCACAATGTTCCGTCCATGTCGAAAAATGCAAGTTTTATCATATCCGTCCCTCTTCGTCCTCCGTCACGCGCGCCTATGCGGGCCGCGTGCGCTTCCGGCGTTGATTGTATCATGATTGCCCGCCCGTTTCAATATAAAAGAAAAGCGCCGATGACTCGTCCAAGTGCATCGGCGTTCTCTCTTTATATGGGTAAAATAACTATGGGGTTGCTCCACGGGCGCGTTGCCGCGCCCAGCGGAACAATCGTAGGTATGTATACGGCGGAGGAGCGTCACGGAGCTTCCAACCGGCATCTCGTCTTCCCACACAAGCTTCGCGGCCTGCAACCGCTCACAAACATCCTAGGACGTTTTGCATAGGAAGGAATCTCCGTTTCTGTGCACATTGTATGTCAAAACCTTCTCTGTGTAAAATGTATATATTGCATAGTATTATATCATTATGGTATAATACTGACGGCGCGTGATATGACGCGCTCACAACCCGCATTTTCCGCAGTTTCCGGAGGTTCCCATGACAGTCAGTTACGAGTATTACCGCATCTTTTATTACGTCGCCCGCTACGGCAGTTTCACGAAAGCCGCCGAGGCTCTGTACGCCAATCAGCCCAACATCACAAGGACGATCGCGAACCTCGAGGAGGCACTCGGCTGCAAGCTTTTCGTGCGCACTCACCACGGGGTTACGCTGACGCCCGAGGGGCAGCTTCTGTTCTCTCACGTCTCGATCGCGCACGAGCAGCTGCAGCTGGCGGAGCAGGAGCTCGCCGATACGACGTCGCTTCGGACCGGTACCGTCACCATCGGCACCAGCGAGACCGCTCTTCACCTCTTCCTGCTCGAGCGTCTCCGTACATTCCGCGACCTTCATCCGGGCATCCGCATCCGCATCCGAAACCTCGTAACCCCGCAGGCCGTCTCCGCACTCCGCCGCGGTGAGATCGACTTCTCCGTCGTGACGACGCCGATCCCGCCGAACGCAGAGGTCTCCGTGACAACGCTCATGACATTCCAGGAGCTCCTCGTATGCGGTACGGAGTACGCCGAGCTCGCAAACTCAAAGCACCGGCTCCACCTGCGCGACCTCACCGACTATCCTCTCATCATGCTCAGCCACGACACGATGACATACGAATTTTATAATGAATGGTTTCTTCGCCACGGCGTGCGCCTTGAGACCGACACCGAGGCGGCAACCGCGGACCACGTTCTCCCGATGGTCGAGCACAACCTCGGCCTCGGCTTTGTCCCGCGCCCCTGGGCGGAAGCTTCGCTCAAAGCCGGAAGCATCCTCGAGGTTCCGCTCGCGGAGTCCGTTCCCGAACGATCGGTCATCCTCGTGTGCAACAACTCCCGCGCTCCGGGCGTCGCTGCGTCCGAGTTCCTTCGTTTCTTAAACGCGGAGCAGCCGTGACCTCTTTTCACTGTCTCTTTTCTTTCGCAAAATGCTTGATTTCCCATTCCGCGTGTGTTATACTTTACATGTAGTTTTTAATACTACATTGTGTGGTTTTTATTTTCCGCATTATTGAAAGTACGGTCTGACGCAAAAAAGCGCCGACCGCATGCGGCTCAAGGAGAATCATTATGAAGAAACGCACGCCTCTTCGGGAGCGAACTTTTCCTAATTATACGCGCGGTGAGGAGATCGCCAACATGGTTACGCACATTGTCGGCGGCGCTGTCGCGATCGCGATCACGGTGCTGTGCATCGTCATGGCAGCTTCGCACGGGAATACCTGGGGCGTCGTCTCCTCTTCCATATACGGCGGAACCATGATCATCATGTTCACGATCTCCGCGGTCTACCATGGGCTTCACAAAAACACCGGCAAGCAGGTCATGCGGATCATCGATCACTGCGACATTTATTTTCTGATCGCCGGCACATACACGCCGATCCTGCTCTCCGCCCTGCGTGCAGACCATCCCGGACTGGCATGGACGATCTTCGGCATCGAGTGGGGATGCGCTCTGGCCGCGGCGACGCTCAACGCCATCGACCTGAAGAAGTTCCGCATCTTCTCATTCATCTGCTATCTCGTCATGGGCTGGGCGATCATCTTCTGCGCAAAAGTCACGATCAAGGCGATGTCGTTCATGGGCTTTCTCTGGATTCTCCTCGGCGGCGTAGCGTTCACGATCGGCGCGGTCCTCTACCTCATCGGCGCAAAGAAGCATTACATCCACAGCGTGTTCCACATCTTCGTGATCGCGGGCTGCGTGCTCCAGTTCTTCGGCATTCTCTTCTACGTGCTCTGACCCGGAGTCCCGACATCATCTATACGGAAAATAAAAAAGGCAGGCGGCCAAACGGTCGTCTGCCTTTCGTTATCAAACACAAACGGGCGACCTCCAAGGCCGCCCGATGACAAAAGAAAAAAAGCACGAGACGGGATTCGAACCCGCGACCCTCGCCTTGGCAAGGCGATACTCCACCACTGAGCCACTCGTGCATGTTGTGCCTGCCCCGCAAGCACAATGGTGATTTTACACGATATGTTATCGTTTGTCAACACCCTATTTTTCTTTTTTTTATTTTTCCGAAATCATGCCTTCATTTTCCGTGTGCGAAGGGTCACTGCCGCCCCCGCGCCCAATGCGATCACGAACAATACAACGATCACTGCCGCGCCCGCGTTCTCCCCGGTCTGCGGCGAACGCATCTGCCCGCTGCCGGTTCCCGTGACCTTCAACGGCGGGATCTCGCCGGCGCCGTTCACATGGCCGGGATCCGTGATGCTCGTGTCGATCATGACAAGTACGCCGTCCGGAAGAGGATTGCCGTATATGTCGCACATCGTGCCGTTGTACATTTTAAAGAAGATGTCGTACGCAACATTGTAGTTGGCCGGCGCACAATCCTCATGCAGCCGGTAGGTTCCGTTCGGAAGGTCCTGAAGCACCGTCCGTTTCGACGTGCTCACCCAGGTGATGCGGTTCTTCGTCGCCTTGTACTGCTGTCCGCCGGAATCCTCGGTGCGGGTGATCCCGCTCAGGTCGATGCCTTCCGTGTAGCAGGTGAGCGTCAACTGCGCGCCCTCAAGCTCCTGACCCTCGGTCGTTCTCTTGGAGAATACGCCATGGCCGGTCTCCGCGAACGTGCCGGCTCCGAGCCCCTCTCCGTTTCCGCCCGTCGGCTCCTCACCGCTCACGCTGCCGTTTCCGTTCACGGGCGTAGGCGTTGCCGTGGGACGTCGATACGGCGTCGGCGAAGGCGACACAGGGGTCTTCGTCGGCTCCGGTGTCGGAGTTATCTTCCTTGCAGGTCCGGGTGTAGGAGTCACTGCCTTGGTCGGCTCGGGCGTAGGCGTTACAGCCTTTGTCGGTTCCGGTGTAGGTGTTGCCTTCTTGCTCGGCTCCGGTGTAGGTGTTGCTATCTTCGTCGGCTCCGGCGTAGGCGTTGCCTTCCGTTTCGGCTCGGGTGTAGGTGTTGCTGTCTTCGTCGGCTCAGGCGTTGGCGTTGCTTTCTTGCTCGGTTCCGGTGTAGGTGTTGCCTTCTTGCTCGGCTCCGGTGTAGGCGTTGCTTTCTTGCTCGGTTCCGGTGTAGGCGTTGCCTTTTTGCTCGGCTCCGGCGTAGGCGTTGCTTTCTTGCTCGGCTCCGGCGTAGGAGTCGCTTTCTTGCTCGGCTCCGGCGTAGGCGTTGCCTTTTTGCTGGGCTCCGGCGTAGGAGTTGCTTTCTTGCTCGGTTCCGGTGTAGGAGTCGCTTTCTTGCTCGGTTCCGGCGTAGGAGTTGCTTTCTTGCTCGGTTCCGGAGTAGGCGTTGCTTTCTTGCCGCTGTCCATCGGGAGCGT
The DNA here is from genome assembly GCA_017561985.1 of Lachnospiraceae bacterium. The sequence continues at coordinate 126,510 of JAFZAZ010000015.1, forward strand.
GCGGTTGCACGGATAGAAATGTGCCTCGCTTGCGGAGTTGAAGGATTTGGCGATCACGCCGCCCTCATAGTTTCCGGAGTTGTTGGAGACGCTCGCCGAAGGCGCGATCAGATGGCCTGCCATACCCTTGCACGTGAGGGACGTTGCGTCCGGAAAATTCCAGAACAGGTTCATGCCGCTCATGTTGAGCTGCACATTGTACTGACTGTCCTTTCCAGGGAAATTCGAGCGGAAATTGTTTCCGATATCTTTGCCGTTGATCTGGATGCTCCAGCCGTTGAATTCCGCACCGCTGCCCGCTCCCGTCACGGAGACGCACAGGATGTGCTGCTGAAACCAGCTGTAGCTCGGCACCTTGATCTTCAGGGAATTGAGCTTGCTGTAAGGAATCGTCACATAAACGTCAGAGTTCACGTTCGTGAGGTCAATAACGTTGCCCTGAATGTCCGAACCGCGCTCCGCCAAAGCTTTCGACTGTGCGCGCAGGCTGGAAAATGCGGAGGACATGTTGATATAATCCGCATTGGCAACGGCGTTCGAGCCGCCGAGACGATTCGGATTGCTTCCGTAGTAAACTGTGCGGTTTAACTTCGATTTGACGGAATTGCTGACGGCGCCGTTTCCGACGTCTCCGGACGTCCACGTTTTGATGTAGGACGGATGAATTGCCGAATCGCCGAAGAAGTTACCGTTCCGGTATTCTCCGCCTACGGCGATGGCGCCCATGATATGGTTCTGCGCCGTGAAATTGTTTTGAACGAAAACGCTGTACTTCGAGAGAATGTTGGAAGCGTTGTAATTGGAGCCGAACCGGTCGCTCGAAGACGCCGCAGAGGCTCCGTTTGCCAGAATGCCGAGCAGCAGCACAACGGTAAGCAATACGCTCACCAGTCTCTCTTTCCTGATAGTGTTCATTTTACCTCTCTCCTAATACCTGCGCCAAATGCGCTGTTGTGCGTCATCGCACATTTTCCCAATACTTGCTATATGATGCAGGTTCCCCCCACGATCATTCTTTTATTTTGCGCTCTCGATGTTCAATACGCGCTTTCCTACGACAATAAACCGCTTGCCCTCGCCGCACGTGGACAGCACCATGATCGTGTCATAGTCCGTCGGCTCGGGGCTTGAGATGTATGCGTTTTTGTCTTTCTCCGAGCGGACCCACTGGAGCATTCTCGACGTCTCGTATGTGTCGAACTTGTCAAACACCCATTCGCCGTCGACCTTTTTGTAATCCGCCGACAGAAGATGCTCCGTCGAGATGTGCGAGATCACCACGATCTCGTACACGCTCACGCGCCCCTCCTGGTACACAAAGAAATACGGATGCGTCTCGCGGAACTCGGCGTTGTTGTAATCCTTCAGGCTTCCGAACATCGTGCCGTTCTTCATGTTGTGCCCGTACACGATCGTGAATTTGTCGTTCAAATCCGTACTGTTGCAGTTCTGTATATAGAGACATCCCGGATAGCCGGTGGAATGGTCGAGATTGTGATCCAGATAATAATCTTCCTTCTCGTGTGCCAGGATCGGATAATCAACGATGGTTCCCGGGATCGAAATGTACGCGAAAATGTCGCTGTTTTCCTCATGCAGCAGCGAAAAATCAGGGCGGATCGTAAAATTGTCCGGATACCGCTCGTAGAGCGCCTCGAACAGCATCTCCTCCGCGGTAGGTGTGTGCGTCGGAGTCGGCGTGACCGTTGCCTCGGGCGTCGGGGTCGGAGTGTTCGTCACGAATACTTTTTCCTTCAATTTCTCGTAATTCTGCTGCTGTTGATCCTGCTTATGGTTGCGGTAGTAGAGATATCCGCCGGCTCCCGCGCCGGCCAGAAGAAGCACGACAAGAACGATCAGCACAATCCTGCGGATCTTTCGTCTACTCTCAACTTTGTCCCAAGTCTGATATCCCATGACTTACATGCTCCCGAATTTCGGTCGGAAAATGACCGTTTTGCGGCGGTTTTCAGGCACCCAACGGTGATACTATCACTTTAATAAGGTTGAGTCAAGGCTTCCGACCGCCCGAAAAGTATGAATTTTTTGTAAATTTCTGTTTACACTTTCGCCTGTTAGACATCTAACTGACGTATATTACTGCAATAATTTGCGCTTTTCAAGCAATTTTGTAAATGCGATATCGATTTTGTCGTTTCTTATACACTTTCGCCGGATCCATGCCGTGCCACGGCCTCCGCGGGCTTTTCAATCGTCCGTTTCTGTGTTATGATAATGACGTATGAATTCCGTACAAAGGAGCCTTTCATGATTTACATCGCATGTGCCATCTATATGGAAGCATCGCCGTTTCTGCGGCTGTTTGACTGTAAGAAGCAGGATTCCTTCCTGCACGGGCAGGTTTACGCCGGCGAGGACGCAGTTGTCGTCATCACCGGAACGTCCCCGATCCCGGCCGCTGCCGCTCTGACCGAGCTGCTCACGAAGCTTCCGCCCTGCGAGACCGACATTTTCGCAAACGTCGGTCTGTGCGGCTGCAACGACGAGTCTGTGGCTCCCGGATCTTTGTACCTTGCACACAGCATCACCGATGCCGCGTCCGGCAGACAGTTCTTTCCGGACCTTTTATACCTGCATGAGCATCCGACGGCGTCGCTTACCACTTATTCTACTGTGGTTGAATCATTGCCAGAAGCGGAAACTCCGGATGGTGTTTCACGCGATCCATTCCTGTTTGACATGGAGGCATCGGGGCTGTATCTCGCTGCGCTGCCTCATTTTTCGACAGACCGTATGTACTTTTTCAAGATTGTTTCCGACCACGGCTCAGATGCGCGTGAGATTTCGCCGACCGAGGCGTTCGAGCGCATCGGCGACCGTGCAGGCGGGATTGCGGAGACGCTGCAGCGCTTCGCCTCCTACACGCCGCGCCGTTATGTTTACTCCGACGGCGAGGCGGCACTCATTGATTATTTCTGCCGAAGCCTTCACTGCTCCGTCACGATGGAGCATGAGCTGCGACGGCTGATACTTTACTACGAGCTCGAGCGCGGATACGCCATCGCGCACCTCCGCGACTTCTTTGCGGAGCACGGTCTGAGTTTCGAGGACAACATCCTTCTCGGCTCGAGGAAGGAGGGCAAGGATGTGCTCGACGCCTTCCGAATCTCCTGCCTGTGCTGAGACGGTTCCGTACCGGAGGAAATTTTCCGTCGTGTATGTCGAGGATGCCGCTCTCTCCTACCAGCGCACCCGCGAGATTCTCGGCAGACTGCACGGCGCGACTGTGATCCGCTGCCGCAGCTACCGTGACATCTTCAACCGCTCGCACCAGGAACCGACGCTGCAGCGCAAAGCGCAGGCTCTGATCCTCGCCGTCTCGCCGCTCAATGCGGTTTACGACGGGGCGCCGGTGTGCCAGGACTTCGGCAACCGGCACTTTTACTATACGTCCTGTGTGATGAACTGCATCTTCGACTGCGAGTATTGTTATCTGCAGGGCATGTACCCCTGCGGGCACATCGTCTGTTTCGTAAATCTCGAGGATACCTTCGCTGCCCTCGACGACATTTTGAAAGAGCACGAAGCGTATGTGTGCATCAGCTATGACACGGACCTTCTCGCGCTCGAGCCACTGCTCGGTTTCGTCCGCGACTGGCTCGCATACGCATCGACGCGCGAGCGTCTCACGCTTGAGCTCCGCACAAAAAGCGCCGCTGCCGCAGTACTTCGCAGCCTTCCGGTGATCCCGGGCGCAGTGCTCGCTCTCACGCTCTCGCCCGACCCTGTGATCGCCGCGTACGAGCACCACACGCCGGATCTCTCTGCGCGCCTGGCTTTCGCCGCAGAAGCACAGAAAGCCGGCTGGTCCGTCCGCCTCTGCTTCGACCCGATGCTCGCGGTCCACGACGCGGAGCCTGCGTACAATGCGATGTTTGACGAAGTGTTCTCCGTGCTTCGTCCGGAACAGATCCGCGACGTCAGCATCGGAACCTTCCGCATTTCCAAGGAATACCTTCGTGAAATGCGCCGTCGCCGCCCCTGTGCGGTGACGCTCTACCCTTACGAACTCACAAACGGCGTGTACAGTTACTCTTCCGACACCGAAGAGCGCCTTCTGTCACTGGCCCGCACGAGACTGCGCGAGCATTTTCCGGAGGACCGCATCTTCGTCTGGAAGTCCGACAGCGCCGTCTGAGGATATATTACACGCAAAATAAACACGCCGGCGCCATGCCGGTGCACCCAGGGAAAGGAGGCCGGTGAAACCGCCGGGTAATAACATGATCAACACTAAAGGAATTCTTTCCGGAACATCCCACATTCTGAAGTCCGACGGACCGGCTGTCTTCGACGGTCCCGCTGCCGAGGCGGCAGGTGAGGACACGCGCGTTGCGCTCGTCACCGGTTCGACATCCGGTTTCGGCCGCGCCATCGCTCTCCGTCTGCTCAAGGAGGGCTTTCGCGTCTATGGAATCGGACGAAACTCCGCAGGCGCGCCGACGCATGAAAGCTTCATATTTCTCGAGGCTGATCTGCGCGACGAAAAGGCGATCGCAAACATCGTAAGCGAGCTTCCGAAGCCGCTTGCGCTTCTTGTCAACGCTGCCGGCGTCGCTTACTACGGGCCTCACGAGACACTCTCGCCGGACTCGATCGCGGAGATGGTTGAGGTCAACGTCACCGCGCCGATGATCCTTGCAAATCTACTGCTCCCGTCGCTTCGCTCCTGCTGCGGAACCATATTGAACGTTTCCTCGGTGACCGCCAAACAGAACAGCAACACGCACGGCTGCGCGTACGGAGCGACGAAAGCTGCGCTCAGCAGCTTCTCCGAAAGCTTATTTGCCGAATGCCGCCGCTCCGGCGTCCGCGTTCTGACGCTTCATCCGGATCTGGCCGACACCGCCCTCTACCGCTACGCGGACTTCACTCCGGACCCTGCGCCCGACAGCTGTCTGAGCGCCGAGGAAGTCGCCGAGGCCGCATGGCTGATGTGCTCCGCTCGTGACGGTCTCGCCGTGACGGACGTGACGCTCCGCCCGCAGCGCAACCGGATTATCCGCAAGACGAATTCGACGGAATCCTGAGTGCAGCCTCAATTGAACAAACACACAAAAATGCCGCCGGCATAACCACCGGCGGCATTTCTTTTCGTTTTCCTTTGTGTTTTTATAGTATGTTGTCCAGCGTGTTGTTCGCAACGGTAGATGCGCTCTCCTCCGCCGCCAATGCAACGGTGTCTGCGGCGCTGTCCACGATGTCCGAGGCAAGGGACGAGGTGTCCGCTGCGATGCCCGAGGTGTCGGCGACAAATGACGAAGCGGTATCGACGACGTCCGTTGCCGTGTCGGCAACGGGCGAAACGGTTTCGGATGCAGCCTGCGAAACTTCCGCAGCAGCGTCAGAAACGTCCGCTGCAACGCTTGATGCTTCCGCAGCAACGTTCGATGCTTCCGCTGCAACGCTCGATGCTTCCGCTGCAACGCTCGCGGTATTCGCTGTATAGCTCGCTGCATTCACAGTATAGTTTGAAGCATTTGCCGCATAGTTCGAAGCATTCAGAGCAGCGTTTGAGGCGTTCGCCGCATCCGCAACTGCCTGCTGTATGCGCTCAGCCGCAGGTTCCGAAAAATTCTGCGCCATTTCGGAGATCTCCTGCAGTTTCTGCGCCGTATAAGCCGCATTCTGCCCCGTATACGGCTGCTGCACGGCCTGACCCGCATAAGGCTGCTGTGCATACGTCTGCCGGCCTGTGAAAGCCTGCTGACCGTACATCTGCTGGCCTGCATACTGCTGACCGTACGTCTGCTGGCCTGCATACTGCTGCTGACCGTACGTCTGCTGTCCCGCATACTGCTGTTGTGCATATGCCTGCTGCTGTGCGTACACCTGACCCGCAAATGCCTGCTGGCCGTACGTCTGCGCGTACGACTGCTGACCGTACTGCTGATACGCCTGCGGGTTCTTCTTCATCTGGCGCTCGTATTTTCTGCGCTGCTTCAGATAATCCTTCTCAAAGCGCTCCTCCTCGGTCTTCTCGTCACTGCGCAGCGAGGAGAACAATATCTTCAGGATGATGGCGATGACAACGCATGCGAGCGAGATCCATAGAACGCGGATTGCCGGCTCGCGGAAAATGCCCGCAACCGCCGAGATGACGGTGGTTGATTCCGCAAGCCTGCTCGGAAGAAGTTCCTCCAGAATGCCCTCGATCGTGAGCAGAAGCACACTTCCTCCCGCAAGGCCTCCTACGAGACCGACCTCAAAGAAAGTGCCCGGCAGGAACCGTCCGCGAAGGATCAGGATCATCAGGATGCTGAACACGCACATGCCGAGTGACACCCACTTGAAGCCCTGGGCGTACAACTTGGCAGTGGACAGCGAGCTGCGCATATCCTTGATCTCGTCGGAGTCAATCTGGTCAATGTCAAGCTTTTCCCACTTGACCTTCTCGAGATTCTCACGGATGACGGCCATCTCCTTCTTTGAGAGCTCTTCGCCCGTGATATTCTCGATCGTATCGCGGTTCTCCTCGATCAGCTTATACACGTCATCCGCATTGAGGGACGGCTTGGCGTCGTTGTCTCCCTCAAGGAAGTAGTCCATGTAATCTTCCATCTTGTCCGCGAAAAATCCTCTGACAATCTTATCGTTTAGAATCTTCTCCAGCTCTTCGTCGCTGATCTTGACTTTCTGTCCCGACGCCTCCGAGAGCTGCTCACTGATGTACTCCGAAAGGCTCGTGTCCTCGTCGGCATCCTTGTCCAGGTCGGTCGCCTTCAGGTCCGAGAACCGAATACTCTCCGCAACCGTCCTCACCAGTTTCTTGGGCTCCGTCAGCTCTTCCATCCGGGACGTAATGATCCAGGCAATAATTCCTATGAAGAGCATTATTCCGAATAATACCGCAAAAACCGACCTAACCGCTGACAATCTCTTTTTCGACATTTCTTTTCCTCCGTTCTCTTCCGCGCCGGTCGCCCGCGCGCGTTTTCTACCGCAAATCTGTATTCATTGTACATCACGTCTTTTTGTTTTTGAAGACTTTTTTGCGGAGTTATCGCATAAAAAATCATGCCTTGCATATTTTCCGCAGGATGTAAAAAAACAAGGCAACCACATCGGAAAACGGGTTGCCTTGCGAGTGTTTTTATTCCATTGTCGCGGATCAAACCATCGGCGTGATCTCGGAGTGGATCTCCTGCAGCGACTTCACCGGGCTGTCCTTGTGCGTCTTCACGTAGTGGATACCCTCGGCCGTAGCGCGTGCGGCAGCGATGGTCGTCACATACGGTACCTTCGCCTTGATGGCCGCCTTACGCAGGTAGCTGTCGTCGTGTACGCTGTTCTTTCCGATCGGGGAGTTGATGACAAGCTGTACACTGCCGTTGGTGATCAGGTCGTAGCAGTTCGGGCGTCCCTCGTAAAGCTTGAGCACCTTCTCTGCCTCGATGCCGGCGTTCGTGATTGCGTCGAACGTGCCGCCGGTAGCGTAGATCTTGAAGCCGTCCTCCGCGAACTGCTTCGCAATGTCGAGCATCTCGTCCTTGTCCTTGTTCTTTACGGAGATCAGCACTGCACCCTCGGTCGGAAGCTTCGACTGAATTGCTTCCTGTGCCTTGACAAATGCCTCGCCGTAAGACGGGGAAAGTCCGAGCACCTCACCTGTGGAACGCATCTCCGGTCCGAGGATCGGGTCAACCTCAGGGAACATGTTGAACGGGAACGCAGCTTCCTTCACACCGTAGTTCGGGATGTGCATCTCATGAAGCTCCGGAACCGGCGACTTGCGGCCGGTAAGCTCTGCGGTGATAATCTCGGTAGCAAGCGGTACCATGCGGATGTTGCAGACCTTCGAAACCAACGGAACCGTGCGGGATGCACGCGGGTTCGCCTCAAGCACGAACACCTTTCCGTTCTCGATCGCGTACTGCATGTTCATCAGGCCCTTGACATGCATCTCCTCGGCGATCTTGCGGGTGTACTCCTTGATGGTAGCCACATTTTCCGCAGAGATATGTACCGAAGGGATGATGCATGCGGAGTCACCGGAGTGAACGCCCGCAAGCTCGATATGCTCCATAACCGCAGGAACGAAGGCATGTGCGCCGTCTGCGATCGCGTCCGCCTCGCACTCGAGTGCATGGTTGAGGAAACGGTCGATCAGGATCGGACGATCCGGCGTTACGCCGACTGCCGCGTTCATGTATTCGGTCATCTGGTCGTCATCGTAAACGACTTCCATGCCGCGTCCGCCGAGCACGTAGGAAGGGCGAACCATGACAGGATAACCGATCTTCTTTGCGATTCCGATCGCATCCTCCACCGTTACAGCCATTCCGGACTCGGGCATCGGGATGCCGAGCTTGTCCATCATCGCGCGGAAGAGGTCGCGGTCCTCTGCGAGGTCGATCACGGCAGGCGAAGTTCCAAGGATCTTCACGCCGTTCTTCTCGAGGGATGCCGCAAGGTTCAGAGGCGTCTGGCCGCCGAACTGAGCGATTACGCCGAGAGGCTTCTCCTTCTTGTAGATGCTGAGAACGTCCTCAAGCGTCAGAGGCTCAAAATACAGCTTGTCGGAGGTGTCGTAGTCGGTCGAAACAGTCTCCGGGTTGCAGTTGACAATGATCGTCTCGAAGCCGAGTTTCTTGAGTGCCATTGCTGCGTGTACGCAGCAGTAGTCGAACTCGATACCCTGGCCGATACGGTTCGGACCGCCGCCGAGGATCATGACTTTCTTGTTGTTGGTCGAAGGGCTCTCGTCCTTCTCGATGTTGTAGCTCGAGAAGTAGTAAGCGCTGTCCTGCGTTCCGCTTACGTGTACGCCCTCCCAGGCCTCCTCAAGGCCGATCGCGAGGCGTCTGTTGCGGATGTCGTCCTCGGAAACCTCAAGAAGCTTTGCGAGATAGCGGTCGGAAAATCCGTCCTTCTTCGCTTTGATGAGAACCTCGTCCGCCGGAACGCTGCCCTTCTTTGCAAGAAGTGCCTCTTCCTCCTCGACAAGCTCCTTCATCTGCTCGATGAACCACTTCTTTACGCGGGTTGCCGCATGTACTTCATCGACGGTAGCGCCCTTGCGAAGCGCCTCATACATCTGGAAATGTCTCTCGCTCGAAGGCGTTGCAAGCTTCTGCAGCAGGTCCTCCTTCGAGAGCTCATGGAAGTTCTTGACAAAGCCAAGTCCGTAGCGGCCGGTCTCAAGGCTGCGGATCGCCTTCTGGAAGGCTTCCTTGTAGTTCTTACCGATGCTCATGACCTCGCCCACGGCGCGCATCTGCGTGCCGAGCTTGTCCTCTACGCCCTTGAATTTTTCGAATGCCCAGCGGGCAAATTTGATTACCACATAGTCGCCGCTCGGAACGTACTTGTCGAGCGTGCCGCATTTTCCGCAAGGGATGTCCTTGAGGGTAAGGCCCGTTGCAAGCATCGCGGAAACAAGAGCGATCGGGAAGCCGGTTGCCTTCGAGGCAAGTGCCGACGAACGCGATGTTCTGGGGTTGATCTCGATAACAACGATACGATCGGACTTCGGATCATGAGCGAACTGTACGTTCGTTCCGCCGATGACCTGAACGCGGTCTACAATCTTGTATGCCTGCTCCTGCAGACGCTTCTGTACTTCCTCGGAGATCGTCAGCATCGGTGCCGCGCAGAACGAGTCGCCGGTGTGAACGCCCATCGGGTCGATGTTCTCGATGAAGCATACGGTAATCATGTTGCCCTCGCAGTCGCGGACAACCTCGAGCTCAAGCTCCTCCCAGCCGAGGACGGACTCCTCAACCAGAACCTGGCCTACGAGACTCGCCTGAAGGCCTCTCGCGCATACCGTGCTGAGCTCTTCCTTGTTGTAAACAAGTCCGCCGCCGGCGCCGCCCATCGTGTATGCCGGGCGAAGAACCACCGGATATCCGAGCTTGTCGGCAATCGCAAGTGCCTCATCGACGCTGTAGGCAACCTCGCTTCTCGCCATCTCGATGCCGAGCTCGTTCATCGTATTCTTAAACTCGATACGGTCCTCGCCGCGCTCGATCGCATCAACCTGCACGCCGATAACCTTTACGTTATATTTGTCCAGAACGCCAGCCTTGTTGAGCTCTGCGCAGAGGTTCAGTCCGGACTGTCCGCCGAGGTTCGGCAGCAGCGCATCCGGGCGCTCCTTTGCGATGATACGCTCCAAACGGTCTACATTGAGCGGCTCGATGTATGTTACGTCCGCAACCTCCGGGTCGGTCATGATCGTTGCCGGGTTCGAGTTCACCAGCACGATCTGATATCCGAGCTTGCGAAGCGCTTTGCACGCCTGCGTGCCGG
>JAFZAZ010000016.1 GCA_017561985.1 Lachnospiraceae bacterium
CCCCGTAATTCTGTGACCGGATGATCCGCATCACGTCTTCCTCCGACAGCATTCTTTCTTTGATCTTCATTTCTCTGAACATGACCTGTTCTCCTTTTGTTCCGATCATTATTAACAGTATACCGCTTTTTGCGCGGCGCCGCAAGGTCCGCCGCGAAACGGCGTGCAGCTGGAACCTGCCTGAAAACAAACAGAGACCGGCCCTTTCGCGCCGAACCGGTATCTTGCCGTCCTGTACGCAAATCAAAAGCCGAAGGCGCGACATGCGCAGCGCTTCGGCTTTTTCAGGAAAAGGAGGAAAATCAGAATTCGAGGTTTTTATCGGTTTCTTTGGAGAAGATGTGCGCGACATTGCCCCTAAAGGAGAAGCGCACGGGATCGCCCATACGGAAATTGCCCTTCATGTCGACCGTCGGAACGATGATGATGACGTCGCGGCCTTCCGCCGTGATATGCAGATGGACCGAGGAACCCATCATTTCCGCAACGTCTACCGTCCCGGCGACACCGCCGTTTTCGTCGAGGTCCGTATGTTCGGGACGAACGCCGAGCGTGACGTCCTGCGGTTCGACGCTGTTTGCACGGAGACGTTCCTGCTTATCCTCGGAAAGCTCGACCTTTTCATCGGCGAGTTCGACAAAGTACTTGCCGTTCTCAAGAACGAGCTTCGCGTCGAAGAAGTTCATGACGGGCATGCCGATGAAGCCCGCGACGAACAGGTTCGCCGGATGGTTGAATACATCCTGCGGCGTGCCGATCTGCTGTACATAACCGTCGCGCATGATGACGATGCGATCGCCCAAGGTCATTGCCTCGGTCTGATCGTGCGTGACATAGATGAACGTCGTGTCGATGCGCTCACGCAGTTTTAGGATCTCTGCGCGCATCTCGTTTCTGAGCTTTGCGTCGAGGTTCGAAAGCGGCTCGTCCATCAGCATGACTTTCGGCGCGCGGACGATGGCGCGACCGATTGCGACACGCTGCCGCTGACCGCCGGAAAGCGCTTTCGGCTTGCGATCGAGGTATTGCGTGATGTCGAGGATCTCCGCCGCCTGACGGACCTTCTGTTCGATCTCCGCCTTGGGAACATGACGCAGTTTCAATGCGAACGCCATGTTCTCACGCACGGTCATGTGCGGATACAGCGCATAGCTCTGGAAGACCATCGCGATGTCGCGGTCTTTCGGTGCGACGTCGTTCACGAGTTTGCCGTCGATATACAGTTCGCCGTCGGAAATGTCTTCGAGCCCGGCAACCATTCTGAGCGTCGTGGATTTGCCACAGCCGGACGGACCGACCAGCACGATGAACTCCTTGTCGGCGATGTCCAGATTGAACTCCTGCACTGCGACGACGCCTTCATCGGTGATTTGCAGATTGATCTTTTTCTTTTCGGGTTCGTTCGCTTTCTTTTTCTTGCTTCTCTTCTGTTCGCCGGAAACAAAGGGATAGACCTTCTTGAGATTAACGAGTCTTACTTCTGACATATGCTTTGGCTCAAGACGTTTGACATCCGCCTGAAACGTCCTCGCAGCCGCCGGAAAATGTGCGGTCTGCATTACGGCAGGTCTCCACACTGCCGCACCCCGAGCCGGGGGAATGAATCTCCTTTCTTGATATGAAACGGAACGAGAGGAAGTGGAGTCGTGCCGTCCCATCGGGATGATTATTTAGTCGAAAATACTGCTCATGGATGCCACATACAGTTCGGTGATCTTCACGTCGCCGGCGGCAAACAGTTCGATTGCCTTGGAATCTTTTTGTTCGGGATAGGCACGGATCGAGATCGCCTTGTAATCGTTGAAGAACCCTTCCACAAGGGAGCGGTCGATATAGATCTCCATCGTAATCGTGCCGTTTTCGTTCGGCAACACGCCGGAAACAGCTTTCGCCTTGGCGCCTTCGCCCTTATTCTCAGTCGAGCCGTTGATCAGCTCGTTTGCAACGTCGTAATAGAGTTTCGTTTCATCCCACTTGCCGCCTTTGAGCATGGTAATGCCGAACTCCTGTGCGTTTGAGACGTCCGCAACGATGCGGATATACAGCATATCGTCTGTGACATTGTTCAATGCCGCGTTGGCGTCTGCAAGAGAGATGTTCTTTTGATCGATCCAGACCTTGTCCTCGAGCGTGTGGAGCGTTTCGATCGGTTCGATGCAGAGATCGGTACCGTCGTCATTCAACCAGATATGACGGGCAAGACCCACCGTATGTGCCCAACCGGACGCACCCTGCTCGGCAGCGCCTCGCTGATCCTGCATGATGGAGAACATATAGATCTCACCGCTTTGCGGATCGACGATGCAGCTCGGTCCCGTGAACACATTCGCGCCGTAATCGAGCAGATGCGGTTCGCCTTGGAACGCTTCGTCCGGCGTGAATTTGCCCGTTTCAAGATCAAAATCGCCAAGCCAGTAATAGACCTTGTTGTCCGCAATGCTCGCAGGCGCAGGGGAGATCTCAAAGAAGTACTTTGTGATCGTGCCCGCTTCGTTGGTTACCGGCAGAATGATCGGCAGCTCCCAGGACGTGCCGTACAGCGCGCTTTGGTTCTGCATCTCATAGACCGGACCGCGATACTGCCAGTTCATCTCGACGTGATCGCCCTTAAGTTCCAGTGTATCGGTCGTGTACAGCAGCGCCGTACCGCCCTTCGACGACGTCGAGCCGGAGCAGACGAGCATACACCAGGTGTCGCCCTCTTTCCAGATGTGCGGATCGCGGAATTCGCCGGGTCTGCCTTGTCCCTGCTGCTGAATCAGCGCAAGCTCTTTGCCAACGACCCATTCAGTCAGTTCCGGATCGTTTGTGTCTGCAGGCCATGCGACGCCGATGTTCTGATTCGAGATCAGACCCGGCGTATCACGGAAGCTGTCGTTGCCCGCCGTGAAGAACAGCAGCGGAATTCCGTTTTTATCGAGCGTTGCGCCGCCGGACCAGACGCCGTCAGGAACGACGGAATCCTCGGTGGGCGTGATCGCTTCCTTTACGGGCTTCCAGTTGACCATATCGGGACTCACAAGATGTCCCCAGCAAATGTTGCGCCAGTAGGAACCGGTCATGTTCGCCTGGTAGAACAGGTGGTACACGCCGTTGTAATATACCGGTGCGTGCGGTTCATTCATCCAGAACTGATATGGACCGCCGTGGAACTGTGTACGGGTATAGTCGTCACCGAGAATGTTCTGAAGCCAGATCTCGGAGAATTCGATCTCCGGCACGTTGACGCTCTTATAGTAGTCTGCGATCTCCTGTTCGGAAAGCGCGACGCCGTAGAGCTTGACCTCGTCGATGTAGCCGCTTGCAACATTCAGAAAGCCCGCAGTAAGCCGTTCCGCATCCGTGTTGCGTCCGACGACCAGCGCTGTCCGCTTGGCGGGAGAAATCTCTGCATCCTTCGGCACGGAGCGCGAACCGATCATTTCTCCGTTCAGATAGAGCGCCATTTCGCCTGCTTCCGCATCAAACGTTGCGGTCACAAGGTTCCATGCGTATTTTTGCAGATTGTCGCCGTTCGACCATACAGTCAGCCAGTCGTCTCCGATGCCAACCTGAAACGTCAAACGTCCAAAGCGTTCATAACCGAGCAGGAAGCCCTGCTTATTCGCCTTGTTCGCCTGGCTGATGATGCCGGTCGGGGAATCGTTGCCGTTGTCGGCGCCGTTCGGATCGTCCCACTCGAAAGTGCGCGGTGCGATCCATGCCTGCACAGTCAGCGCTTTGCCGGAAACGGTGATGTCGTTGCGGTTGTACTGCACATAGGTGGATGTACCGTCCAATAGCAGGCAGCCGCCGCTGATGCCGTCTTGCCGCCATTGCGGGTCCTGATCGTCCATGTACGCCGCACCATGAAATGCGTAGTTCATATCGGTATCGGGAACATTGCCTGCGGCATCCTTCACCGTCAGACCTTCACCTTCATCGAATTTGAGATAAAGGAGCAGATCCTTTTGATGCTTGTCTTTGCCCCCGCCGGCGCAGGCGGTCAATAAGACCGCCGCCAGCAGGATCGTACAAATGGTAAGGAACTTTTTCATAAGCCCTCCCTGGGGGTTCAGTGTTTATGCGAGATTCTCCGCAAGCTGCCACGGAATCTGGACTTCGCCCGCCTGATTGCCGTCCATGACGGTTTCAAAGTTGTTTGCGTAGTCCGGTGCTTCCTCATAGAAGGTCACGATTTCATCGAAGAAGGCATGCGCCCAGCCGCCCTCAATCACTTCGTCGTGTAGCTCGATGTACAGCTCCTCGCCGATGTATGCGGAAAGATCCATGACATAGGTGCCCATGTCAGCCCAGTGACCGCCCTGTGCGAGGGACGGGAAGTTCTGGTCCGCAAAGCGGTTCTGCTTATAGTAGCCGATCAGCGTGCCGTCCGCTTTGAAGACCTTGACCGCGGCTGCCGCTGCGCCCATACGGACGGAGATGAATCCGGAGCCGGAGAGCGTGAAGTTCGTCGAGCGAATCGCCCACGGATCAGGTTCGCCGATACCGGTGTTCCAGCCGTCGAGGTGGAATTCGCCCGCCTGGTTGTACGGAAGCGCTTCGCCCCAGTAGGTTTCTGCGGAAATGACGCCAGGATACTGACCTTCGACTTTCTGCCATGCGTCGGTCAGGATCGTCCAGCCCGCAAGGTTTCCGCTCTCAAAGCCGCCGTTAGCGATTTCATTATGATCCGCCATCGCGACCACGGTAATCTTAGCTTCCACCGTCTTGCCGTCCTTCTCAGCGCCGTAGAATACATTGTAGAAACCCGGCGCGCTCATGTCGAACGCATCGAATCCCTCGGTCGTTTCATTTCCTTCAAACTCGACCTTGGTAATCGCAACCGGAACATCCTCGCTGCCGAACGCTGCCTTCGCGTCCGCAACGTATGCGGTGAGGTCGACTGTGCCGCAGTCGACGACCTGATTGTCCGCATACGCAGTCATCGTCAGGGATTGAAGCGGTACGGGGTACGGATAGTTGGTGTAGTAGTTTCTGAGCGAGGTCAGATCGTCGTAGGAAGCGGAGGTGTAGGTCTCGTTTTGGATCTTCTCCATCTGCTCGACTTCGAGCGCCGCGACTTCGTCCTTCGTGAGCGAAACGCGGAAGTCATCGACGTTGATGAACGCGAATCCGCCGTTACTGCCGTCATTTGCGTCAACGACCTTCATGTAGCAGACTCTGCCGATAAATTCGCTTGCATCCATGTAGTAGCGGAGCAGCGTAAGCGCAAGCGCCGGATCGGAGAAGTACGTGTTTTCCTGCTTGATCAGCTCTTCGTCCGTGTTGCCGTCACACAGTGCAACATAGGAGCCGCCGTTGCCGGAGCCCATCATGAAGGTGATGAAGCCGTCGCCGCCGAGCGTAAACTTGGTGGAACGGATCGCGCCGGTCAGAGATTCCTGAATCGCGCCGTTGTTGGAGCCATCGAGGTAGTATTCACCTTCGCCGTATACCATACGGTCGGTCCAGTAGTACTGCGAGGTCGGAACGATCGCCGCACGGGTAAGTGCGGTACCGTCCAAGAGCAGCCAGCCGGTAAGGTCTCCGGTCTCAAAGCCGCCGTTGACAATTGCGTTGGAGGTCTCATCCTCTTCGAACGGTCTCGGACCGTAGTCTGCAAATTGACGGTCATGCTCCGCCTTTGCGGCGTCAACTTCCGCCGCATCCTTGCAGACCTTGAATGCATCGAGGTTCAGCCAGGAGCAGTCGTTGCCGTCGTCGTTGTCGGTGACCACGATGTAAATCGTCTTGCCGATATAGGCAGAAAGATCCACGACCTTCGTCATCAGATGATCGGTGATGTATACGCCGTCGCAATCGTCGTTCGTGACGTGCGCGATCGCCTTGTCATTGCCCTGCTCAAAGAATTCAACATAACACTTTTCAGTGTCCTTGCCGCCGCCCATCTTGAACGTGATAAAGCCGTTGCCGCCAAGCTTGAACGGATCGGAGGTCAGCGTGCCGCGCATGGCGGGGTTGCCGCCGACAGTGCCTGCAAAGAAGTACGTGCCGCTCTTCTCGATCGGAGCGCCGCTGATCTTCTCCGCATCGGTGACTCCGCGGAAGTTGAAAGCCGCATCCTTACGGGTCCAGCCGACCCACTGACCGGATGCCACGTCTTCAAAATCGCCGTTTACGATGTCGTCCGCCACTGCGACTTCGGGCTTGTCGCTGCCAGCATTACCGGAGCAGGCAAACACGCTGAAGACCATCAGGACAACAAGCATAACAGCAAACAAACGATGAAGATTTGTTTTCATAGATAATCCCTCTCTATTCAATTCTGTTTAGAATGGTACGATTCTCCGCATTTTTGGTGAGCATGCGGGACGACTGGTGGTTTTAGAATGGTTTTAGATGCGTGTAACGTTTCACGGTTATCACGCTTTCAGTATAGCAGGCGAACCTGTGCCTGTCAATATAATATTTATAAAAATACGTTGTTTTCATCGTTTCTGCTGTTGATATTCATAAATAATCACCCGGCGCAGGTTGCCAGGTGAGACAAAAACGGTATGAAACGTTATTTTGAAAGCAGGGAAAGCAGCTCCATTTCGCTTCCTTTGACGAATCCTTCGCGGCTTACAAGGACGCCTTTGTTGGCGTTTGTGATGAAAATCAGCAGGTGTTCGCTCGTCAGCGTCTTCGCAAGGTCCTTATACGCCACCGTGATTTCGCGTCCTTCGGGGTTTACAACCACCCGATCATCATAGAACACCGTCGTGCGTTCCGGGTCTTCTCCGTACAGCTCGAGAAACGCATTGTAAGCTTTTTTGCGCTTTCTCCACGGCGTATAGACCGCAACCCACATCGAGGCAAGGATCAGCACGAACGCTTCGACTGCGAGAAAGACGATGCTCGGACGCGTAAGAAGCGTCACGACCGCGATCACGATCCATGCGCCGGTCATGATCAGCACCATGCGCAGCGCAAAGCGCGAATAGGTCTCTTTACTTGTACGCTTGTTGCCCTCATAGAACAGTTCTTTTGTCAATGTAAAGCGATTGACTGCGATCGGTTCGTTCACGGGATGTACTCCTCCTCCGGAAGATTGTCGGGAAACGCCTCACGGATCTGATCCTCAACCTTGAAATCCTTATTCAGCGGGCGGTAGATGAAAAAGACCGCGAGGAAGATCACGTACCAGTCACCGAGGAGCGGCACAACGAACGCTGTCCACGGCAGGAACAGGAACAAAATCAGCCAGTATACAACCTGCAGCACCGCGCCGCCAAACACTCTGCCCGGGTGAAACAGGATAAAAAACAGCGTGTTTTTCAGGCGAATGCCAAGCTTTTGCGTAAAAAGAACCGCCTGCGGCCACCAAACCGTCAGGACCGCGGCCAGCAGGATCGATCCGACCAGCAGGATCGCGATCGTACCGAGCGACGGCGGCGTTGCACCCCACAGCATCAGCGCGCCGGAAAAGACGACCAGTCCCATAAAGATACATTGCACAATGCCGGTGAGAATCGAGATCACAAGGTTCTGCTTGAACGCTTTCTTCCAGCAGACCCACCATTCTGCCTTATCGTTCCGAAGACGACGAAGGATCAGATCGTAGAGACACCCGAGCCCAGGACCGGCAAACACGCCGCCCACTACTCCCGAAAGAAGGGCGATCAGTGCGCTTTTACTGAGCACCGCATAGACCATGCCGCCCGCGAAGGGGATAAACAGGACCAGCGAAATGAACCCGACCAGAAAGAGCTCCTTCCAGCTCCCCTCCAGAACCTCGCGGTATCTGGCAAATCCGACCGACCGGACGCCTTCGATTTTATGTTCATCGTCCCGAAAAAACAGACCCATCTCATTCTTCCCCCTCAAAAATGCAGGTGTTCCAGAAACTGCCGGAGGATCGCCTCCGTATCGCCGGAAAACCCTTCTTTTGCAAGCACTTCCACCGTCACTACATTTGCGCCGATCAGCAGAAATGCTGCTTCACCATGGTGGTACGGGTTGTCCGCACCGCCGCGAACGAGGTGCAGCACGCGGTATTCGTTTCCGTTGACGGTCAGCGTCGTTTCCGTCGTTTCATACGCACCCTGTTCCCGTTTGATCCAATCCAAAACGTCGTTCTGCGCGCCCTTCTCCGTCTGCCCCTCCTTAAGAAGCAGATAGATCTGCGCGTCATACACGGTCGCTTCCTTGCCCTGCGCGTTCTCGATCTGTTCGCCCTCGCCCGCCGTCCACGTCGCGTACCAGAGCCCCGCGATCGACATCACGTCGCTCGTTTCGTTCAGCGTAAATCCCTCGATCGTTTCCGCGGCAAGCACCTCGGCGAAGCGGATCGGATATTCGTCCCATTCGGGATGCGCGTCAACGGCGGGCTCCTTTGCGCAGCCAGTCGTCAGCAATACAATAATCAAGAACAGAATGCCGATCTTTTTCACGGATTCGCTCCTTTCGTCAG
>JAFZAZ010000017.1 GCA_017561985.1 Lachnospiraceae bacterium
ACGGCACCGACGAACATCAACGGACTGCCGGACGGCACATATCTGCTGCATGAGCTTGCGGCACCGAACGGCTACGAGGTCGCAACGAACATGACATTTGAGATCTCCGGCGGCAAGCTGGTGAAGATCAACGGCGAGGATGTCGAGGACGGCAAGATCATCGAAATGGTCGATGAAAAGATCATTACGACCACGACGACGACCGTAACGACCACGACAACCACAACCACAACCACGACGACGACCACAACGACAACCACAACAACTGCGAAGGTCACAACCACAACGGTTACGACCACCGCACAGGAAGTCACGACGACTGTGACAACCACAACCCCGGCACCGACCGCGAATGTGAAGATCAACAAGGCGGATCAGTTCGGCGCAGAAGTCAAGGGCGCAAGCCTGACGCTGACCGGAAAGGACGGCGCGGGCAATGTGATCTACTTCCCGCAGAACATTGTGGAGCTGGGCGAGGGTGCAGAGCTGGTGAACGGCAGCGGCGAAGCACTGGTATGGATCTCCGGCACGGCACCGACGAACATCAACGGACTGCCGGACGGCACATACCTGCTGCATGAGCTTGCGGCACCGAACGGCTACGAGGTCGCAACGAACATGACATTTGAGATCTCCGGCGGCAAGCTGGTGAAGATCAACGGCGAGGACGTCGAGGACGGCAAGGTCATCGAAATGGTCGATGAGAAGATCATCATCACAACGACAGAAATCACGACGGAAATCACCACGACCACGATGGAAGCGGTGACCGGCGAGATTCTGACGGAAGAAACCACCACAACGGAGAGCACGACCGAAACCACTGTGACAACGCCGGAAGTCACGACACCGGAAGTCACCACGACAACGACGACAGTCACTACGACAGAGGTTACAACCGAAGTCACAACGACGACGGAAACCACAACGACTACGGTGACAACGACAGAAATCACAACAACGACCAAGGTGACAACGACAGAAACCACAACAACGACCAAGGTGACAACGACAGAAATCACGACAACGACCGGCGTGACGACGACAGAAGCCACCACCACAGCGGTCACGACGGGCGAGGTCACAACGACTTCCGAAGTGACGACCACTGCGGAAACAACAACGGCACCGGAAGTGACGAACGATGCGAACGGAACGGATATCGGCGATATCCGCACGCAGAGCAATGCAACTGTTACGGACACCGAAACCGTCAGAACCACGGCGGCAACGGTCAGAACCGGCGGCGTCAACACCAGAACCGGATCTGTCCGGACGGGCGACAAGGCTCCGACCGCACTGTTCATCACCCTGCTGATGGCCGGCGCAGCGGCATTCGTGTACAGAAAGCGCGATGACGAATGATCCGCAAACCGGAACCGGCAACTGAATAACGAAAACGGCCGCTGCCCCTGAACGGGCGGCGGCTGTTTTTACTGCGCAGCAGTATTCTGTTTGATGCGGCGTTTTCGGCCGCTTATTTATCCGCAGTGCTGTTATGCTGCTGCATGACGCGAACGATCACAGCTGTCAGACGGATCAGAAAGGTCGCGGCGAACGGAATCACAAACAATACTTCAATCACCGCAGCGCCGATCTGACCCATAAAGCTGTGCCTTTCACGGCAGGCAAAGATCAGCGCGATCAGTGCCAGCACACCGGGACACAGCAGCTGCATCACGGAGAGAATATCCTTCTTCGTGATCAGGCAGACAATCAGCGAGATGAGATGCGCCAGCGCGGTCGCGCCGAGGCCGACTGCAAACCACAGTATCAGGCACGCCGGAAAACTGAGGAATGAATCCAGGTCTGCCAGAATGATGATCCCTCCCAACAGAATTGCCGCGATGATAATGACGATGCTTTTCAGTGTGCTTTTTTCCGTCATAGAATTCACCTCCCTCCGCTTTGGTTTGTTTCTGAGATCATTATAGCGGATCGCGTGCGGAAACGGAAGATGTCATCCGTCATTGCGGCAGTGACATTTGTAACGGCTTCGGCGCAAAAAAAGCTGCCCTTTGCAGTCTATGCAAAAGGCAGCCACGCTTGTCGGTAAAAAAGCGGAATCTCCGATGGATTCAAAATGAGACCCGGGATACATCCCCAGTGGGAGATTGAGGGCGGGAGCCCTCATTTTTACTCTGCTGGAAGCACTATTTCTGCGTACGGAACATTCCGTAAAAAACGAGCGCTGACATCACATCAGCGCCCGTTTTGTTCTGATTTCGTGTGCCGGGAATTCTGCCCCGGCAGATACACCGCTTATTCCGCAGATTCTGCTTTGGCCTCAGCCGGAGCTTCTGCCGTGGCCTCCGCAGGGGCTTCGGGCTGTTCCGGCTCGGCAGCAGGCTGCGCTGCAAGCTCTGCCTTGCGGCTCTCAACCGTCAGCTCACCGCGCATGATTTGCAGAAATTCCTTCTCATTGACCTTCTCATATTCAAGCAGGAACTCCGCCAGCGAATCCAGCTGATGCCGGTTCGATTTCAGGATCACCAGCGCCTTCTCATAGCTTTCCTCCACGATTCTGCGCACCTCCGCGTCAATGCGGGCTGCGACCTCGTCGGAGTAATCACGCACATGGCCGTAATCGCGGCCGAGGAACACCTCATCGTTTTCGGAGCCGTATGCGACCGGGCCGAGTGCTTCGGAAAGACCCCAGCGCGTGACCATGTTCTTCGCCAGCTTGGTTGCACGCTCAATGTCATTGGATGCACCCGTGCAGATGTCATCCAGTGCGGTCGCTTCACCTGCGCGGCCGCCCATCATCATGACAATGGTTTCAAGCAGCTTGGTCTTGCTCATGTGGTTGTCCTCGGTATCCGGACGCGTCCACGTCATACCGGCTGCCATGCCGCGCGGCACCACGCTGACCTGCTGCACGCGATCCTGCGTTTCCAGATGATACGCCGTGACCGCATGACCGGCCTCATGGAACGCGGTGATGCGCTTGTCAGCCGCCGTCGGGACATGGGACTTTTTCTCCGGACCGGAGAGCACCTTCATGGTCGCCTCCTCAATATCGGAAGCGATGATCGCCTTGCGGTCCGCTCTTGCCGCGAGGATCGCGGCCTCATTCAGCAGGTTTTCAAGGTCTGCACCGGTGAAGCCCTGCGTATCCTTTGCAAGCTCGTGGAAATCAACATCCGGGCCGATCGGCTTCTTGCCCTTGTGGACATTGAGGATCTCCTCTCTGCCCTTGACGTCAGGGTAATTGACCGTGATCTGACGGTCGAATCTGCCCGGACGCAGCAGTGCGGGATCCAGAATATCGCGGCGGTTCGTTGCCGCAATGACAATGACGCTTTCCTTGTCAGTAAAGCCGTCCATTTCAACGAGGAGCTGGTTCAGCGTCTGCTCACGCTCGTCATGACCGCCGCCCAGACCGGAGCCTCTGTGCCGGCCGACCGCGTCGATTTCGTCGATGAACACGATCGAGGGCGCATGCTTTTTTGCCTGCTCAAACAGATCACGGACACGGCTTGCGCCGACGCCGACGAACATTTCCACAAAGTCCGAACCGGAAATCGGGAAGAACGGCACGCCCGCCTCACCGGCGACAGCTCTTGCAAGCAGCGTCTTACCGGTACCGGGAGGGCCGAGCAGCAGAATGCCGCGCGGGATTCTTGCGCCGATGTCCTCAAACTTCTTCGGATTTTTCAGAAAGTCCACGACCTCGGCCATTTCGGCCTTTTCCTCATCCGCACCGGCAACGTCCGCAAAGGTTGCCTTTTTCGCGGAGCCGGATGCGGCCTTGATATTTGCCTTGCCGAACGAATTGATCTTCCCGCCGCCGTTCGCCTGCCGGAACATCACGACAAACAGCACGATTGCCATGATCATCAGCAGCGCCGTCGGGACGACGGTCAGCAGCCAGGAATTATCCGTGACCTTGAAATAATCCTGCGTCAGTTCATTTCCCTTGTGCCTTGCGTTGTACTGCTCGCGGTATTTCTCGGTGTCCTGAAGGAACAGCGACACGTTCGGCACCTCATAGGTA
>JAFZAZ010000018.1 GCA_017561985.1 Lachnospiraceae bacterium
AGCCGCGCGCCTTCATGACAGCGCCTGTGTCAATCGCCTGTTCGAGCGACCAGGTCGTGAGCGCGGACCAAGTGGTCATGTGGCTTCGCGCCCGGTGCAGCCAGTCGGGGTCGTCGTAGACGCCGACGGCGGTCTGTGCGCCCCGCATCGCTTCCGCGCGCCGGCGAAGAAGCGGGACAAACCGCAGGACGGACGAGATCAAAAGTGCAAGCTTCGGCGCGATGCGGCCGAAGAGATAAAACCGATGTTCGTCCGGGACAAGCATCCGCTCGCACCGGAACCAGAGAAGCACGGCGACCAGCATTCCTCCGAGGTGCACTCCGTACAGGAGTGCCTCCTTCGTGTACGGACGGCCGCCGATAAATACGATCGGGGTCGCGCCGCCGGTGGAGAACAGCGGGTTTGTCACCGCGACAAGCACCCAAAGGAGCGCAAATCCGATGAAGCGCCGCATCGAGAGATCCTTTCGTTCGGCCGTCGCGAGATACAAAGCCGCGCCGGTCCACGCAGGGATCGTGATATAGGGCGACTGCGCAAACATTGCGATCAGAAGCACCGAGATGATGTAGACGAACGACACAGCAGGGTGCCGCCTGGCGGTTCCGTTCATCGATGCTCCTTCCCGCGCAAGGACCGCCTCGGGGCGGTGCATTTTGCGCAATAAAAAACTGCCCGGGCGTTGTCGGGCAGGCAGAGAATCGTGGCAATTTTCCGACGAAACAAAGCTCGCGCAAAGACGGTCTCGCGACAGAGTGCGGGACACGGAAAAAGCACGTAGCGGAAAATGATCGTTTCGTCAGATACGGGCCGGCGGTTGCTCCGGGTTCGAACCGGAATAGGGGTGGAACTCTGCTCACTCACAACGTCATGTACCATATCAAAAACAGTGTCGGATAACACTAAAATGAGTATAGCATGAATTGCACGCTGTTGCAATACGCGAAACGGCTTGGCGAACGGGAAAGACGCATCGTTCGCCCGAAAAGTCAAAAACCCCCGAAAAATGCCCCGAAAGCCCCTGTTTTACGGCAGTTTCCCGAGGATATCCGTCTGACCGACACAAGCGACAAAAACAACCGCGGAATGCCTGGAAAATTTCGGTGCTTTTTGTGGGTTGACATAGGACAACTCGCGATGCTACAATGAATTCGAACCCATGGGGGAGTAGCAAGCCGACGTCCACCGCGTCGAGCAGCAAGTCAACATCCTGGCGTATAACGCCTGGCTTGTTTTAAATTGCGAGACTCATGTATGCTTAGCCATACGTGTAGTCTGCCCTTTCAGAAGAAGAGTAATCGGCGACCGAAGATGGCGAAAGCATCATCCGGTCGCTTTTGCGTTTTCATGCGGAGCGAACCGACGCCATGTGAAAGGAGTATTTGGAAAATGAGCTTTGTAGAAATCAAAAACGTGAAAAAAAGCTACGGCGAAGGCGAGGCGCGGCAGATCGTGCTCGCGGGAGTGGACCTCTGCGTGGAGAAAGGGGAGCTGTGCGTGCTCTTAGGGCCTTCCGGCAGCGGCAAATCAACGCTTCTCAACATCATCGGCGGCATCGACAACGCCGACGAGGGTTATGTGATGATTGACGGTGAGAAGACCGCCGACATGAACGAAAAGAGGCTGACGCAGTACCGCAGAGACCATCTCGGCTATGTGTTCCAGCTCTACAATCTGATCCCGAACCTGACGGTCCGCGAGAACATCGAGGTCGGTGCGTACCTGAGCAAAAAGCCGCTCGACGTCGACGAGCTTCTGAAGACGCTCGGTCTGTACGAGCATCGCCACAAGCTTCCGACGCAGCTCTCGGGCGGACAGCAGCAGCGCACGGCGATCGGCCGCGCGGTCATCAAAAACCCCGACATTTTGCTCTGTGACGAACCGACAGGCGCGCTTGATTACAACACTTCGAAAGAGATCCTTGCGCTTCTGGAGCGCATCAATCAGGAGTACGGCAACACGATCATCATGGTGACGCACAACGACGCGCTGAAAAACATGGCCGACCGTGTGGTCAAGCTCCGCGACGGCAAGGTGAGCCGCAACTATCTCAACGAAAACAAACTTCCGATCAGCGAGATCGAGTGGTAAGGGGGGCGCAGCCATGAGAAATCCCATGAACCGCAGGCTGCCCCGCGAGCTTAAGGCGGACTTCGGAAAATATCTTGTCATTTTCCTCTTTATCGCCATGGTCGTGTCCGTCGTCTCGGGCTTTCTGGTCGCGAACGACGGCATTGCGAAGGCATACAAAAGGAATCTGGCGAACAACAACCTGGAAGACGGACACATGACGTTCAACGTGCGCCCGGAGGACAGCTTCCTCGAGGCGGTGGCGAAGAAGGCCGGCGCGACGATGTACCGCGCGGATTTTTTTGAGGAGAAGTGCGGCGAGGCGACGCTCCGTGTGTACCGCGACAGTGAAGTGAACATTCCGGAAGAGGTGGAAGGACGGCTTCCGCAGGCGGAGGGCGAGATTGCGCTCGACAGTCTGCACTCGGCGAAAGACGGCATAAAAGTCGGCGACCGCATCACGGTCGGCGGAAAGGAACTGACTGTCACGGGGCGCGTGGCTCTGCCGAATTACAGCGCTCTTTTCAAGGACAACGCGGACCTGATGTTCGACTGTGAGACATTTGGCGTAGGCATCATGACGGCGGAAGGATTTGACGCGTACGACTCCGACCATGCGACTGTCAGTTACGCATGGCGGTACGCGGTAAAGCCCGAGACGGACAAGGAAAAGCAGGCGGCGACGGAAGTCCTGCTGACGGCGCTTCGCGAGGAGCTTGTCGCGGCCAATATGGACATCGTGATCCGTGCGATGTCCGGCGAGAGCGGCCTCACGATGCTCGAGGCGACAGACCTGCTGCCGGAGTATGAGAACAAGAGCATTCAGTTTGCGGGCGAGGATATGAACGGCGACGAGGCTGCCATGGTCGTGTTTTTGTACATCGTCGTCGCGGTGCTCGCATTTATCGTGGCGGTCACGACGATCAACACGCTCTCGAAGGAGGCGGCGGTCATCGGAACGCTGCGCGCTTCGGGCTACACCAGAGGCGAGATGGTGCGCCACTACATGACGCTGCCGCTGTTGTCGTTCCTGGCGGGAATGCTGGTCGGAAACATCCTCGGCTACACGGCGCTTCGCGACTTCATGGTCAGCATTTACAACGAGATGTACTCGCTCGGCAAGGTCGAGACATTCTGGAATAAAAAGGCGTTCGTCACGACAACGCTTTGGCCCACGATCATCATGATCGGCATCAACGCGGTCATCCTGATCTGGAAAATGCGGATCGGCCCGCTGCAGTTTTTGCGCCGCGAGATCTCCGGCCGCAAGAAGAAGCGCGCTCTCAGGCTGTCGCGCAGCATTCCCTTCTCGTGGAGATTCCGCATCCGCATTCTGCTCCAGAACCTGCCCAACTACATTACCATGACGGTGGGCGTTGTGCTGGCCGGCGCGATCATCATTTTCGGACTGATGTTCCAGCCGCTGCTTCAGGAAGTCGCAAAACGAATCGACGACACGAGCATCAGCCGCTATCAGTACATTCTGAAGACGCCCGAGGAAGCGGGCGAGGGCGCCGAGAAGTTCGCGATCGCGACGCTCGAGACGACCAAAAAGGACTACAAGACAGACGAGGTTTCCGTGTACGGAATCGCTCCGGACAGCAAATATGTGAAGCAGGTGATCCCCGCGGGCAAAGCGCTGCTCTCGAACGGTTTCATGGACAAATACAGCGTCTCCGTGGGCGACACCGTGAGCCTCTACGACAAATACGCGGACAGGAACTACGAGTTCGTGGTCGCCGGCGAATACCCTTACGAGGCGTCCCTCGCGGTCTTCGTCAACACGGACGAGTTCAACACGATGTTCGACAAGACGCCCGACTACTACAGCGGTTATTTTGCGAACCGTGAGCTTACGGAGCTCACCGCGTCGAACATCTACATGACGCTCGACAGCGAGACCTTCGGCAGCTTTGCGGACCAGCTCTGGAAGTCCTTCGCGGACTTCATGGAGCCCGTAAAATGGTTCGGCATTCTGATGTTCGTCCTGATGGTCTACCTCCTTGCGAAGCAGATCATCGAGCGCAACTCGGTGAGCATCTCCATGACGAAGATCCTCGGCTTCACCGGCGGCGAGATCGGCGGCCTTTACATCGTCTCGACGTCCCTTGTGGTCATCGCAAGCCTCCTGCTGGCAGTGCCGATCGTCGACTGGCTCATGCATCTGATCTTCAAGAACTACCTGTACCAGCGCATGAGCGGTTACCTCCCGTACTGCATCAGCGCGGACTGCTATTGGAAAATGATATTGCTCGGCATCGCGAGTTACTTAGCTGTCGCTGCTTTGCAGCTGTGGAAGATTCGTAAGATCCCTAAGAGTGACGCCTTGAAGACTCTTGAGTAAGGCTATGCGGATCGCCGCAGAAGGCACAGTATAATATTTCAAACAAAAAGCACCCTCTGACGAAGGTGCTTTTTTCATGCGCTGTTTTCGAGTCGCCCTACTTCACCGTGGTCGGCGGAGTCGCATCGCCGTCCGGCTCGTACAGGAGGATGTCCTGCACGCGGCAGTTGAGCATTTTGTAAAGGCTCTCAATGGTGGCCGTCGTAATCGGCCTGTTGTGCTTCAGCCGGTCGAGGAGACTGCGGCTGAGGTCGTAGTAGGTGACAAGGTAATAGGTGGTTATATTCCTTTTCTTCAATGTTTCAAAGAACGGTTTGTATGTGATCATAGCGGCAATACCTCGTAAAAATGTACAAAAAATCTGTCAAAAAAGTGCCTGAAAAACGAGAGACAAAACTGTTTCTACAAAAAATACTAACCGATGGTCGATTGATTGACAATTGTCGATATATCGAGCATATTGAAATTGTGAACAGATTGTGTTTTGCGCCCTCTTGCGAGGGCGTTTTCGGGCACAAGAGGACATAAAAACAAAGGAGATTGTCTTATGGCGAAGATTGCAAGCGTTATCGCGTATGAAGGTGACAACCGTACATTTGTATGGAAGTACGGTACCTACAAAGATGGAGATGTATACCGCGTAAAACCGGAAGCAGAAGATTTCAATGCACTGACACAGTTGATCGTTCATGAAAGCCAGGAGGCAGTCTTCTTCATGAACGGTCAGGCTCTGGACCTGTTCGGACCCGGGCGGCATACTCTGGAGACGCAGAATATACCGCTGATCGGAAGGCTTTTGAGAAGAACGGTAGGAGATGACCGATCCCCGTTCCACTGTGAAGTATATTATGTCAACAAGACTGTTCAGATGGCGGTCAAGTGGGGTACCGACAGCAAGGTTGAGTACACGGACCCGATCTACGGATTCCCGATTTCCCTTGGGGCTTCGGGTGAGATGTCGCTTCGCGCGCAGGACAGCCGGAAGCTTCTGCTGAAGCTTGTAGGTACGGAGCTTATGCTCGATCAGCAGAAACTAGTCTCGTATTTCCGTGCTTTTTTGATGACGCGTGTTAAGACGTATATCCCGCAGGTAATCCGCGCCAAAGCAATCAACGTTTTTGATATCGATGCGAATCTTTCGGACTTCTCGGAGGATCTTCGCAAGCTGCTGATTCCGGATTTTGAGGAGTACGGAATCGCATTGGAGCGCTTCCTGGTGACAAATGTAGCGAAGCCGGATGGTGACAGACAGTACGACAAGTTCAAGGAGCTTCATTATCGCCAATATACCGAGGTTGCGGAGGCGAAGCTTCGTCAGCAGACCTCGATCATTGAGGCGCAGACTGAGGCACAGAAGCTTGTGATTGATTCGCAGGCGCAGGCGCAGAAGCGTGCGCAGGAAGGGTATTCCTATGCTCAGGAGCGCGGCTTTGATGTTGCTGAGAAGATTGCGCAAAATGAGGCGGTTGGTCAGTTTACCAGCATGGGCGTCGGACTCGGTACAATGGCAGGTGTCGGCGGTACGATCGGCGGCGTAGTCGGAGGAGCGGTTGGAACAGCCTTCCAGTCGGCGGGAGGAACCACGACCAACCCGGTGGGCGTCGGAGCGGTTGCAGCTCCGGGGGCAGCGGGTGCAGCTGACGACATGGCGGCGTTCAAAGCGAAACTTGATAAGTTGACGATGATGAAGGAAGCGGGCATTTTGTCCGACGAAGAGCTTGCGGCGATGAAGGCAAAGCTGCTTTCGGAAATCTGAGACACCGGAGGAGGATAACACAATGAAAAAGAGTTTTTCGGTATACGTTATTGTTTGGTTGATCGCATTTTGCGTATTCAGTGCGATCAGCTTTATCACACAGGCGGAAGTTCTCGGAAGCAAAGGATTTGAGACCTCGTTCTGGATCGGTTACGGGTTTATCCTGATCTCTTTCGTCGGCGTTTTGGTGTGCGCATATCTGGCGTTTAAATCGTCGATAGAGAACAAAGAACTCGTCAGCATGTTCTATAAGTTCCCGCTCATTTCCCTGAGCTATTGGGGCTTGATCGCAATGGCGATTGTCGGATCGGTAGTCATGGCAGTTCCGGCGATTCCGGATTGGATCGGCGTCATTGTATGTCTTGTGGTGCTTGCAATCACAGCGATCGAGGTGATCAAGGCGTATACGGCGGCAGACTATGTTGCAAATATCGACAACAAGGTTGCAGCGGCAACGGAGTTTGTTCGGACTATGACGGTCCGCGCCGAGAGCGTTGCGGATATGGCGAAGAGCGAAGCGGTGAAGAACGCGTGCAAAAAGGTGACGGAAGCTATCCGTTATTCGGACCCGATGAGCAATCAGGGCCTTGCGGATTCCGAGAGCCGTATCTCGCTTGTTTTTGAGCAGCTTTCCGATGCGGTTTCCCGCGGAGATGATGAGAGAGCATTGGAAACAGCGGAAAATCTGCAGGCGCTGGTTAACGAACGCAATCGTCTTTGCAAGCTCATGAAGTAATTTGCTTTGAATATAGCACAACCCGGAGGTCAATGCGATGGTGTATCAATGTACTGTTTGCGCAGGCGATGGGTTCGAAGCCGGAGTATTTTACTGCAATCTGGGTGAAAAATGAGTGGAGCAGATAGGAGCGAGTATGGCAACTTTTAAGTGCAAAATGTGCGGAGGAAACATCGTGTTTACGCCGGGTGCCACGGTCGGAGTCTGTGAAAACTGTGAGACACGGCAGACGCTTCCGAAATTGGACGATAATCGTCGGGTAAATCTCTACGACAGGGCAAATCATTTTCGGCGAAACAATGAGTTCGATAAGGCGAGCGCAATCTATGAGCAGATTCTGAACGAGGACAACACCGACGCTGAGGCGTATTGGTCGCTTGTGTTGTGTCGGTTCGGAATCGAGTACGTGGAAGATCCCGCGACTAGAAAACGGATGCCCACGGTCAACCGCACGCAGTTTACGTCAATCTTTGACGATGACAACTATAAGTCCGCGCTGCAGTATGCAGACGCCTCGCAGCGCGCGCTGTACGTGGAAGAGGCAGCGGTAATCAACGGGATTCAGAAGGAGATTCTTGCAATCTCCGGCAAGGAAGAGCCTTTCGACGTGTTCATCTGCTACAAGGAGACCGATCCGAACGGAAGACGTACGCCCGACTCCGTGCTGGCAAACGAGTTGTATTATCAGCTGAAGCAGGAAGGCTTCAAGGTGTTTTTTGCACGTATCACGCTGGAGGACAAGCTTGGTACCGCATACGAGCCGTACATTTTCGCAGCGCTGAACAGCGCCAAAGTAATGGTGGTCATCGGCACGCGGAAAGAGTACTTTAACGCTGTTTGGGTGAAAAATGAATGGTCGCGCTACCTTGCGCTCGTCCGAAGCAGCAAGGGAAAGAAAACGTTAATTCCGGCGTTCAAGGATATGGATCCGTATGATCTTCCGGATGAATTCTCGCACCTCCAGGCGCTTGATATGTCCAAGCTCGGTTTCATGCCGGATCTTGTTCGAGGAATCAAAAAGCTCACGGCGGCAGCCGAAGCTGTGGGCAGCGCCAAGGCGGTGACGCGCGGAGCGGCGAGCGTTGCAGCGGGGCAGGATATAAATACGCTGCTGCGCCGGGCGTATGTTTCGCTGGAGTACGGCGAGTGGGATGAGGCGAACAAAGCTGTCGACAAAGTGCTTGATATAGCGCCTGAAAATGCACAGGCTTATTTGGCGAAGCTTCTTGCCGAGTTGAAGCTTAAGAAGCCGGAAGAACTGGCAAACTGCGAAATGGCATTTGACAGGAACAGCAGCTATCAAAGGGCGATTCGTTTCGGAGACGCGGCGTTTGTAAACGCTTTGAACAGCTACCGGGATACTGCGGACAAAAAGATCGAGTGGAACCGCAAGAAAAAGATATACACGGAAGCTATCGCATTCAGTAAGAAAATTGCGACTACCGAAGATGCACGAAAAGCTTTGCAAATGTTTGAGAGCGTTGCCGGATTCCAGAAGGCGGATGAGTGCATTGAGTGGTGTCGTTCCGTGGTGGTGAAATGTGAGAAGCTCGACGAGAAGTATCATTCCGCTCAGGATTTTGAAAGGCAGGGAATGAATTTCTTTGAAAAATATCAGCACCAGAAAATTGAGATCAGCGACACAGACGAAGCGCTTCGGGAGATGGATGCGGCAATCGAGCAATACGGAAGCCTGAAAGGTTGGAGAGAGTCTGTACAGCTCAAAATTGCGCTTCAAAACAGACGAAACGATGTCGTAAATATTCGTAACGCTTTAAAAGTGACAAAGAGAAAACGCAAGAGAAGAATTATCGGAATTGTGATTTGTGTTGTTTCCCTGCTGCTTTTGCAGATGACAGGCTATGCTACGTTGATTACGTTGCTGATCGGACTCGCGCTGATGTGGAACACCCGATAGGCAGGTTGTAAGAGGATGGCGGCTCTTTCGCTATACGGCGGGAGCCGCCTTTTTGCGCTCATCCTTCATTTTGCGAGCAGACACCCCACCCTTTTTCGGTAAACTGTTATTGATTGCCATAAATTTCGGCGGTTGTGTCGTTTCAGTTGTAAAGGCACGCGGGGAGCGGCCGTTGTTTAAGGGGGACAGAAGGATGAAAGAGAACGAAGCAGCTCGTGGAGGAGAGACGCGGCAGGGCCGCGGAACAGCTCGGAAAATGAGCTTTGCAAAGAGGCTGACGGCGGTTGTGCTGGCAGTTTTGCTGGCGTTTGCCGGGATCGGCGGAGCGGCTGCGAGGGATGAGGAAAATCCGTTCGCGGACGTGGCGCTGACGGAGGAGGAATTGGCCAATATCCGGAAGGATGCGATGAAGATCGCGGACCTGATCCGCGCTGTGGAGGAAGTGAGAAAGGACTCGCAGTTCGAGCTGGCGGCAGGAGACACATTTGACATTCAAACGACCGGCGAGATACTGGCGATCACGTATTGGCCGCAGGGCTGGAACGAATCGGCGACCGCGAGGGACCGGCTGACACGGCACAGAATGGGGATCGTGCAGAGGATTGCGGCGCTGACGGGCGAAGAGCAGGCGGGAGAGTTGAATCCCGAGATCTATATGAAGCTGCGCTCGGAGATGTTTACGAAGATTTACGGTAATATCACAGGCAGGGTCATGTCAAACGGGCTGATCGCGTGGAGCCTTGGCTTTGAATTTGATGAGATGCTGCGGATTCCTGCTGTGGCGGAGGCCTGCGGATGTCTCATGGTCACGGAGGGAGTGTGCGGCTGCGGCGCCGGGTGGAAGCTTGACGGCACGACGCTCACGGTGAGCGGTGACGGCTGCGGCGTGATGGAGGAATTTTACCGGTTGTTCCCGGCGCAGAGGGAAGCGGTCACGCATGTCGTTATCGAACCGGGCATTGTATCAGTCAAAAACGGCGGCCTGCCGGGCTTGTTTCAGGGTTTTTCGAGGGTGACGGAGATCATTTTCCCCGAGGGAATAAAGGAGTTCGACGGGGCGTTCATCTCCTCGTGCGGTGCGCTGACGAAGCTGGTGATTCCCGCGAGCGCGCTGCATCTTGATCTTAGCGTTTCGGATTGCGCGAAGCTTCGTGCAATTGAGGTTGCGGAGGGCAACCCGGCGTTCAAGACCGTTGACGGGTCGGTATACACGAAGGACGGTGCGGCGCTTGTGATTGCTGCGCCCGGGCTTTCTTCGGTGCGCGTGGCGGACGGGACAAAACTCATCGGACGCTATGCTTTTAGCGGGCACCTTGAGCTTACGTTCGTGACGCTTCCGGAGGGGCTGCAGGCGATCGGCCAGTACGCATTTTCCGGCTGCGAGAGACTTGCGCAGATCGCGATCCCGGATTCGGTAACCCATATCGGATCGATGGCGTTCAACAGGTGCATGTCGCTTTCGGAAGTGACGATCGGCGCGAATGTGACTGAGATCGGCGCCTATGCGTTTCTGCAGTGCAATTCGATCCGCGAGCTTGTGTTCCGCGGCAAGGCGCCGGCTTTCGGGTCATATGCATTTTCCGCGGAGGTCCTCGAAAAGATCGTCACGCCCGAGGGCGATGAGACGTGGAATGAGGACACGCTTTCACTGATAAAAGAAGGAAAAGAGACAGTTGGCGCACGAACGGATGGCGAGGATCTCGCCGCCGTTCGCAAAGATATCGCGACGATCCGAAAGCTGATCGATGCGGCAAATGAGTGCCTGACCGACGCACAGAAGAAGGGCACGCCGTTCGTTGCGGGGGACACGATCACCATGAAGACGACGTATTCGGGAGACCTTTGGGTTTCCGTGGACGCCTGCGGCGGAGGCAAGAAGAATGCCGGGCTTCTGATCGATGCAGTCGGGCTTTCGAAGGGGCCGGCCGGGCTTGCCTCGAAGTTCCTTTGGAAGGTGACGGATAAGCTCGTGACGGGCACTGTCACGGAGGATGGTTTTATCTCATGGGATCTGAGCAGCACGCTTGAAAGACGAGTGGCGAACGATGCGCTCATGAAGGAGTTCGAGGAGGTGCTCCCGATGAGCGGAGCATGCGGAGAGCGCGCAAAATGGGAGTTCGACGGGACGACGCTCGTGATCTCCGGAACCGGGTACTTCAATCCGAAAGTAAACATCCCCTCGGTCGTTCGGAAGAACGCGGAGCGGGTCGTCCTCTCGGAGGGTCTCGAGGGATCGATGTCGAAGGATCTCGTGTTCGACGGCGGCAAGGACGCAGGCAAAGACTGGACAGCGTTCTGCGGATTCGAGAAGATCACCGAGATCACGCTTCCGCACAGCATGACAAGCGGACGCCTGTTGCTTATGGACTGTCCGGTGCTTCGGAAGATCACGATCGCGAAGGAGACGACCCGGTTTGAGATCGCGGCTTCGGGAACCCCGCTTTCGGAGATTGTCGTCGAGGAGGGCAACCCGTCGTTCCGAAGCATCGACGGCAATCTGTTCACCGCGGACGGAAAATGTCTCCTGTATTGCGTGCCGGAGACGACGACGTACCGTGTGCCGGACGGCGTGGAACAGATCGGCAGCTATGCATTTGACGACGCGGACAAGCTCACATCGATAACGCTTCCGAAGAGCGTGAACGCGCTTCTCTACATGGCATTTTCCGGGGCGGACGCGCTCCGCACCGTGCGGTTTGAGGGGTCATTTCCCGGTTATGTCGAATTTGCATTTTACGGAGAAACTACGAAAATCTACTACCCGAAGAAGGACAAGACGTGGACGAAATCCGCGCTGCAGAGTCTGCGGTGCGAGAACTCCAACGTGACCTGGAACGAGCCGTTTGATCCGTTTTTTTGGATCATCGTCGGCGCTGCAGCCGCTGTGATTGCCGCTTCGATCGCCGCAGCGGTTGTGATTGTGCGAAAACGCAGGAAAACAGCGGTTTCGGACGACGAGAACACTTGCGAATCCGGACAGGATTCGGTATAATGTCGGTATGTGCGGCGACCGGGGTTTTTTAAGATGCGCCGCCGCAAGGGAGAACCGCATGAAACTGTCGGAAATCATGAAACACGGGCGGACAGCTTTCACGTTTGAAATCTTTCCGCCGAAGAAGGACATGCCGATCGAGACGATCTACAAGACGCTCGACGGTCTACAGGGTCTGCGCCCGGATTTTATCAGCGTGACATACGGCGCGGGCGGAAGCGCGGCGGACACGAAGACTGCGGACATCGCCGAGATCATCAAGAAAAAGTACGGGATCGAGTCGGCGGTGCATTTGACGTGCCTGTACAACTCGAAGGAGGATATCGACCGCATCTGCGAACAGCTTCGCGAGCGCGGGATCGAGAATATCCTGGCGCTTCGGGGCGACCGCAATCCGAACGCGGAGCGAGAGATTCAGACCGATTTCCGGCATGCGTCGGACCTGATCGCTTATCTGAAGACAAAAGGCAATTTCCATATCATGGGCGCGTGCTACCCGGAGGGACACATGGAGGCGTCGTCGCTCGAGGCGGACATAGCAAACCTTAAGAAGAAGGTGGACGCGGGCGCGGATCACCTGCTCTCGCAGCTTTTCTTTGACAACGATGTGTTCTTTGCGTTCCGCGACAAGGCGCGCGACGCCGGCATTGACGTGCCGATCGAGGCGGGAATCATGCCCTGCACGAGCAAGGCGTCGATCGAGCGAATGGTAACGATGTGCGGCGCGAGTATCCCCGCGAAGTTCGCGCGGATGATGGCCCGCTACGAGGCATATCCGGACGCTGTCCGCGAGGGCGGAATCGCGTATGCGATCGACCAGATCGTGGACCTCGTATCGCGCGGCGTGGACGGAATCCACCTCTACACAATGAACAACCCCTACGTCGCCAAACGCATCACCGATGCGGTGGCGCCGATGATCAACCCGGGACTGATCCGGGAGGTCTGAGCGCGGAGGTAAGGCTTGTATACGAAAAATGAATAGTGCTGTCACGGGCGGGCATCGGTTTCGGTGCCCTTATTCGAGTTTACGGAGATTTTGCGAAAGACAGAGAAACGGAGTGTTTGATGGTTGAGTTAAAACCGATCCGGATGGATGAGGCGGCGCGGTACCTGGGGTACGGGGACACGACGCCGGACGAGACGATCCTTGCGCTGATGCGCGAGTGCGAAGGGCCGCTCATGGAGGCGTGTCATCCCGCGTACAGCGTAGGCGTGTTCGACATGGAGTGCTGCGGCGAGGCCGAGGTGCGCCTTGCGGAGTGCGCGCTCACGCTGACGGGCAGGGACATCGTCAAACATCTCGTCGGATGCACGAAGGTTGTGCTGATGGCCGCGACGCTCGGCAGCGGCGTGGATGCGCTGATGCGGCGGCTGCAGCGGACGAACATGCCCAAGGCGCTGCTCACGGACGCGATGGCGGGGGCTGCGATCGAGCAGATCTGCGACGACATCCAGACGGAGCTGCAGGGCAAATTCCCGCTCTTCCGGCAGACCTGGCGCTTCTCGCCCGGGTACGGCGACCTTCCGCTCGCGCTTCAGGACGAGCTTCTCTCTGCGGTCGAGGCGGGAAAGCGGATCGGTGTCGCGACTACGGACAGCCACATGCTGACGCCGCTCAAATCCGTGACGGCGATCATCGGACTGCAGGACATGACGAAGGAGCTTCGCAAGGTTTCCTCGGAGGACGGAGACGCGCTCTCCGCACCGGTCGGAGCCTGCGCGGCGGGTGCGTGCGCAGGGTGCGCGTACCACGACAGCTGCCTCTCGAGGCAGGACAGGACAGAAGGAGAAACGCCCGACGCGGAGTGAGCATTTTCCGGGTGAGCGGGTGAGCATCAGACAGGGCCGCGGCGTGCGGCCGGGAGGATTTCATGGCGGAAAATAAGAGCATTTTGATACTGGACGGCGCGATGGGCACCGAGCTTCAGGCGGCGGGACTCCCCGTCGGCGGAATCCCCGAGGTGTGGAACCTCGAGCATCCCGACAAGGTTACGGCGATCCACAGACGCTACATCGAGGCGGGTTCGCAGGTTGTATACGCGAATACGTTCGGCGCTAATCGTCTGAAAATGGCGAAGACGGGCCATTCCGTGCAGGAGCTGATCGCAGCCGCAGTCGCAAACGCGCGCGAGGCTGCCGCGCTGGCGGGCCGGCCGGACACGAAGGTCGCGCTTGACATCGGCCCGATCGGACGGCTGATCGCACCTCTCGGGGATCTCTCCTTCGAGGAGGCGTACGACATATTTGCCGAGGAAGTGCGCGCCGGCAAGGACGCAGACATGATCTTCATCGAGACGATGACCGATCTCTACGAGGCGAAGGCGGCGGTGCTGTCGGCGAAGGAAAATTCCGACCTGCCGGTGTACCTGACGATGAGCTTTGAGGCGAACATGCGCACCTTCACGGGCACGGGCATCGACTCGATGGCGCTCACATTTTCCGACATGGGAATCGACGGTATCGGCATGAACTGCTCGCTCGGACCCGAGGAGCTGCTGCCGATGGTGAAACAGCTTTACACGGCGACGAAACTGCCGATCGTGGTCAAGCCGAACGCGGGACTTCCCGACCCGGCGACGAACACGTACAATGTGTCGCCGACCGAATTTGCAGGCGTGATGCGGCAGATGCTTCCCTACGGCGTCCGCGTCGTGGGCGGCTGCTGCGGAACGTCGCCCGAGTACATCCGCGAGCTCACGAAGGTCGTGCGCGAGTGGGAGGCGGAGCGAGACCGCGCCGGAGAGAGCGACACAACGTTTTGGCCGGAAGATTACGAGGAGCTCACGAACCTTCGCAACACGCGCCGCACAGGTATCGCGTCGTCAAATAAGGCCGTTTGGTTCTCGGAGCCGCGCTGCATCGGCGAGCGCATCAACCCGACCGGCAAGAAGCGCTTCAAGGAGGCGCTGCAGGCGGGTGACATGGATTACATTCTCGGACAGGCCATCTCGCAGGTCGAGGCGGGCGCAGAGATTCTGGACGTCAATGTCGGCCTTCCGGGCATCGACGAGACCGAGATGATGGTTCGCGTGATCCGCGAGCTGCAGGCGGTCGTGGATGTGCCGCTGCAGATCGACTCGAACAAGCCCGAGGTGCTGGAGGCAGCGCTTCGGATCTATAACGGCAAGCCTCTTGTGAACAGCGTAAACGGCGAGGAGAAGAGCCTCACGACGATCCTTCCGCTCGTGAAAAAGTACGGCGCAGCGGTTGTCGGCCTCACGCTCGATGAGGCGGGAATCGGCTCGACGGCGGAGGCGCGTTTCGCGGTTGCAGAGCGCATTGTTGAGCGCGCGGAGGCGATGGGAATCCGCCGTGACAACATTCAGATCGACTGCCTGACGCTCACGGCGAGCGCGGAGCAGGCGGCTGTTGCGGAGACGCTTCGCGCGGTTGCGATGGTGCGCGACCGGCTGCATCTCGGCGCAGTGCTCGGCGTTTCCAACGTGAGTTTCGGTCTTCCGAACCGCGACCTTGTGAACGCGACGTTCCTCACGATGGCGCTTCAGAACGGACTGACCCTCCCGATCATGAACCCGAACTCGGAGGCGATGATGGGCGCGCTGCGCGCATTCCGCCTTTTGATGAATATCGACAAAAACTCGCTTGCGTACATGGATGCATACCGCGATTACGTTCCGCCGACCGCGGCTCCCGCGGGTGCGGGCGGTGCGGCACAGGCCCCGGCTGCGAAGAGCGTGAGC
>JAFZAZ010000019.1 GCA_017561985.1 Lachnospiraceae bacterium
CCTCCGAGATCGCGCAGCCGAGGCTGCCCGTGGTGCCCGGGAACTCCTTCAATATGCGGCGTCCGGCCTCGGTGGTGTCGGAGGGCGAGGGGGTCACGCTCGCACCGTAGGTGCGCATGACTTCGCGGCGGAAGGGCTTCTGCTCGTAGGAGCATTTGACCATGTAGACGCGGCACTCGAGCCCGAAGAAAGCGCACGCCATCGAGAGCGCGGTCCCCCACTGGCCGGCGCCCGTCTCGGTCGTCACTCCCTTGAGCCCCTGCTGCTTGGCGTAGTACGCCTGAGCGATCGCGGAGTTGAGCTTGTGGCTGCCGCTCGTGTTGTTGCCCTCGAACTTGTAGTAGATCTTCGCGGGCGTGCCGAGCTTCTTCTCAAGGCAGTAAGCGCGAACCAACGGCGACGGACGATACATCTTGTAGAAATTGCGGATTTCCTCGGGGATCTCGATGTATGCGGTGTCATTGTCGAGCTCCTGCTTTACGAGCTCCTCGCAAAATACTCCGCCGAGCTCCTCTGCCGTCATCGGCTGGAGCGTGCCCGGATTCAAAAGCGGTGCGGGCTTATTCTTCATGTCCGCGCGCATGTTGTACCAGGACATAGGCATCTCGTTTTCTTCCAGGTAAATCTTGTAAGGAATTGCTTTCTCAGACATCTTTGTGTCTCCTTTCGTTTTGTGGTCGGGACACGGTTTCCGCTCGCCCGGTTTTCTCCGGAAAATAAGAAAGTCCTGTCCCGCATTAACTTGGTAATGCCGGGACAGGACGATAATTTCATCATTCCTGCGGTGCCACCCTGCTTGATGCTTTCGCATCCTCTTTTGCGCATACGTTATATGCCGGTCTTTGTTGACGAGGGATCCTTACCCCGGCGCCCATACTCCGACTTTCGTCGTTTCCTCTTGCCCTCAAAAGCCCATTCAATCCTTCGGATGCTGCCGCAATCCCAGCGCCTGCGGCTCTCTGTGAACAACCTGATGAAGAATCTACTCACTCTTTCTCAACGGTTTAGTTTTTTATACCACTTGCGGAGGCGCCGTGTCAAGAACTTTTTTACTCTCCTGCTTCCTCGAAACCAGCGAGGTCACGAATCTGTGCAGCGCCCCAGTAAGCGGGCTTCTTGCTGTAGTTCTTCGTGTAAAGAAGAGGGCTGTAACCCTGTCTCCAGGACATGCCGTCGGAGAATCCCCAGAACGTCAGCGCGTCCATCTTGAGCGTGCCGGCGTCGATGCGCTGGAAGAGACCGTTGATCAGGTCATAGTAGAAACGACCCTGCTCGTTGAGGTTCTTCTCGGTAGGCATCTTCGGGCTCTGGTATTTGCCGAGGCATACGTCAAGCTCCGTCAGCTGAATCTTCAGGCCGAGCTTGCTGAGCTGGTCAACCGTCTTGAAGTAGTCGGTCAGGCTGTCCTGCGTATAGAGGTGAGCCTGGAAGCCGATACCGTCGATCAGGTAGTTGCCGTTCTCGTCCACGAGCGTCTTTACGAACTTCTCGAGGGCGTTGGTCTTGTACTGCTCGTTGTAGTCGTTGTAGTAGAGATCGATCGTCTCGGGAGCATACTTGTTCGCAAAATTAAATGCATGCCAGATGTAATCCTCGCCGATGATCGTGTACCAGGGGTTCATCTGCGAACGCATGGAACCGTCCTCCATCCACGCCTCGTTTACAACGTCGTATGCGTAGAAGAGATCCGAATAACCCTCGGAAACAAGCTTGGTGAACACCTGCTTGATGTAGCTCTCCATACGCTCAAGCATAACCTCGCGGGTTACATAGGACTTCGAGGTGTCAAAATCCTCATAGAAGATCCACTGAGGAGTCTGGCTGTACCATACAAGCGTGTGGCCGCGAACAGCCATGCCGTTTGCTCTCGCCCACTCCAGCATCGTGAGCATATTGTCGTTGAACTCTACGACGATCTCGCCCGTCTCCTTGCTCTTCTGCTCGTTGAGGATGTAATCGGGCTTCATGTCATTTTCCATCGTAACACTGTTGAACTGCTCTTTAATAAGCTTGGTGATGGACGCGTTGCCGCTCATCTGCGTCGTCAGGCAGGTACCGACGCGAAGGCCGTGCTCGGAGAACACGTCGCGGAGATACACCTGAGGCATCGGCGACGGGGTAGGCGTCGGGGTCTCGGTAGGAACTTCCGTCGGGGTCGGCGTAGCTGCCTCGGTAGGCGTTACGGTCGGGGTAACCCCGGTCTTATTGTCGTCCTTGCCGCATGCGGCCAGAATGCCGAGCATGGACAAAACGATCAGGCACAAAACGATTGTTTTTTTCATGACTGCTCCTTATATTGTTCATTCTTGTTTTCCGTTGCGCTCGCCAGCGCACTTGGCTTATCATACCGTATCTTTGTGTTAAAACTGTGTACGTTGTTTTCGGAAAATGACGCGAAAGACGTCGTGCATTTTCCGCGCCGAACCTCACTCCGAAGTGATGTCGATGATCACGTACTCCGAGTGCGCTCCGGTCTTGAACCGGATCTCCCAGTCCGAGATTCCCGACGTCACGACAAACTGCGTGCCGCCGCGCCGCTCCGTTCCGTACGTGCGGTCGTTCGCTCCGATGAGCCGTCCGATCGGCCCGAGCGGAAGCAGCTGTCCCCCGTGCGTGTGGCCCGAAAGCACCAGGTCCACGCCGGCCCCGGACTCCGCCTCATAGTCGTTCGGCTGGTGGTTCAAGACGAGGATAAACCGGCTCCGGTCGAGGTCCGCAAGCAGCTCTTCGATGCTCTTCCGCTCACCGCTGCCCTTCACGCCGTCTTTGGACGTTCCGATCGACTCCGACATCTTCAGGCGGCTCGACTCACTCTTGTCCATTCGCCCGATCACGTAAAATGAATCCGCGACGAGCACCGCCTCGTCCTCGAGCACGATGACGCCGTTCGCGCGAAGCTCCGCTTCCAGCTCCGCCGCGGTGTACGGGCGGTTGCTGTAATATCCCTTGTCGTGGTTTCCGTACGCAAAATACACCCCGTACGTTGTCTTCACGCTCCCGAGCGCCCGGCACGAAGCGATCATGTCCTCGCGCGTCGTCCCGTCATCGACGAAGTCTCCCGCCACGACGAGGATGTCCGGCTTCTCCGCCTCGATGCGCTTTAGCTCCTTCTCAAAGCCCTCCGCGTCAAATGTGACTCCCACGTGCGAGTCGGCGATCAGCGCGACGCGAAGCTTTCCTCCCGGAAGCTCCTTGGATGTCGAAAACGCATAGCTGGTGCGCGACACATGATACGCCTGGACGGCGCCGATCACCAGGTAGATCGCGCAAAATGCAAGCACGATGATGCCTTTTACGTAAACCCGGGGCTCTTTCTGCGCCGGGGCTTCATTTTCCGAAACATTCCTCTTTCGAATCAGCTTCCTTCCGATCGCCGTGACAATGTCCGCGATCAGCCAAAACGCCGCCAGGTGCAAAAGAACGATCACCGAATTGACAAGGTCAAAAAAACAGCAGACGACAAACACGACCAGCGGCAGCGACGCGTACAGAAAGCGCATGCGCGGACGGTCTCCCGCCAGCTTCCGTGCAACGCCGAATTTTGCAAAACGGCTGATCAGATAAACGATACTGAGCACGGCAAGGACAAGCGCCGCACCAACAATGGCAGCCCACATCGGTATTTCCCTCCAACCCCTCTAAACATTACTCGCTGTGCCGAAGCGCCACGACGACAATCTCCGGAAAATTGTTGATCCGCAGCGGGAGCACGCTGTTCCCGAGGCCGCGGCTGATATACATCGTCATGGTCTTCTCTCCGTCTTTATACTCGTGCGCGCCCGCGTAGAGCTCCGGGAAGAACTCGATGTCGGGCGAGATCAGTCCGCCCTTTCCGGGGACGATCACCTGCCCGCCGTGGACGTGGCCGGTGAACACGATATCCGCGCCGAGTCGCCGGTATTTGACGTAGTACGAAGGCTCATGCGCAAGGCAGATTGTAAAGCCGCCGTCGGACTTCAGCCCGTCCGGCGGGAGCGGCAGACTCTCGTCCGCAATGCCGACGACGGTCAGCGCGCCGAGCGCCTCCTTCCGGTCGTCCATCATATGAACGCCGAGCGCCTCAACGTCCCGAAGGAAACCGTCGAGCTTCTCGCCCTCGAGCCAGACCTCATGATTGCCCGTCACGTAATACACGGGCGCAATCTTCACAGCGCCCTTGAAAAACTCAAGCGTCAGCTTATAGTTCGTAAAATGCTTGTCCACGACATCGCCGGTTACCACGATGATATCGGGGTTCAGCTCCGCGATGCGGTCCGTGAGCCTCTGTTCATGAAAGCCGTAGAACTGGTTGTGCAGATCGGAAACCTGCACGATGCGGAATCCGTCGAGCTCCGCGGGCACCCTGTCGCTCGCGTACTCATACTCGCTCACCGTGATGCGGAGATTCATATAAAAGCATCCGGCGGCGATGAGAAGCGTCAACACCGCGCAGACGGGGACCGTCACGTAAAATTTCTTCTTGCGGATCTTATGCCAAAATGCCAGCATTCCCAGGCCGCTGCCGATGGCGCCGCCGAGCACCGTGACCGCAATCAGCCGCTTCTCGGGGATGCGCCTCTTCTCCTTCTTTGCGCGCGATTTGTCCACGCCGAACAAAACGAAAGCAAGCACGCTCATTCCGATCCAGTACAGCAGCAAAAGCATGGCAAATCTCCTTTCCGTCGCGCATTTTCCGCAAAATAAGCACACCTGATTTTATCGTCTTTTGCGATCTTTGTAAAGTGCGGAACATGTTTCGCTAAGAAAACACAAAAATAACCGTTGACAACTGTTCTAAACTGTTATGCGCTGTTTATCGAAAGGAGAGAGAATTACGACCACGAAACGCGGCTCCTTCGGGAGCCGTTTTTTCGTGTTTTCCCCCGACTAATCCTTGACAAATTATGCCCCGGGTCTTATCCTAAACGTATATCAAAAATACCCTTTTGATACGATTATTATCACTAACGGAGGATTTCGAAATGGATTCTAACAAGAGACCGGATTCGATGGAACGCATCACCACCCCCGCACTTGCTAAGGCATTTATCGACGAGCAGATTGCCGCAGTCAAGGCGCAGGTGGGCGACAAGAAAGTTCTTCTTGCCCTCTCGGGCGGCGTTGACAGCTCGGTTGTTGCCGCTCTTCTCATCAAGGCGATCGGCAAAAACCTCGTGTGCGTGCACGTAAACCACGGTTTGCTCAGAAAGGGCGAGCCCGAGCAGGTTATCGACGTGTTCCGCAACCAGATGGAC
The DNA here is from genome assembly GCA_017561985.1 of Lachnospiraceae bacterium. The sequence continues at coordinate 5,235 of JAFZAZ010000019.1, forward strand.
GCCAACCTGATCTATGTGGACGCGGTTGACCGCTTCCTCGACAAGCTCGCAGGCGTTGCAGAGCCCGAGCGCAAGAGAAAGATCATCGGCGAGGAGTTCATTCGCGTGTTCGAGGAGGAAGCCCGCAAGCTTTCGGGCGTTGACTTCCTTGCACAGGGAACCATCTATCCCGACATTCTCGAGAGCGGTCCGGTCAAGGCGCATCACAACGTCGGCGGTCTGCCCGAAGACATCCATTTCGAAGGTCTTGTAGAGCCCATCAAGCTCCTCTTCAAGGACGAGGTTCGCGTGGTCGGCAAGGAGCTCGGTCTCCCCGACAACATGGTATACCGTCAGCCGTTCCCGGGCCCCGGTCTCGGCGTACGCTGCACCGGCGCCATCACCCGTGACCGTCTTGAGCTCGTCCGCGAATCCGACGCGATCCTCCGCGAGGAATTCGATAAAGCCGGTCTCGCCGGCAAAGTTTGGCAGTATTTTACGATCGTTCCGGATCTCAAGAGCGTCGGCGTGCGCGACAATCTCCGCGCTGTCGAGAACTTCGTAGTCATCCGTGCGGTCAACACGCGCGACGCGATGAGCGCCACCATCGAGGAGATTCCGTACTCCGTACTGAACACCATCGTAAAGCGCATCATCACCGAGGTGCCCGGCATCAACCGTGTTCTCTACGACCTCACGCCGAAGCCCACAGGCACAATTGAGTGGGAATAATATAAAAACTACGGGAAGCCCTGTAAAATAAGGGCTTCCCGTTTTTTATGTCGGTGAATTATACTTTCAAGTGCAACACCTAAATAAAATAGAAGTTCATACGAATCTCGTGTAGAATGAAGTTACCACACAACAAAAAACACGGGAGAATCGTATGAACTACAAGCATCTTAGCATAGAAGAACGAAG
>JAFZAZ010000020.1 GCA_017561985.1 Lachnospiraceae bacterium
ATCGTGCACATGATACCGGACTCGATCGGAGCAAGGTCGTTGAGAGCCTTAGCCATCGGAGCGAGGCAGTTCGTGGTGCAGGAAGCTGCGGAGATGATGGTGTCATCCTTCGTCAGCGTCTTGTGGTTAACGTTGTAAACGATGGTAGGAAGATCGTTGCCGGCCGGAGCGGAAATAACAACCTTCTTTGCACCTGCGTTGATATGAGCCTGTGCCTTAGCCTTGGAAGCGTAGAAACCGGAGCACTCCAGAACTACGTCAACATCAAGCTTGCCCCAAGGGCAGTTGTTTGCATCGGGCTCTTTGTAAATCTTGATGGTCTTACCCTTAACGGTGATCGTACCCTCTTCGTCGTTAGCGGTTACGGTATCCTCTTCACCGAGGTTAATGTAACGACCCTGCGAAGAGTCATACTTCAAAAGGTGTGCAAGCATGGAAGGTGTGGTAAGATCGTTGATTGCAACGATTTCATAACCCTCTGCACCAAACATCTGTCTGAAAGCCAGACGACCGATACGGCCAAAACCATTGATAGCTACTTTTACTGCCATGATTTTGTTCCTCCTAAGATTTTTATATTTTTAGATTTAGTTTGGTCCTCTAAAAATCCTAGACCATTGTACTGAAAGATTGTGAAAAATGCAAGTCCAATTTCGCCTTTTTTGCGTATAATGGCATTTTCCATAAAACGCAAGCCAAATGCCGATTTTCTTTGTTCATTTGCACGAAAAAACGGACAGGGACGATTCCCGCCCCTGCCCGCGGACAGCCTGTAATATCTCAATTCTTACGCAAGATCCGTGTCTTCGGTGCTCTCGCCGTTCTCAGCCGCAGCAAGCGCAGCCTCCCAGTCCGGCACGTTCGCGTCGTCGCTCTCGGCAGCCTTATCTTCCTCGGCATCTCCTGTGAGGATCTTAACCTTGCCCTCCCATACCTCCTGAACGGCGATGGAAAGAGGCTTCTCGCACTTCGGCGTCACTTGCGGTGCGGAGCCGTTGATGATCTGTCTCGCGCGCTTTGCGGTTGCGAGCACGATGGAGTAACGGCTGGTTACAGCCGGATCGCCTTCCTCGGCACCGGCATTGACAACTTCCAACAAATCTTTGTAAGACGGATGAATCATGGTACTCTCCTTTGAATATATCTTCTGTGTGAGGCCCGCTCAGGCGGTTCTCATTCGATGTTCTGAATCTGTTCGCGGATCTTCTCGATGTCGGTCTTTAAGTTGATCGCAATATCGGAAACCGAAAGGTCGTTGGCCTTCGAGAGGATCGTATTGGCCTCGCGGTTCATCTCCTGTGCGATGAAGTCGAGCTTGCGTCCGACATTTTCCTTCGCATCGAGCGTGTCCCGCATGTTCTTGATATGTGCGCGCAGACGAACCGTCTCCTCGTCCGTGCAGATCTTGTCCGCATAGAGGACGATCTCGGTTGCAAGCGCCTGCGGATCCACCGGAGTCGGTCCGAGCACTTCCTGCACCTTCGCAAGAAGCTTCGCACGGTATGCTGCGACGATCTCGGGGGAACGTTTCTCTACGGCGTCAACTCCCGCAAGCATCGCATCGAGCTTACTCTCCACGTCGGCACGGAGCTCCGCGCCCTCCGCCGTTCTGGTCGCCACGAACTTCTCGCAGGCTCCCTGTACGGCGCGCTCCACAAAGGGAAGCAGCGTGTCCTCGTCCGGTTCCGTCTCCTCCGCAACAAGCACGTCCTGCATGCGTGCAAGGCTCGTCACGGAAATGTCGGGCGACAGCGAAAAGTCCTCCGCCATCTGCTTCATGTACCGCATGTAACTCTCCGCCACACTGCGGTTGTAGCGAACGTTCTCCGCGCTCTCCGACTCCTCCTCGTAGTAGAGGTACATGTCGATCTTTCCGCGGGACGCATACTTCTTGACGATGTTGCGGATCGGGGTCTCAAAGAAGTTCAGCTTCTTCGGAAGCCGCACACCGATCTCACAATACCGGTGGTTCACGGACTTCATCTCCACCGTGAGTTTTTTGCCGTTCTCACAAAGTTCGAACCGTCCGAACCCCGTCATGCTTCTGACCATACTCTCGCTCATCCTTTCCGGACGACGCAGGCGATAGGACCGCATACTACGTCACACTAACGACTAATTATATCGTTGCTCCCGCGGCTTGTCAAGAACGACTTTTCCGCCGGGAGGCTCATTTTTCGGAAAATGCAGTCCCTACTCGATGCTCTTCAACGACTCCGCCATATCGACGTTCTCGAGTCTGCGGACCATGACAAGGTCGACGATCACCGCGAAAAGGAACGTGTATATAAAACACATCAGGTAACTCTTCCACTCCACGAACACGCGGAACGAAACAAGGTCCACCTGGATCTTCGACATGACGAAGCGAAGGAGAAGCTTGCCGAGCGGCACGCCGCACACGGCGCCGACCGCAGTTAACATCAGATTCTCGCGGAACACATACAGAGACGTCTCAAGGCTTCGGAAGCCGAGCACCTTGATCGTCGCAATCTCGCGGATCCGCTCCGTGATGGAGATGTTTGTCAGGTTGTAAAGGACGATGCCCGCAAGCGCCGCCGCGCACACGATGACGAGGATCACGATGAGGTCAAGACTTCCGAGCATGTTGAAAATGCGCGTCTCGAACTCCTTGATGACGCTCACGGAACGCACGCCGCCGGTCTTCTGCAGTTTTGCTCCGACCTCGTACACATCCGCTCCGTCCGCTGCCACTGCGATCGCCGCGTCGAAGACGGGCTCCTCGCCGAACACAAACGCGTACGTCTCCTTCGTCATATACAGGCAGTTTCCCACGTAATTGAGGCAAATGCCGCCGATCTTCACGCTCGCGTCGCTCTTTCCCTCGCGGCGGATCGTCACGGTGTCGCCGGCCTTCAGGGACAGCTGGCGCGCGAATTTGTCGTTGATGTAACACTCGCAGAACTCCGGCATCGCAATCTCATTTCCATCCACATCCGTGAGCGTCACGAACTCCCTGTATCGCTCGACATCCTCGGGGACATAGAGATACGTGTCCTTCGACGTATCCTCGGTCACAACCGTGATCGCGGCGTTCACAAGAAACGTCGTACGCGCAAGGCTTCCCTCCGTATCCTTCAGGAACTGCTCCTGCGTGCCGTCTTCAAGATGCACCGTAAAATCGTACCGCTCGATCTTTCCGTACTGCTCGCTTGTGATCGTCGTGATCGAGTCGCGGATGCCGTGGCCGGCGATCAAAAGCGCCATGCAACCGGCAATTCCGATGACCATCATGAAAAATCTCCGGCGATAGCGGACCACGTTTCGAACCGATACTTTCGACAGGAACGAGAGCCTGTTCCAAAGGAACGGTACCCTCTCGAGGAGTATCCTGCGTCCGCTCTTCGGCGCTCTCGGACGGATCAGCTCCGCGGGCACCTCACGCATCGAGCGCGCGATGCTCACAACCGTCACGCCGACCGGGCAGAGCACGGCGATCGCCATGCACACAATGAACAATTTCGGATTCCACACGAAGACAAGCTTGTCCGTGAAACCGTACATGATATCATAAACTTTCCAGATGACCGAGGGGAACGCCCTGCATCCGACAAAATAGCCGATCACGCCGCCGATCACGGCGCCGCTGCCGGCGTAGATGACGTACTTCATCGAGATGGCGCGGCCGGTGTATCCGAGCGCCTTCATGACGCCGATCTGCGTGCGCTGCTCCTCGATCATACGGCTCATCGTCGTCATGCACACAAGCGCTGCGACAAGTATGAAAAATGCGGGAAATACCGTCGCGATACCCTCGACGATATGCGCGTCGTTGTCAAAGCACACGTAGCCGATGTTCGTGTTCCGATCGACGCAGTACTGCTGGTATTCGACGTTGTCGTACTCCTCGTAAGGGTACGCAAAATTGTCCGGAACCTTCATCCCGACCGCTGCGAAGCGAGCCTCGACCTCGTCCCGCACTCTCTGGCGGATGACGCCGGAAATATGCTCCCTGCGCAACCCGCCGAGCCGCTCGCAAAGCGATTCCATGGACACCTTCGTGCGTCCGAGCATATCCTCGTATTCGTCGCTGTAGATCTTCTCTCCATGGTTTGTGACGATGTACAGCGATGTATACGCATTCGAGACAAATCCGTCCCGCGGGATGTACATAAAAGCATTCACCGTACCGTCCAGAAGATCGGTCGTACCGCGCTCATAATTCAGGTAAAGCGGTGAAAACGCAAGGCCGACCACAACGTACTCGCGATACTTTAATCGGATCTCCGTCGAAAGCTCGTCATTCTCGTCGTCCTTACCCTCCGCGGTGAACTCCTCCGCTACGCGGATCACGGTTCCGAGGCGGTCTGTGCCGTAGTTTCGCGAATCGAGCACGCACTCGTTTGCATTTTCCGGCATACGGCCTTCGGTGAGACGCAGCTCGTTCACGCCGTACGTAATCGTATGCACCGCCATCACGCGGTCGTCGTCATACACGCTGTCGCGGTAAATGACCATTTTCTGAATCTCGCCGTCCGCCGCAACCACGCCCGGGTCCCTGCGAAGCTCCTCGAGCTCCTCGTCGGTAAATCCGATCGTGGACACGAAGCGGTAATCGAACATCTTAAGATCCGCAAGATACTCGTCGGTCGTCGCGATCATGTCCTTCGTGGTGTTGCGAAGTCCCGCAAAAAAGCCCACTCCGAGCGCAATGATGGCCGCTATCGCAAGAAAGCGGCCGAAACTTCCGCGGATCTCCCGCCATGTGGTTGTTCTCATTCCTCTCGTCATGGGTACCCTTCCGATATCGCCGTCACCACTCGATCTGACTGATCGGCGTCACGTTCCCGTTTTTGTACATATTCTTGATCCGGCCGCTGCCGACCTCGATCACGCGGTCCGCCATCTTTGCGATGGCCTGGTTGTGCGTGATGATCACGACCGTCATGTCATATTTACGCGCTGTCTCCTCCAAAAGAGACAAAATCGCTTTTCCCGTTTTATAGTCAAGCGCTCCCGTCGGCTCGTCGCAAAGCAGAAGCTTCGGTTTCTTCGCAAGCGCTCTCGCGATCGCCACGCGCTGCTGCTCGCCTCCCGAGAGCTGTGCCGGAAAATTCTGCATTCTCTCCTCAAGCCCCACGGCCTTCAATACGTCCGCAGCGCCGAGCGAGTCGCGGCAGATCTGCGACGCAAGCTCCACGTTCTCAAGCGCTGTCAGGTTCTGCACGAGGTTATAAAACTGAAACACGAATCCGATATCCGCGCGGCGGTACTCCGTCAGCTGCTTTCTGCCGTATGCGGATATCTCCTCCCCGTCGAGGCGCACCGTTCCGCTGCTCGCAGCATCCATGCCGCCGAGGATGTTGAGGATCGTCGTCTTGCCTGCGCCCGAAGCGCCAACGACAACACAGATCTCGCCCTTTTCGATGTCAAACGTAACGCCCGAAAGTGCCGGGATCGTCACTTCCCCGACGCGATAATCCTTCGTCACGTCACGAAATTCCACGTAACTCATCGGTTCTCCTTTTCTTCCCTTACATTACTTGCGGTAATACGAATCCACGACGTAAAACTGGTTTCTGAGCGTGTCGTGGTCCCTCTTGGTCTTCGCATACTCGGTCCATTTGGTGACGTACGCTTCGAGCTTTTCGAGGTATTCCTTCTCGGTTGTCACGCCCTCGGCAACCTGCGTGAGTCCCTTCTCCCAGCTTGCCGTGAGCTCCGGGTTCAGAAGCGACCGGATGGACACGAGCACCACGTAAAATACCAGCTCTCCGAGTTTCTTCGGCGTGATGACCTGCGTCTTTTTATTGAGATTTAAGTAATTGATCTTGATCAGCTTGTTCAAAATCTCGGCGCGTGTCGCACTCGTTCCGATACCGCTGCCCTTGATCTGCGCGCGAAGCTCCTCATCCTCTATGAGCTGGCCCGCATTTTCCATCGCAAGGATCAGAGAACCTGACGTATAGCGCTTCGGCGGCTTGGTTTCACCCTCGCGAAGCTCATAGCCCGCGACATCAATCATCGCGCCCGCCTTCAACGCCTTGATACGGTCGAACAAAGCCGTGTCGAGAACCTCCTCAGGCTCATCTGCAGCGCCCTCGCCGTCCTTGTCTTCGTCCTTCTTCTCCTTCTTCGCGTCCTTTGCACCGTCGTCTGCACCGGCCCGCTTCGCTTCGTCCGCACTGTACAATGCAAGGTATCCCGGGTTCTCCAGCACCTTGAAACTGCTGAAGAAATGCTCTCCGCGGAGCGTAAGCTCCATCGCGATCTTTTGATACTCCGCCGGAGGATAGAAAATGGCCAGGAATCGGCGCACGATGCGGTCGTACACCTTCTTCGCGAGGTCATTGACCGACGCAAGCTCCGAGAGACCCTCGCCGGTCGGAATGATCGCATAGTGATCCGTGATCTGCTTGTCGTTGACGTACTTGGTCTTGGCGATCTTTTCGTACAGGCCGAACGATTTGACGGCGCGCACATACTCAAGATACTGCGGATTCTTCGCAAGTCCACCGAGATTCTTGGTGATCTCCTTGGCAACCGCTGTAGAGAGCACTCTGGCATCGGTTCTTGGGTACGTCACAAGCTTTTTCTCATACAAAAGCTGGACAATCTTGAGAGTCTCATCGGGGCTTATCTTAAACAGCCGCGAGCACTCGTTCTGAAGCTCCGCCAGGTTGAACAAAAGCGGAGGATTTTTCTTCTCTTTCTTCTTCTCGATATTCGCAAGCGTCGCCTGCGTGCACTCCGGATCCGAGCCGTCCACGATATAACGGTTGTCGGTCTCGGGCATCACGGCGTCAGCGGTGGTCACTGCACTTTCTGCATTTTCCGCCGGCGCGGATGTCACATTCTCCGCGGGAATCGCAGTTCCGTTTTCCGCGGGAACTTCCGCCTCTGCGGGAGCCTTCACACCGCCGAGCATCTCGATCAAAGCTTCCGCGTCCTCTCGCTTGCGGAAGCCGTTTTCCTTGTATAAGAGCGGGGATTCAAAGTATTTGGAGCCCTTCACCGCGCGCCATTCGCCGTGGAACTGCTCACCGCCGAGCGTGTACGCGCCCATCACGCGGTAAAACGGCGTCTTCACGAAATTGCGGATGTCCTGCTCCCTGCGCACAACCATGCCGAGAACGCACGTCATCACGCGGCCCACGGAGATCGCCCCGAGGCGGTCTATCTGCATGTGGCTGCGAAGAAGCGTGCCGTAATTGATCGTCAATGCACGCGAAAAATTGATTCCCATCAGGTAGTCTTCCTTCGCACGCAGGTACGCGGCGTCGGAAAGGTTGTCGTATGCGGACAGAGGCTTGGCCTCGCGTATGCCGCGAAGAATCTCCTCCTCGGTCTGCGAATCGATCCACACGCGACGCTTGTCCTTGGTCGCGGGCACCTTCGCCATCTGGTCGACCAGGCGATAAATATACTCTCCCTCACGCCCCGAGTCGGTGCACACGTAGATGCGCTCGACGTCGTCGCGGTTTAAGAGTCCCTTCACAATTTCAAATTGTTTCTTCACATTGCCGATGACCTCGTATTTCCAGGTCTTCGGCAGGAACGGCAGCGTATCCGCTTTCCATTGCTTGAGGGCAGGATCGTACACTTCCGGGTAGCTCATCGTGATCAGGTGTCCCACACACCACGTCACCACGCTTCCGTCGCTCTCCAGATAGCCGTCTTTGCGCGTAAAATTCTCCTTCAGCGCCTTGGCGAACTCCTGAGCGACGCTCGGTTTTTCTGCTATATACAGATTCTTCATACTCATCCTTTCCCTTTCTCCGAGTGTCCCTATTGTACCACAGCGCACCCCGCAAAGCAACCACGGACGGAAGGTTTCCGCCATCCCTCTCTCTCGGAAAACGAAGCAAAGAAGCCGCCCTCCCGAAGGAAAGCGGCTTCTGAAAAATCATTTTTCGAACAATTACTCGTACAGCGGGTACTTGTCGGTAAGGCTCTTAACGATTGCGTAAGCCTCTGCCTTCTTCGACTCGTCGCCGGGGTTCTTGATGACAAGGGCGATCGCCTCGGCAATCTTGTCCATGTCGGCCTCGTTCATGCCGCGGGACGTAACCGCTGCGGTTCCGAGACGGATACCGCTCGTGACAAACGGCGAAGCGGGATCGTTCGGGATCGTGTTCTTGTTGCAGGTGATGTGCACCTCGTCGAGGAGCTTCTCTGCATCCTTGCCGGTGATGTTCATGTTGATGAGATCAACAAGCATCAGATGGTTGTCCGTACCGTCGGAAACGATCTTGAAGCCGCGGCTCTGAAGTCCCTTGCAAAGGGCCTGAGCGTTCTTCACGATGTTGCCTGCGTACTCCTTGAAGGACGGTTCCAAAGCTTCCTTGAAGCAGACAGCCTTCGCTGCGATCACGTGCATCAGAGGGCCTCCCTGGATTCCCGGGAACACAGCCTTGTTGAACTTGTGCTCGTCGGCAAATGCCTGCGAGGACAGGATCATACCGCCTCTCGGTCCGCGGAGCGTCTTGTGCGTCGTCGTGGTGACAACGTGAGCGTACGGGATCGGGCTCTCATGGTAACCGCCGGCAACAAGACCGGCGATGTGAGCCATATCTACCATCAGGTAAGCGCCGACCATATCGGCGATCTCACGGAATCTCTTGAAATCAATCTTGCGTGCGTATGCGCTGGCACCTGCGATAATCAGCTTCGGCTGGCACTCCTTCGCGATGCGCTCCACCTCATCGTAATCGATGAAGCCGTCGTCGTTAACGCCGTAAGGAACGATGTTGAAGTACGTACCGGAGAAGTTCACCGGGCTGCCGTGCGTCAGATGACCGCCGTGTGCAAGGTTCATACCCATCACGGTATCGCCGGGCTTAAGGAGTGCGAACTGAACTGCCATGTTGGCCTGGGCGCCGGAGTGCGGCTGAACATTTACATACTCGCAGCCGAAGAGCTTCTTAGCGCGCTCGATGGCGAGGTTCTCGGCAACGTCAACACACTGGCAACCGCCGTAATATCTCTTCCCGGGATAGCCCTCCGCGTACTTGTTGGTCAATACGCTTCCCATAGCAGCCATAACAGCCTTGCTTACGAGGTTTTCGGAGGCGATCAGCTCGATGTTTTCGCGCTGTCTGCCGAGCTCGAGTTCAATGCTCTCGGCAAGCTCCGGGTCAACTGTTTTCACTTCGTCAAATGAATACATAGGTATGTCCTTTCTGGGTTTGTTTATCGACAGGAGCCCGTCGCCGGGTTCTCCCAACGTACTTTATATTACGCTTCGTCCGCCGCGCCCTCAAACACAAGCGCACACATTCCGTTTCCTACATGCGCTCCGATGATCGGACCGATCTCGTAGGTGCGGACTTCTTTCACCAGACCGGCATCAACGATCATGTTCCGCAACAACTCCGCCTTGTCGGCGCAGTCCGCATGTGCGATGAACACGGTCTGTTCCTCCGGCTTGACAGCCTTCTCACGCAGCTGGCGGATCAGGTAAAGCAGCGCATTTTTCGTGCCGCGCTCCTTAGATACCACCGCGAGCTTTCCCTCGCCGTCGATCGTGAGGATCGGCTGAATCTTGAGCGCGCTTCCGATGACCGCCTCGAACGACGAAAGCCGTCCGCCGCGCTTTAAGTGCATCAGATTCTCAACCGTAAACCAGGGGCTGCACGCACTCATGTCGTGCCGTACCTTCGCGATCACCTCGTCCATCGATGCGCCTGACTTGTAAAGCTCGCCGGCTCTCGCGATGATCCATCCCTCGGCTACCGAAGCACTGAGCGTGTCGATCACGACGATCCGACGGTCCGGATAATCCTCTTCAAGCTCCTGTGCAACCATGCGCGCCGTCATGTACGTTCCGCTCAGCCCCGAGGAGAAGCACAGATACAGGACATCTCTTCCCTCCTTAAGCGGAGCCTCCAGATATGTGCGGTACGTGTACGGATTGATCTGCGCGGTACTCGGCATCTCTCCGTTTCGAAGGCGCTCGTAAAATGTTGCGAGCGGCATCTCACGGGCATCCGGATAATGCGTATACTCCGTCTCTCCGAACAAAAAGCCCATCGGGATGCATACGATTCCGAGCTCGTCGTAAAGACCGGCGGTAAGGTCGCAGGTCACGTCGGTCAGCAGTGCATAATTCTTCATTTGTTTCCCTCAACAAAGCCGCCGGGCGGCTCCTTCTTCCGTCGTGCTATTTCTGCGAGCGGCACGACCATCGGCAAGCATACCACAGAAGTCGGAAAAAAGAAAGAATTCTGCGTAATTTTTCGAAAAATTTATAAATATCTTCAACCGAAAAGCATCGTCAACAATCCGTAGAAAAGACTATCAACGATCAACGCTGCCATCAGGACACCGAGAACGATGGCGACGATCGCTTTCTTGATGTCAAACTCCAGAAGCGATGCGATCAATGATCCCATCCATGCGCCCGTTCCGGGAAGAGGGATTCCGACGAACAACAGGAGGAAGATGAACTCTCCCTTCTCCACGCCCTCGGACTTTCTGTTCGCACGCGCCTCCAGTTTCTCAACAAGTCCCTTCAGGATGTTGTGTTTCTTCATGAACGCGAAGATCGCTTTGATGAAGAACAGAATAAACGGGATCGGGATCAGATTGCCGACGATACACAGCAGATTCGCTTTCAGCAGCGGCATCTTCAGGAGCGAGGCAATGATCAAGCCTCCGCGGAGTTCGACGAACGGTACCATGGACACGAGAAAGATGAACACTTCCTTCGACATCCAGCTTCCGAGCGAGGACTCATACCATTCTACAAGTGCGTTCATACCGTATCATCCTTCCGGGCGAGGATGCGGCACACTTCCTTCTTCATGTCGGCCGTCTCGCAAACCGTGTCATGACGCACGGGCGCTTCCTTAAGCTCCGTGATGGCGCGCGGCAGACGCACGTTGGCAATGCCGCTCAACCGGTCGATTAGCGCAAAATCCTCCTCGTTGGAGGTCTTCTGCTCGATCGCGGTCATGACGCTTCTTGCAAACTTGAACGGGCTCGCCGTGGAGGCGATCACCGTGCGCGTATTGTCCTTCGTGTCGCGAACGTAATCGCGGTACACAGCGCTTGCGACAGCCGTGTGAGGATCGATTACGTAGCCGGTGCGCTCATAGAGCGTACGGATGGCAAGCGCCGTCTTCTCCTCGTCGGCATATCCGCCCACGAAATCCGCAAGGCGAGCGCGCATATCATCCGTGATCGTGTAGCGCCCGGTCGCGGAAAGCTCGGTCATGAGCTCCTTCGTCTTCGCGCAGTCGTCTCCGGCGATATGATAGATCAGTCTCTCGAGATTCGAGGAGATCAGAATGTCCATCGAAGGCGAGCTGGTCAGTACAAACTCGCGGTTGCGGTCATACTCGCCGCTTTGGAAAAAGTCAAACAGCACCTTGTTCACGTTCGATGCGCACACGAGGCGGCGGATCGGAACGCCGATGCATTTTGCGTAATATGCTGCAAGAATGTTGCCGAAGTTGCCAGTCGGAACCGTCACGTTGATCTCTTCGCCGTCCGCGATGTGGCCCTCGGCGAGAAGTTTCGTGTAAGCGTAGGTGTAGTAAACGATCTGCGGTACAAGGCGACCGATGTTGATGGAGTTGGCCGAGGAGAAACGATAGCCGTTCGCCGCCAGCTCCTTCGCAAGCTCTGCATCCGTAAACATCTTCTTGACGCCCGTCTGCGCGTCGTCGAAGTTGCCGGTGATGCCGATCACGTACGTGTTGTCACCCTTCTGCGTCACCATCTGACGCTCCTGAATGGTGCTCACGCCGTGCTTCGGGTAAAATACGATGATCTTCGTTCCCGGAACATCCGCAAATCCCGCGAGCGCCGCCTTGCCGGTGTCGCCCGACGTCGCCGTCAGAATCACGATCTCGTCGCAGATCCCGTTCTTCTTCGCCGCCGTCGTCATCAGGTGGGGAAGAATGCTGAGCGCCATGTCCTTGAAGGCGATGGTCGCTCCGTGGAACAGCTCAAGGTAATAAGCGCCGTCGGCCTGAACCAGAGGCGCAATCTCTTCTGTATCAAACTTCTCGTCGTAAGCGGCGTCGATACATGCCGAAAGCTCCTCGTCGGTGTAATCCGTGAGGAACAGTCGAAGCACCGTAAGCGCCGTCTCGCGATAATTCATGGTCGACAACTCGCGCATCGAAACCGGCAGTGCCGGGATCGTCTGCGGAACATACAAACCACCGTCCGGTGCGATTCCCGCAAGAATCGCCTTCGAAGCGGAAACTCCTTCCGCGCCCCCGCGCGTACTTCTGTAGAGCGTTTCCATATTCAACCTCCGAAGCGATCGGTCTTTAGACCGAATGTCGCATAGTCCTTCAAAGTATAGCATACTCTCCGAGCAGTTACAACACCATTGTACGGAACGGACAGTAGAATCTTGTGTCATTTTCCGGGGCGTTGTTGTGCAAAATCTCTTCTGTCACAGCTTGAATCCGGTCCCCGTGAACTGTGCGATATCTCTTCCGGTGTCGTCCGTGACATCCACGTTGATCACGGTCGTGCTTCTTCCGCTCTTGCGGCAGACCGCTTTCGCCGTGAGGCGCGTGCCCTTCGGCGCACCGAGGTAGTTGATGCTCACCTGCTGCGCGACGGTCGGCCTGTGGATCTGATTTGCGCATACGGCAAATGCAAAATCCGCGAGTGTGAACATCACCCCGCCCATGATGCCGCCGTTGGCGTTTTTGTGGCGGTCCGTAAGCGTCATCTCACACACCGCATAATCCTCGCCGAACTCCTTGAGTTCCATGCCGTTCTCGGTTGCAAACCGGTCTCCGCGGAAATACTCCTGTGCCTCCGCAAGCGTCGCAAATGTTCCCATTTCCCTGTCCTTTCGCTGCGGGACATCCTCCCGCAATTTATTATTCGCAACAAGGACCGCGTGCAGTATCGGCCGCGGTCCTTTGTTTTGTTCGTTTTTATCCGACGCGCAGCGCGTCCAGCAGGATCTGCTCAAGCTCCGGCATCCGTCGGGAAGCGTCCTGCGCAAGCGCGATGTTGAGCCGCGCCTTGTCTCTGTTCTGCTCCGCGTATGCGGTCTTAAAATACCGGTCTCCCTCGAGGTAGTCCGTGAGATACCGAGCTGCAAGTTCCGCCGTCACCGCAGTGACACACGGCGTCATCGCCTTAAGCTCCGCGTCCGTGAGCATTTCCCTCGTCTCCGCGAGATACCCTTCCGCAAGCACGCGGTATTTGCCGGCGTCGATCGTTGCCGTCGGGGATTCCGCGCTCCCGCCCGTGACCTTCGCCACCGAGCGCACCGAGTCCGCAAAATCATACGCGACCATTCCCGTCAAAACGGTATCGAAATCGATGACGACCGCACCGTAAGGCGGCGTCTTTGACGTGAAGAGCACGTTGTTGAACTTCGTGTCGTTGTGCGTCACACGGATCGGGTACTCTCCCGCCGCATACCGAAGAGACACCTCGCACGCCTCCGCCTCGAGCGCCTTTAGCTGCATAAGCTCTCTTCGCACGCTCTCGGTCCTGCCTGCCCGGTCCTCCGCCGCGGCCTTCCAAAGCGCGCGAAATCTCGCATACGTGTTGTGGAAGCCCCTCACAGTCTCCTTCAAGAGGCGCGGATCAAGGTCCGCCAGGGCTGCGTTCACCCTGCCGAACGCCCGTGCCATCTCGTACAAAACGTTCGGATCCTCGGGAGAAAGCTCCACCGCCTCCACATACTCCTCGACGCGCCAGTACTCGGTCGCACCGTTTCGCTGCAGCGTCAGCAGACGCTCACCGCTCCGCCCGACCGGATAAAGCCTGGCCATGCGGATTCCTTTGCGCCGCAGGTGTTCCGTGACCAGCACGATATTTTTCATCGATCCCCGCGGATCCTTCATGGCGTCCGCGTTGATCTTCTGCACCAGATACGAATACAATGAAGCGCCGTCTCTTACGGTCACCCTGTACGTGAGGTTCACATTCCCCCCGCTCAGTTCCTCCTCCGAGACGACGCTTCCCGCTATGCCGTATCTTCGCAGAATGGTTTCTGTTATCTTGCTCATAGCTGATTGCAAATTGCCTATTTGATCCGGATCAGATGTCCGCTCTTCTTCATAGCCTCGATGATGGCGTCGACATGTTTCTCGCAGATCTCATAGGTCGTCGCCTCACTCATAACGCGGAGTACCGGCTCCGTTCCGCTCGCGCGCAGAAGCACACGTCCGCTGTCGCCGAGCTCTGCCGTACACGCGTCAACCTGAAGCTTCACAGCCGGATCGTCGAGCGTCGCCTTCTTGTCGTCCACAACAACGTTCTTGAGCACCTGAGGATACATCTCAACCTCGGACGCGAGAACCGAAAGCGGAAGCTGCGTCTCGATCATAACCATCATCACCATGATGGCCGTGAGGATACCGTCGCCGGTGCGTGCGTATTTGCGGAAAATGACATGTCCGGAGTTCTCGCCGCCGATCAAATGGTCCTTCTCCTTCATGTTCTCATACACGAAGCGGTCGCCGACTGCTGTCTTCTCGTAGGAGATGCCGATGCGGTCGAGCGCCTTGTAGAGACCGAAGTTCGACATGATCGTCGTAACGACCGTGTTGCTCGGAAGCTGGCCGATTCTCTTGAGATATTTTGCGCAGATATACATGATCTGGTCGCCGTTGACAACGTTGCCGTTCTCATCCACGGCAAGGCAGCGGTCAGCGTCGCCGTCAAATGCGAATCCGACATCAACCTTCTTATCCTTCACGAACTCCTGCAGACCTTCGATGTGCGTGGAACCGCATCCGCGGTTGATGTTCGTGCCGTTCGGCTCGTTGTTGATGACGAACGTCTTCGCGCCGAGTGCGTCAAATACGGCGCGCCCGATCATCCAGGAACTTCCGTTTGCGCAGTCGAGCGCAACCTTGCGGTTCTCGAACGATTTCGTTGCAACGTTTGCAAGGTATCCGATGTAGCGGTTGCGTCCGGTGTAGTAGTCAACCGTGCAGCCGATATTCTCGCCGGTAGCGAACGGGATCTCTTCGATCTCGCCGTCGATGTACTGCTCGATCTTGTCCTGAAGATCGTCGTCCATCTTCTCGCCGTCGCCGTTCATCAATTTGATGCCGTTGTCGGTATAAGGGTTGTGGCTCGCGCTGATCATGATTCCGCAGTCAAAGCCGTCCGTTCTCGTGATATACGACACGCAGGGCGTCGTCGTCACGTGAAGGAGGTATGCGTTTGCGCCCGAAGCCGTGATGCCGGCTGCAAGAGCGTTCTCATACATGTAGGACGAGCGGCGCGTATCCTTGCCGATCACAATCTTCGCCTGTCCGTTTTTGCCGTAGTGCCATCCGAGGAAACGGCCGATCTTGAATGCATGCTGCGCTGTAAGATCAACGCCGGACTCTCCGCGGAAGCCGTCGGTTCCGAAATATTTTCCCATTGTTTATATCCTCCGATTCTGTCGATTACCCGTTGTAGCAGTCCTCGTCGCAAACGAGAACAACATCGTCGTGCAGGTTGAGGAAGGATGCCGGGCAGCTCGTGGTAACCGTGCCCTTGAGCATCTGCATCACAGCGTCGTGCTTGTTCTTGCCGTTGGCAATGATAATGATCTTCTTTGCGGAGAGGATCGTTCCCATTCCCATCGTAAGAGCCTTCGTCGGAACGTCAGCAGCGCTTGCGAAGAAGCGTGCGTTCGCGTCGATCGTATCCTCGGTAAGTCCGGTCACGTGCGTCTCGGGAACAAGCTCCGCATCGGGCTCGTTGAAAGCAATGTGACCGTTGCGGCCGATGCCGAGCACCTGGATGTCCGCGCCGCCGAGCGAGCGAACGAACTTCTCATATCTCTTTGCCTCTGCCTCGCCGTCCGCTGCACTGCCTTGCGGAACATGCGTGTGCGTCTTGTCGATATTGACCTTGTCGAACAGGTTCTTGTTCATAAAATACCGGTAGCTCTGATCGTTGTCCGGACTGATCGGATAGTACTCGTCAAGATTTACGGTCGTAACCTGCGAAAAATCGATCTCGCCGGCCTTGTTCATCTCAGCGAGCTTCGCGTACATACCCTCGGGCGTAGAGCCGGTCGCAAGACCGAGCACCGCGTTCGGTTTCTTCTTCATAACGTCGGCTACGATCTCGGCCGACTTTGCGGACACTTCGTCATAATTCTTACATACGATGACTTTCATGTGCGTCTCCTTTAGTTTCGGAAAATATTCGATGCCGTTGCGCACGCGCGCGAACGCGCATCCGTTGTTTTTTCAACACCTAGATTATTTTACTTCCGGCGAAACGGAAAAGCAAGAAAAACCGTTTCCGGGGGTGCTATTTTTTCAAACGGTTTGTCAACGAAAATTTAAAAATTTTTATCGTTCGTTGCAAATTTCTTTTTTCGCCTCAAAAAATTTCAAATTCATGTCGTGATTTTTTGCAAAAGCGGCTAACTCCGATTTTCCGTTTTTTTCATTTTTATTGACATTGTTTATCACAAAGTAGTAAAATGGGCACGTTGATGCGAAATTCTCCGAGCACGTCCCTGTGTTGCGATAGTACCGTTTCGCGGGGGCGTGCCCTCTCTCAACAAATATATTAATTTGACATTTTTCTCTCTTCTCTTAATAATTATCGCAAAAAGACCGTTCCTTTCGGAACGGTCTTTTTGTATCCTGATGTATTCTCACTGTCGTTTCACAACAATCGTATACCGCGCGATCGCACCGCTCTCGGTCGTCACCGTCACAACAAGCCTGCTCTCCGCTCCGGTCAGCTTCTGCTTGCCCGTGCCGGACACCGTGGCCTGTCCGTTCACCGCTGCCGCCGCGATCGTCACACTCTCCGTTCCCGAGGGAACCGTCACTGTGTACGTATATGTCTCAGCTGTAAGCGTCGGCGAGAGACTTCTCTTCGTACCGTCCGGCGTCGTCACCGTGAGCGACGATAAGAACGGATTCGGATTGCCGACCTGCTCCGGCGCTTTGACTGCCGACTCCGGCATGTTCCGGTACACAGGGATGGAGAACGTGATCGCCATCGTGCCGAAGCTGTCCATGTTTTTGTACGCCTGGTACACCTTGTTCGCCTCGGAGCGCGGCGCCTGTGCGTTGGACATGTATTGATGCCCGAACGTCGATTTCTTCGTCACATTGTACTTCTGAAGGTACACTGTGTTCTGCCCGCGGTTGATGTACGTGCTTCCGATATAGTAAGCTCCGCCCACCAAAGCGTCATAGCGGTTGTTCCACGGGATCTTTGACGCCTTGTTCAGCGTCGCGCTGGTGCCGCCGTATTTTGCGAACTTCAGACCGTTTTTGATGGCGCCGAGCGCCGCGGTCGAATTGTACGCACCGATATTATAGAAGTTGTAATACCCTTCAAATCCTTCCACATTGCCCGTGGCGCTCCTCGAGAAGGATGTCTGGCCGGTCACAACCTCCTGTTTGACGCGCGAGGCAAGATGATACGGGCTCACTCCCGAGTAAGCCGCCGCCTCGAGAAATGCCTGTGAATACAGGATGGTTCTGGACTTTCCGTTCTCATCCGTGTATGTAAAGCTCGTCTTGTACATCGGCGTGCCCTTGAGGATATTTTCCACGCCCTCCTGCGTCTGGTGCTCGGGATCGTACGTGAGGTCCTCGAACATGAAGATGTGTTCTTCGGTAATCCAGTTGCGCGGGTCCATAAAATACATCAATCCCGCCGTCGATATCATCATCCAGTAGCTTCCGTCGAAGGAGCGGAACGTATCCTTCTGCCAGTCATATGAGCCGCTCGCATACGAGAGCCACGACCTTCCGTTGTTCGACTCGATCAGGTTGTTTCCGAGCGTGTCCTCTCCCGCGATCGCCTTGCTCCAGTCCATTCCGGTGTCGTACGCGCGGAATTTCCACTCGGGATGCTGCGCGTGCAGAAGCATCAGATACGGGATGTAACTCTCCGGGAAGCCCTCCTTGCGAAGGGACTCCGCGTACGACTCATCCGCGCCCTCCGGGCGGAACGGCTGTGCCGCGCTCGCGTCCGAAAGCGTCAATTTGCCTGCTCTCACATATCCTACAAGTCTGCGGTCGCCGTCGGCCGCAATGACTTTCATCCATTTTACGTCGCTTTGCATCACCTCGTCGATGATGTACACCGCCTCGCCCTTCGAAAGCTTCGCTGCGCTGCCGGACGACTTCGTCACAGCCTGTCCGGACGTCGACGCGGTCTTTCGGATCGTCTCGTCGGACACGTTGCACGTCGCCCAGACGCCGCCTCCGGAGAGGTCCATCTTCACATACGTTCCGGACATATAGCCCGTGAGCGTCTTTCCGTCGACATCCGCGGTGATGCGGTACCATACGATATCTCCTACCCACGCCTGGCCGCAGATCAGAACGCCCTGCGAGAGCGTGAGCTTTGCAATCGACTCATGGGATGTCCCCGCGCCGGTCCGCAGGTTCACGTGATTGCCCGTGACATGGCCGGGAATCTCATACGTGTGTGCAAACGTCGGGCTTGCGGCAGGCACTCCCGCCTTGGTCTCGTCGCCCTTGAAGGCAATGGCGCCGCTGTTGTTCGCGCCGACCAGCGGATAATCCGCCTCGGTCTTCACGTACTGCGAGTATACGTATCCGCGGTATTGCAGCACTCCCACGGAAAATTCAACTTCATACCAGACGTCGCCGTCGCTCTCCAGCCCGAACGCCACGACCGTCAGCTTCTGACCGTTTTTGATCTGCACGATCTTCGGATACTCCGTGCCCGGACCCGTGCGAACATTGAGCGTCGAGGACGTCACGGTCGCGCCGGTGCTTCGGATGGCTTCCGGCGTGCTCGTAGGCTTCGGCGTCGGTGTGCTCGTCGGCGCAGGCGTCGGAGTGCTCGTAGGCTTCGGCGTCGGCGTGCTTGTAGGTTTCGGTGTCGGCGTAGGCGTCGCGATGCCCGCTCCGAGCTTTATATATTCCGCAAAGACATAAGCGCCGTCCTTGCGTCCTTTGTATTCAATCTGATACCAGAGCTGTCCCTTGGTGTCCTTCTTCTCCCCCGTCACAACAAGCTTGTCGCCGCTGTACACCTTGCCGAGGATCGAGTACTGTGAGGAAGCTCCCTCGCGCACGTTCATGCGGGTGACCGAGACGGTTCCCGTTCTCGGGAACGCAGGCGTCGGGGTCGGCGCGGGCTTCTTCGTGGGAGTGGGCGTCGGCTTCCTGGTAGGCGTCGGTGTCGCGGTCGGCTTCCTGGTAGGCGTAGGCGTCGGTTTCTTCGTGGGAGTAGGTGTCGGCGCTGCGCCGGACACACTCACGTAGTCCGCCCAGAGATAGCCGTTCAGCGTCTTGCCTGAGACTTTCGTCTCGACCGGATACCACCATTTTCCGTCCGAGGATTTCGTCTTGCTTCCGGTCACGATAACGCTGTGCCCTTTCGTGAGCGTCGCCAGCACCGCATAGCTCGTTCCCGCACCCGCACGGAGATTCAGCTTGTTGGCGGTCACTTTTCCCTCAGTACGCGTGGCTGCATATGCATCAAAAGAAGACGGCGTTCCGGGGAACCCCGCCATGCACTTCAACACCAGCGCAAGCGCCAGCACAATCGCAATGCGTCTCGCGTATCTCATAATCCCATTGTAATGCTACTGCTGTAGAATTGCAAGGATTTCTTTGCTTTTCAGGCACTCTTTTCCGCGGAAAATGACGCCCTCCGGGCGCAAAAAGAAACACCGGAAGGGAATCCCCTGCCGGTGTTTTTTGTCGTGATGGTTTCATTTTCCGGCGGCGCATGGCGCAACCGGGATTACTCCTCTTCGGAAGCCTCTTCCGCAATCTCTTCCGCAGCTTCTTTTGCCTCATCCGCAACCTTCTCCGGTTCTGCGGAGGACATGAAGCGGTACGCGATCGTCGCGAGAACCGAACCCGCAAGAGGTCCTACGATAAATACCCAAACATCCGAGATTGGACCGGACTTGCCCGTGAAGAGAACCACAAGGGCCGGTCCCAAACTTCTCGCAGGGTTCACGGAAGTTCCCGTGAAGCGGATGCCGAGGATGTGGACCAGGACAAGCGTAAGGCCGATGACAAGACCCGCGAACGAGCCGTGGTTGCCCTCCTTCGACGTAACGCCGAGGATTGCGATGATAAAGATAAAGGTCAGGATACACTCAACGATCAGACCCGCAGCTACGCTTCCGTTCACGCCTGCAAGGCCGTTGGTTCCAAGCCCGCCGGTCTCGTCGGTCACTTTTCCGAGAGCGAACACACCCTTGAGGATACCTGCGCCGGCCAACGCGCCGAGGCACTGCGAGCAAACGTATCCGAGGAACGTGCTCGTTGTCAGATCACCCTTCATCCAAAACGCAGCGGAAACCGCAGGGTTGATGTGACATCCGGAGATGTTGCCGATGCTGTACGCCATTGCGACGATCGCAAGACCGAACGCAAGCGCAGTCAGCAGGTAACCGCTGCCGGTCAAGTACTCGCAGCCGACCGCCATCGCCGTGCCGCAGCCCACGATCACAAGAACCATCGTGCCGATGAATTCCGCCAGATACTTCTTAATGCTACCCATAACCGTAAACCTCCTAATAGTTTTATCTATCGAAACACTTAGCGTGTACCGATCGCACGGAAGAAGTTGAACAAGCCGGAGTAGATCGCATTGTTGTCATGATCCGCATTGGGAATCTCGTACCAGATGTGCGCGATGCCGTTCTTCTCGAACAGCTCGTGATACGAGAGCGGGAATTTGCCGACCACCTGGTCTCTCGTACCGCAGCAGATGATGAGTGCATCGGGCACAGTCGTCCCCTCAGCCACCTTCACCGCATCCTCGGTCAGCGTTCCCGGGTGCGTCATGTACTTGTCGACGCCGGGAACAAGACCCGGTGCCGCCGAGATCGCAACCACATATCGGAAGCGGTCGGGATATGACAAAAATGCGTACAGCGTCTCACGGCCGCCCATCGAAAAGCCTGCGAGATACGTGCCCTCGCGACCCTGTACGGTCGAATATTTCGCATCGATATGCGGGATCAGACAATCTACGAGTTCCTTCGGAAAACGGTCGTACGGGATCATCGCCTCGCCCGTGAAGCCGGGCTGCTGCACCGTCTCGCCGGACGCCGCGAACATGTTCGTGCACACGATGATCACTTCCTCGCAAAGCCCGTCGGCGACGAGGTTTCCGAGGATGACAGGGATCGTTCCGTCCTTCGCAAAATCATTTTCCGAACCGAAAATGCCGTGCTGAAGGTACACGACCGGATACTTCTTCTCCGTCGTGTATCCGGGCGGAAGCATGATCGTATAACCGCGGTCGCGGCCGCAGTAATCCGAGTGGTACGTCTCGTGAACAAACGTCCCGTAAGTCACGCCCTCCCGCTTCTTCATGTACTCCGCAGGGCACTTTGCGTACATACCGTTCTCATAGATCATCGAAGTCGGCGTGGGCGTCGCAGTCGGCGCCTCGGTCACAACCGCACCCGTGGGCGACGGCTCCAGAGCCTGCGTCGGCTCATTTGCGGGCTCGCCGGCAGGCGTATTGGTCGGTGTGTCCGCGGATGCCTCGCTGTTGTTGGAATTGCTGCCGCCGCATCCCGCAAGAAGGGACGCAACCGCCATCACAAGAATTCCCAAAAGAACAATCTTCATCTTCATACCACCGCTTCCTCTCACGCCTCGTCGATCGCCTTGCCGATGTCGTGACGCATGTATTTGTTGGCGAAGGAGATCAGCTCCGTCGCCTTGTAAGCGTTTGCACGCGCCTCCCTGAGGTCCGCACCGAGCGCGGTCACGCCGAGAACACGGCCGCCGTTCGTGAGGATTTCTCCGTCCGGACCGAATTTAGTTCCCGCGTGGAACACAAATTTGTCGCTGCAGCCCTTGAACGCCTCGAGCCCCGAGATCGGAAGTCCCTTCTCATAGTGCTGCGGATAGCCGTCGGACGCAAGCACGACGCATACAGCCGCATTGTCCGCAAACTTGAGCTCAATCTCGTCGAGACGGCCGTCGATGCACGCCTCGAACACGTCGACGATGTCATTTTCCATGCGCGGCAGAACAACCTGCGTCTCCGGATCGCCAAAGCGAGCATTGTACTCGAGAACCTTCGGTCCCTCGGGCGTCAGCATCAGACCGACGAACATCACGCCCGTGAAAGGACGTCCCTCCGCCGCCATCGCAGCCATCGTCGGCTCGTAAATATTCTTCACGCAAAACTCATGAATCTCGTCGGTATAGAACGGGCTCGGGGAAAATGTGCCCATACCGCCCGTGTTGAGCCCCGTATCTCCGTCACCGGCGCGCTTGTGGTCCTGCGCGCTCGTCATCGGACGGACGTTCCTGCCGTCGCAGAAGCACAGAGCCGACACCTCGCGGCCAGTCATGAACTCCTCAACAACCATCTTGTCGCCGGCCGTTCCGAAGTGCTTGTCAAGCATGATCTCCTTGACGCCCGCAAGCGCCTCTGCCTCGTTGTTGCAGATCAGAACGCCCTTGCCGAGAGCCAGTCCGTCCGCCTTCAGAACGACGGGGTACTTGCCCTGCGAAACAATGTATGCCGAAGCCTCCTCCGCGTCGGAAAACGTCTCGTATCCGGCCGTCGGAATGCCGTATTTCTTCATCAATTCCTTGGAAAATGCCTTGCTTCCCTCGATGATGGCAGCGTTCTTTCTCGGCCCGAAGACACGCAGTCCGGCTGCCTCGAAAGCGTCTACAACGCCGCCCACGAGCGGGTCGTCGGGACCGACCACTGTCAGGTCGATCGCATTTTCCGAAGCGAACGCAACGAGCTTGTCAAACTCCATCACGCCGATCGGTACACATGTCGCAAGCTCCGCGATTCCCGCGTTGCCGGGCGCACAATAGATCTTCGTCGCCTTGCTGCTCTTTGCGATTGCCGTAACGATCGCATGCTCTCTTCCGCCGCCGCCGATAACAAGAATGTTCATAGTCTGAAAATCCTCCGAATGTATGTTGTTATTTTTTTACTTTCCTGCCGCAACAAACCAGTTTCCGTTGCCGTCCTGCCGGATGCGATCGTTCGCGATCGCGTCGATCACCTGCGGAAGGATGATCCACTCCGCCTGCTCCATCACACGCCGCTGAAGCACTTCGGGCGTGTCGTCCGGCTCGATCATAACCGCCTTCTGCATCAGGATCGGGCCCGTGTCGGTTCCCGCGTCCACATAATGAACCGTCGCTCCGGTAACCTTCACTCCGCGCTCGAGCACGCGCTCATGCACGTGAAGCCCGTAGAAGCCGTCGCCGCAGAAAGACGGAATCAGCGACGGGTGAATATTGATGATACGGCGCTCGTAACGCCTGGTCATCTCCTCGGGGATGATGACCAAAAAGCCTGCCAGCACAACGAGGTCCGGCGCAAAGCTGTCCACTGCAGCGAGCAGTGCATCCTCAAACTCGGCGCGCGTTGCGTACGACTTGCGCGAGACGCACACCGCGGGGATTCCCGCGCCTTCCGCGCGCTTGAGCGCATACGCGTCCGCGCGATTGCTGATGACGCCGCAGATCTCCGTGCCGGTAATCCTTCCGTCCGCAATCGCGTCCATGATCGCCTGGAGATTCGTTCCGCCGCCCGAAACCATGACAACAATTCTCATAGTATCCTCCGCATAAAAAAGCCGCCCGAACCGCAGGCCGCGGCCCGCCGTCCGGGCGTGCTTACTCAATCAACGATGGTGATGCCCTTCTCGCCCTTGGTGATCTCGCCGACCACGAACGCCTTTTCGCCGGCCGCCGTGAGGAGGCGTACCGTCTCGTCCGCTTTCGTGCTGTCCACCGCGAGCATCATACCGATACCCATGTTGTAGGTGTTGTACATCATCTTCTGCTCGATATTGCCCGTCTTCGCCAGAAGGTCGAAAATCGCCGGGATCTCATAGCTGTTGCGGAAGATCTTCGCATTTGCTCCCTCGGGAAGCATACGCGGGATGTTCTCGTAAAATCCGCCGCCCGTGATGTGGCTGCAAGCCTTCACGGTGACGCCGCCTTCCTTGACGGCGCGCAGAGCGCGGACATAAATCTTCGTAGGAGTCAGCAATGCTTCGCCGAGCGTCGTTCCGAGCGAATCATTGTAACGTGCGAGCGTTGCCTCGCGCATATCGAACACCTTGCGCACCAGCGAGTAGCCGTTGCTGTGGATGCCCGAGGAGGCGATACCGATGATGGTGTCTCCCGGAACTACCTTGCTTCCGTCGACGATCTCATCGCGGTCCACGATACCTACCGCAAATCCGGCGAGGTCGTACTCATCCTCCGGATAGAAGCCCGGCATCTCTGCCGTCTCTCCGCCGATCAGCGCGCATCCGGCCTGTTTGCAGCCTTCCGCAACACCCTTGACGATCGTCGCGATCTTCTCCGGATAGTTCTTTCCGCAGGCGATGTAATCGAGGAAGAACAAAGGCTCTCCGCCCGCGCATGCGATATCATTGACGCACATGGCAACACAGTCGATACCGATCGTGTCATGCTTGTCCATAAGGAAAGCAAGCTTGAGCTTCGTTCCGACACCGTCCGTTCCCGAAACAAGAGTCGGATGCTTCATCGTCAGAAAACGATCGAGAGAAAACGCACCGGAGAAACCTCCCAGCCCGCCGAGCACCTCGGGGCGCATCGTCTCCTTCACATGCTTCTTCATCAGTTCCACTGCGCGATATCCCGCTTCGATATCGACGCCGGCGTTCTTATAATCCATAACCAAAGCCTCCATTTTCCGTATCCCGGACCTGTTACTCCCTCCGGAACCGTCCTCATTGTATCACAAAACATCTTCCCGCGCACCTGCAAAACGCTGCTTCGGCGCAGTTTTTCCTTCATTCAAACAATAAGCGCTGCTTATAGATCGATCACGAAAACTCCTTCGTATATCCTTCGTAGCCCAGTCTCTCGAGACGATCCTTCTTGCGCATTACGCCGTCCTTGAGCTCCTGCTTGTAGTCGATGATCTTCGCGAGAAGCTCCTCGTCGTGCGTCGCAATGATCTTGGCCGCAAGGATACCCGCGTTCGCACCGCCGTCGATCGCAACCGTCGCCACCGGGATTCCGGAAGGCATCTGCACGATGGAATACAGCGAGTCAACGCCGCCGAGCGCCTTCGTCTGGATCGGCACGCCGATAACCGGAAGCGGGAAGATCGCCGCGCACATGCCCGGCAGATGAGCCGCACCGCCGGCGCCCGCGATGATCACTTCAAAGCCCTTCTCACGCGCCGTGTTCGCATAGTCAAAAAACACATCCGGCATGCGATGCGCCGAGATGATGGTCATCTCGTACTCGATACCGAACTTCTCAAGGATCGCCGCAGCCTTCTGCATGATCGGCAGATCCGAATCACTTCCCATTACAATTCCGACTTTCGCCATGATGGATGCCTCCTGTTGTTACCGTTTATTATTTGCCGGCCGCTTCGAGCTCTTCGAGCGGCTTGTTCAGTTCTTCCGTTCCCGGCACGACAAATCTTCCGTCCCGGATGATCGCGCCGATCACCGTACCATCCGCCGCATGCACCAGAATCTCGCCGAGCTCGTCGTACGGGATCGTGATGTCCGTGTGGCAGTTCATGTACGCCTTCGCGGGATCCTCGCTGCGGAGCGCGGAAACCTCGTTCTCGCGCGCGATGATCTCCTTGCCGTTGGGGTTGTACACCTTGTGTTCCTCCGAGTGGCTGTAGCACGTATCACCCACCGCAAAATGAGGTCCGGTCTTCTCGGCGATCAGGATCGGCAGCTGCTCCTGGCAGTTGCAGCGGATTCCCATCGCATACGCGACCGTGTTCGTTCCGATCGCAAACTCGCCGATCGGCAGCGTGTCGTGCTGGAACAGGATCGTCTCGTTGAGGAACGTCGCATTTTCCGCTTCCGTCGGAAAATTCTCGCACGAGCAGGACGTGATCATACCGTCCTTAAACTGCAGTCTCAGGTTCTTGTATGTGGTGCAGTCGATGCTGACCTTGGTCACGTGGAGCGTACCCTCGGTGCCCTTGAGTACCGGCGAGGTGAACACTTCACCGACCGGGATGTTGACGTCGGCGCCGCAGTTTTCGAAGTTTGTCTGCGTCGCAGGATTCTCCAGCGTGTGGAGCATAACCTTCATGTTCGTCTCGTTCACACCGCAGCCGGTCACGGTGACGTATGCACCGCGGTCGAGCACATCGATCAGGCGCTGCTGGATCTCCTTGTACTTCGCGTTCGGAAGGTTGTTGCAACGGATCGTCTCGTGGAAAATCTCCTCGAAGTTGTCGCCGATCGCCGGCACGGGATATGCGATGATCGTGAACGTTCTCTCCTCCAACGGAGCGTATTTTGCGGAGAGCTGAATCAGACGTCCGTGAAGCTCCTGGATATATCCGGCCATGCGTCCCTTCGCAGTCGGAACCGCCGGCTTGTTGACGAAATCAATCTCCGGAATACCGAACGCCTCTTGGCAGGCGACGCCGGCGTTCTCGCGCCAGCGGTTTCCGCCGTTGTCGTAAATCTCCTTCATGCTCTCGAGCACAACTTCCATGAGGTTGCGCTGAAGCACGCACATGTAATCGTTTCTGTGGTCGTATCCGCGCTGACGGTTGACCGACATTCCGGCCATACCGCCCGCAACAAATGCGCACTGGTAAACCATCATACAATTCTGCAGGAACAGCCTCGGTTCAAGTCCCTCCTCGCGGAAGAAATCGATGGCACGCGCCGTTACGCGCTCAAATCCGAAGAACACGTCGAACTGCACGGTTTTCTTCTTCGTACGGTCGATCCGCATCGTGTCAAAGCTGTCGATGAAACCGTTCACAAACGTCTTCGCCATCGAGTCGATCGTCTCCTGCGACTGCTTCGCAAGGAAGCGGTGAACCTCAAGCGTACCTTCCGAGATCGGCATTCCGTAACCGTACAGCCCCGCCTCGCTCTCCGCAGCGCTGCGGATGAGCGTCTCAATCTCCTTCGTGCAGCCCGCATCACCCTTCTCGTACATGCGGAAGGTGAGGAACTCACGACAGTAATCGTGCGTGTAATAATACAGGCTCTGTCTGATGCTTCGGGAAATGCCGTCCTTCTCGATCAGGCCGAACACTTCCGCTGCAAGCTCACAGGCGTACAGGAACGGTTTGCGGATGCCGCGCAGCAGGTACGGCACGGACTGGATGATCTCCTCGCAGAGGATGGAAATCACCTGCGCGTACGTTTTTCCGTACCAGCGGGTGCACACGGCGGGATTCAAAATCGATGTTTCATAGTTTTCGGCAAGTGCTCTCGCATAGATCGAATCGTGCATTTTCCGACGCTCCTCAAGCGTCATCGTCTCCCACGTTCCGTTCGATGCGATGTCATACCACTTTTTCGCAGCCCCTGCGATCTCCGCGATCTCACGGATCCCCTCGGGCGCATTTTTCTCCTTTGCGGCGTTGCGAAGCCACGAAAGCACCAGCGTCAGGCGCTCACGCTCCTCCTTGCCCCAGGAAAGCATATCCGGTTTTTCGGCAATTTTTTTCATAATTATATCCTCCAAATCGCCGCAGGCAGCTACAGTGCGGCCCCGACAAGAATTAATCCGAATGTCACGATGGCCATGGTAAGATTCACTATCATCCCGGCCAACGCATAGCCGTCAAGAAACGGCGTCTCTCTGCGTGCAGCGGTTGCACAGATCGTACCCGCGATCGCCAGCAGACCGTTCAAAACTCCCGGTACGCCGAGCGTCTTCGCGTCGTGCGACCGGCCGTACAAAATCAGGAACACGAGAAAGAACACGGTCAACAGGCCGACCGCGAGGGAGAATTTGCCGAGCACGGAACGGTGTCGTCCCCGGTAATTTACCTTCGTCTTGTCCTTCACCGGCTCCCTCCTTCTACTCATCTTCCTCCGCCAGGTGCGAATTCACACAGGCAAACAGCAGGACCCCCAAAAGTCCGCCGAGAGTGTTGAGCAAAATATCGTCGATATCGAAGCTTCCGATATTGAGCGCGTACTGCAAAAGCTCTGCTCCGAGGCTTGCGACATACACGATCGCCATCGTAAACACGCCGTACCACCGCGTCCGCGTGAGCAACGGAACGAAAAAACCGAGCGGAAGAAATGCGGCGATGTTGCCCCCGATGTTCAGCCAGAACATGCTGTCGGTCAGGCCTTCCGAACCCTTCCAGTACCGGCTGATCTCCGCGAAAGGAGTGAGGTTGACGCCGTGGATGCTTCCCTGCGTCCGCCCGAACCTTGCGGAGAAAAATAAAACATACACGAGCACGGCCAGATACAGAAAAAAGACCACGCTCCAAAAACGTTTCCAACCTTTGGACAATGTATTTCCCCCCTGAGCACCGCGCAGCGCGGGATCCGCGTTACGGTGCGATACTTCCCAGATACTTGATGAACGAATCGGTCAGACGCGCGTCCATCGTCATGTCGCACACGCCGAAACGCTCCACGATGTCGATACCGTCGCTTCCGCGGAAAATGCGGATCGTCACGTTGGCATACTTCGACGGGTCGATCGATTCCACGTCGATCGTAAGGATCGGATTCCCCGAAGGAGTCTCCTGCGGACGGAACGCGGTCGTCTTGAGCGAAAGGATCTGCGTAGCAATCCCAAAGGCCTCGGAGTTGTCCATCAGGTCTCCGTCGATCCGGTAGACATCGTCCTCACCCTGCTTTTCGTGCGTGATCACATGCGTGATATTACCGCTGCTGAGCGTCACCTTCGAAAGCGAGGTGGTAACCGGATAGAATACGGCGTGGTAAGTGTTCGAGAACACATTGACGTCGCACATCATCGAAATCTTGTAGTTTGACATCACCAAAACTGCCTCGATGCCTTCGAGTTTCGCATAGTATGAACCGGTCTCCGGATCCTGGTTGCCGATCTGCAGCTTGTAGGAATTCCTCTCGGATCCCGTGGAGTTGGTGTAGCAGACTTTGAGCGTCGCCCTCGGGTTTGCAAGCCCGTATTTTGCGTACTCGTCAGGCTTCACTCTGATTACCTGTTCCGTATACAGCGTGAGGTACATCCCAAGCTGGTCGGCCCAGGCACCGCTGAGCGTATCAGCCTCCCACGGCTCGCGGTAAGGCTCCGTAAAATACCACGAAAGCGTTCCCTTGCCGGTGTAATCGCGGGGATTTTCCCTGTCGTATATCGCATGGAAACCGTTGAACAGGTCTCCCGTGACTTCGACCTCCGTGATGTATCGGACATTCGCGATACTCGGGAGTTCCATGGAATCCACGTAGTACGTGCGCTCGCGCTGCATCAGGTTTGCGTAGCTCTCGGAGACGGTGTACACGGCATTCTCGTCGTTGAAGCGGCAGTAATACCGGTTCTTTGTGGGAACCTTGTCTCCGAGCTCGATCTTAACAAGCTTTTTATCCCCCGCATATGCCTCCAGTACGGCAGCCGACTCGGTGAGTCCGTACTCCCCAAACGAAGCCGGATTCTCAACCTTTGCAAGCGCCTTCAGGTTCGGCAGAAGAAGGTCGCAGAACTGCGCGATGATCTTCTGGTTCAGAATATCCTCCGTGCTGTACCACGCCTCCCCGCGGAGTTCAAACGTTCCGCTGTAATCTTTGTTGGAAAGCACGATCTTGTCGACGCTGTTCACGTCGATCGTGACGACCGTGAAATAATTCTCCTTCTCGCCGTCTCCGGTCGGGTTGTTCTTTTTGTTGTTCAACACAAGAAACACAACCAGAAGCACTGCTGCGACAGCGACCAGGGCAACGAGACTTATGATGTTGGATTTCTTCATTCTTCCGTCTTTTCCTTCGTTTCAATTCGTTCCACGCGGCGCCGCAATATGACGACAACGCCTACGAAGAGGATGAGCACCGGAAGCAGGAACGACGCGAGCGCCACGTTGTTGCGCTGTCTCGTCGTCATCTGAAGTGCCTCCTCGAGCGCGCTCGTATCGGGAATCGCAATCGGATCCGCGGCTGCTCCAAGCTGCGCGTTCAGACTGTCGACAAAAATGTCGCGGTTTGCGCGGGCCGAGCTTCCCGTCATGAAGCTATCCATGAGGAAGTACGCGGAGCCGCACACGTACAGCGTTCCGACTTTGCCCTCGAAGGAGTCCTCAACCTTGACAAGCAGCGGGAACTGACCGCTCTCGTCATCCGGAGTCTTCTCGTAACCGGCGTCGGTCTGCTTGATATATGCGTCTTTGGTCGTTTCGTACACTCTCTTGATCGCCGCCGTGCTTCTCACACTACTGTCCGTGTAAAGCGGTGCGGTTCTCATCCAAACGGCGTTTTTGTCGTCGTGTGCTGTCAGAAGGTACGACGGATTGTCTCCGACCGTGCGGGAGCTGTCACCCTCGCACAGAAGTCCGCTTCCGACGCGGATTCCGTAATATCCGAGCAGCGACTGCAGATTTTTGAACACATCGCTTCCCGTGAGGATTGACAGAAACACGGTTCCTCCGCCGGTGATGTAGTCCTCGATCACCTTGACTTCGCCGTCCGAAAGATCGTAGGTCGGCGCGCCGATCAACAGGATATCGCAGTCATCCGGAACCGCAGCGAGCGTCGAGAGATCGATATGCTTGATCTTGTACGCGTTGAGGTTCATCAGATCGGAAAATGTCTCGGTCACCATGTTCTTGGGATCGTTGTACTGACCGGTCGTCAGCCACTCCTCATGGTTGTTCGTGACGTAGACAGTACCCTTCTTCTCCTGCGTCACCTCAACGATCGCCTTGACGATCTCAACCTCGGCATCGTAGCCGACCAGCTGATTTGTAAGCGCCTGCGTATCCAGATAATAGATCTTCATCTTCTCCGAATCGATATAGCAATACCGATCCGGATCCTCGGTGTTGACAACGATGATACTGTTGTTTGTGATGTCCTCCATCCCGTTGTAGCGATATACAAACTGAGGATACTGGACGGGGTCCTTGACCGTGAGGGTAATCTTGTCGCTCGCCTCCGCGATCAGCTCGGCGCCGGTCTTGATGATCAGATCCTCTTCGCCCTCGGACGTGATGTAATACAGAGCAACCGGGGTCTCCAGTTTCTCCACAAACGCGCGCGTCTCATCCGCGATCGAATACCTGCGATTCGACGTCACGTCTTTCTTCGTGAAAATGCTTCCGGAGATCAGGTTGACTGCGATCAGCACCAGGATCACCAGGAAGGAAACGGCAGTGGCGTATGCGCCGCCGCGGAATTTACGGGATTTAATCGTACTGTTCATGTCACGCCTCCCATCTTCTCTTCTTGATGGCCTGAATGGTCAGGAACACGAAGAGGAAAATCATGCTGAGGTAGTACACATAGGCGGACGGATCCACGATACCGTACTGGAACAGCGAGAAACGCGACTGAACCGAAAGCCATCCGAACACCTTCGCAAGGCTTCCGTCAAACTTCAGCGGATCGATCGCATATGCAACGATCAGACCTCCCACAGAGATCACCGCAAATGCGGCGGTAACGATCTTGCTCTTCATCATCACGTACGTAATTACGGCGATGATCAATGCAAGGCCGATCAGAACCGCGAGTGCAAGCTCATGTCCGGTCGGAAGCATCTCGACCAGAAGGTCGATCATCAATGTGAACAGGATGACGATAAATGTGAGAACCGCGGCAAAGATCTGGCTCTCCGTGAGCGCCGACACGAACATACCGATCGCCATATACGTGCAGCCGAGCAGGAAGAACGCGCCGAGTGTCGTGTACGCAACCGCATAGTTGGTCGCACCGTAGTTGTGCAGCACGATCGGGTAGACGCACACGATGGCAACCGCGATTGCGAACACCGTGATCAATGCAAGGTATTTGCCGAGGACAATGCGCTCCACGCTGACCGGCGACGTAAACAGCAGCTGGTCCGTGCGCTGGCGCTTCTCCTCCGCAAGGATCCTCATAGTGAGGACCGGCACGAGAAGCAGGAACAGTGTCGCCACACCGTTGATCGCGCGCGCAAAATTCGCATACCCCTGATAAAGGTTGTAAATGTACTGGAACACACCGATAAACAACAGGAAAAATGCGATGAACAGATATCCGAGGAACGACGTAAAATACGATCGCAGCTCTTTCTTGTAGATTGCTGTCATACCGTGTCGCCCTCCTTTCCGGTCATCTCGATGAACACGTCCTCAAGCGTCTTCTGGATCGCATTCATCTCAAACAAAGCGATACCGCGGCTTGCGCACAGCGCAAACAGACGGTCGCGGATCTCGCTTCCGTCGGAGGAATAGACGCTGAACGCCATGAGACCTTCGCCCGGATTCTCGGGGAGCACGTCGCACCTCGAAACAACTCCGAGAGAGGAAACCGCGCTGCGGAACGTCTCTTCGTCGGCGCGGACGACTACGCGGACCGCACTCGTACCGCCGAGCGTACGGATGATATTTTCCGGGGTATCAATGATGACTTTCTTTCCGTGGTTGATGATCAGCACACGGTCGCACACGGCGTTGACCTCGAACAGAATGTGCGAGCTCAAAATGACGGTGTGCTCTTTGCCGAGACTGCGGATCAGTTCGCGCATCCACGTGATCTGCATCGGGTCGAGACCGACCGTGGGCTCGTCGAGGATCAAAACCTCAGGATTTCCGATCAGCGCCTGCGCAAGACCGACTCTCTGACGGTAACCCTTGCTCAGATGCTTGATCAGCTTATTTTTCATGTGAGTGACATGCAAAAGATCCATCACGCGCGCCACTTCCGCTTTGCGGTCCTTCTTCGGAACCTGCTTGAGCTCGGTGCAGAAGGAAAGGTATTCCTTCACGCGCATATCCGGATAAACCGGCGGGATCTCCGGCAGATAACCGATGCAGCGCTTCGCCTTCTCCGGCTCGTCATAGACATTGAAACCGTTGATGGTGACGTTGCCCTCCGTTGCGGAGTTGTAGCCGGTGATCATGTTCATGGTTGTCGACTTGCCCGCGCCGTTCGGCCCGAGGAAGCCAAGAATCTCACCCTTTTCCACGGTGAAGCTGAGATCATCCACGGCGCGGAAATCGCCGTATTGCTTCACCAGATGTTCCACAGTAATCACAATATCCTCCTTGTGACCGCTCCGACAGCGAATGTCAGCCGATCACGTCCTTCATCGTATAAAGACCGGGCTTCTGTCCGGCAACGTACTTCGCAGCCGCCACGGCTCCCTTGCCGAAGATCGCCTTCGAATATGCCGTGTGCTGGATCGTGATGACCTCATCCGTTCCGCAGAAGAGAATCTCATGATCGCCCACGATGGTGCCGCCGCGAACGGCGCTGATGCCGATCTCGCCCTGCGGTCTCCGCTCGCTTCTGGTGCTGCGGTCAAACACGTAAGGAAGCTCCTCGGGAAGAACTTCGTTGATGGCGTCAGCGATCGCAAGTGCGGTTCCGCTCGGCGCATCCTTCTTCAGATGGTGATGCTTCTCCACGATCTCAATGTCGTAGCCTTCCTCGTACAATTTCTTCGCCGCCTCCTGGACGAGCTTCAGCAGCACGTTGACGCCGAGTGACATGTTGGCAGAGCGGACAACGGGCATCTCCTTCGCCGCCTCGTTGATCTCCTCGATCTGCTCCTTCGTGTATCCGGTCGTGCAGAGAACGATCGCGATACCGCGCTTCTTCGTCTCCGAAAGAAGCTTCGAAAGGATCTTCGGCGTCGAAAAATCAATGATGACGTCCGCCTCCTCCTTCACTTCCTCGATCGACGGATATACCGGATATGTGGCAAGCGGCGATGCAACAAGGTCAACGCCGGCAACGATCTCCGCGTTCGCGTCCTGCTCGACAATCTCCGAAATCACACGGCCCATATGGCCGCTGCAGCCGTTCATAATGATCCTGGTCATGGTGGTCTCCTCCCATTCATTTATGCAACAAACGGGCCTTCGGCCGCACCTGTCCGGCGCGGTCAAGACCCGAAAGAAGTCGGAATTACAGGATGCCCTGCTTCTCCATCTCAGCCTTCAGCACTGCAACGTTCTGAGGCTCCATCTCCGAAAGAGGCATGCGCACGCTGCCGTCGCACTGTCCCATCAGACAGGTCGCCGCTTTTACGGGGATCGGGTTAACCTCAAGGAACAGATCCTTCGCGAGGCGGAAGTATTTCACCTGAAGATCACGCGCTGTGTCGACATCGCCGCGCAGGTACGAAGCTACCATCTCGTGAACCTGCTCCGGGATGACATGCGAGAGCACCGAAATGACTCCCTTTCCTCCCACGGAAAGAATCGGTACGATCATGTCGTCGTTGCCCGAGTAGATATCCATCTTTCCGTCGGTGAGCGCAGCAATCTCCGTCGCAACACTGATGTCCCCGGTCGCTTCCTTCACCGCAACGATGTTCTCAACATTCTTGTAGAGCGTTGCAATCGTCGCAGGTGCCATCTTGCAGCCCGTGCGGGACGGTACGTTGTACAAAATGATCGGCTTCTTCGTGGCCCCGGCAACCGCCGTAAAATGTGCCACAAGACCGTTTTGTGTAGCCTTGTTGTAATACGGCGTCACCACAAGCATCGCATCCGCACCGAGCGCATCCGCCTCCCTGGTAAGGTAGATGGCCGTCTCCGTACAGTTGGAGCCGGTGCCGGCG
This sequence comes from Lachnospiraceae bacterium, assembly GCA_017561985.1. The sequence continues at coordinate 34,386 of JAFZAZ010000020.1, forward strand.
ATCACGGGCACGCGCCCCGCCACCTGCTTCACACAGAAGCCGATGACATCGAGGTGTTCCTCGTGGGAAAGGCAGGAAGCCTCTCCTGTCGTGCCGCACACGACGATGGCGTCCGTTTTGTTTGCAATCTGAAACTCAATAATCTTCGCAAAGCTGTCATAATCAACCTCGCCGCCCTTTTTGAACGGGGTGATAATGGCAACCGCCGAACCTGTAAAAATCGACATAACAAACCTCCGATGTATTCGAGTTCTTTCGTCATCGGTTTTTCGGGCATTTACCGAAAAATCATACAGGGATGATTGTACCATTTTCCGCGTCGCATGTCAAGGAAATACATATCATCCTGCCTGACTCTGCAGTCGAAAAATCAACCGGACAACCTCTGTCCTTCCGCAAAAAAAGAATACCGCTTTTCACGGTATTCTACAAAACAGCTGAAATCTTCGTTTTCCTGAAGTCTGCAGGTCGCATGCGCCGGGAACGAAAGCCACCCCGTTTCCGGGATCCGCCGTCAATACAGCCCCTGCAGTTCTCTCTTCAGGTACGCCATGTAGCGGAGGTACTCCTCGTCGGTGTGCAGATGCTCAAGGATCACCGGCATGTCCGGGTCCAGCGAATGCATTTTTTCGGCATAATAGCGGAGCGGGAATTCACCGGCGCCGGGGCCGCACTCCTCAAGGCGGAGCGTGTAATTATCGCTCAGATGAACGTCCTTGATATGGCAGCTGCGGATGCTCATTCCCAAAAGCTCGACGCACTCGTCGACGAGTTCCTCCGGGTGGAAATACCGATCCGCGGAATTGACCATGTTGATGATGTCCATGTGCACCGCAAAGCGATCCCTGTCGACTTCCTCCAGAAGGCGCATGTAATCCTTCGGGCCGGTCGGAATCATCCACGGCATCGGTTCCAGCGTAAAATACGTGTTCTTCACGTTCGCACGGTCGATGATCTCACGGACCATCGCGACGGTCTCGCGCCATGCATTTTTCGAAAAATTCTCACGGTATCCGCCGTCCCACCGGGGTCCGAACGCGCCCGCAACGTTGACCGCGCAGCGCGCCCCGAGATAATCCGCAAGGCGAAGCTGCTCCACGCAGTAATCCCGGTTGCGCCTCCGCTCCTCCGGATCCGCCGCGAGAGCGTTTCTCCAGATTCCGACCTCGGCGACAGTCAGCCCTGCCTTGTCCGCGGCCTCCTTGTAAGCGATGATCGTCTTCTCCGGCGCATCGCCCGGCACCGGAAATACAACCGTTCCGCATCCTAAGTTTCGCTGATTTTCCGCCCACTCCTCAGGAGTGCGGTGATATAAAGGGGATGATGTTCCGAGTCTCATGGTATCTCCTCGCTGTATGATCAGGTCAATACAAGTGCACTGTCATCGATGCTCTTCACGTCGGCGCATCCCGTGCAGCTCATGATGAACCGCAGTTCTCTTCCGACCGACTGCAGATACCGGATCACGCCGTCCGCGCCGTCCTTCTCAAGATACGGGAGCATCGAGCGGCCGACCGCTGCGGCGCCCGCGCCGAGCGCCAGTGATTTGTACACATCCGCACCGCTGCCGATGCCGCAGTCCACAATGATCTCCACTCCGGTTCCGGCCAGCGCCTCGCGGATCTTCGGAAGTACTTTCATCGGCGGAACCGCGTACGGAAGCCGCCCGTGATGGTGGCTCACGATGATGGCCTTCGCGCCGATCTGCGCGCATTTTACGGCGTCCTCGACACTGAGCACGCCCTTCACGACGAACGGAAGATTCGTCGATTCCACATAGGAGCGGAGCATGTCCGAAGTCTGTGCCGCCATCTCCTCTCCGACAACAATGTCGTAGCCGTTGCCGCCGAAGATGTGGTCGATATCCATGCCGACGCCGAACGCGCCCTCGTCCTCCGCAAACTTCAGCTGGTCGCGCACCTTCGCATTGTCCGCATACGGCTTGACGATGCGCACCGTCTTCGCGCCGGTCTTTGCGATCTCGCGGAACATATCATTTTCCATCATCCCGCAGAAATTCAGAATGTTGCACTCGCGAGCGGCGATCGAGTACTCGATCAGTCCGTTCTGCGGCCGCCCCTCATAGTTCCTCAGGTGGGAAAATGCGGGCGTCATCACGGGCATGGAAAATGTCCCGCCCAGAAACTCCGTCGTCGTGTCCGCGCAGACGGAGTCGATCAGTCTCTCTTCGATCAATATGGAATCCATATACCGCGCTGTGATCTCATTGGCGTCAGATACTCTCGTGTAACTCATAATAACCTCCGTACATCTTCCGCGATCTGTTCCATGCAGTTGTTCATAGCCTTTCCTCCGTAGCTTATTTTACCAAAAGTATAACTGAGTATCAAAGGGCAAACAATGTGATATTCGATGTATCCCATGTCGATATTCGGCGGGTTCGAAACAACGCCCGTTTGGACCGTTCGGATATAAATACACAAAAATTTCACAGTGCAGCGCGCAATGTTCGTTACCTTATCTATAGGAAAATGCGGCGCTTTATGTTACAATGTGTAAGGTTGTGCGCATTTTTACCGCATTACTGCAAAAAAACACAGATCCGAACGAAAAAATACAGGGTCGGAAAAGCAGGGAAACACAAGTATATGAAGAGAAATGACATTCGTAATATCGCCATCATCGCACACGTTGACCACGGCAAAACGACGCTCGTGGACGAGCTTCTGAAGCAAAGCGGCGTCTTCCGCACCGGTCAGGTTGTTGAGGAGCGCGTGATGGACTCCAACGATATCGAGCGCGAGCGCGGTATCACTATTCTTTCGAAAAATACAGCCGTCACTTACAAGGGCGTAAAGATCAACATCATCGACACCCCCGGCCATGCCGATTTCGGCGGCGAGGTGGAGCGCGTTCTCAAGATGGTGAACGGCGTTGTTCTGCTCGTTGACGCTTTCGAGGGTCCCATGCCGCAGACCAAATTCGTGCTGAAAAAGGCGCTTGATCTGCACCTTCCCGTCATCGTATGCATCAACAAGATCGACCGTCCCGAGGCGCGCCCGAAGGAAGTTATCGACGAGGTTCTGGAACTCCTCATCGATCTCGACGCCGACGAGGAGCAGCTCGACTGCCCGATCGTCTTCGCCTCCGCAAAGAGCGGCGTTGCGATCCTCGAGCTCACGGACAAGCCCGTCAGCATGGATCCTCTCTTCGAGACGATTCTCGACTACATTCCCGCTCCGGAAGGCGACGAGACCGCCGGAACGCAGGTTCTCATCAGCACGATCGACTACAACGAGTATGTCGGCCGCATCGGCGTCGGCAAGGTGGACAACGGAACGATCCGCGTGAACCAGGAATGCGTCATCGTAAACCACCACGACCCCGACAAGCTCCGCAGGGTAAAGATCAGTAAGCTCTACGAGTTCGACGGTCTGAAGAAAGTCGAAGTGAACGAGGCGACCGTGGGAAGCATCGTTGCCATCTCCGGCATCAGCGACATCCACATCGGCGATACGTTGTGCTCCCCGGAGAATCCGCAGGCAATCCCGTTCCAGAAGATTTCCGAGCCTACGATCTCGATGAATTTCTTAGTAAACGACAGCCCTCTCGCAGGTCAGGAAGGCAAGTTTGTCACCTCGCGCCATCTGCGCGAGCGTCTCTTCCGCGAGCTCAACACCGACGTTTCGCTCCGCGTTGAGGAGACCGACACGACCGAGGCGTTCAAAGTCTCCGGACGCGGCGAGCTGCATCTCTCCGTATTGATCGAGAACATGCGCCGCGAGGGTTATGAATTTGCCGTGAGCAAGGCCCAGGTCATTTTCCGCGAGGACGAGAACGGCAAGAAGCTCGAGCCCATGGAGGAGTGCGTTGTCGACGTTCCGGAGGAATTCGCCGGCAACGTCATCGAGAAGCTCTCCGCCCGCAAGGGTGAGCTGCAGGGCATGAGCTCGTTCGGCGCAGGCTCCACCCGATTGACATTCCAGATTCCCGCGCGCGGCCTGATCGGCTACCGCAACGAGTTCCTCACGGACACCAAGGGCGAGGGAATCATCAATACGATATTTTCCGGCTATGCGCCGTACAAGGGCGACCTTAACTACCGCTCGCAGGGAAGCCTGATCGCGTTCGAGAGCGGCGAGGCCGTAACGTACGGTCTGTTCAACGCACAGGAGCGCGGCTGTCTCTTCATCGGCGCAGGCGAGAAGGTTTACGCCGGAATGGTTGTCGGTGAGAACGGCAAGCCCGAGGACGTCGAGGTCAATGTCTGCAAGAGAAAGCAGCTCACGAACACCCGCTCTTCCGCTGCCGACGAAGCTCTCCGCCTGACGCCTCCGCGCGTCATGAGCCTTGAGCAGTGCCTCGAGTTCATCGACAACGACGAACTTCTGGAAGTCACTCCGAAGAATCTCCGCATCCGCAAGAAGATCCTGGATTCTCTGGAGCGCAAACGTGCATCGCGCAAGAACTGACAACAGTTTCACAATAAGGAGAAGGGAACAATGAAAAACACAAACTATCTGAACTGGGACGAGTATTTTATGGGCATCGCTCTCCTATCCGCAAAGCGCAGCAAGGATCCCAACACCTGTGTCGGCGCCTGCATCGTAAGTCCCGAAAACCGCATCCTCTCGGTCGGCTACAACGGCATGCCGCGCGGCTGCTCGGACGACGAGTATCCGTGGGAGCGCGAGGGCGACGACCTGGAGACGAAGTACTTCTACGTCTGCCATGCCGAGCTCAACGCGATCCTCAACTACACCGGCACCAACATGAAGGGCGCGCGCGTTTACACGACGCTCTTCCCGTGCAATGAGTGCACCAAGGCACTCATCCAGGCCGGCATCACCGAAGTCATCTACCAGAGCGACAAATACGACCTGACCCCCTCGAACATCGCCGCAAAGCGCATGTTTGCATCGGCAGGCGTCACGTACCGCCAGCTCCCCGTAACCGGCAAGGACGTCATCATCGCCCTGTAACCTTTCACTGATTTTTCGGAAAATGTGCAGAATCCTCCGTAAATTGCTTGGATATGACATTTTCCGGAAGAACCCCTTTGCGTATATTGGAAAACAGTGCACTGCAGTCAGTGCCCGGGCGATTGTCCGGCATATGAGGAAAATAGAGGAACGAAACAATGCTTTCATTACATGACATCAAAAAGGACTACCCGATCGGAGACGGGGTCGTACATGCTCTCAAGGGAATCGACCTCTCCTTCCGCGAGAGCGAATTTGTCGCAATTCTTGGGCCCTCGGGATGCGGCAAGACGACACTTCTCAACATTGTCGGCGGACTCGACAAATACACAAGCGGCGACCTGATCATCAACGGCCGCTCCACGAAGCAGTACAAGGACAAGGATTGGGACTCCTACCGCAATCACAGCATCGGCTTTGTATTCCAGAGCTACAACCTGATCTCCCACCAGACGGTTCTGAAAAACGTTGAGCTCGCGCTCACGATCTCCGGCGTCTCCAAATCGGAGCGCAGGGAGCGCGCACGCAAGGCTCTCGAGGACGTCGGTTTGGGCGATCAGCTGAACAAGAAACCGAACCAGCTCTCCGGCGGTCAGATGCAGCGTGTCGCGATCGCGCGCGCTCTCGTGAACAACCCCGACATCGTGCTCGCCGACGAGCCGACCGGAGCTCTGGACACCGCCACGAGCGTTCAGATCATGGAGCTCCTCGCGGAGATCGCCAAGAACAAGCTCGTCATCATGGTTACGCACAACCCGGATCTCGCAGAGACTTACGCGACCCGCACGATCTGCCTTCTTGACGGTGTTGTCACTTCCGACAGCGCGCCTGTCTCGGAGGAGGAAAAGTCTTCTACCGTAGACCGCAAGCCCGATCACACGTCGATGTCGTTTTTGACCGCGCTCTCTCTGTCGCTTACGAACCTCATGACAAAGAAGGCGCGCACGATTCTCACCGCATTTGCCGGAAGCATCGGTATCATCGGCATCGCTTTGATCCTTTCGCTAAGCCACGGCGTAAACGGCTACATACAGCGTATTCAGGAGGACACTCTCTCCTCGTATCCGCTCACGATCCAGAAGAAGACGGCGGACTCCTCCGCCATCATCTCGGCGATCCTCGGTTTGAGCAACGAAGATGTCGAGCGCCACGATGACGGCCGGATCTACTCGAGCGACATGATGGGTGAGATTCTCGACACCATGCTCTCCGAGATCAAGACCAACGACCTGAAGTCGTTCAAGGAGTTCCTCGACAGCAACGAGGAAATTCCCTCGCTCGTCACGGACGTCCGCTACTCCTACAATATTGTTCCGCAGATCTACAAGTCGGACACGTCCGAAGGTATCTACCAGCTGAACCCGAGCACGATCCTCGGCAGCTTCTGGTCTGCGATGGGAATGACGGAATCCACCATCAACGAGATGAGCAGCATGATGAACATCGGCGGTTCCACAAAGGGCATGTCCGTGTGGTCCGAGATGCTCGACAACCAGGAACTTCTGGACGAACAATACGAACTCATTGCCGGCCGCTGGCCGAACGCCTACAACGAAGTAATGCTCGTTGTGGACAAGAACAATGAGATCAGCGACTATACACTCTACTCTCTCGCACTGAAGAACCCCGACGAGATCTCGGAGAAATTCCGCAAGATCATGGCCGGTGAAGTCGAGAAGAGCGAAAAGATCTCCTTCAGCTACGAAGATCTCTTAAGCCTTACCTTCCGCCTTGTCATCCCCGCGGATTTCTACGAGTATGACGCGGAAGCTTCCGCATGGGTCGACCGCTCGCAGGACAAGGAATACATGGCTAAGCTGATCGCGGACAACAGCCGCTCCGTACAGCTGTCGGTGGTCGGTATCATCCGCCCCGGCGACGAGGCGATGGCTTCGTCCGTCAACGGTGCAGTCGGTTACACACACGCTCTCATCGAGCACATCGTGAACGAAACCAACAGCCGCGAGATCGTCAAGCAGCAGCTTGAGAACCCGAACCTCGACGTATTCACCGGACTTCCGTTCGAAGTTCCGAAGACGCCGGACGCAGCTGAGCTTCGCGCGATGCTTGCCGTTCAGCTCGAGAAAATGACTCCCTCGGAGCTCGAGCGTCTCTCCGGAATGCTGGTTGCCTTCTTTAAATCGGACTCGACCGGACGCTACACCGAGATCGTCGAGAAGCTCGAGAGCGGCGAGCCGGTCTCTCCAGACAAAATGCTTGAGATGCTGCCCGACGAGGTTCTGATGTCCTCCTTCAAGCAGTACCTGAACTCCGACCAGTCGGTGAGCACATACGACATCAACATTGCAAAGCTGAGCAGCGCGGACCTCACAGACCCCTACTCCATCGGCATTTATCCGAAGGACTTCAAGTCGAAGGACCGCATTGTGAAGATGATCGCGGAGTACAACAACTCGCATGACGAAGAGCAAAAGATCGAGTACACTGACTACATCGAACTTCTGATGAGCTCCATCACAAGGATCATCAACTCGATCACCTACATCCTGATCGCATTTGTCGCAATCTCGCTTGTGGTATCCTCGATCATGATCGGTATCATCACGTACATCTCCGTGCTGGAGCGCACGAAAGAGATCGGTATTCTCCGTGCGATCGGCGCTTCGAAGCGCGATATCGCCCGCGTATTCAACGCAGAGACGTTGATCATCGGTTTCGTCGCCGGCGCGTTCGGTATCCTTGCTACGCTTCTTCTGAACATACCGATCAACATGATCATCTACCGCATCGCCGAAGTCCGCGGGCTCTCGAAGCTCCCTGTCGACGGCGCTGTGATATTGATCCTCATCAGCATGGTTCTCACGCTGATCGCAGGCATCATCCCGTCCCGCATCGCGGCCCGCAAGGATCCCGTGATTGCACTCCGCACGGAGTAATCCGCGAGGCATTCGCGCAGACGACAAACCACAGCGCAATCAGACAATCGGTTCAATCTGCCAATGCAACATCGTTTGATAACGAATCAAATAAAAAAGCAAGCCAAAGTTCATCTTTGACTTGCTTTTATTTTGACTTCTTTTGTCCTGATCTGCGTTCGTTTCGCCTGTGAATCGGATCGTCAATTGCTCTTCTTCACTACCGGATTGCTCGTCGTAAAATCCTTGCCCTTGATGGCAAGCGCGACGTCGTCGAGGAAATTCTTCCAGGACTCCTCGTTCTTTACGAAGAACAGAGGACAATCCTTGCCGGTCAGATCGTAATGACGCTTGACGTCAGACGCCTTCAGATCAAACTCATCGCAGAGATAACCGACCAGCGTCACCAGACTCTTGTATGTATCCTTGGACATCGAGCCGTCCGCCTCAATGCAGCAGAACTCGATCGAGAGTCCGTTCTCATTGCTCGATTTGGAGCCGTACGCCGCCTCGTTGATCGGGATACACTGGATGATCTCACCGTCCGGTCCGACGATGAAATGCATGCTCTCAAGCGCATCCTTGGCATTGCTCGCCTCACGCAGTCTCTCGTAATAATCGCGCTGATCCTTCGCGGTAGTGCCGGGCATTCCCGCATAATGGATCACGATGGTCTTGACGTTGTTGAGCGCCGTCCCCGGCCTCGTCCTGTCGCTGACCGTGAGAAGTTTCTGCGTTACCGGAATGTCGCCGACCTTCTTGACCAGACCGTCGTCCGTTCCGCTGAAGATCCACGATATGATTTTGACAAACAGCAGAAGCACAAGTATCAGGGCAACCGCCAGACCGCCGAGAATGGCTATTTTCCGCATTCTCTTGCGGCGAAGCCGCCTGCGCTTCCACTCCTTCTTGCTCATGACCGCCATCGGCCGTTTCCCCCTTTCGCAACCGTTTCTGCCAACCTGACCTTCGGAAAATATCAGTTGTCGTCGACGCTGTAGTTCGGAGCTTCCTTCGTGATATGAATATCGTGAGGATGGCTCTCCTTCAGGGATGCCGCAGAAATCTTCACGAAGCGCGAAGTGTTGCGGAGAGTCTCAAGATTCTTGGCTCCGCAGTAGCCCATACCGGCGCGGAGACCGCCGAGAAGCTGGAATACAGTGTCCTCAACGAGACCCTTGTATGCGACACGACCCTCGACGCCCTCGGGAACGAGTTTCTTCGCATCCGCCTGGAAATAGCGGTCCTTGCTTCCGTTCTCCATCGCTGCGATGGAGCCCATGCCGCGGTAAACCTTGTATTTTCTTCCCTGATACAGCTCGTACTCTCCGGGACTCTCCTCGCAGCCTGCGAAGATGGATCCCATCATACATACGCTTGCGCCGGCCGCAAGAGCCTTCGTGATGTCTCCGGAGTATTTGATACCGCCGTCGGCGATGATCGGAATATCATACTTCCTGGCCGCCTCATACGCGTTCATGATCGCGGTGATCTGCGGAACGCCGATACCTGCGACGATACGCGTCGTGCAGATGGAACCGGGGCCGATACCGACCTTGACACAGTCCACGCCTGCCTTGATCAATGCCTCGGTTGCCTCCGAGGTTGCCACGTTGCCGGCGATGATCTGAAGGTCAGGATACGCGTCGCGCACCATGCGGACAACCTTGAGAACATTTGCCGAATGACCATGAGCCGTGTCGATGACGATGGCGTCAACCTTCGCCTTGACAAGCGCGTCAACACGCTCGAGAATGTTGGCCGTAACGCCTACGCCTGCTGCGCACAGAAGGCGTCCCTGCGAGTCCTTCGCAGCCAGCGGATACTTGATTGCTTTTTCGATGTCCTTGATCGTGATGAGACCCTTGAGGTTTCCGTCCTTGTCCACGATCGGAAGTTTTTCCTTGCGGGCCTTGGCGAGGATCATCTTCGCCTCGTCGAGCGTTACGCCCTCGGGTGCGGTGATCAGTCCCTCGCTCGTCATGGACTCGCTGATCTTCTTCGAGAAGTCCGTCTCAAATTTCAGGTCACGGTTCGTGATGATGCCGACCAACCGACGACCTTCGGTAATCGGAACGCCGCTGATGCGGTACTTGCCCATCAGATCGTTTGCGTCCTGCAAAGTGTGGTTCGGGGAGAGATAGAACGGATCGCTGATGACACCGTTCTCCGAGCGCTTGACCTTGTCAACCTCGTCTGCCTGCTCCTCAATGCTCATGTTTTTGTGAATGACACCGATTCCGCCCTGTCTGGCCATTGCGATCGCCATGCGATGCTCCGTAACCGTGTCCATGCCGGCGCTCATCAGCGGAATGTTCAGCTTGATGGAATGCGTCAACTCGGTACCGAGCTCTACCTGGTTGGGAATCACCTCCGAATACGAAGGCACTAACAGTACGTCGTCAAACGTAATCCCGTCTCCGATAAGTGTAGCCATAGTCATCCTCCTTTGTTATGTGAAATAATTTTGCGCAAAATCAATATGCGGAAATCTTCCGCGGCGACTTCTGCTTCATGTATGAAAGCAGATTGTCATCAGGCTCGAAGCGAATAAGCTCGACGCCCTTATCCCCCTGGTTAACGATTACGTAAACGCGGTGCTCCGCCTCATTTTTCGAGTGAGCCGTATAATCCGACGGCTTCTCGGGCTTGTTGCGGTAGCTGTCGAGCGCGTGCGAGCGCTCCGGCGCGACGAGGATCACCTGATCCATGTCGATGCGCTTGAGATGCTTGCGGGCATCCCCGCCCATGATCTTGTCGAAGTCCAGCTGGCCGTCGACGAAAACATACTCATACACCACATTAAACCGCGACCAGAACGCGATCACAAGATACCATGCGACAGCCGCCAGCGCCAGCACCAGCGGATGAATCAGCAATCCGAGTATAATAAACAATGTTGCAAGAGCAATCAGCGAAACCTTGATCACGATATCGCGCCCCGTCTTCTCACGACGAACGGTGCATTCGGTGTAACATCCGTCTCCCCGCATGACCGGTACCTCTTTTCTCCGTTGAACGGACTTATTTTTTCGCCTTCTCCTCGACGGAAACGGCGTTGGTCTTCAGCAAAGCGCGAATCAGCGCATCCCGCGAATTTTTCCACGGCGCGTCCGCATTGCGATAGTCGAACTTGTCGGTAAACCACTCCAGATCGTCGCGCACGCGCGTCCAGTTCTCGAGGAAAATGCGGTTGATGCACGTGTCGAACTCCTCGAGATTCGCCTTGCTCAGGTGCGAAGGCGCCATCTGATGGAGTTCTCCGTAGTGCTTCATGCAGAATCCCTTGGAGCGCGCGAATTTGTCGCGGAACGAAGCGTCGGTGTTGTACAGATACAAAATTGTCACAAGGTAACGCTCGTATGAATGCGCCATGCGGTCGCATACGTAGCAGGAGCACTGCTGCTTTGCGAGATACTCCGCCAAAGCGTCGCCCTCACCCTTGGAAAACCACGAGGAAGCGCCGCGTTTCTTCTTCGCGAGCGATTCGATCTCCTTGCGCTGTCTGTCCATGTAAGTAAGGATCATGAGCCCCAGGCCGAGGCGGTTCTGATTCTTGTACAGCATCGGCAGATGCGTTGCGCAGAAGCCCTTCTTGTCGGTCTCCATGCGCACATCGTCCTCCATGTAGCTCGCGCCCATGACGAAATCGATCGCGTCGGCCTCGAGCTTGTCGTGCATCGCGCATACCGGACATTCGGTATCCGCGTCAAATGCATCGTTTACGGGGATGGTGTAGAGTTGTTCCTTCATCGGTCCCTCCGGGTGTCTATATTACCGTTATACAGGCTTGTAGCTGCTCTTCATCGAGCATACGCGGTTGAATACGAGCTTGTCCGGCGCGCTGTCCTTGCAGTCCACGCAGAAATAACCGTTGCGCAGGAACTGGAATGTGTCGAACTCCTTTGCTCCCGCAACCGAAGGCTCAACGAAGCCTTCGCGGATCACAAGCGAGTTCGGGTTGACATTGACCTTGCCGGTCTCCTCGTCGTACACGCCCTTCTCCTCGTCCACAAGGTTCTCGTAAAGACGGATCGTCGCAGGAACGGCGGTCTTCGCAGCAACCCAATGGATGGTTCCCTTGACCTTGCGGTCGGCGCACTCGCCGCCCTTCGTCGCCGGGTCATAGGTGCAGTGAACGCACGTCACATTGCCTTCCGCATCGGTGTCACAGCCGGTGCAGCGCACGAAATACGCGCCCATCAGACGAACTTCGTTGCCGGGGAAGAGGCGGAAATACTTCTTCGGCGGCTCGATCATGAAGTCCTCTCGCTCGATATAGAGCTCGCGGCCGAACGGAACCGTACGGCTGCCGAGTGCTTCATTTTCCGGATTGTTCGAGACCGTAACGTCCTCCGTCACGTCCTCGGGATAATTGTCGATCACAAGCTTCACAGGGTCGACGATGGCCATCACGCGGCTCTTCTTGAGCTTCAGATCCTCGCGGATGCAGTACTCAAGCATCGCATAGTCGACCGAGGAATTGCTCTTCGAGACGCCGCACAGCTCCATGAAGAGCTTGAGCGACTCGGGAGTAAAGCCTCGGCGGCGCAGTGCCGCGATCGTCACGAGACGGGGATCGTCCCAGCCGTCCACCGTGCCGTCCTCGACGAGTCTCTTGATATATCTCTTGCCCGTGACCACATTGGTCAGGTACATCTTGGCAAATTCGATCTGCTTCGGCGTGTCGTCGATCTTCTCCTTGTAGCCGCACTCGATCATCACCCAGTCGTAGAGCGGGCGATGGTCCTCAAACTCGAGCGTACAGATGGAGTGTGTGATACCCTCGACAGCGTCCTCGATCGGATGCGCAAAATCGTACATCGGGTAGATGCACCATGCGTCGCCGGTGTTGTGGTGCGTCATGCGTGCCACGCGGTAAATTACCGGGTCGCGCATGTTGATGTTCGGCGAAGCCATGTCGATCTTCGCGCGGAGCACTTTCGAGCCGTCCGGGAACTCGCCGTTCTTCATTCCCTCAAACAGTCTGAGGTTCTCCTCGATGCTGCGGTCGCGGTAAGGGCTGTTCTTGCCGGGCTCGGTGAGCGTTCCGCGGTACTCGCGGATCTCGTCCGCCGTAAGGTCGCACACGAACGCCTTGCCCTTCTTGATCAGCCGCACGGCTGCCTCATACATCTCTCCGAAATAGTCCGAAGCAAAAAATAAACGGTCTTCAAAATCAGCGCCGAGCCACCGTACATCCTTCGCAATCGATTCCACAAACTCCGACTTCTCCTTCGTGGGGTTCGTGTCGTCAAAACGCAGGTTGAACTGGCCGCCGTACTTCTTCGCAAGACCGTAATTCAGCAGTATTGACTTTGCATGTCCGATATGGAGATAACCGTTCGGCTCGGGCGGAAAGCGCGTAATCACCTTGGAACATTTGCCCTCGGCAAGATCCCGCTCGATGATCATCTCGATAAAGTTTTTGGAAACGACTTCCGATGTCTCCTCCGCCGTTCCAATGTTCGTCTCCATTTCCATCAGAAGACCTCCAGAAAAAAATATTTATGACATTCTATCACAAATGACTCGGAAATGAAAGCAAAATTTTAAGAAATTTTTGTTTATCGATATTTGCGGTAAATGTGGAAGTAAAGGTTCGCTCTTCCCTCCTCCGAAGTCATCTGTCGAAGCTCGTTTTTGAGCTCCTCGTTCTCGTCGATAAACTTCACGATGTCCGGATTGTACTGCGTTCCGGCGCTCTTTTTGAACTCCGCGATCACCGACTCAAACGTCTTTCCCTTTGTGTAATTGCGGCCGAACACATCCGTTGCGGCGTCCATGCAATCGCAGATCGTAAGCAGGTCGATCAGGATGCGGAACTTGCTCTTGCGGTTGTCGAAGTACATCGGGTAACCGCTCTTGCCGTCGTAGCTGCGGTGATGTCCGAGCGCGATCTCCGCACAGGGCTGCAGCGCACGGTTGCGCATGAGGATCTCGTAGCTCCACTTCGGGTGGAACTTGATGTACGAGTACTCCATATCCGACAGCCGGCGGATCTGCGTATTTACAATGTTCGCGATCAAAATCTTGCCGATGTCGTGGCAGCGCGCCGCGCTCTCCATCAGATCCTCGAGTACCTCGCGGTACTGCTCCACCTCCTCCGAGGAATCCACGGAGAGAACCTCACAGAACATCTCGGGATGCGCTGTGATCAAAGGCTTCAAAACGGTCGTGCAGAGCTTGCCGGTCATCACGGTGTGGATCAGCGTCGACATCTGGCGGCTGATGATAAGGCACTCGATGAACTCGATCGCCATCGCAGCGCCGTCCATATACGGGATCAGGTCGTACAGCAAATGATACAGCGCCTGGTCGAGGTACTCCTTGCACGCACACTCGCGCGGGATCGTCTCTATATAGGTCTGCAGCTCATACAGAAGCTCCGCCTTCATCCGCACTTTCTTCTCGCGGTTGCAGGAGAACTTCTCAATCATCTCGATCATCGGTTTCGTCGTCGAAGTGAACACGGCGAAACGGCTGTCCGCAGGCTGATCGTACCAGTTCGGATCGTTGAAGTCGTACTCTTTTTCGATGGAATGGCTGTATGCGCGAAGCAGCGTGAACGTCTGCTCCGGCTTCAGCAGTCCGGAGTAAAACGCATAGACGATATAGCCGACATAGACCTTCATGTTCCGCTGTTCCGCGGGAAGCTTGGTCTGTTCGATGAAACCGATCGGGTAGGTCGGTCCGATATTTGCCTTGAGCTTCTCATCCACCGAATCCCAGTGGAGCACGGCCATGAACAGGACGTCGGTTCCGACCTCCTGCAGCGGCTTCTCGATCGTCTCCCATGCGGCATCGTCGAAATACGAGCGATACTGCCGGATCTTGGCAAGGTTGTTGTAGCACTCGATCATCCGGTTTACGTTCGGCATAAACTGCGAGCTCTCCATCTCATACTGGCTGCGGAGCGTACCGAGGATACGCTGCACATCCATCAGGAAATCGTTGTCGTTCTTGTGGAGATCGCGCAGATAGTCGATGCGGTCCATATATCCGGACACCCACTCCGCCTGCTCCATCGCAAGCTTGCGCAGGTTGCCCTCTACGTTCAGAAACGCGTTGTTGGAAAATGCGCATCGACACGAGCGCTCATTGAATTCGTCCCCCTGCTGATGGAAATAGTTCCACAGGCGGACAAACATCTGCGACTCCATGACGTCGTCGCACATGACATTCTGAAAATAATCGTAAGCACCCTCGTAAAGTTCCTTCGCCGTCTCCTCATCGAGCGGTTTCTCCCCGTACAGGATGGGATTGATGTAGGCGTTCAGTTCCTTCTCGGTCTGCTTGTAGTAGTTTCGTACGAGTTCCGATTTGCGGTTGAGGCGCTCCAGCCAGTCCTCGAGATTATCTGTGCGCAACAACTCCTGCTCGATCGAATCGACGTCGTCGAGCCGCTTCTTGTAATCGCGATACAGATCCGTGATCGAACTGACCATCTGCTACCCCTCCCCACGCGCCATCCAAAAGGCGCTTTTATCTATGATAGCACAAAAAGCCTGAAAAATGCAAGGTTGCGGAGCGTGATTTTCTTATTTTGCGCTCTCTCCGTAGATCAAAGTGTCATAGAAATCGGAGCGCTCCTCGAGGAGATCGTCCAGCTTCTTCTGACCGTATTTTTCGTACATCGTCTGCTCTTCCGAGAACAGGTTGACGCCGATGCCGAGGCGGTTGCCCTCGATCTTGAAGCCCATCGCCGCAAGCGTCGTCGGATACATGTCCATCGACGTGAATTCACGCGCGTACGAGAGCGTGTACGGGATCGCCGAGTTGACGATCGCGCAGTAGCTGCGGCGCTGGTATTGGTCCGTATAATACTCGAGATTGTCGGTGTACTTCGTGTCCATGGTCGGATGGTCGCCCACGATCACGATCGTCGTGTTCTCGTAGAACGGCTGCTCCGAGAGCCATGCGAGGAACGAATCCAGCTGCATCGACGCGCACGAGATTACGTTGCTGTACTGGCTGTCATGCGTGTCGGGACAAAGTCTGCAGCGGTAGCCGTTCGTAAAATGCGTATCCATCGTCATCATCGTGAACGCAAACGGCTTGCCCTTCGCTGCGAGCTCGGTGAGCTCATCCTTCGCAAACTCGTACAGTTTCTCGTCCTCAAAGCCCCACCACTGCTTGTATCCCTTCGGCAGTTTACCGTTGTCGAGGTACGTGTTCCAGTCGTACAGGTCGTATTCGCCGTGCGTGGAGAGATAAATGTCGGCTCCGGAAAATTCCTTCTCCGAACCGATCAGAAACGCCATCTCATAGCCTTCCCTGCGAAGCACCTGCCCCAGCGTGTAAACGCCCGGAAGGAACGTCTTGTAATCGCGCTTGCCCATCGCGTTCTGGCCGATAGGGATCGTGAGCGGAACGCCTGCCGTCTGTGCCACAAGGGACGCCATCGTCCACGTGGTTCCCGTGGTCGGGTGAGCACCGTTCAGAAGCTCGCTTCCCTCCGGCGTAAAATTCACGTTCTCGTTGGCAAGTTTCGTCATCTCCGGGATCAGATCCGTCGCCGACACGCCGCCGTGCTTCGTATCCGAGTAGGAAATCTCCATGGACTCCATGTAAATGTAGATGAGGTTGCGCGGAGTCTCGGGCGCGGTGATGGCCACGTCCTGCGGCGCACGGTACTCATCATCGTAGATCGGAGAATTGCCGAACTGGCTGAGTGCGTATTTTACGATGTGAAGTCGATATCCGATGAAGCAGATTGCTGCGATCATCAACAGAACCGCACCGATGCGGCGCAGTGAAAGAAGGCGGTTCACCATCTTCACGCTCTTGCCGCTCTCGAGGCGCTTTTTACGCCATTTTGCGACAAGAAACAATATGCTTAGCTCCACGACAAGCATCGCGGGACCGATGGTGAACAAAAGAATAAAGATCTCGTAGAAATTGGACGGATCCGCGCCGCCCATCGGCACTTTCAGCTGGAACAGGATCGTCGTCATATCCATGGTTCCGAACCGGATCTTCAGCCAGACTGCAGTGATCACCAAAAAGTTGGCGATCATCAAAAATACGATCGTAGCAATGTTTTTTCCTGTTTTATAACGCGCAAGTTTGTTTTTCATACATTTTCCGGCAGTCGCCCCCACGACTTGCCGCCCTTTCCTGTGTTAAACCCTTTCAAAAGCGGAGACCAGCACCTCGGCGCTGGTCTCTGCGTATTCCTTCTCTTACCGAAATCTTAGTCGATATTGAGCTTCTCAACCGTGCTCTCATCGATCAGGATTACGTTCCATTCTTCGCCGTCGTTGTAGAAAATATACAGATCCGACATGCTCTTCGTACCCTTGTCGCCCTTGTACTTGGAGACATTCTCGACCAGATATGCTTTCTTCATCGTAACTTCCTCGCCCATGAGTTCCTCAACGGACTCGGCAAGTTTCTTCGGGCTGTCGATCTCATACTTGAGATAAGCCTTCTCGGAAACGCTCGACACTTCGCCGCACGCCTCCTCAAGGTACTTCTCATAACTGTCCTCAAGAAGTGTCGGAACATCCTTCGCACCGAAGATCTCGCAAGCGTACTTCACAGCGAAATCCGGAAGAGCCTTCTTGAACTTTCTCGCATTGACCTCGGCAAATGCCTCGTCGATCGTCTCGATCTTCTCGAGGAACGCCTTCTCCTCACTGTCGGAGAGCTGCGTAAAATCAAGCACGTTGAGGTCGATACCAAAGTAGTTCTTCTCGCCGTTCTTATCAAAGAAGGTGAGATATGCGATACCGCTGCCGGCAAGGATCAAAAGGATGAGCAAAATGCTGATGATGATCACCGGAGCCTTGGACTTTTTCTTCTTCGCGGGCGCCGGCTGCTGGAACACCGGCTGCTGCGGATATCCGGGCTGTGCATACACAGGCTGCTGCGGGAATCCCTGCTGAGGCGCTGCCTGCGGGAATCCGGGCTGCTGATAAACCGGCTGCTGTCCTGCCTGAGGCGCTGCCTGAGGCATGCCGGGCGCAACGGGCTGCTGATATACAGGCTGCTGGTAAACCGGCTGCTGCGGTGCTGCAGGAGCTTCGGGAGCTGCCTGAGGAGCTGCCGGTGCAGCGGGCTGCTGATATACAGGCTGCTGGTAAACCGGCTGCGGTGCTGCAGGTGCTTCGGGTGCTGCCGGTGCAACAGGCTGCTGATATACCGGAGGAACGGTCTCTTCCGCTGCTGCCTTTACGGCTTCCACTGCGGTAGCTGCCGGAGCCGCTGCCTCAACAATAGGCGCTGCTGTCTCGACAACAGGAGCCGCAACGCTCTCCGCTGCCGTCTGTACATTCTCTTCCACTGCCGCCGCGACAGGAGCTGCGATCTCTTCCACAGCTGCTGCGGGGGCTTCTGCTGCTGCCGCCACAGGTGCAACGGTTTCTTCTACGGCTGCGACTGCGGGCTGCACTGTCTCCTCCACAGCTGCCGCTGCGGACTGTACTGTCTCTTCCACGGCTGCCGCAACCGGCGCCGCAGGATTCTCAACTGCTACACGGGTTCCGCAAACGCCGCAGAACAACGCGTCGGGTACCAGCGGATTCCCACAATTCCTACAAACCATACCATTCCTTCTTTCCGCGCTGACGCGCAAATTATATGCCGTGACGGCATTTTTGTTTCGTCGTCTTTTGTTATTATATTGCAAAACCGTCCGAAAACGCAAGTGTAATTTACCGAAAACGCCCCTTATTTACCCTAGGAACGCATCTCGATAATCGGGGCTCCTTTGCCCTTGATGTAATCCGCCGTGATGGTCACGGTGCCGATGGAATCATCCTTCGGGATCTCGTACATGATGTCGAGCATGAACTCCTCGATGATCGACCGAAGCGCACGCGCGCCGGTGTCGCGCGAGATCGCCTCCTCCGCGATGACATCGAGCGCCGCATCGTCAAATTCGAGCTTGACTTCGTCCATCGCGAGAAGCTTCTGGTACTGCTTGAGGATCGCATTTTTCGGCTCAATCAGGATGCGCTTCATCGCCTCCTTGTCAAGCCCGCGAAGAGCAAATACCATCGGCAGACGTCCGATGAACTCGGGGATCATACCGAACTCGCGCAGATCCTCCATCGTCGTCTTCGAGAGAAGATCCGGATCCTTGTCGTACGTATCCTTGAGGTTTGCGTTAAATCCCATCGTAAACGACTTCGTCAGCCGGTTCTTCACGATCTCGTCAAGCCCCGGGAACGCGCCACCGCAGATAAAGAGGATGTTGCTCGTGTTGAGCGTCGTCTGCGGAACCATCGCACTCTTGCTCGAAGCTCCGACCGGAACCTCGACATCCGCGCCCTCGAGAAGCTTCAAAAGCCCCTGCTGCACGCTCTCGCCGCTGACGTCACGGCTCGTCGTATTTTTCTTCTTTGCAATCTTGTCGATCTCGTCGATGAAGACGATACCGTGCTCCGCGCGCTCCACGTCATTGTCCGCGTTCGCGAGAAGCTTCGAGAGGACGCTCTCCACGTCGTCTCCGATGTAGCCGGCCTCGGTCAGCGACGTCGCGTCCGTGATGGCGAGCGGCACGTTCAGAAGACGCGCGAGCGTCTGTACCAGATACGTCTTGCCGCAGCCGGTCGGTCCGATCATCAGCATGTTGGACTTCTCAATCACGACATCGTTTTTGAACTGCTCTTCCTTCTGTCTGCGCACACGCTTGTAATGGTTGTAAACCGCAACGCTCACGACCTTCTTCGCATGCTCCTGACCGATCACGTACTCGTCGAGACGAGCCTTGATCTCATGGGGTGCAGGCAGGCTCGCGATGTCCATGACATCGGGGTTGGCCTCCGCCTCGCCCTCTTCCCTGGCTTTTTTCTTCGGACGAACCCTTGCGTTCTCGCCCTGCATCATATCGGGGAACACGAAGCGGATCCGATCAAACGGGAATCCCTCGAACGGAATTCCCTGTCCGCGCCCGCTGTTTTCATTTTTCGCGGAACCGCTGTTCGCATCGGCTCCGTCGCCGTCCGTTCCGCCCGAAACGTCCGTCTTAGTGTCCGCGCCGGTTCCGTCCTGCCCTGCGTCCTTCTTCGCGCTGTCCTTCTTTGCGCCGTCCGCAGTGCTGTCGTCGGATGCGGTTTCCTTCGCGTCGCCGGTTTCGTCCGTCGTCTCCGCGGTCGGATCCATCGGGTTTCCGAAGGGCATTCCTTTTGCAAAAGGCGACTTGTGGAACTGCTCCATCAGGTGCTTCATGCATTTGCCGCATACTTCTATGCCCGGCATGATCGTGATCAGGGCATCGACGTCGCGCTCCATGCGTCGGCAGATCATACAGAAGCGTTCCTTCTTGTCGTCCTTGTTGTTATCGTCGTTATTCATACGTTCCTTTCTGTCTCATACACCGAACTCCGCCGCGCAGCGAGTGCGTGCGGAGGCGATGACCTTGTCCATGTCATAGTAGCGGTACTCGCCGAGGCGGCCGCCGAAAATGACTTTTTCGTTTTTGTCCGCCAATGCGCGGTAACGCTCGTAAAGCGCCCGGTTCGCGTCGTCGCCGACCGGATAATAAGGCTCCTCGCCGGGCTTCCACTCGGTCGGATACTCCTTCGAGATCACGGTCTTGGGCTGCTTTCCGAACACAAAATGCTTGTGCTCGATGATGCGGGTATACGGAATACTGCGCTCCGTGTAATTGACAACCGCGTTGCCCTGGTAGTTGTCCGTGTCGATCACCTCGTGCTCGAACGTCACCTTGCGGTATGCGAGATTGCCGTAGCAGAATCCGTAAAATTCATCGATGGCGCCGGTGTAAACGACTTTCTTCGCCTGCGCGTCCCACGCCTCGCGGTCCGCGAGATAATCGACGCCGAGGCGCACCTCGATACCGTCGAGCATGCGCTCCACCATCGCGGTGTAGCCGTCGACGGGAATTCCCTGATAGCGGTCGTTGAAATAGTTGTTGTCATACGTAAAACGAAGCGGCAGACGCCTGATGATCGACGCGGGAAGATCCTTGCAGTCGCGTCCCCACTGCTTCTCCGTGTAGCCCTTGACAAGCTTCTCAAAGACGTCGCGGCCGACCATGGAGATCGCCTGTTCCTCGAGGTTTTTGGGCTCCGTGATGCCCTCTGCGGCAATCTGCGACTCGATGATCGCCTTCGCTTCCGCGGGCGTCTTGATGTTCCACAGGCGGCTGAAGGTGTTCATGTTGAAGGGCAGGTTGTAAAGCTCATCCCCGTACACGGCAACCGGCGAATTCACGTAGTTGTTGAACTCCGTGAAGCGGTTGACAAACTCCCAGATCTCACGGTCGGAGGTGTGGAAAATGTGCGCCCCGTACCAATGCACCGGGATGCCCTCGATCTGCTTGCAGTATGCGTTGCCGGCGATGTGGTCGCGGCGGTCGATCACGCACACGCTCTTGCCTTTCCTTGCCGCTTCATAGGCAAATGTGGCGCCGTACAGACCGGCTCCCACGATCAGATAATCATACATATTCTGTCTCCTTCTCTTTCCCCTGCCGCGATACGCGCGCGAGCGCGGCCTCGTAATCCTCCGGCGTCGTGATCTTGACATTTCCGCGTTCTCCCGCCACCGTCAGGACGCGAAGTCCCGTCGCGATGTAGCAGCCGCTGATGTCCGTGCGGAGTTCTCTCTCATCCGGAGTCATTCTCTCGTAAACCTTGCGCCATTCGCCGAGATATACGGTCTGCGGTGTCTGTGCGAGAAGCATGCGGCTTCTCTTCGGAACCTCGCGGACCTCGCCGTTCTCGTGAACGCGGAGCACGGTGTCCGTCGCCGGGATTGCCGTCGTCACCGCAAAGCCCTTCCCTGCGCGGGAAAGCGTCTCGATGCCGGCCGTGACCGCCTCTTTCGTGACAAAAGGACGTACCGCGTCGTGCGTCACAAGTATCGTGTCCGCATCCGCACCGAGCTTAGCGATCGCCGTCTCCGTGATGCGCCACAAAGTCTCGTTTCGGTTCGCACCGCCCTCCGTGAGGAGGATCTTGCGGCGTTTGTCGCCAAATACGAAATCGTCGAAAAGCGCAGCCGAATACGCCAGCCATTCCTTCGGAACGCCGACGATCACGGCATCCATGCGCGGATGATTCAAAAACGTTTCCACGGACCACAGCAGGATCCGCTTCGTGCCAAGACGCAAAAACTGTTTGGGAATCGACGTTCCCATCCGGCTCCCCGAACCGCCGGCTACGATTGCCCCGATGATCATACCTTCCTCCCGACTCACACTAGGCGGACGTCCCTCCGTCCTTCAGACGGTTGACCGCACAGAACATCGCGCGGATGGACGCTCTGGTGATGTTGGAACTGATGCCCACGCCGAATGTCTTGCGCCCCGTCACGGCATCCTCCATGTGCACGTACGCGGCAGCCTGCGCCTCGGAACCCGAATGCAGCGCGTGCTCCGTGTAATCGAGGATGCGGATGCTCAGGCCGAGATCGTTCTCCAGACCCTTCTTGACCGCGTCGATGGGACCGTTTCCGAAGCAGTCCAACTCTGCTTCCTTCCCGTCGTAGGTGTAAACCAGATGCGCGTGCGTCGTGAATGCGTCTTCCGTGTCGGTCCGGTCATCCACACTGCATCGCAGAAAATGAAGCGGCGACTTCCGCTCGAGATACTCTCTGCGGAACAGCTCGAACACGTCTTCCCTCGTGAGCTCGCCTCCGAGCGTCTCGGCCATGCGCTGTACGCGCGCGCCGAACTCGGGGTGCATCGCCTTCGGCAGATGGAAGCCGTAGTAATCGCGCAAAATGTATGCCGCGCCGCCCTTGCCGGACTGCGCGTTGATGCGCACGACCGTCTCGTACGTACGGCCGATATCCGCAGGATCGATCAAAAGATACGGAACTCTCCACGTGCGGTCCTCCGGGTGTGCGGCCATCGCCGCAAAGCCCTTGCTGATCGCATCCTGGTGTCCTCCGGAAAATGCGGTGAACGCAAATCTTCCCGCGTACGGATGACGCGGAGAAACCGGCATCTTGACAAGCTCCTCGTAGCTCTCCAGGATCGAATCGATATCCGAGAGGCTGAGGCCCGGATCGATGCCCACGGCGTAAAGATTGTACGCAAGCGTGATCACATCCATATTGCCGGTCCGCTCGCCGTTTCCGAAGAGCGTTCCCTCGACGCGCTCCGCTCCTGCGAGAAGCGCAAGCTCGGTTTCGGCAATACCGGTACCGCGGTCGTTGTGCGTGTGAACGCTGACCGTGACAAACTCGCGGTATTTCAGGCGGTCCGAAAGCCATTCCACCTGATCTGCAAAAACATTTGGCGTATTCATCTCGACCGTTGCCGGGAGATTGATGATCGCGCGCCGTTCCTCACAGGGTTCCCACACATCGAGCACGGCGTTGCACACGTCAAGTGCATAATCGGTCTCGGTTCCCGTGAAGCTCTCCGGCGAATACTCAAGGATCAGCTCGCCTTCAAACGACTCCGCAAGTTCTCTCACCTTGCGCGTCGCGCGAACCGGAATATCGCGGATCTCCTCTTTCGACAATCCGAACACAACCTCCCGCTGCAGCACGGAGGTCGGATTATAAATGTGCAAAATGACGCGCGGGATACCGCGAATCGCCTCGAACGTCTCGACGAGCTGCTCCTCGCGGCACTGGCTCAGCACCTGCACGTATACTCCCTCGGGGATTCCCTCCTCGGCCAGCACGCGAACGAACTCCCGCTCGGCGCTCGACGCCGCCGGAAAACCGACTTCGATCTGACGAAATCCCATGTCGCAGAGCAGCTTAAACAGCTGTTTTTTCTCATCCACGGTCATGGGATCCACGAGCGCCTGATTACCGTCGCGAAGATCCACGCTGCACCACTCGGGCGCCTTCGTGATCAGTTTCGACGGCCACCGCCGCTCCGGATAGTTGATCACCGGAAATCTCTTGTATCGATCGACATTCTGCATAGTTTCTCCATAAACAACGAAGTGCTCTATATAGACCCGCATACAAAGCACTTCCGCATTCGTTCTTTCGTTGTTTCCGCCAGTTATGCGAGTTCAAATCCGCACTCAACGCCCGCAATCAGCTCACGCAGAGCATCCTCCTCGCCCTCGCCGTCGCAAACGACCTCAATCTCCTCACCCTTCTTGACCTGTGCACTCAGAATACCGAGCACGCTCTTCGCATTCACGCGGTACTCGCGCACCACAAGGTACGCCATGCAGGGGTAAGACAGTGCGATGCTGCTCATCTTGCCGGCAGGCTTGATGTGCAACCCTTTCTCGTTGACCACCGTAGCTTTTCCCGTAACCATACGCCTTCTCCTTTTTGTAAACCCGGTGCCTGTGCACCAACCCTCAACCCAACTATTATGAACGGTCATCCGAGCTGGCGGTAACCGTCACATTCAGACTCACGGACTGCGACCGCTGCAGACTTCTCTCGACAACCTCGTTCGTCGAGTGCAGGTTCGCAGTGAAATTTCCCTCCTCAAGCACTCCCGCAAGGTCCACATACAGCCCGAGGTTTTCCTCCGTAACATCCACAAGCTGTGCGTTCAGATCCTGAATGGTAAACTCGATCGATTTCTCCGCGATCTCGCAGGTAAACTGCGGCTGCAGATTGCGCACCGTAATCTCGGACGTCGCTACCGTAAACGTCTTGTAACTCTGTCTCTCGACAACGACGATGATCGAGATGACATCGTCCTGCGTTGCCGGATAAATGCCGTCCGGAAGATAATTCTCAAGCGGAATGCTGCCGTTGCATTTTTCGTCGCCCGGCATCAGATTGAGCGCCTGATAGCGAACCTCGATCTTGTCGAGACCCGCGAGCGCATCCTTTGTACCGGCCACGGAAACCGTCTTCGTCCATGTGATGTTCGCGATACCGAAGCCCGTCGCCGCGGAGATGTTGGTCGTGTTGACGACAACCTCCTTCTCCTCCACGGGAAGAATATCGATATCCACAAGGATCGTTTTGATCGGCAGCTCGATCGCTACCTCTTCACCGTTTTTGTCCACCGCCTTGAGCTTGACTTCCTTCTGGCGGATATTCGAGGTCGATCCCTCGACGTTTACAACCGCCACAAGTCTTGCGATCGTCTTCATGACGTTCTTGGAGCCCGAGATGTTCAGCGACTTCGCACTCTTGTCGGAGCATCTCGCAAAATAATGGTCCGGAACGCCGGTCATTCGCACATCGATATCGAGGGTATTCTCTTCCTTCTCCTCTATGTTTCCGGTCATAACGGTCGCGGACTGTTTTGTAATCTCAACGATGTCGGCAACCGTCTCGTTCGTCGGTTCCACATGAATCGGCACGGCAAAAAGCTGGCTCATCTCACGGAAATCGACATATGCGACAAAATCGCTTGCATTCAGATCTTCAATCTTCGAGCGGACACCGCTGATGCGGATTGAGATCGTTGCGTCGTCTCCCATATCCGCAACGTAGGTCGTGTTGCCGGAAGAAACCAGCTCCGCGTTGCGGCGCTCGATCCGAATTCCCGAGATCGTGCGCGTCACGACGGGATCGTTCATGTTGATGATGGTTACCCAGACAAGAAACGCAATGACGATGGAGACAAGCTTCATCCCGATGTTTCTTGTCAACCAGGCCTTAAGCTTGTTTTTCATTGTTGTTCCAGTCCTTTCTGAACCGTCTGCGGCTTCCCGAGGACTTGTTCTGGCTCTCGGTCAGCTTGCTGCGGATCAAATCCTCCGTCACATCGCGGAGCAGCTGTCCGCGCTGTGCCATCGCGACCTTACCGGTCTCCTCGGAGACGATGATGGTCAGACAGTCGGAGTTCTCACTGACGCCGACGCCCGCGCGATGTCTCGTTCCGAGTTCCTTCGAAAGACGCATATTTTCCGAAACGGGAAGAATACACGTAGCCGCAACCGCACGGTTTCCGCGCACGATAACCGCGCCGTCGTGAAGCGGCGTGTTGTGTTCGAATATGTTGATCAAAAGTGCGCTCGTCACAAGCGAATCAAGCGCGATACCGGTCTTCTCGTACTCCTCGAGGGACACATTCTCCTCGATGACGATCAGGGCGCCGGTCTTAACCTCAGCCATGGAGAGAACTGCCGCGATGATCTCCTCGCGCGTCTCATCGGAGAAACGCTCGACAGTTCCTTTGCCGTTTCCGAAGAAACCGACAATGTTACGCTGGCCGAGCTGTTCGAGCGCACGGCGCAGCTCAGGCTGGAAAATGATAAACAAAGCGATGATACCCACGCTCAGCGTGTTTCGGAAAATCCACAAAATCGCTGTGAACTCAAAGATCGTCGCGACAAACCATACCACGATAAGCACGATCAAACCCTTCACCAGGTACCATGCGCGTGTACGTTTGATCCAGTTGATCAGATGGTAGATCAGAAACGCGATCAGCAATATCTCGATCACGTCCGTCACGCCGAATTTCGGGAATGAAACCCAGCTGAAAGCATTGCGTATGGCTTCCAGGACAGCTCCCATGCGATTTCTCCTTTCCGGCGTCGATCCGCCTGTTTTTTATTCCGTCTTACAGATAATCCTCGTCTGCCTCGTCGGCGTTGCCGGACTTGGGCTCCGCTGCGTCGCCGAAGTAACCGTAGATCACCTGCTCGTCCTCATCATCGTCATCGTCGTCATCCGCAAGAGGTATCGGAACGGGGCGCGATGCGGGCGCCGCCGGTTTTGCCGCAGGTGCCGCCGGTCTTGCCGCAGGCGCTGCGGGAGCGGCTTTCACAGCCTTCGAAGCCGCGGGTGCCGAAGGTTTTACATTTTGCGCAGGCTCGGACTTTCCTCCCGCCACGGTAACCGCGCGGACAGGCGCGTCTCCGTCTGCATTTTCCGCCTCACGAACGGCAACGCGGCGCGCGTGTTCCTTCGCAAAGCTGCGGATATCGTCGATATCGCCGAACTCGTCGTCCTCGTCCTCTTCCTCCTCGGCAGAGGCGTCGGTCTTCGCGTCCTTGATGCTCTCGGCAGCCCTGTTGCTGTAATCGATCAGGCCGAGTGCGGTATCCTCGAACTCCTCGTCGTCATCCTCGCTGTCTCCGTCACGGCGACGGCGGATCACTTTCTTCTCCTTGCGCTTCGGCGCGCCCTCCTTGATCTTCGGGATCGCCTTTACGTAGTAATAGTAATCGTCATCTTCAAACTCGACATGCTCCGCAGCCGAGTAGCGCAGCACGCGGTAGAAGAACAGAATCACCAGCGAAGCGCCGGCGCTGATCAGGCTCATCACAACCATGCCTGCGATCTTGATGCCCATGTCATACTTCAGGTCCGCAATGATATAACCAAGCATCATCACACCCGTACCGACGGCAATGCTGATCTCAAACGCATAGTCCATATTGATACGGCGGATAAAGTATACCGCAACGATGACGACGGTCATGATCAGCATGACAACGTACATCGGCGGGTTCTTCAAAAGCTGGTCCAGAACCGTGGTGAAGATCGTCATCGGTTCCGTCACGATATTGACCTGACTGAGTGCATCGATATTCTTTCGCACGAACAATATTGTGTAGTAAGCAAACACGCCGCAGCACACCGGAACGATCGACATGAGGTTGCTGAACAATCCCATCAGAAGCGGAAGTGCGTACGGAACGCCGAACGACTGCATCACCGGCATCGCGATCATCGCCGAACCCTGGCGAGGCGCAAAACGCAGGAAGAAGCAGTAGCAGATCATAAACAGTGCAAACACCGTGATTGCAAGGATCATCGATTTCGACATAATCTGCATCGACACATATGCCGCCGCGACAACCACCATCAGACTCGACGGCAGGAACGCCGATACAAGCGCGAGCACCAGGACAACCAGTGTCTTCGACAGCGTCGCGTTGTACGGAAGCAGTGCCTTGATACGGCTGTAAGCAATAAACAGCAGTGCGAACCGGAACGCCAGATTGATCCAGAAATCGTATTTCTGGTAAATCGACGTGACCTTGGCACGCAGTTCAAACAATAACATCATTGGTTTCTTTCCCCCCCTTATTCCTCTTCAGCATCGCGGAGCCGCTCTTCCCGCTCTTCGATCTTGCGGACCTTCGTGAGCATGCGGTAGTAACGGTTTAAACGTCTGTGCGAATGCATATAATAGATCTGGTATCCGATCGCCGTGATCGCGACGAAGATTACCAGCAGGATTAAATACGACCCGAGGATCCATTTGCCGAGCATCAGATAGTTGAGATCCAATGCGTTGTCGAGCAGGAATTCCGATTTATAGGCGATGACGAGCGCAAGCAGAATGATGCTTCCGAAAGTCACGGCGAGCACAGTCTTCATGATCTCATGGCGCAGGAAATCAGACCGGAAGTAGTTTGCAACTTCCAGATCGTCCCGGCCTTCGCCGTTCTCATAGCTTGCCAGCTTCGTCATCAGACGAACCTTTTCATTGTTTACCATAAAAACCTCTGAATTATTTCGTACGGTCTCTTCCGCGAACCTCATTGCTGTGTCCGGGCACACTTTCCGACCATACTCATACTTACGGAAAGTTTACCACACTTCTCGTGAAATAGCAACAAAAACAAGCGCCCGCGAAACATTTCTGTCCGCGGGCGGGAAAATCATTTTTCGACATAGAACAGTATTCCGATGGTGTTCGGTCCGCAGTGGCTGGAGATTACCCCTCCTGCGAATGTCTCGCAGATTTCGTCAAAGCGGTTCAGGCTTGCGAGGTACTCTTTCGCCCTCTCGACCAGAGCCCTGTCTGCCGTCGAGTGCGTGACGAAAACCCTCTTGGTCTCGGCCTTTGCCAGATCGTCGGCGAGGTCCGCCATGTAGCGTTCCAGCGACGAGATCATGTTACCGCGGTATTTCTTCGCGACGCCCATCGCGCCGTTCGCCACCGCGATCATCGGGTGGATCTTGAGTGCGTTTCCGACAAATGCCGTCGTCGCCTTGCAGCGTCCTCCTCGAGCAAGATATGTGAGCGTGTCGACGATGAAGCTCGCGCGAACGCGGTCTCTCGCCCCCTCGATCTCCGCGACGATCTCCTCCGCGGACGCGCCGTTCTGCGCCATCTCCGCGGCCTTAAGCACCTGGAGACCGATGCCGGTCGAAAGGTTCATCGAATCGATCACGTGAAGTCTGTCGTACTCATGCTCTTCTCCGAACAGCCTTACCACATTGCACGTCGTGCTCATGTCCATGGAAATTCCGAGGAAAATGATGTCGTCCCCGGCTTCCATCAGCGGCAGCATGCGCTGTTCAAGCACCTCGAACGTCACAGCGGCCGTCTTCGGCGTCGTCTTGTTGGCGTCCGCCCAGGCGTAAATCTCTAACGGCGTGATCTCCTCCCCGTCGTAGTAGCTCTTTCCGTCCATGATGATGCACAGCGGAAGGACCGTGATTCCGTACTTTTCGATCTGCTCCTTCGAGAGATCACACGTGCTGTCCGCAACAATACGTACCGCCATAACTTCCTCCGAATCCGGTTTATTTTTCCAAATCGGCATCGTAGCCTATGTTTGATTATACTCTAAGCAAAAGCATTTTCAAACATCGCGCGCGAAGTTTATAAAATTTTTATAATTTCTGCTGAAAATGCAAAAATCCCGGGCACTCGGCCCGGGACTCTCGTTTGAAAATTAAACTCTCTTCATATACTCGCCGGTTCTGGTATCGATCTGGATAACCTCACCCTCGTTTACGAACAGCGGAACATAAACCGTTGCGCCGGTCTCAACGATCGCGGGCTTGGAAGCGCCGGTCGCGGTATCGCCCTTGAAGCCGGGCTCCGTCGAAGTGATCTCAAGCTCTACGAACATCGGAGGCTCGATTGCGAAAACCTGACCCTGATGCGAAAGCATCTTAACCATCTCGTTCTCCTTAACGAACTTGAGCGCGTCGCCAACCTGCTCAGCCGTCATGGCGATCTGGTCGAAAGTCTCCGTATTCATGAAATTATACATATCGCCGTCGTTGTAGAGATACTGCATATCCAGTCTCTCGATGTGCGCCTGCGGGAATTTCTCCGTCGGGCGGAAGGTTCTCTCAACAACGCCGCCATTCTTGATATCCTTCAGCTTCGTACGCACGAAAGCAGCGCCCTTACCGGGCTTTACATGCTGGAACTCAACTACCTGATAAACGGCATTGTCGATCTCCAGAGTAACACCGTTGCGGAATTCACCTGCTGATAACATACAATAGTTCCTCCTTCAAAAAGAACATGTTTACATACTTACTGTAAGTTTATCCTATTTGCGGTCGGTTTGCAACACAATTTTTCGGAAAATGCGCAAAATCTTGGCGAACCGTCCCCCTCAGACGCGTCCCGTCACACGGGAATCTCGATCAGTTCCTTCGGGGAATGCGCAAAATTCTCGCAGCCGTCCTCGGTCACAAGGACCAGATCCTCGATGCGGACGCCGCCGAAGTCCTCGATGTAAATGCCGGGCTCCACGGTCATCAGACTGCCTGCGCGCACGATCTCTTCGCTGCGCGCGTTCGCATACGGAGGCTCGTGGATCTCAAGGCCGACGCTGTGTCCGAGGCCGTGTCCGAAGCACCCCTCAAAGCCCGCGGCGTTGATGATATCCCTTGCGATCGTATCGATCTCCCTGCCGGTCATGCCGGCGCGGATCTTCGCAAGCACCGCCGTCTGTGCGGTGAGGACGGTATTGTAAATCTCGCGCTGCCTCGGGCTTGCCTCGCCGAGCACGACGGTTCTCGTCATGTCCGAGCAGTATCCTTCGTATACGCAGCCGAAATCCATAGTCACAAAATCGCCCGGGCGCAGCGCTCTCGCCCCAGGCATCGCGTGCGGCATCGACGAGTTGATGCCCGACGCCACGATCGGCGGGAACGAATTGCCGGACGCGCCGAGCATGCTCATGTAATACGTGAGCTTCGCAGCGATCTCCGACTCGGAAACTCCGGGCTTCAGATCTCCGAGGATGCGCGCAAAAGCCTCGTCGCCGATGCTCTCCGCCCTGCGCAGCAGGCGCAGTTCCTCCTCCGTCTTGATCTTCCGAAGCTCGATCAACACATTGTCCACAGGAACAAGCTCTGTGCCGCTGTCTTTGAAAGCCTCCGTCAGCGCCTCGAAAGCGCGGTAACCTGTCGCATCGCGTTCAAAAGCAACGCGCTTCGCGCCGTGTCCTGCACACAGCTGTGCCGTCAGTTTCGCGTAGCTCGTTCCTGCGACGTCGATCACTTCGCACTCCGCGGCTTCCTTCTTCGCCTGAAACAAAAACCGGAAGTCGGTCATCAGAAAGGCGCTTCCGTCCGCAAACAGAAGCAGTTCGCCCGTATCGTTCGTGTATCCGCTCAAATACCGGATATTTGCCGTGTCCTTAATGATCATCGCGTCCGCGGGAATCTCCCCGAGAACGGCGATCGCACGTGTCAAAGCACTCATTTTCCGTCAATTCCTCGTTCTTTGCTCTTTTTCGCGCTCTTCCGCAATCATCGTCACGAAATCCATCGCATCCGCATAGCCCGCAAAGCCGCGCCCGTACACCTGGCGGTCGCACGCCTGCGCCGTCACGGAGTTGCTGCGGAACGATTCACGGTTGTAGATGTTGGTCAGATGAACCTCGATCTTCGGAACGCTCAGCATCAGGAGCGCATCGTAAATCGCATAGCTGTAGTGCGTGTATGCGGCGGGGTTGATGATCACGCCGTAGTAATTTCCCTGCATCGCCTTGTTGAGACGCGTCACGATATCTCCCTCGGAGTTGCTCTGGAAGATCTCGGTGAGGTATCCGCGCTTCTGTGCCTCGGCGCGGAGGTATTTCTGAAGATCGTCATACGTATCGCTGCCGTATACAAGGGGTTCTCTCCTGCCGAGCATCAAAAGGTTCGGCCCGTTGATGATCAAAAGTGTTTTCGTAACTGCCATGTAAGACTCCTTCTCCGTTCACCCGGAATGTCCTTTGTATTCCAAATCCCGCATTTTCCGCAGGATTGCTGTTCGAATCTGATCGATCCGCGAATCGATTTACAGTGCGTCCTTGACTGCGTCCGCAATCTGCGCAAAGCTTCTGTCGTCGATGTCGACCGTGCGGTGCGCCACCATCGGATAGATGAACCGCCAGCGCAGGAAGAGGTTCTTTCTCTCCTCCTCGTTGCGCTCCGCCAGAAGGACCGGGCGCTCCTGCGGATCAAGTTCCGCGACGCGCTTCATCATCTCCTCCTCGCTGCCGTTCAAGTACACGACCGTTCCGAGTTTGCGAAGCATCGTCTGGTTCTTCGTGCGCACGGGCATGCCGTCGCCCGTCGCAATGACCGTGTGCGTCTTGGATTTCAGAATTCCCTTGAGCGCCATCGTCTCCAGGTCGCGGAAATACTCCTCGCCCTTCGTTCGGAAAATCTCGGCGATGCTCATGCCGACCTTCTCCTCGATATATCGGTCGGTGTCGACGAAATCGTACCCCATCTCCTCCGCGAGAATCCGCCCGACCGTCGTCTTGCCGGACCCCATGAAGCCGATCAGCACGATATTCAGCTGATGCATCTTCTCCCAGCGGTCGCGGCGATAGAAATGCATGACCACGCGCTCGAGCTTGCGCTTTGCGATGATCTGGATCTCCTCGGCCTTGTTGATGGGCTTAACCAGGATGGAACGGATGCCCGAGCGGTTGGCGCCGTACACGTCGGTGAACAGCTGGTCGCCGATGAACAATGTATTCTTCTTGGTCGTGCGCATCAACACCATCGCCCTGAGGTAATTCTTGCGCGCGGGTTTGTGCGCGTTGAAGATATAGTGAAGTTTCACGCCCTTGACGCGCGCGCCGCGGTAGAACCGGCGCACCCGGGGTGCCTTGTTGTTCGACAACAGGCAGATGCGGAAACCGATCTTGTTGAGACGACGAAACAGCGCGATCACCTCCGCATTCGCGTCGGCACCGTGCTCCACAAGCGTGTTGTCGATGTCATAGATCAGGCCCCGGTACCCTCTTCGATACAGCTCTTCGTAGTCGATATCGTATGAGGATTCGGCCATCTCCGCAGGATAAAACATGCGAAACATAAACTATACTCCGGCTCTGCGGGCGCTTCCGCAGACGCGCGGTGCACCGCAATTGCGGGCGCTTTCCGTACTGCGTCCGCATCTGTCTCACAGTGTAACAATCTTTCCCCTCATTGTCAATCGGATTTGCGCCGTAACTCGCGGGAAACAAAGCATTTTGCGGGGCTCTGCCGCCCCGGTCCCTCCTTCGGAAAATGCCCCCGGGCGCAAAAAGGACGGCCGCACGAAAATGTGCAGCCGTCCGCGATGATCATTTTCCGAAATATGCATATTCCGGGGAGGATACCGGTTTCTGCCGGAGGATTACTCCTCGTCCTCAACCTTATCCGATTCCTCGATAACCTTCGCCTGAACATCCGCAGGTGCGGGCTCATATCTTGCGAACTCGTAGGAGTAATCGCCGATACCGCCGGTCATGGAGCGAAGATCGGTCGAGTATCCGTACAGCTCGGACATCGGGATGTCCGCGATGATCTCCTGCTTTCCGCCCGCGATCGGGTTCATACCGAGAACGCGGCCGCGGCGCTTGCTGAGGTCGCCCATGATATCGCCGGTGAACTTGTCCGGAACGACAACCTTCATCGAAGCGATCGGCTCGAGAATGATCGGCGTAGCATCCATGATACCGGCCTTGAAAGCCTTGCGCGCGGCAAGCTTGAACGCCATTTCGTTCGAGTCTACCGGATGGTAGGAACCGTCGATGAGCGTCGCCTTGATGCCGACAACCGGATATCCTGCGAGAGGTCCTGCGAGAACGCTCTCCTGAATACCTTTCTCAACTGCCGGGAAGAAGTTGCGCGGCACGGAACCGCCGAAGATCTTCTCCTCGAATACGTAAGGCGTCTCAAGATCGCCCGAAGGTTCGAACGTCATGATAACGTCACCGAACTGGCCGGCACCGCCGGACTGCTTCTTATGACGGCCCTGAACCTGAACCTTCTTGCGGATCGTCTCGCGGAAGGCAACCTTCGGCTTGGAGATAACTACCTCAACCTTGTAGCGCGAAAGCATCTTGCTCACGGTTACGTCGAGCTGCTGCTCGCCGATACCGTAGAGGAGCGACTGACGGTTTTCCTTGTCGTTGACCGTCTTCAGCGTCTTGTCCTCTTCCATCAGCTTCGAGAGCGCCTGGGAAATCTTATCGTCATCGCCCTTGTTCTTCGCCTCGTAGCGCACGTAGGTGTACGGAACGGACATCTTGATCGGATCGTAGATGATCGGGTTTGCCTTCGTCGAAAGCGTATCGCCGGTCTGTGTGTCGGACAGCTTGCCGATCGCGCCGATATCGCCGGCGTAAAGTTCCTTGACTTCGATCTGCTCCTTGCCGCGAAGCACATACAGACGGGAAAGTTTTTCCTCGGTGCCCTTGTTCGCGTTGTAGATCACGGAGTCGGACTTGAGAACACCGGAGCAAACCTTGATGAGGGAGAACTTACCGATGAACGGATCCGCGATCGTCTTGAATACGCGTGCGGAGAAGTCCTTGTTCGCATCGTAGTCTGCGAAGAAGGTCGTCTCGGTCTTCTGGCTCATACCGGTGATGACGTTCTTGTTCGGCGACGGGAAATACTTGTCAATCGCCTGCAGAAGGGCGAACGTACCTCTCGCCTGAACGCCGGAACCGCAAAGCACGGGGATCATGTCGCCGGATGCCACGCTGGAGCGGATCGCATTCTCGATCTCGACCATCGTGAACTCCTCGCCCTCGAAGAACTTGTTCATAAGGTCTTCGCTCGTCTCGGCGATGGACTCCATCAGAGCGTCGCGGTAGTTGTTCACATACTCCATGCAGTAATCCGGAATATCGCCGTCAACATACTCGCCGAGGTTGTTGCTGAAGCGGCGTCCCGCCATCTTCACAACATTGACGAAACCGATGAACTTCTCGTTCTCACGGATCGGGGTGTGGAACGGTGCGATACGGTTGCCGTAATCTTCCTTCAAAGCCTCGACAACGTTGCGGAAGGACGCATTGTCATCGTCCATATCCGTTACGAAGATCATGCGGGGCAGCTTATATCTCTCGCAGATGTCCCAAGCCTTCTTCGTACCGACTTCGATGCCTGCCTTCGCGGAGACAACGATGATTGCCGCATCCGCTGCGCTGATCGCTTCCTCAACCTCACCGACAAAGTCAAAATAACCCGGAGTATCCAGGAAATTAATCTTCGTATCTTCCCAAAGGATCGGAACCAGCGTCGTGCTGATGGAGAACAGTCTCTTCTGCTCTTCCTTGTCGTAGTCGCTGATCGTGTTCCCTTCTTCCACTCTGCCCATGCGCTTGGTGATACCGGTCGTGTATGCCATAGCCTCAACAAGCGTCGTCTTACCGCAGCCGCCGTGTCCCAAAATCGCGACATTGCGGATCTTTTCGTACTTGTACGTCTGCATGTTTGTAATCCTCCAATACATTTCTTTTCCGCCGGAGCGAAAATCATATCTGATTTTACCAATTTTTCGGAAAATAATCAATTCTTTTTGTTGCATTTTACAAAAAACTTTCCCGTAAAATGCAAAAAACGGCAGCCATGCGTCTGCACAGCTGCCGTATCTCGTTGATTTTGTCAAATGTCGTGTCAGTTATCGGCAAAACAGCCTGTTTTTTGCATTACTCCGCCGAAAGGCCGAGGTGCTTGCGAAGCACGCTGAAGCTGCTAGGGCCGACCTTGAGGAACGCCTCATAAGCCTCCTTCTGCGTCATTCCCTTCTGCATGAGCTCGTCGATAATGTCGAGACACAGGAAATGGCACAGCGAGTACGAGAGCGACGTGCCGGGATCCGCGACAACCGATGCGTAAATCTCATTCGCATATTTTTCGTTCAGCATGTTCTCGCTCATAAACTTGCGGAGCTCGTCCTTGCTCCAGTTGTAGTAGTTCACACCGATATCACAGCATGCAACCATCGCCATCGAGAACGTATAGTCGAGGTCAAAGATGAAGGCAACATTCTCGTCGCCGTCCGCCGCCCACAGGTACGCGTTCTTGCCCATCATGGTCGCCCAGCCTTCCAGGTATCCCGTGTAATGAAACTGCGTATTGATCGGATGATATCCCTCGGACGAACGGAAATACTCATTCTGGTACAGGTGTCCGGGGTATCCCTCGTGCGCAAGCGTCGAGAACAGCTCTACGCTGTCCTGATCGTTGTCCGGGTTCACACGGATGACCTTGTGATCCGGGTTATCGTACTGCGGCTCAAGGAAGTATGCCAGAATACCCTCCACGCGAAGCTCCTCCGGAAGCGCGTCAGCGATAAATTTCGTGTCGCGGATCTTCGGATATTCGTTCGCGGTGCGTTTCTTGAGATCGTTAAGAATCACGTCAAAATCCCTCGAGCCGTACTCCAGCTTCGCTTTACGGCTCATCACAGTTCTGTCGCTGTTGCGGATCGCGGTGTAATCGGTCAGCATCTTCTCGCCCCTGTAGAGCAGGTAGCTGTACAACCGGTCGACACTCCATCCGGAGCCGGTCGTCGACTCGACAAGGAACTCGTAATATTTCTTTCCGCCGTCGCGGCTTCCGAGCGATACCGGGTCGCTGACATAGATTTCAAGCGTGCGAACGTCCGCGAGCATCTGCTCCGCTGCAGGAATAAACGCCTGCTCCATGGCAGTCTTCGCGAGCTCGGTGTATTTGTCGATAATATCGTTACTGAACCCGCCCTGCTTCATGTTCGCGACAAATGCGATCAGCAGAACGTTATCGTCCTTCTTGCACAGACCTTTCGTGTTCTCAACCGTCGTATCATACATTCCCTGCGTCGGACAGAGACCTGCCATACAGAGACTCTTCATCGATGCGAAAAGTTTCGGAAAATACTCCGCAACCGCATAGAGTTCCTTCACATACGACTCGAGGTCCTTCTCTTCGATCAGCGGATACTCCATGAGCATCGTGGAGATGCCGTTCACCGAGTTGCCGCTCTCTTCCATCAGATAGTTGTACGCAGGCTTGATGTCGCGGTAGCGCTCGCAGAGAGAGAGCTGGTACATAAGACGGTCGTAATTGATCTTCTGCGGCTCCGTCAGATTCTCGTAGTTAAACTCGAAGAGACCATCCGCGTACTCCTTCATCTGAAGGTACGCCTCCTCGTAATCGACCGGCTCCTCCGTGTAATCGTACGTCGGAGTGATTCCGTACTCCTCGGGATGCTCCAGGACGAAATGAAGCGAAATGCTGTCCGTTCCGACCATATCCACGAAGATCTCCGTGAGATATTCGTCAAATGCGGCTCTCTCCTCCTCTACGGAATCAAAGCTTCCGCGGGGGGTGGGAGTAGGTGTCGCCGATACCGGTGTAGGTGTCGGAGTCGCTGCCTCGGTGGGCGTCGGCGTTGCCGTCGGATCCGGCGTAGGTTCCGCCGTCGGCTCCGGCGTCGCGGTCAGACCCGCGGTAGGAGTCGGCGTAGATTCGTTATTGGGTTCCTTGCCGCCCTCTCTCTTCTGCGCGCGCTCCGCGCCGCATGCAGTCACCAGAACGATGACAAGGAGCAGACAAAGGATTCGTTTCCATATTCCTCTTTTGTACATTGTATTGTCCTTTCTGAAGCAAAATGGTGTGTAAAATAGAGTAGTCCCCACTCGTTTTCCAACCAAAAGGTTATTCCCATTATAAGAGAGACCGCCCCAATTTTCAACAAATTTCATCACAAAGATTTCAAAATTGCTCCTTGATTTTTTGTTAAATATCTGTTACAATCCAATTGGTTGTAAATAGTGTTTACAAGAAACGCAATGCGCGTCAAGCGATTTTTTGATAAAGACAGGAGGAATAATTGCCTATGGATCGAGCTGAAATCGGACGAATCATTAAAGAAGCACGTCTGGCCAAGAAGATGACTCAGAGTCAGGTTGTCGGAGATTTCATCACCCGCAACATGCTCTCGCAGATTGAAAGCGGTACCGCTGTTCCGTCGATTAAAACCCTCGAGTACCTCTCGAAGAAGCTGGATATTTCCATTCATTTGCTGACGCCGGAAGAGCGCCGTCTCTCCATCACTGAGAACGAGGGCGACTCGGTACCGATTACGAAAGCGAAGGCGCTTTACCGCGCCGGTTCTTTCTCCGAGGCTGCCGCGACCGTAAAGCCGCTGCTTGTTTCGGACAATCTCTTCTACGACGAGGCCTGCGCCGTGTACACGATGAGCTGCCTCGCACATGCGAAGAGCGGTGTCTCCGCAGCGGACGTTCGCACGTACGCGCGTGAGGCGATGGCATACGCGGACAAGGGCTTCTACGCCTGCCGCGAGTGGAAAGTCGAGGCCTGCTGCCTCGTGGAGTCCACGCAGAGTCCCGCCAACGAGAAGGACTGATCACAGACGTCAAAAAGAGGATGCCTCAATCGGCATCCTCTTTTTTTGTTGTCATTTTTTGAATGAAGCTTTATGCGTTCTCTTCGACTTCGATCTTGCGGATCGTCTTGTTGTCGATTTCCTCGCGGATCGCCTTGATGAACTCGGAAAGCGGCTTCGCTCCCTCGTCGCCCAGGAAACGACTGCGAACGGAAACGAGTCCCTCCTCGGCCTCCTTCGCACCGACAACGAGCATGTAAGGAACGCGCTCGAGTCTCGCCTCGCGGATCTTGTAACCGATCTTCTCGGAACGGCAGTCTGCCGAGACAAAGATGCCTGCCTTCTTCAACTCCGCGCGAACGGAATCCGCGTAGTCGTTGTACTTCTCGGAAATCGGAAGCACGCGAACCTGCTCCGGGCACAGCCAGGTCGGGAACTGTCCCGCATAGTGCTCGATCAGCCAGGCAAGCGTACGCTCGTAGCAACCCATCGAGGTGCGGTGGATGATCCACGGCTGAGCCTTGTTGCCGTCGGCGTCGATGTAGTACATACCGAACTTCTGGGCACTCTCGCAGTCGAGCTGGATCGTCACCATCGTGTCTTCCTTGCCGTATACATTTTTCGCCTGAATATCGATCTTCGGTCCGTAAAATGCTGCCTCGCCGTCCGCCTCGGTGAACTTTATGCCGTTCTTGTTCATGACGTCGCGGAGGTACTGCTGCGTCGAGTTCCAGTACTCCTCGTCGCCTTCGTACTTGTCCTTGTTCTCGGGATCCCACTTGGAAAGGCGGTACGTTACGTCGCCGTCGATACCCAGAGTCTTCATGACGTAGTTGGCAAGTTCAACGCATCTCGTGAGCTCCTCCTCCGCCTGATCCGGACGGAGAACGATGTGGCCCTCCGTGATTGTGAACTGACGGACTCTCGTAAGGCCGTGCATCTCGCCGGAATCCTCGTTGCGGAACAGCGTACTCGTCTCGGACATGCGGTACGGAAGGTCTCTGTAGGAGCGCTGCTCGTTCATGTA
>JAFZAZ010000021.1 GCA_017561985.1 Lachnospiraceae bacterium
CCTTTTGCACAAATCGCTCAGTATCTTTCCTATATCTGCGCGAATCTGCTTATATATCACTTTCCGGCGAAACTTTGGCGCAAATACGATATGGTACTTACATTCCCATGTCGTATGTGCTAAACTATTCATGTCCAGTCTGGGCAAACCTCCTTCGGTTATAATTGTGCGGTTGGCGAACCAGCACCATTATACCTCAGGAGGTTTTTTACTTGAAGCTGAAGCTCATTGGGAACACACCTGCATAGCAGGTGGTTTATTTGGTCCTTATACCAATAAAAAGAACGGCTTCCGACGAGGAAACCGTTCTTATTTTTTATTCATTTTTCGAACTTGTCAAATGAACAGGCAGGCGTCTCCGAAACTGAAGAATCGATACTTCTCCTTCACAGCCTCCTCATAAGCGCTCATGACGTGCTCCTTGCCGGCAAATGCGGACACCAGCATCAAAAGCGTCGACTCCGGGAGATGGAAGTTTGTGATCAGGCCGTCCATGCATTTGAACCGGTACCCCGGATAGATGAAAATGCTCGTGTCGCCCTCGCATGCTCGCATCGTGCCGTCCTCGGCCGCGACCGTCTCAACCGTGCGGCAGCTTGTGGTACCGACACAGATCACGCGGTGGCCGTTTCGGTGCGCCTCATTGATCTTCTCGGCGTCCCCTGCAAGCACGCGGTATTCCTCGGTGTGCATCTTGTGGTCGAGCACATTTTCCTCCTTGACGGGGCGGAATGTGCCGAGTCCCACATGGAGCGTCACCCTCGCGATCGAAACGCCGGACGCCTCGATCTCCGAAAGCAGTTCCTCCGTGAAATGAAGTCCTGCCGTGGGCGCCGCAGCAGATCCCTCGTACTTTGCGTACACGGTCTGGTAGCGGTTTCTGTCCTGCAGCTTGTGCGTGATATACGGCGGCAGCGGCATCTGGCCGAGCCGGTCGAGAATCTCTTCGAAAATCCCGTCGAATTCAAACTGTACGATACGGTTTCCGTCGTCCTTCACCTCGGTCACGACAGCCTTGAGAGCGCCGTCTCCGAAGGAGATGCGGTCACCTTCTTTCACGCGCTTTCCGGGCTTTGCAAGCGTCTCCCAGGTACGGTCGCCGAGGCGTTTCAGAAGAAGAAGTTCCATCCTTGCGCCGGTGTGGCCTTCTTCGAGCTTAACGCCTCCCGCCTCGCGCGGGATTCTCTCGCCGATCAGACGCGCCGGGATTACTTTCGTGTCGTTGATGACCAGACAGTCACCCGGTTTCAGATACTTGCGGATGTCCGTGAATACCGTGTGCGTCACGGCTCCCGTATTGCGGTCGACAACCATCAGCCGCGAGGACGAACGGTCCGCCAGCGGATCCTGCGCGATCAGTTCCTTCGGAAGATCGTAATAAAAGTCACTTGTCTTCATGCTTTCGCTCATTTTCCGACAATCTCCGATATCCTAGCGAATTCCGTACTCCGCATAGTATGCGTCAAGCTTTGCGCGCATCTCGTCGTCGATCAGCACTTTTCCGTTGACCTCGCGTCCGTCAAGGTACTCGATGACCTCCTCCATCGTCACGATGGCTTCGGTATCCATGCCGTAGAGCTCGCGGATCTCCTCGAGCGCGCCCTTGTCGCCCTTGCCGCGCTCGCAGCGGTTCAACGATACCATAAGGCCTACAAGCTTAACATCTGCGGCAGCCTTGACGATCGGGATCGTCTCCTCCATGGATTTGCCGGAGGTCGTGACATCCTCGACAACTACCACACGGTCTCCGTCATAGAGCTTGCTTCCGAGCAAAATGCCGACGTCGCCGTGGTCCTTGATCTCCTTGCGGTTCGAGCAGTAACGAACTTCCTTGCCGTAGAGCTTTGCATACGCAACCGCGGTCACAACCGAGATCGGAATGCCCTTGTACGCCGGTCCGAACACAACGTCGAAGTCGTCGCCGTAGCGGTCGTGGATCGCCTTTGCGTAGTACTCGCCGAGCTTCATCAGCTGCGTTCCGGTGATGTACGCGCCCGCGTTCATAAAGAACGGGGACTTGCGTCCGCTCTTGAGCGTGAAGTCGCCGAACTTGAGGACTTCGCACTGTACCATAAACTCAATAAATTC
The DNA here is from genome assembly GCA_017561985.1 of Lachnospiraceae bacterium. Next base: position 2,089 of record JAFZAZ010000021.1, read on the forward strand.
CTGCTTGTATGCTTCCATGGTTTGCCTCCGTTATTTTACGCAGCCGATCAGCGAATTGATGTCGTCGACCGCGTGATTTTTCATGTATTGTTCGATGCCCGCAACGATCTCCTCCGTTACATGGGGGTTGTGGAAATTCGCCGTACCCACGCTCACGGCCGTCGCTCCGGCCATCAGAAACTCAAGCGCATCCTCCGCGCTTGCGATGCCGCCCATTCCGAGGATCGGAACAGAAACCTTCTGCGCCACCTGGTACACCATGCGTACCGCTACCGGTTTGATCGCCGGGCCTGAAAGTCCGCCGGTTTTGTTTGCGAGCGCAAACGTTCTTCTGTTGATATCGATCTTCATTCCCGTGATCGTGTTGATCAGGCTGACCGCGTCCGCACCGCCGTTCTGTGCGGCGAGCGCCATCTCGGTGATATCGGTCACGTTCGGGCTCAGCTTCATGATGATCGGCTGGCGCGCAACGCTCTTGACCGCACGCGTGATCTCCTCAATCTTCGAGGCGTTCGTGCCGAATGCGATTCCGCCCTCGCGCACGTTCGGGCAGCTGATGTTGATCTCCAGAAGATCCGCGTTCGTGTCCGCAAGACGCGCCACAGCCTCCACATATTCCTCTTTCGAATGACCGCAGACGTTCACAACGACCGCCGTGTCAAAGTTCGAGAGGAACGGAAGGTCTCTCTCCAGAAAGACATCGAGTCCGGGGTTCTGAAGGCCGATCGCGTTCAGCATTCCTCCCGTCGTCTCGGTGATGCGCGGCGTGGGATTTCCTTCCCACGGCGTCACCGCAACGCCCTTCGTGACGACGCCGCCGAGGCGGTTCAAGTCGACAAATTCACTGAATTCCATGCCGGAGCCGAACGTTCCCGATGCCGTGAGCACGGGGTTCTTCAGCTTGACACCGGCCAGTGTAACACTCGTATTCATAGTATCCTCCGTCACCATGCGATGTCTTTTGCGTCAAATACGGGCCCTTCGGTGCAGATTCGCGCGTTGTTCACATGCGAATGAGCATCTTTTTTGCTCGTCTTCACGATGCACCCGAGACATGCTCCGATACCGCACGCCATGCGCTCCTCGAGCGACACGTAGCACTCGACGCCGCGCTCGCCTGCTTCCTTTGCAAGTCCGCGAAGCATCGGCATGGGGCCGCAGGCAGCGAACAGCGTACTGCTCTCGCTTCCCTCGGGAATCAACCCTTCCGCACGGATTGCATCGATGACGGTTCCGTGTGTTCCGAGGCTGCCGTCGTCCGTCGCAATGTGGCACTCGGCATATTGCTTCATATCATCCAGCAGGAAGGTGTCCTTTGTGCGGTATCCAAGCACCGCATGGACCTCATATCCCGCTTTTTTCCACTCCTTCGCAAGCAGAAGCATCGGAGGAATTCCGATTCCGCCGCCAACAAGAATGCGCCGCGGCACCTCCGCTCCGGCCGCAACTTTCGTGTATCCCGAACCGATCGGTCCAAGCATCGTCACCGTGTCTCCCGCACATTTTTCGGAAAATTCCTTTGTGCCGAAGCCGACAACGCGGTACACCAGACGCAGCGTTCCCGCAGCCGGATCAACATCACAGATGCTGATGGGTCTGGGAAGCAATTTTGCGCTGTCATCCGTGTACAGACACACAAACTGCCCCGGCTCGGCCTGCTTTGCAATGCCCGGGGCATCCAATACCATCGAGTAGATTCCGTCCTGCAGACAGCTCTGCGACAGAATTCGATAGGTTCCGTAATCCTTCATGGGTTCCTCCCTTGTGTGTGGTCTCCTCACACCGCCTCATTCTACCATAGGGAAGCCGTCAACGCAAGTTTTCTGTTGCCATTTTCCGAACAATCAAGTATAATTATGTGGTGTGTGCGCCCGGGTGGGGATGGCGCACCTTGCACAGCTTGTGACGTTTGTGCGTATCCTGCATCAGATGCAGCAACATCGGAAAGGATCTGTTTCATGAACGAATACCTGTCAATGGGTGTGGACATCGGTTCCACAACAGTCAAAATTGCACTTCGCGACGAGTCCGGCGAGGTACTCTTCTCCGGCTATGAGCGGCATTTTGCGAACATTCAGCAGACGCTGTCGTCATTGATCGGACAGGCCATGGAGAAGCTCGGCGACCGAAAGGTATGCCCCGTGATCACCGGCTCCGGCGGACTTACGATTTCCAAACACCTCGATGTCCCCTTCCTTCAGGAGGTTGTCGCGGTTTCCAATGCTCTCGAGTACTATTCGCCCAAAACCGACGTAGCCATTGAGCTCGGAGGCGAGGATGCGAAGATCATTTATTTTTCGAACGGCATCGACCAGCGCATGAACGGTATCTGCGCAGGCGGTACGGGTTCCTTTATCGACCAGATGGCGAGCCTTCTCAAGACGGACGCCTCGGGACTCAACGAATATGCAAAATCCTACCAGGCAATTTACCCGATCGCCGCTCGTTGCGGCGTGTTTGCCAAGTCCGATATCCAGCCGCTCATCAATGAAGGCGCTACCAAGCCCGACCTTGCGGCTTCCATTTTCCAGGCTGTTGTCAACCAGACCATCAGCGGTCTCGCCTGCGGCAAGCCCATCCGCGGCAACGTCGCTTTCCTCGGCGGTCCGCTTCATTTCCTGACCGAGCTTCGACAGGCGTTCATCCGCACACTGAAGCTTACGGACGAGCAGGTTTATGCGCCCGATCACTCGCATCTTTTCGCTGCGATCGGTTCCGCAATGTCCTCCTCGATGAACAATCCCGTGCAGCTCTCCGCTCTTCACGAACGACTCACGAACGGCATCGAGATGGACTTCGAGGTCAACCGCATGGAGCCTCTCTTCGCTTCCAAAGAGGAGTACGAGGCGTTCCGCAAGCGCCACAGTCTTCACACGGTCGGCAAGGGCGACCTCGCTTCCTACGAGGGCGACTGTTTCTTAGGCATCGACGCCGGCTCAACGACGACCAAGCTTGCTCTTGTCGGCGAGGACGGCTCACTTCTTTATTCCTTCTACAGCAACAATAACGGAAGCCTCTTAAAGACGACAATCAAGGCTCTCAAGGAGGTTTATTCGCTGCTGCCCGACAGCGCGCGCATCGTGCGTACCTGCTCCACGGGCTACGGCGAACTTCTGGTCAAGGCCGCTCTCATGCTCGACGAGGGCGAGGTTGAGACGGTTGCTCATTACCATGCGGCTGCATTTTTCAATCCCGAGGTCGACTGCATTCTCGACATCGGCGGTCAGGACATGAAATGCATCCAGATCAAGAACGGTACCGTCGACAAGGTTCAGCTCAACGAGGCTTGCTCCTCGGGCTGCGGCTCCTTCATCGAGACGTTCGCAAAGAGCCTCGACTATGAGGTTGCGGACTTCGCGAAGATTGCTCTCTTTGCGGAAAATCCGATCGACCTCGGTTCTCGCTGTACCGTCTTCATGAACTCGAAAGTTAAGCAGGCGCAGAAGGAAGGCGCTACCGTTGCGGACATCTCCGCCGGTCTTGCGTACTCCGTCATCAAAAACGCCCTTTACAAGGTTATCAAGGTAACGTCCGCGAAGGAACTGGGCTCAAAGATCGTCGTTCAGGGCGGTACGTTCTACAACGACGCCGTGCTGCGCAGTCTCGAGCGCATCGCGGGCTGTGAGGTCATCCGCCCCGACATCGCCGGCATCATGGGCGCATTCGGCGCAGCGTTGATCGCGCGCGATCACTACGAGGGAACCGCGACCACGATGATCTCCCGCGAAGATCTCTCCGAGCTCAAATTCGAGACATCCATGGCTCGCTGCAAAGGCTGCACGAACGCCTGCCACCTGACCATCAACCGTTTCTCCGGCGGACGTCAGTTCATCTCCGGCAACCGCTGTGAGCGCGGTATCGGCAAGGAGAAAAACAAAGACCATATTCCGAACCTGTTCGAGTATAAACTGAAGCGGACGTTCGACTACGAGCCGCTTCCGATCACGCAGGCTCCGCGCGGCATCGTCGGTATTCCGCGCGTGCTCAACATGTACGAAAACTACCCCTTCTGGTTCACATTTTTCACGTCGCTCGGCTACCGCGTCGTCGTGTCGCCGGCGTCGAACCGCAAGATCTACGAGCTTGGCATCGAGTCGATCCCGAGTGAGTCCGAGTGTTACCCGGCCAAACTTGCGCACGGACACATCAGCTGGCTCATCAACCAGAAGGTGCCTTATATCTTCTACCCCTGCATTCCTTACGAGCACAAGGAGGACGCGAACGCCGGCAACCACTACAACTGCCCGATCGTCACTTCCTACGGGGAAAATATCAAAAACAACGTGGACGAGCTGAAGACCACGGACATCGTGTACGAGAATCCGTTCTTCTCGTTCGAAAATGAGTCGGTCATCACAGAGGGACTCGTCCGTCATTTTACAGCGAAAGGTCTTTCAAAGGCCGAGATCCGCGATGCTGCTCATGCCGCATGGGAAGAACAGATGCGCATCAAGGCGGACATCCGCGCAAAGGGCGAGGAGACGCTTGCATACCTCGAGGAGACCGGCCGCACCGGCATCGTGCTCGCGGGACGCCCGTATCACATCGACCCTGAGATCCATCACGGCATTCCGGACATGATCTGCTCCTACGGTGTTGCGGTTCTGACGGAGGACTCCGTCGCACACCTCGGAAGCGTAGACCGTCCGATGATCGTCGTCGACCAGTGGATGTATCACACAAGACTTTACAACGCGGCAGCTTTTGTCCGCACGCGCAAGAACCTTGAGCTCATTCAGCTCAACTCGTTCGGCTGCGGTCTCGACGCTGTCACAACGGACGGCGTGAGCGACATTCTCACGTCCGCCGGCAAGATTTATACGGTATTGAAGATCGACGAGGTCAACAACCTCGGCGCAGCGCGTATCCGCGTTCGTTCACTCCTCTCCGCAGTCCGCGAGAGAGCCAAGAAGAACGTCTCCTCTCCGGTATTCTCGTCCGCGCACAACCGCGTGATCTTCACCGAGGAGATGCGCAAGAATTACACTCTTCTCGCGCCGCAGATGTCGCCGATCCATTTTCGGCTTGTCGAGCCCGCGCTCCGCGCACACGGCTACAACATCGAAGTTCTCGACGCCAATGACAACCGCGACTCCATCGACGTGGGTCTTCAGTACGTCAACAACGACGCCTGCTACCCTTCGCTGATCGTTGTCGGCCAGATCATGAGCGCCCTTCAGTCAGGCCGTTACGACCTTAACCGCGTTGCCGTCATGATCTCTCAGACCGGCGGCGGCTGCCGTGCGACCAACTACATCGGATTCATCCGCCGCGCGCTGCAGAAGGCCGGCATGGGACACATCCCTGTCATCTCGATCAGCACAAGCGGCATTGAGAAGAACCCGGGTCTTGAGTACACGCCTCGCCTGATCATGAGCGCCCTCGAGGCATTGATCTACGGCGACATCTTCATGCGCGTTCTGTACCGCACGCGCCCGTACGAGCTCGTTCCCGGCTCCGCCAACGCTCTCTACGAAAAATGGAACGAGATCTGCGCGAAGGACGTTGCCAAGGGACGCCTGCACAAGTTTAAGAAAAACTGCCGCGACATCATCCGCGAATTTGACGAGCTTCCTCTTCGCGAGGATATCGTCAAGCCCCGCGTAGGCGTCGTCGGCGAGATCCTCGTCAAATTCCTTCCCACGGCGAACAACCACCTTGTGGAGCTGCTCGAGCAGGAAGGAGCCGAGGCTGTTTGTCCGGATCTTCTGGACTTCTTCCTCTACTGCTGCTACGACTGCAATTTCAAGGCCGAATACCTCGGTAAGAGCAAGAAGGAAGCGAAGCTCAACAACCTTGCGATCCGCCTGATCGAATGGTTCCGCAAGCCTGCGAAGAAGGCGCTCCGCGCAAGCAAACGGTTCAGCGCACCTTCGACGATCGCGGAACTCGCCAAGAAAGCGTCTCCGATCGTTTCGGTCGGCAATATGACAGGCGAGGGCTGGTTCCTTACGGCCGAGATGCTTGAGCTCATCGATGAGGGCGCGCCCAACATCGTCTGCACGCAGCCGTTCGCATGTCTTCCGAACCACATTGTCGGCAAGGGCGTGATCAAGGAGCTTCGTCTCCGCCACCCCGAGTCCAACATCGTTGCGGTCGACTACGACCCCGGCGCCAGCGAAGTAAACCAGCTGAACCGTATCAAGCTCATGCTCTCCACGGCTCAGAAGCGGCTTGTCACAAACGCAGAAAGCGCAAAATAAAAACCGGCATCAAAAAAGCACTTCGCCATAGTGGTGAAGTGCTTTTCTTTTCTTCAATAAATGCTGTTCGGTTGCGTCCGATAACTACACTTCAATTACTGCAGAAGTCCGTAGTACCATCCGGTCACTCCGTTTCGTTTGATGAGAGTGCCGCGCGAAGTCTCCAGCACGACGGAAACCTCGTCCTCAAACGTAACCTTCAGCTGATAATCCGTATAATCCTCGGTAAAGCATCCGTCGGCATTCTGTGTGAGGAACACCTTCGGGATCCAGTAATTTTTCTCGGTCTTCTCCTGCCTGCAGTAGCACATGTCGCCGGCGGTCTTCAGCACCTTCACGCGGTTGTCCGGATACTGGATCAAATGCCGCTCAAGCCCCGCGTCCTGGCTGTTCATCGCGATCTTCTTCGGAAAATTATCCACGCTCACGAACGAGAAATCCTCCGAGCCCGCCTCGGGAATGATCAACGCATTCAGCTGACCGTCGCGAAGCACCGTCATGCCGCCGTCCACGCAGATGATGCGGCGGGCGCGCTGAATGATCGGATTTGCGTTTCTCTTGTACTCCGGATACCGAAGCGTCGGCCAATGTCCGACGATCACATAGCGATCGAACGAAAAGCCCTTGCTAAGGAACGCATCGGCGCGAGTCACGTCCGCGGGCGTCATCTCCGAGAGTTCACCGGGAAGGATTTGCGCATGCGCAAAGAGATAATCCGGCGTCTCGATCACGTGCGGAAGCGCCGTCAGGAAAGAAAGCTCTGCCTCGTAGTACTCGCGCAGCGCCAGCTTGATCGGATGCATATTGGTGTCCGGGGTAAGCGGAATGCCGCTCTCGGTGCACATGTCGCGCACGAGCGAGGGCGTGCGAAGAACATACCACAGAAGCTCTTTGTTCCGGTCGGCACGGTAGATCTCGCGGCACACCGGATCGCGGTCGCCGGTCACGCAAAATACTCTCCTGCTCCTCGAGAGGTCCATGATATAGCGAAGCGTGCGCAGACTCTGCGGTCCGCGCTCCACAAGATTTCCCAGAAGGATCAGATAATCCTCCTGCGAGTATTCGGCCTTCGCAAGAAGACGTGCGAAAGCCTCGTAGTTGCCGAAAATGTCGCTGACCACAATGATCCTGCGGCCCGGCTCCAGCCTCGGCTGTAAAATGTTAATTCCCATATTATTTAATCCGTTTCGCAACGACAATCAATCGTCCGTAATCGTCCGTCCGCATGTGATAGCAAGTGGACAGGGTGATCAGCTCGTCCCCCCACTCCGCCGTCGTATCTATCGTGTAATTCGACAGACGCTTTACACTCTTGACGTAGTATTCGAAATCCTTTTGCGAGAGAGGACCTCCGTAAATGTGATAACGGAAGCGGTTCTCTTCGGGCTCATAGATCGCCGTACGGCAGACGGCGATAACCTCATAAATTCCCTCACTGATTGCCGTGTTAAAGTATATGTATTTGTGTTGTTCGTAATAGTCCTTCTTCAGGTACTCCGGGAGGGAACCGAACGCGCTGCCGTCATACATGTTGTGCGCGTAGATGATGTAATTCTGGCTCTCTCCGAGTCTGGTGGCGCTGTCCATAAACGGCGTTCCGCGCGTCTCATAGCTGCCGCTGAAATTGCGGTAGAGATAATAATCGTACTCGTTCGGCGTGTACATCACCGGGAGTTTGAGTTTTGTATCCGGGACCTCAAGATAGCCGAAGCAGTCGGGGTTGGCCGTCACAAGGTAGCGGTACTGCTCCTTCCAGCGGTCCGACACGGTCTGACGGTATTTCTTCGTCACTGTCGAGATTTTATAGCCCTCTTCGTCGGGGAATCGCACCTCGGGCTCCTCAACAGGGTCCTCGAGCGACGCGATGTCTGTACCGACAGCGATACCGCCGTCCATCATCTTCTCGATCTCCGCCTGAGACCGCTCGTACTCATATCCTTTGTAGTAATACCATCCGAGCTCCAGAAGACACACGACCAGAACTGCAGAGGAAACGAGAAGAATGACGTTCATGATGCCGTTCGTCCCCTTGCGGGACACGGACTGAAGGCGGGACTTCTCCTCGGATTCGTCGAGCACTGCAGCACGCTTCTCCTCACGTTTTGCAAGGCGCGCTTTCTCCGCTTCACGCTTTGCCCTGCGACGTGATGCGATCCGATCTGCTGTGCGCGAAAAAATGCTCATGCCGTTCTCCCTCCGTTTTTTCCAACTCTGTTATGATATCACATAACCCTCCGGATATCCATACTCTTTTGCAATTTTCACGCAAAAATCACGGACAGCGCACAAAATTTGTGTAGTATTTTCCGCATGCGTATGGTACAATACGGAAGGTGTATTTTCCACATCAAACGAAAGGAGTTTTTCATCGTATGATTTATTCTCACGAAGTAGAAAACATGTGTACCGTAGCGCAGGGCGTTCATCACGGCTGTGCTCCGATTCCTGAGGAAGCCAAGTGGGTTCAGGCTAAGGAAGTCAAGGACATCTCCGGTTTCACCCACGGTGTCGGCTGGTGCGCTCCTCAGCAGGGCGCTTGCAAGCTCTCGCTGAACATCAAAGAAGGTATCATCCAGGAAGCTCTGGTTGAGACCATCGGCTGCTCGGGTATGACCCACTCCGCAGCTATGGCATCCGAGATTCTTCCCGGTCTCACCGTTCTCGAGGCTCTGAACACCGACCTCGTATGCGACGCTATCAACACCGCTATGCGCGAACTGTTCCTGCAGATCGTTTACGGCCGTTCGCAGAGCGCATTTTCCGAAGACGGTCTTCCGGTCGGCGCAGGTCTTGAGGACCTCGGCAAGGGTCTCCGTTCCCAGGTTGGTACGATGTACGGTACGCTCAAGAAGGGTCCCCGCTATCTCGAGATGGCTGAGGGCTATGTTACCGGTATCGCACTTGACGCTGACAACCAGATCATCGGTTACAAGTTCGTATCTCTCGGCAAGATGACCGACTTCATCAAGAAGGGTGACGATCCGAACACCGCTTACGAGAAGGCTTGCGGTCAGTATGGTCGCGTTGCCGACGCGGTTAAGATCATCGATCCGAGAACCGACAAAGAGTTAGAGAAATAATCAGGAGGAAACGACAATGGCATTATTTGAATCGTACGAAAGAAGAATTGACAAGATCAATTCCGTATTGAA
>JAFZAZ010000005.1 GCA_017561985.1 Lachnospiraceae bacterium
AAACGACAATGGCATTATTTGAATCGTACGAAAGAAGAATTGACAAGATCAATTCCGTATTGAACAGCTATGGCATCTCCTCCATCGAAGAGGCGGAGAAGATTACCAAGGACGCCGGCCTGAACGTTTACGATCAGGTTAAGAAGATTCAGCCGATCTGCTTCGAGAACGCTTGCTGGGCTTACACCGTAGGCGCTGCTATCGCGATCAAGAAGGGCTGCCGCAAGGCCGCTGACGCTGCTGCTGCAATCGGCGAAGGTCTTCAGGCTTTCTGTATCCCCGGTTCCGTTGCCGACACCCGTAAAGTTGGTCTCGGACACGGCAACCTCGGCAAGATGCTCCTCGAGGAGGAGACGGACTGCTTCGCATTCCTCGCAGGTCACGAGTCGTTCGCTGCCGCTGAGGGCGCTATCGGTATCGCAGAGAAGGCTAACAAGGTTCGCAAGAAGCCGCTCCGCGTTATCCTGAACGGTCTCGGCAAGGACGCTGCCAAGATCATTTCCCGTATCAACGGTTTCACCCATGTAGAGACCGAGTACGATCCTTACACCAACACGGTTAAGGAGATCGGTCGTCACAGCTACTCCGACGGTCTTCGCGCTAAGGTTAACTGCTACGGCGCAGATTCCGTTCCGGAAGGTGTTGCGATCATGTGGAAGGAAAATGTCGACGTTTCCATCACCGGTAACTCGACCAACCCGACCCGTTTCCAGCATCCGGTTGCAGGCACCTACAAGAAGGAGCGCACCGAGGCAGGAAAGAAGTACTTCTCCGTAGCATCGGGCGGCGGCACCGGCCGTACGCTTCACCCGGACAACATGGCTGCAGGTCCTGCTTCCTACGGCTTCACCGATACGCTTGGTCGTATGCACAGTGATGCACAGTTCGCAGGTTCCTCTTCCGTTCCGGCTCACGTTGAAATGATGGGTCTGATCGGTATGGGCAACAACCCGATGGTAGGTGCAACGGTTGCCGTTGCGGTTGCAATCGAGGAAGCTGCTACCGCAGGAAACTTCTGATCATTCGAAAAATGATAAAAACGGGAGCGCCGGCACAATGCCGACGCTCCTTTTTCATGTTCTCAATTTGAAGTCAAAAATTTAAACCCGTTCGGGATTCATACAACTCTCCCGCTCTTTCACAAGTCCTTCCGGTGACGTCCGCCGATCGCCATCGCAATCCCGACAGCATAGCATATCACACTTGCAAACGAATTCAGCACTAACATTATGACAAGGCCTAAAGTGTGACGAAGATCCAACGGGGAAAGTATCTCTGCCAGGATGAGCGCGACGGTGAACAAAGCCAATCCGAAACCTGCACACATTACAATCGTGGCCTTCTTATTGCGGAACTTGAACCACATCCCGAAGATAAATGCAATCGATAATAAGCCGATCAGCAAAAGCGCAGTATATCCCGCCCAATCTGTATTCTTAATCCTTCTGCCTGTGTCGTAAATCTGAAGAAATACGAGAGCTGCAGCGAGAAAGACTGCCGCCAGTACGAACGCGATCAACGCCCTTTTCTTATCATCCATATCAATTCCTCAACACACGAACCGACCCGCGAAACTTCATTTTGCCAGCGAAAAAATCAGTCATCCCACTTCGAAACGATCTCGTCCTTCGCCTTGTAGATGCTGTTGGCCGGTACAACGCCGCGAACCGAGCTCAGCGGATATACGTTGGAGTCATGACCGATGATCGTGCCGGGGTTCAATACGGAACCGCAGCCAACCTCTACGCGGTCACCGAGGATTGCTCCTACCTTCTTGCGTCCGGTCTCGATGCGGTCACCCTGGTTGTTGATCACAACAAGCTTCTTGTCGGACTTCACGTTCGACGTGAGCGAAGCAGCGCCCATATGAGCCTTGTAGCCAAGGATGGAATCGCCTACATAGTTGTAGTGCGGAACCTGCACATTGTCGAAAAGAATAACGTTCTTAAGCTCCGTCGAGTTGCCTACGACAGCGCCGTCGCCGACCAGAACACTTCCGCGGATAAATGCGCTCTGGCGAACCTCGGTGCCCTTGCCGATGATGCAGGGACCGGTGATGGAAGCGGTCTTCGCAACCTTCGCGTCCTTCGCGATCCAGATATCCTCTGCCGGATGATCGTACTCTTCAAGGGAAAGCGTAGCGCCGATCGCAAGGATTGTCTCCTTGATCTTGTCGAGCGCCTCCCAGGGATACGTGCAGCCCTCGAGCATCTCGCGTGCGAGAGTCGGGTACGGTGCCTCAAACAAAGCTTTAATAGTAATGTCCATAGTAATTGTCCTCCATAGGAAAAATATCAAAAACGCGCGCCGCAACAAACGCTGCGGCGCGGCGCATTGAATCGTTATTCGGTAATCTTGTCCATACCGCCCATGTACGGCCGCAAAGCCTCGGGGATACGAACGGAGCCGTCCGCCTGCAGATTGTTCTCAAGGAACGCGATCAGCATACGCGGCGGTGCAACAACCGTGTTGTTCAAAGTGTGCGCAAAATACTTGTTTCCGTTCTCTCCAGCAACGCGGATCTTCAGGCGTCTTGCCTGTGCGTCGCCGAGGTTCGAGCAGCTGCCTACCTCGAAATACTTCTTCTGACGAGGCGACCATGCTTCCACGTCACAGCTCTTCACCTTGAGGTCGGCCAGGTCACCGGAGCAGCACTCGAGCGTGCGGACCGGAATGTCAAGAGTGCGGAAGAAATCAACCGTGTTCTTCCACAGTTTCTCATACCACATCATGCTGTCCTCGGGCTTGCAGACAACGATCATCTCCTGCTTCTCGAACTGGTGGATGCGGTATACGCCGCGCTCCTCGATGCCGTGTGCACCCTTCTCCTTGCGGAAGCAGGGCGAATAGCTCGTAAGCGTGTACGGAAGCTCAGCCTCCGGAATAATCTGGTCGATGAAGCTGCCGATCATCGAGTGCTCGCTCGTACCGATGAGGTAGAGGTCCTCGCCCTCAATCTTGTACATCATGCCTTCCATCTCGGCAAAGCTCATAACGCCCGTGACGACGTCGCTGCGGATCATGAACGGCGGTACATAGTACGTAAATCCGCGGTTGATCATGAAATCGCGCGCGTACGAAAGAACGGCGCTGTGCAGACGTGCGATATTGCCCTTGAGGTAATAGAAACCGTTGCCGGCGACACGTCTTGCGGCGTCGAGGTCGATGCCGTGCAGACGCTCCATAATATCGGTGTGATACGGGATCTCGAAGTCCGGAACAACGGGCTCGCCGAAACGCTCATTTTCCACATTCTCGGAATCATCCTTGCCGATCGGTACGGAAGGATCGATGATGTTCGGAATGACCATCATGCGCTTGCGGATTTCCTCCGTAAGCTCAACCTCGGAAGCCTCCAGAGAAGCCAGTCTCTCGGAAAATTCCGTCACCTGCTTCTTCAGGGCCTCCGCCTCATCTCGCTGACCCTTGGCCATAAGACCGCCGATCTGCTTGCTGATGGTGTTTCTCTTGCTTCTGAGATCATCCGCCTCCTGCTTCGCGGCGCGGCTCTTAACATCGAGCTCGATCACCTCGTCCACAAGGGGAAGCTTCTGATCCTGAAACTTGTTGCGAATGTTCTGCTTTACGATCTCGGGATTCTCCCGCAAAAACTTAAGATCCAGCATGGTTGCCTTCTTTCCTGCGCTCTCGCGCTGTGTTTATTGTCCCAGCGTCCGCTTATTGAAGCGGCGTCGGGGTTCCGGTGCTCACGGCACCTTCATATTTGCTTAACAATGCATCGATGTCCTCCTGCGTATTCAGCACCTGGTTGAACGCGAAGGAATACTTCTTGCCCTTGGACTCCATGTAGCGGTACGCGATCATGAACGTCGTCTCGTCGAAGTTTGCGAGGTACTTCTCGTTGATCTTGCGGATCGCCTGGTCGATCGTGATGCTCGGGTCGTTGCATACATCGGAAAATACCGTGTTGAACGCGTCGTACACGATCCGCTCCTGCATCGCGAAATCAGAGGAGATGGACTGCGCCTGGAACGCGTACAGATAAACCTTCAGCCAGGGATTCATCGTGGCGTACCACAGATAGATCGTGTCGTACTTCTGGTTCATGTAGCAGATCTCGCGCGCCCAGCCGGACGATACGTACGAAGCGTCGACGATGCGCTTGATCTCCTGATCACTCAGGAACAATTCGTAGCGCTCGCTGAACTTCTTCACAATCTTCGTGCGCTTCTTCGCTGAGGACGGAAGTCCGTAGGAGTTCGGTTTTTGATTGTTGAAAACTCCGGAGTAACTTGCTGCATTCTGGAAAGCCGCCGTCATATTGCGCTGCTGGTTCAGGTTCGGCTGATAAGCACCGTTCGGACGGGTCGTGTAACCGGTATAATACGAGGAGCCCGCCGGTTTGCCGTAGTTGTTCGGCGCATTCGGGTTGGGTCCGTTTGTACGGTAGTTGTTCACGCTCGTTCCGTAAGGAGCGGTTCCGGACGGAGAACCGACGCCCCGGACGTAATTGTTCGGATTTTTCATGTTATTGTACCTGTTTCTGCGATTCCTCTTGCCGGGATCGTTTTTTTCGGACGAAGCGATTATCGCCCACAAGATCAAAGCAACCGGAAAAAGAGGCGTCACCATAAGAAACACCGCGAGTTTTGCCAGGCCGCCGAACTGACTGCCCAAGTGTCGCAAATAATTTCCCGAGAAACGAAGCGTCCCCGAGAGGATCAAAAACAATAGAATGATAACTACTACTGACACTACAAAAGCCTCCACACCAGTTGTGAAAATTCCAAATAATTATACTATAAAACCGCCGAGCTTGCAAGAACGCGCCGAAAAATTTACTCGCGGTCAAGCTTCGCAAGCTCGCTGTAGGAAAGCTTTCCTCCAAAGAGATCAAGCGCACTTCCCACCGTGTAATCGAGGCGTCCGCGTCCGACTTCGCGGAACCGCTCGATTGCCTTCATGCTGTGAATTCCGCCTGCGTACGTAACCGGCAGTCCGTCGTACTCCGCAAGCATTGCGACAAGCTCCTCTTCCATGCCGCTGCGCAGTCCCTCCGCGTCCACGCCGTGGATCAGATACTCCGCGCAGAACGGCTCGAGCGTGCCGAGCAGCTCGGGCGTCACGGCAAGGCTTGTAAAATGCTGCCAGCGATCGGTCACGACGACATATCCGGCTTCGCTCTTCCTGCAGCTTAAGTCAATGACGATACGATCCTTCCCCACCGCGTCCGCAAGGCGGAACAGACGATCCACGGAGAGCTCGCCGTCCTTGAACAGATACGACGTCACGATGACGTGCGAAGCACCGCCCTCGAGGAACAACGGCGCATTTTTCGGATTGATGCCGCCGCCGATCTGCAGACCACCCGGATAAGCGGCAAGCGCCTCAAGGCCCTGGCGCAGGGTCTCGTCGTAGTACGGGCTGTCCTGCTTGTTCAACAGGATCACATGTCCGCCCGTGAGACCGTCGCGAGCATACATCTCGGCGTAGTACGACGCAGGCTTTGCGGACACAAAATTCTCGTCCGCCCGGTTGCCCGTATCTTGCAGGCTGCCGCCGACGATCTGCTTTACGCTTCCGTTGTGAATGTCAATGCAGGGACGAAATCGCATGTTGTTCTCCGTAAAATTATTTGTGGTAAGGCTCTCCGGATTGGATCCGGAATGCCCTGTAGATCTGTTCGAGCAAAATGACGCGCATCAGCTGATGAGGGAACGTCATCGCGGAAAAGCTGAGTTTCATATCGCACGCCGCGAGCACCGCCGGGTCAAGCCCGAGCGAGCCGCCGATGACAAACCGGATGTGGCTTACGCCGGACACGCCGAGCGCTGCAATCCTGTCGGCGAGCGCAACCGAGGACATGGATCTGCCGTCGATCGCGAGCGCAACATTGTACGCGTCGCCTGTCATCGCCTTGAGAAGCCTCGCGCCTTCTGTTTTCAATATCTTCGCCTCTTCCGCCGCGGACGCGCCGTCGGGCGTCTTCTCGTCCGCAACCTCGACGACGGAAATGTCGCAGTAGCGCGTCAGGCGCTTGCGGTACTCCTCGACCGCATCGCGAAAAAACGACTCCTTGATCTTTCCGACGCAGAGTATCGTTATCTTCATGTTATTCCCCGTCCGTTTCTTCCGCCTCGTCCTCAGACTTCGTGACGGCGACGTCTTTGATTCTCCGGTTCTCGCACGAAAGGATGCGGAACAACCATCCATTTACAACAATCTCGCCGGTCTCGCCGTCGTCCGGAATGTGACCGAGCTTAGAGACGAGAATACCGTTGAGCGTCTCGAAGTTCTCCTCATCCTCCTCGGAAAATGTGATCGGGATCAGCTCCTTGAGCTCGTCCACGGGGATGCTTCCGGCGACGATCAGCTCGTCTCCCGCCTGTCTCGCCTCCTCGTTCTCCTCGTCGTACTCGTCGAGGATATCGCCGACGATCTCCTCGAGGATGTCCTCCATCGCCACGACGCCCGCGGTCTGACCGTACTCATCGATGACGACAGCCATGTGGATCTTCTTCGACTGCATCTCACCGAAGAGCGCGTCGATCGGCATCGTCTCGGGAACATAGAAAGGCTCCCTCGCTACTTTCGAGAGCGGGCAGTTGCGGTCGCCCTCAAGATACTCCAGGATCACGTCCTTCAGGTAGAGAATTCCCACGATATTGTCGAGATTCTCCTCGTACAGCGGATACCGCGAATAGTTGGCGTGAAGCATCACGTGCAGCACCTGCTCGAGAGTATCTTCCGTGGAAAATGCCTCGATCTTCGTGCGGTTCGTCATGATGTCCTTCGCCTGCGTCTCGGAGAACTCCATGATGTTGGAGATCATCTCCGCCTCGTCCTCCTCGATCGCGCCCTGGTCCTTGTAATCGTTCACAAGGGACAGAAGCTCCTCATCGCGATCCTCGCTGTCCTTCTTTCGAAACCAGCTTCTAAGCATGTCCGCCAAACCTCGTTTTCCGGGTTCGCTCATGGTAAGTCAACCGTTCCTTTCTCCTCATGCAATGGTGATCATTGCGCATTTGCCGACGAAATCGCTTCCGGGATCGCCTCCGCGATGTCTCCGGAAGTCATGCTGTACGTGCCGAGCTTCTCCGCCGCGATATCGCCCGCAAGGCCGTGAAGCGACACCGCTTCCGCCGCGCTCTGGGCAAGCGTGCGGTATCCGCTCACCGCGTCCGTGGCGATCGCTCCGAGCATACCGGCAAGCACGTCTCCGCTCCCCGCGGTTCCCATTCCGTCGTTTCCGTTTTCATTGAACCAAATATACCAATCGCCTACGACCATCGTCGCGGCGTCTTTCATCACAAGTACCGCTTCCCCCGCATCCTGCCATTCCTTCGCAACAGCAAGCCTGTCCGCAGCAATCTCTGCAGGTCTCATGCCG
Organism: Lachnospiraceae bacterium; assembly: GCA_017561985.1. The sequence continues at coordinate 7,352 of JAFZAZ010000005.1, forward strand.
GTCAGGCGGGAAAGCTCCATCGGATGCGGCGTGAGCACACATTCGCCGTCGCAGAGTCTCTGCAACTCGCGGATGCGCTCTGCAGGCTCCTCGGCGCGAAGCTCCGCAGCAAGTATATTGAGAGCGTCCGCATCGATCACGCGGATCGTTCCTTTTCTCTTCAAAGCACTGTGCAGCAGCCTGCGCGCGGCTTCATCGGTTCCGATGCCGGGCCCTGCGACGATTACATCGTACCCTGCCGCCTGCTCGTCAGGCTCGTCGAGCCATTGCTCGCGCGTGCACAGAATCGCTTCCGGAAGTGCATGCAGCATCTCCGCAAGCACATTTTCCGTACTTACAACCTTCACCATCCCCGCGCCGCTCCGAAATGCCGCTCTTGCAGCAAGCACCGCAGCACCGGGCGTATTCTCGCTTCCTGCGAGGATCAGAATCTTCCCGAACGTCCCCTTGTGACCGTACGGAATGCGCTCCCGCATGCTCCACGGCCCGCGCATCGCACATCCGAACTCGGTGGGCATCGCCTGCTTCGGGATGCCGACATCCGCGACGATGCATCTGCCGCAGTACGTTCTTCCCGGATACAGCGAAAGTCCTGTCTTTTTTGCGGAAAATGTTACGGTCACGTCCGCCTTCACCGCATCTCCGAGCACCTGTCCCGTGCGGGAATCAATCCCCGAGGGAACATCGATTGCGAATACTTTCGCACGGCGCACGCCGCTCCCGGTTTCACCGGTGTAAGCATTCAGCGAAGCGACAACCTCAAAAACCTCACCGGTGAGGTTCCGGTTGCAGCCGATCCCGAACAGTCCGTCGACAATATATTCGTAACGCTCCCATTCGATCGGGAGCTCAAGTTTTGCAAATGTAACATTCTCGTAGGCAGAAAGCCATTGGCGCTGACGCCGGTACGCCTCGTTTCCCGGGTCGGAGTTCTTCTCAAACACCGTCACGGTAAAGCCTCTTCGGGAAAGAAGTCTCGCTGTCGCAAGCGCGTCGGCACCGTTGTTTCCGGTCCCTGCCAGGAGCGCGGCCGAAGCAGCGCAGTCCCCGCATTCTCCGCGGGAAGTATCCTCGCAGATCGCATTTGCAACGGCAAGCGCAGCATGCTCCATAAGCAGCTCCTGCGGAATCCCGAGGTCGTTCATCGCAACCTGCTCCGCGTCACGGATCTGCTCCGGGGTATACAATTCAAAGGTGTTCCGCTGCTTTGTCATCGCTTCCTCCTCTGCGGTACACTGTCCGCCAAGCTACAGCAAACCAACGTAATTATACTGCAATATCCGCCGCGTTGTCAATGTAAACGGCTTGCATTTTCCGCGGTTTCCAAGTATAATACTTGCGGTTGTGCCGCCGTATTTACGGGCGTGCACGGCCATGATACGGACATTTTGCAAGAGGTTTTTTCATGATTCTTTCGGTTTCCAACATCGATAAAGCTTTCGGTGACAACGTCGTTCTATCCGGCGTCTCTTTTCATGTCAACGAGCATGAAAAAGTAGCGCTGATTGGGCGCAACGGAGCCGGCAAATCAACGCTCTTCAAGATCATCATGGGTGAACTCGCTCCCGACAACGGCACGGTGACGCTCGCAAAGGACGCACAGATCGGCTACCTCTCACAGCACCAGGATCTCTCCGGAGACCGCACGGTGTACGAGGAGGTCCGCGCGGTAAAGGCGCGCATCTGGGAGCTTGAGGAACGCATGCGTGCACTCGAGCTTTCGATGCATGACGCAGAGGGTGACGATCTTGCGCAGATGTACCGCGAGTACGACGGTCTGAACCGCGAATACGAGCAGAAAAACGGCTATGCCGCAGGCTCCGAGGTCGTCGGTGTGCTTCGCGGACTGGGCTTTGACGAAGAGACATGGGAGCGCCCTGTACAGGTGCTCTCCGGAGGTCAGAAGACGCGCGTTGCGCTCGCAAAACTTCTTCTCGAAACGCCTGACATCCTTCTTCTGGACGAGCCCACGAACCATCTGGATTTAAACAGCGTCGCGTGGCTCGAGACATTTTTGTCCAATTACAAAGGCGCCGTGCTGATCGTATCGCACGACCGCTATTTTCTGAATAAGATAGTTACGAAGGTCGTTGAGATCGACCACACCAAATCAATGGATTTCCCGGGAAATTACGATGAATTTGCCGCCAAGAAGGCAATGATCCGCGATGCCCAGCGAAAGGCGTACGAAAAACAGCAGGCTGAGATTCATCATCAGGAGGAAGTCATCGCAAAGCTTCGCTCCTTCGGCCGCGAGAAGCAGATCAAGCGCGCCGAGAGCCGTGAGAAGGTGCTCGAAAAGATGGACCGTCTCGACCGGCCCGTGACGGAGGAACGCGGCATGTCGCTCACTCTCACGCCCCGCATGCAGAGCGGAAACGACGTTCTCATGATCTCCGACCTCGCCAAATCCTACGACAGCCAGACACTTTTCACGAACATTTCGATGCTCATCCGCCGCGGCGAAAAGGTTGCTCTTCTCGGCGACAACGGCACGGGCAAGACCACGCTTCTCAAGATTATCCGCGGGCTTGTGACACCCGACAGGGGAAATGTCCGCTTCGGCGCGAAGGTCTGTGTCGGTTATTACGACCAGGAGCAGCACAATTTCAACGAGGCAAACACATTGTTTGAGGAGATTTCGGACGCGTATCCCGGCATGAACAACACGGAGATCCGCAACACTCTCGCTGCCTTCTGTTTCACCGGCGACGACGTATTCGCCCCCGTCTCCACATTGAGCGGCGGAGAGCGCGGACGCCTCTCCCTCGCCAAATTGATGCTCGGCGAGGCAAACTTCCTGCTGCTCGACGAGCCGACCAACCATCTTGACATTCTCGGCCGCGAGATTCTCGAGGACGCGATCCGCGCCTACGAGGGGACTGTATTTTACGTCTCGCACGACCGTTACTTTGTAAACCGCACAGCAACACGCGTTCTGGAACTTACGCGCGGCGCAATCCTCTCCTACGACGGAAACTACGATGATTACCTCATGTTCAGGGAGCGCAAGGAAGCTGCCGTGTTCGGAGTTTCTTCGGAAAATGCAGCCGGTTCTTCCGCATCTTCCTCTGTCCCCGCATCCGAAGTGAAGGCAGAGTGGAAGGAGCAAAAGGAAGTCCAGGCACAGCAGCGCAAGCTCAAAAACCGCATCGCATCGCTGGAAGCGACAATCGAAAGACTGGAGTCCCGGATCTCCGAGATTGATGATCTCATGGCGTCCCCCGAAGTCTGCACAAACTCGCTTCGCCTGAACGAGCTTTCGGCCGAGCGAAACAAAGCGGAGGAAGAACTTCTCTCCGCCATGACCGAATGGGAGGAGCTTTGCAGCGAATAATATATGCTCAGGACAATGACACAAAACACGCCCCCCGGCACCGCAATGCGGCGCCGGGGGGCATTTTTCGTCTTAAAACTCTTTGTTATGCTCTCGCATTCTTTCTGCGGTACAATACAACTCCCGACATCAGAAGTGCTGCAAGAACAAGGAACATGAGAACTAATGTAGGTGTCGTATCACCTGTCTTCGGAGCGTCGATCGCCTCGTTTCTTCCGGTATCGTTCGAAACCGCAACCTTCGCAGTCACCGAAGTGTCGCCGATCAATACGGTAATCTCATGATTGCCGTCCTCGATTGTCTTAAAGAGCTCACTGCTTACCGTCAAGTCAATACTTCCCTTAACTGCCTTGAAGTATTTGCCGTCAACAGGCTTGCCGTCAAGGAGAATTCCGCCGAACATGCCGAACAGAATATCATCGTTGCGGCTGCGTGTCACATGGATATGGAAATCCTTGCCGCTCTTCACATCCCAGGACGTATCGCCGGTAACAGTGAAGAACACTTCCTCCCAACCTGCATAGAACTTGCAGTCATCCGTGATAGGTGCAGTAAGATCCGCCTTCTTCGTGCATGCGGCATCGGTGAACCATCCAATAAAGTCAAATCCCTTGCGCACCGGATCCGCAACATTTTCCAGCTTGCTGCCGTATTCTACGGTTTTCGCGCTAATCTCGGAACCACCGTTTGCCTCAAACGCAACCTGATACGAATTAAGTTTGCTGTCGTACTTCGCCGTATAGGTCGCGTCACCTGCAACTGCAATCACCTCGTTGTCCCAACCTGCAAACGTATAGGTATACTGCTTCGTCGCTGCCTTGGCAGGTGTCTTTCCGTTATAAACCGGCTTAGCACCGAAGTCAAGCACTTCGCTCTGAAGTTCCGTGCCGTCGTCATTGACAAATCGAATCCGGTACGAATTGACTTTATGGTCGTACGTTGCCGTATAGGTAGCATCACCCACGACTTCAATTATCTCGCTATCCCAGGCTGCGAAGGTGTACGTATACTGCTTCGTCGCTGCTTTGGTAGGTGTCTTTCCGTTATAAACCGGCTTCACACCGTACTCAACCATTTCGCTCTGAAGTTCCGTGCCGTCGTCATTGACAAATCGAATTCTGTACGAATTGACTTTATGGTCGTACGTTGCCGTATAGGTAGCATCACCCGCGACTTCAATTATCTCGCTATCCCAGCCTGCGAAGGTGTACGTATACTGCTTCGTCGCTGCTTTGGTAGGTGTCTTTCCGTTATAAACCGGCTTTACACCATATTCAACCGTTTCGCTCTGAAGTTTCGTGCCATCGTCGTTCCTGAACGTGATTGTGAACTTTTTCTTTAGGAAGTTCGCTACCAGCGTACGCTCATCCTGAAGAGAGAACTCGTATGCCGCCTTATCGCTGACGATCTGACCATTCTCCGTCCAACTCACAAACTCATATCCCTCGTTCGGAATTGCCTTCAGTTTTACCGTAGTACCGGCACCCTGAGCGTAACAACCGGCTCCCTCAACAGTTCCGGCCTCCTTGGACGATGCTGTTGCATTGATTGTGATACCCTTTGTTAGAGTGACATCCTTTGCAACATTTCCGTCTGCATCAACAATTCTTTCTCCATCATTCGAGATTTGTCCTCCGGCAGGTGTAGCTATCATTATACCATTTCCGAGTGTTATCCCCGAAGGCGCTTCAATTGCGGAATTCAGGGCCGAAATAGACACTTCGGGACTGAGAAGCTTTACTGACCAACCATCACCGGTTTTGATTCCGTTTAAAGAATTGCCTTTTACGGTTAGCTTACAACCATCATTCACTACCAAACCGTGACGAGCATACAGACAATATTGCGATTCACTTTTCTGACCTGTCGTAGTCAATTTCAATTCGCTTCCATCAGAAACAGTTACTGTTCCTAAGCTACAATACACCGCGCAAAAATCTGCCGTTACAGTGATATCGCTGTTTTCGGAAACTTCGATACCCCCACCGACATAAAATCCGCGAGAGTTCTTTCTATCCAAAGAAATCACTATAGTTGAACCTTTTATAGCAAGGTATCCATCTGAACTAACTCCGGCCGTCCCGCCTGTAATTGTCAGTTTTCCGCTTCCTGTAATCGTTATTAATTCAAAACCCTTTTCCTTGAATATTCCACACCAGTCAGAAGTAATAGAATTATCACCGACAAGATAAATTGTTAATTCAAGTCCTTCACCACATAAAATACAATCATCGAAGTATTTGAGATTAGCATTGTTTAGAGTCAACGTGCCTTTCTTCGCATCGCCCTTATAAGTAACTGTGCCGTCACCCATAATGTCGTCCTTGTTTTTGCTGGTAACCTTGATACCGCAAACAGACAGCGGATAGCTTACTCCGTTCGGATCTTCTTTGAATACGGCAACCAAAGCAACATCGCCGCTTACAGCAAATGAATAAGATGACTGATCACTTTCATTATTCCCATTCAAATCCCAATGATCGAAAAGGTAGCCGTTTTCGGCAGTAGCTGTTACCGTAGCTGTTTGACCCTTGGTAAAATCACCGCCACCGGAAACGCTTCCGTAAGAACTGTAGTTTGCCTGCACCTGAACCGTGTATGTTTTCAGTTTGAAGTTTGCAACAAGGTTCCTGTCGTTCTCAACGATAAACGAATACGCGGGTGTAGTACAAACTACGGTTCCGTTCTCGGTCCAGTTTTCAAATATTCCTTCTTCTCCGGGCCGTGCCAACAGAATAGCTCTGTCACCGACTTCAAAAATGGGACCCCGGATAACTAAAACAGAACCTGCTGCATCATTGCTCGAAACTGCTTCTACGGTATATCTTTCAATCTTTTTGAAATTAGCAACAAGAGCAATATCCTTTTCCAGCGTGAACTTATACTCCGACGAGGTGCTTACCTCTTCACCGTTCTCCGTCCAGTTGACAAAACGATGATCATCGTCCGCCGCTGTCGCAATCACCGTGACATCCGAGCCCTTTTGGAACTCTCCGCCGCCGCTCACGCTTCCGAATGTCGTATCGTTAGATGCTACGGTTACCTTGGCCTTATCCTCGGCAAATACTGCTACAAGGGTGCAGTCACTATTCGGCGCAAACGTATAGGTTGGATTCGTACTGACGCTCTTACCGTTCATCTGCCACTCGACGAAAAGACAATATTCCATTGCGGTGGCTGTTACTGTTACAGTCTTTCCCTCATAAACCTTGCCGCCTCCGGAAACCGATCCAAGCGTGGAATCGTTGGAAGACACCGTAACCGTAAACGTCGGAATCGCTTCAAAAACCGCGACAATATTCCTGTTGGTTTTACACTCAAACGAATACGAAGCATTCGAGGAAACAGGCTGACCGTCTTCGGTCCATTTTACGAAGCGATAACCTTTCGAAGCGGTCGCCGTCAAATTGACGGTCACACCCTGCTGATAATCACCGGCGCCCGTAACCGTACCGTAAGCACTGTTATTCGGCTCCGCCGAGATTGTATACATTATCTTTTCGAAATTCGCGACAAGGCTTCTGGTCTGCTCTGCAGTGAATATAAACTCCACTGAACTCGAAACCACCTCACCGTTCTCGGTCCAGCTGACAAACCGGCAGTTTTTAAATGCCGTAGCCACAAGCGTTACCTTAGAGCCAACGTAATGAGTTCCGCCACCGGACACAGACCCGAGATTACTGTCCGAAGAAACCGCATTAATCGTAACCTTACCGATTTCTTCGAAAACAGCCACAAGGTTCCACTCTTTTTCAACGGTAAATTCATAAGTTGCATCCGTGGTTACCGGTACACCATTTTCCGTCCAGTTGACAAAACGGCAATTCTGATTGGCCGTAGCAATCACCGTTGCCTTCTGACCGACCTGAATCCTGCCTCCACCGCTGACAGAACCTAATGTTACATCCGAGGTAGACACATTGATTTCACGATAGTCGACATCGAAATGTGCAACCAGAGTTCTGTTTGCGGAAGCCGTAAATGTGTACTTTGCTTTCTCGCTTACAACCGTACCGTTTTCGGTCCAGTTGGTGAAAATGAAGCCCTTCTTCGGTATTGCTACTACCTCTACAGGAGTCTTCGCTTCGTATAGTCCGCCACCTGTAACCGTTCCGTAATCCAAAGATGCCGGGGAGACGCCAATATTATAGTAAACAATCTTTTCAAAAATCGCTGTCAGCGCACGATCCTTGCTTACCATAAAGGAGAACTCCGCATTTGTGCTGACCGGGTTTCCTCCTTCCGACCAATTCAGGAAGCGGTACCCCTCCGCCGGAGTTGCCTTGACATTCACCTCTGTATCATACTCGCAGGTGCCGCTCTTTTCTACGGTACCGCCTTCCGAAGGCGAAGCGGATATCGTTACGTTAAATGTCTTCGGCTTGAAATTGGCAACAAGCGTTCTCGCATTTGCCATCAGAAACGAGTATGTTGCATCCGTACTCACAACATTTCCGTTCTCTGTCCAGTTGACAAACTCATAGCCCTCGTTGGCCGTCGCCGTCACTTCGACGTTTTTGCCTTTTTGATACGTTCCACCGCCGCTGACCGAACCGTACTTGTCATTATTGGACGAAACATCAATCGTATCTTCATCGACAACAAAATTTGCAATCAGGTTAATGTCCCTCTCCGCCGTAAACGGATAGTCTGCCTTGGAGCTGACAATAGTGTTTCCTTCCGTCCAGTTGACAAATCGATACCCGGTATTGGCAGTCGCAGTCAGGGTAACAGACATACCTTTGCTAAATACACCTGCACCGCTGACACTGCCGAACGCCGCTTCGTTTGCAACTGCGGAAACAGTAACTATCTCCGGCTTGAAAACAGCGATTAAGGTGCGGTTTTGGGTCACCTCAAACGTGTATGTTGAATCCGTGCTCACAACATTTCCGTTCTCGGTCCAGTTGACAAAGACACAATTATTGTTTGGAGTCGCCGTCAAAGTGGCTTTTGCTCCCTTATGATACGTTCCGGCGCCTTCTACCGTACCATACGTACTGTTCGGGGTCGCCGTGATCGTATACTTGGGAAGTTCTTGGAATACAGCCACCAGGTTAATCTCTCCGCCTTTATCCGAATTCACTTTATATGTGTATGTGGTTTTATCAGAGATCATACCGGTCTCGTCACTCTTGTTTGCCCAATATCGGAACACATAACCCTCGTTCGGTGTCGCTTCAAAGACGATGGTATCGCCTTTTCTGTATTTTCCGGTGCCCGTAACCTTTCCGGCTTCCGGAATATTCGCGGTCACATTGCAAATTACATATGGTATGAAGTCTGCTTTCACCGCAATAACATTGTCCCCAAACACAATCGTATCGCCGTCGATTTTCTCGAACTCGGATAATTCACCGTTGATATAATCAGCCTTCGAATAACCGTCCAAATAATAATTGTCTTTCGGAACGGCAAACAGACGTACCGTCTCTCCCGGCACATAACAATCCTTCTGCGGCATTGCACTCAAAACTCCAGCGTCTGTCTGCGCAAGATACAGCATTTTGCCGTTCGCGTACAATGCAGCAAGAGTAAAATTCCGATCGAGTCGGAATATGTATTCCGTATCGGTACTGAGAAGGGTCATATTATTCGCATCGACGTAGTCATACCACCCAAGGAATGCAAAATAATGGATATAATCACTTTTTACGCTTGTCGTTGCTTTACAGATTTGATTTGCTTCATCGAGTACTTCTACTTGATAGTCAACATAATTCTTTGCGTTGGTTACCAACTTAACCTCATAAGCCGTTGCCGCGTATTTAAAGCCGAAATTCAGGTTCAAATCTATGTCCGGCATTATAAAGGAATACGTTTCGAGGTCAAATTCCGAATACAAGCCGGTAATTGAACTCAAGCGATAATACTGTTTCGGTTTTACTGTAACCTCAACAACATCTCCCTCTCTGAACGTTCCGGTCGTGGCATTACTGTTTTTGAAGGTTACCGTACCGTTACCATCAGTTGACAGACTAACGGTATGTTCTGCTGTCGAATAGAAAACAGCCTGAATCCAAATATCATGATTCGGCATTTTCAAGCTCGCTGTATTTCCATTAGAGATTGTTTGCCACTCGACATTCTCATTCCCTTCGGTACCGTTGCCGACAACATATCCCCATTGAATGCCGACAACTTTATATCCATTATAGGCATTTGCCACAATATTAAGCTCATATCCGGGTTTATAACTCTCGTTTTCCGTATTGTTTGTAATTGTGATTGATCCTTTCGAAGAATACACATTTTGCCAGATGAAGTATTCACCGTCTTTTCTGAAATGGGCAATCACCGTTCGTCCGTTGGTATTTACTCTCCAAGAATATGTGGAAGAATACGGATCTTCATCCTGAATCAACCGTTCTTTCTCTTTTCCGTCTTCATCGGTGAAATACTCCGACCAGAACTCAAACCTGCATCCTGGTCTGGGGACAGCTACCAAAGTGGCGATTTGACTCGAAGCATTATAGTTATCTACTACATCACCGTAATCCGGTGGCGTAACACCGACATAATAAACATTCTTGGCCGCACGCTGAGCACGCAGCTGCATATCTCCGAACTGAGAATCCAGTTGCATGTTTGAAGCTTCAGGTACCGCTTTCGTTCCCTCGATGTGAGAATCCGAAAGGTTGACTTTTGTTTCAACCCGACTATCAATCTCAACAGGCGCCGACACCTTCATTCCCTCAGAAGCTACCGGCGCAGAAACAAGCGATTCCACAGCTGTTGTTACTGTTTGAATGTTTCCTGCGCTCTTTGCATCCGCAGTACTGTCGACAAACAGACCGCCAACCATAACCACACACAACAAAACCGCAAGAACACGCCGCATCGCATGGTGTTTCGGACATATTCCTTGCATCCAGTGTTTGATCTTCACCTTCATATTTCACATTCTCCTTAAGCAATTCGACTCCGTACGGTCACGGCGCAAAAGGCGACATCCCCAAGCGCAATTCCCATGTCGGGCATCTTAACATAGTATACTTTATATTTCACTGTCATCACGCATTCTTACAAATTTGCAAGAACAATTTTTCAAAAATGAATATGATTCACAGCAGGTAGCTCAAATAGCCTCAAAACATCAAAAAACTCCCTGCCGAATCAAAGGCAGGGAGTTTGTGTAATATGCTTCTGCTAACGGTTTTAACACACTTTATCAAACCAGCTTGTGGTTATTGATATTGTAGATTGTCTGGATGATATGCTCGTGCGCCAGCTTCTCGGCGTTGTCCGCATCTCGGCTACGGATAGCTTCAAGGATTGCGCTGTGCTCGGAGTTGGAATTCTCAGCACGCGCAGGGTCCGAAAGCGTAATCTTGCGGATACTGTGTACGTACTGGTGATAATCGCGAAGCAGATGTCCGAGAATCTTGCTTCCGCAGGAAGCGTACAGCAACTCGTGGAACTTTGTGTCAAGCTCAACAATCTGCTCAAAATGCTTCTTCTTTACGTGGAATTCCGAGAGGTAGATTACCTCCTCGATCGCATCGATCTGCTCCTGCGTGATGTTCTCGCACGCCCATCTCGCGCACAATCCCTCGAGATATGAGCGGATCATGTAGATGTCGTGAACATCTTTGCTGCTGATGCCTGCGACATAAGCGCCCTTGTTCGGAATGATCTTCACCAGTCCCTCGAGTTCAAGCTGCCGAAGCGCCTCGCGCACCGGCGTTCTCGAAACGCCGAGTTCCTGACCTATGGAAATCTCCTTGAGCTCTTCATTTTCCGTATATTTTCCGGACAAAATATCCTCGCGGATCTTGGTAAAGACCATGCCGCGAAGCGAATATTTATCCGTTGATTCCTGTCCGAATACCTTGTCTTCCATGCTGTTACGATTCCTCTCCTGCCTGTATACGATTTGAACGAAGGCGGACCGCTACGGTCCGTCAAAGCACATGTACTATTGTATACAATTCGCGAAAAATGTCAAGCAATACTGTGATTTCAGGCAGTTTATGTCACGTACAATCAGTGGATTGTCATCCGCGAACGACATTGCGCTCTCTTCCCTCGAGAAATGCGCGCACATTTTCCACGGTCTCGTCCACGCAGCGGGTGCGTGCTTCCACTGTCGCCCAGGCGATGTGAGGCGTAATGACAAGCTTGGTCGAGTCCTGTATCGCAAGGAGCGGATTGCCGGGGTCCATTGGTTCTTTCACAAGCACGTCGAGTCCCGCACCGCCGATTTCTCCGTCGATCAGCGCCTTTGCAAGCGCATCCTCGTCCACGATCGGTCCGCGGCCGAGGTTTAAAAGGATTGCATCGCGCTTCATCATGCGGAGCTGTTGTTCTCCGATGAGTTTCCCGGTTGCTGCAGTGAGCGGACAATGAATCGACACGATGTCCGACTCCGCCAGAAGCTCCGCAAGGCTTCGCTCGGGAAAACGGTCGGTATGGTGGTTGCCGCTCGTGCTGTAGTAGATCACACGGCATCCGAAGCTCTCCGCAATCTCACCGACCTTCGTGCCGATCGCACCGAGGCCGATAATTCCCCATGTCTTGCCCGCAAGCTCGCGGAAGGGCACCGTAAAATGGCTGAACACGTCATTGACCGCATACGCTCCGCTCTTTACAAACCGGTCGTAATACGAAAGCTTCTCATACACGTAGAAAAGCAATGCAAACGTGTGCTGCACAACGCTGTCCGTCGAATATCCCTTGACGTTTGCGACAGTGATGCCGCGCGCATTTGTGTACGCAAAATCGACATTGTTCGTTCCCGTCGCCGTCAGGCTGATGAGCTTTACTTTCTTCGCGTTCCCGAGTGTCTCCTCGTTCATCGGGATCTTGTTGACGATCACGATGTCCGCATCCTGTATGCGGACGGCATTTTCCTTCGGGTCCGACAGAGGATATGTCACCACCTCGCCAAACTTCTTGAGAGCATCAAGCGAGACGTCGTCACCGAGCGTGTTGCGCTCCATCACTACGATTTTGCATTTTCCGTTCATGTCGTTACCCCCTGTCTCCCCGATCTGTTTCGGGATCGATCTTATTATACCATTCTTTGCGCGTTTGTGATATAATAATGTTCGCGAACAAACGAAACGATGAGGAGGATCATCATGGATCTGATTGCAAGTTTTACCGTAGATCACACCCGGCTTCTTCCCGGCGTGTACGTGTCCCGCAAGGACCGCGCGGGCGACACGGTTGTCACAACGTTTGATATCCGAATGACCGCGCCCAACCGCGAGCCGGTCATGAACACCGCGGAGATTCACACCATCGAGCACCTCGGCGCGACCTTCCTGCGCAACCATGCGGAGTGGGCGGAGCGCGTGCTTTACTTCGGACCGATGGGCTGCCGCACAGGCTTTTATCTCCTGCTCGCCGGCGATTTCACATCGCTTGACGTTCTCCCGCTTCTGCGCGAATGCTTCTCTTTCATCGCAGACTACCAGGGAGAGATTCCAGGCGCAGCGCCGGAGCAGTGCGGAAACTATTTAGATCAAAACCTTCCTATGGCGAACTACCTGGCGAAACGGTTCCTGGAGGATGCGTTGATGCATCTGTCGGAGGAGAGGTATACGTATTCGAGTTTGTAAGAAGCATGTAAAGAGGCGCAACCATTGATGTGGCTGCGCCTTATTAAGTACAAGTGACAGTTTTTAATGCTCTTCAATTTTATTAACTCGATAAATGTGTGCTAACCTCTTGACACTACCCTGATTTTCTGGATAGGGACGCTTATCACTACGGAGAAATGATGGTTCGAAACATGCTTCCGTAAACAAAGCAACATATAAAAAGGGCGTTCCCTCCGGAACGCCCTTCTCTATCCCTGCTTTCATTTAGGTTTTTGTTTCTATGACTCTGCTCTCCGCGGCTTTCGGTTAATGAGCCCCGCGTCTTCGCGCGCTCACGGCTGCTGCCGCTGTTCCGGCTGCAATCATCAGTGCAAGCGCCCAGACGTACAGCGGAGCTGTGTCGGCGGTCTTCGGAGTGTCCTCCTGCGACTCGCCCACCTGCTGCTCCTTTACGACCGGTCTGATTCTAAAAGGATCGTCCTCCTCTACGGGCTTGTTTTTCTCAGTTTCATCATTCTTCACTGTAAGCGTAATCTCGCTTTCTACTTCATCAAAAAAGATACGAATCTTGTGTTCACCCACATCCAGTGTATCCAGAAATTCTTTCGGAAACTTAATCACGGTGCTGCTCCGGTCACCGATATAATCATGAAAATCTTTTCCGCGTTCAGCCTGTTTCCCATCGATATTCACTTTCCCCGTAAAATGTGAAATCCATATATCTGCGTCAGTTACCTGAACCGTCAGCGTCACGCCGTCGGCTTGTCCGATCACATAGACAGGGTCACCCGGAACCACTCGATAATAAGAGAATTTCTCATACATTTCGCATTCCGGCTTGTAGGTCTTGGTAGTGCCGTTCACTGTACCGGAATCCCACTTTTCAAAGACAAGCACTGAGTACTCCCTCCAGACTTCCGCAGGGATTTTCTCCGTGGTCGGTTCGGGCTCGCCCTCCTCGTAGGTCTTGCGGTCGAGCTCTGTTTCATCGATATTCAGCCAAATGACCGTGTAGATTTGCTTTGGCTCCCCGTCGACAGTCTCATGGCTCGTCTCCTCGTCCCCCTGTGGAGTATCCGCAGCGAACGCATTCTGCACCTGTATAAGCCCCGTCAGCGCCACGAGAACAGCAATCATCACCGTCACTATTTGTCTTAACCTTTTCTTCTTCATCTCTTCATCCTCCGGCATAAGCTCCGTTTTCAGCATAGCAAATAGGCCGCCGGAATACAACCCCGATACCCGACAGAATAAGTAAAAAACAGCAAATTTGAGTAACGGTCGGATAATTCCGATGAAAAAAGCGCAACCGCCGAAGCGGCTGCGCTCTGCTTTTTGTTTCACATATCCTACGGCTTTACAACGATCGTGAAGATCTTGCCCTTGACGTAGATCTTCTTCACGATGGTTCCCGTTAAGAACTTCGCTGCGTCGGACTCCTGTACTTTCGCAAGTACGCTGTCCTCGTCGTCCTCCATGGTGACGTTGACCTTGCCGCGAACCTTGCCGTTGACCTGAACCGCGATCTCAATCGTGTCCTCCTTGGTCTTGGCTTCTTCGAACGACGGCCATGCCTCGAACGAGATCGTGCCCTCGTGTCCGAGTTCGCTCCACAGCTCCTCACCGATGTGCGGGCAGATGGGCGAAAGCATCTTCACAAGGCCTTCCGCATACTCCTTCGTGCAGCGTCCCTCCTTGTAGCAGGCGTTGACGAAGATCATCATCTGGCTGATCGCCGTGTTGAACGCAAGCTTCTCGAAGTCGCTCGTCACCTTCTTGACGGTCTGATGGTAAACCTTCTCAAGCGAAGGAACAGCCTCGTCGGTGATATTTTCCGGATTCGCAATGAGATTCCACACACGGTTCAGGAACTTGCGTGCGCCCTCAACGCCGGAATTGCTCCACGGCTTGCTGACTTCAAGCGGTCCCATGAACATCAGGTACAGACGAAGCGTGTCTGCGCCGTAGTCGCGAACAATATCGCTCGGGTTGACAACATACTCGGGGAATCTCTTGCCCATCTTGATGCCGTTTGCGCCGAGGATCATGCCCTGATGAACAAGCTTCTTGAACGGCTCCTTCGTCGGTGCGATGCCCTTGTCGTAGAGGAAGCGGTTCCAGATGCGGCTGTACATGAGGTGTCCTACCGCATGCTCCGGACCGCCGATGTAAAGGTCAACCGGCATCCAGTGCTTCAGAAGCTCAGGATCCGCCAGCTGCTTGTCATTGTCCGGGTCGATATAGCGAAGGAAATACCAGCTCGATCCTGCGGATCCGGGCATCGTAGATGTCTCTCTCTTGCCCTTCACGCCGTTATGATCATACTGTTTCCACTCGGTTGCGTTCTCCAGAGGCGCCTGTCCGTTCTTGCCCTTGTAATCGTCAAGCTCGGGCAAAATGAGAGGCAGCTCTTCGTCGTCGAGCACATGGATCTTTCCGTCCCCGGTGTGAACGACCGGCACCGGCTCGCCCCAGTATCTCTGGCGTGCGAAGATCCACTCGCGGAAGTGATAATTAACGGTTCTCTTGGCAACGCCCATCTTCTCGAGTTTCGAGGTGATCGCTTCCTTGGCCTCCTCAACGGTAATGCCGGTGAACTCCTCGGAGTTGATCAGGCGGTAGCCCTTGCCGAGATACTCGCCCTTCTCGAAAGCATGCTCGCTCACGTCCACATGGCCGAGCTTTTCGTCGCCGTCGATAACCTGGATCATATCGATATTGTGCGCGATCGCGTACTCGAAGTCACGCTGATCGTGCGAAGGCACCGCCATGACGGCACCGGTACCGTAGCTGGCAAGTACGAAATCACCGATAAACATGCGTACTTCTCTGCCGTTTACGGGGTTGATACACGTAACGCCCTTGAGCTCACAGCCAGACTTCGTCTTGTTGAGCTCGGTGCGGTCCATATCATTTTTCTTCAACGTCTCTGCGATGTAAGCGTCCACTTCCTCGCGGTTCTCAACGCGGTCCAAAAGCGTCTTTACGATGTCTCCGTCCGGTGCAAGCACCATGAACGTGATACCGTAAATGGTCTCGATACACGTCGTGAAGATCGAGAAATCACCGCCTCCGACGATGTCAAACTTCACCTCGACACCGGTCGAGCGACCGATCCAGTTCTGCTGCATCAGCTTCGTGGACTCCGGCCAGTCGAGCGTCTCCAGACCTTCCAGAAGCTGCTCTGCAAATGCGGGCTGGTCGATGACCCACTGCTTCATATTCTTGCGCACTACCGGGTAACCGCCGCGCTCGCTCTTGCCGTCGATGACCTCGTCGTTCGAGAGCACCGTGCCGAGCTCCTCGCACCAGTTGACCGGCATGTCGATGTATTTTGCGTAGCCTGCCAGATAGAGCTGCTTGAAGATCCACTGCGTCCACTTGTAGAACTTCGGATCGGACGTTGCAACCATCTTCGACCAGTCGTAGTCAAATCCGAGCTCGCGAAGCTGCTTTCCGAACGTGCGGATGTTCTCCTGCGTGAAACCGTTCGGGTGATGTCCCGTGGTCACGGCGTACTGCTCTGCCGGAAGACCGAACGAGTCGTAGCCCATCGGATGCAGCACGTTGTAGCCCTGCATGCGCTTCATTCTCGACATGATATCGGTCGCGGTGTAACCTTCGGGATGTCCCGCGTGAAGGCCTACGCCCGACGGATACGGAAACATGTCAAGCACATAGTACTTGGGCTTGCTGAAATCCCACACGTCGGTGTGGAACGTATCATGCTCCTCCCAGTATTTCTGCCATTTCGGCTCAATCTTGCCGGGCTCGTAATTCTTCATAGCTCTGCTCCTTCCGCCGCACGCCTCCCGCGCGGCTCCCTGTCTGTATCGCCTTTATTTCTTTCGTCTCGTCCGGGTATCGGGATTACTCGGAAAATATAGCACATAATGTAGCACTGCGCGCGCGTAATGTCAATACCCGCCGCTCATTCATTTTCCGAACACCGCGCCGTTGATGTCCTCGATCATATCGACGACCGCCTGGCGGGATGCATCCGCAAAATTCCCGGGTGCGAAACGGTCCGCATATTTCGCCTGCTTGTAAGCTGCGATGATGCCGCGCGAGGAGTTGACGATCGCGCCGAGTCCGTCCTCGTTAAAGTACGGCTTCAGGCCCTCCGCAGTGCCGCCCTGTGCGCCGTAGCCGGGCACGAGGATGTACGCCTTGGGCATAATCTTCCGAAGAATTCGTCCCATCTCGGGATATGTTGCGCCGACAACGCAGCCGACATTGCTGTAATCGCCGTCCATGCTCATCTCGCCCCACTCGGCTACCTTCTCGCCGACCCACTCATACAGCGGGCGTCCGTCGATCAGGCGGTCCTGGAACTCGCCGCTCGAAGGATTGGATGTCTTCACCAGCAAAAAGATTCCGCGGTCATTGCTGTTGCAGACCTCGAGAAAAGGCTTTACTCCGTCCGAGCCGAGGTACGGATTGACCGTCGCAAAATCCTCATCGAACGGTACGAACTTGTTTCCGCCGACCGTCACGGTTCCGAGATGTGCAGTGGCATATGCCGCAGACGTCGATCCGATGTCGCCGCGCTTTACGTCGCCGATCACGAGAAGACCTTTCTCGTGGCAGTAATCAACAGTTCTCTTGAATGCGGCAAGTCCGGGGATTCCGAACTGCTCGTACATTGCAATCTGCGGTTTCACGCACGGGATCAGGTCGTACGTCGCATCGACGATCGCCTTGTTGTACTGCCATACCGCTTCCGCCGCGCCCTCGAGCGTCTCGCCGTACTGCGCGTAAGCAGCCTTGAGAATATGCTCCGGGATGTACGAAAGCATCGGGTCAAGTCCGACTACGATCGGTGCGTTTGTCTTTTTAATCCTGTCAATCAGTTTGCTGATCATGTGTGTATCTCCTTATGTTTCATTTTTCGAAATTGATCAAAGCGGAAAATGTCGAAATCAAAGCAGTGTCAGAGGAATCCGCACAGTTTCCGCGGTCTTCGCGGGTCAATACACTCTCTCGCCGTCGACAAATGTCGCGAGCACCTTGCCGTACACGCGCCGTCCGTCAAACGGAGTGTTCTTTCCCTTCGAGCGGAAGTAACGCGCGTCGATGCGGCATTCCTCGCCGGTTACGACCGCGATGTCCGCAGGCGCGCCCACCGAAAGCGTTCCTCCGGTGTGTCCCGCAATCCGCGAAGGATTCGTGCTCATCATCCGCACAAGCGCGGGCATATCGATGTAGCCGCCCTTCACAAGCGTCGTGTAGCTGAGCGCAAACGCAGTCTCCGAGCCGACGATACCAAACGGTGCCTTGGCAAATCCGCGGCTCTTCTCCTCGGCCGTGTGCGGCGCGTGGTCCGTGGAAATGCAGTCGAACACGCCGTCCCGGATTGCCTCGCGAAGCTCGTTCATATCCGCGCGGCTTCGAAGCGGAGGGTTCATCTTGTAGTTCGCATCATCCCCGGGGATCTCATCGTCGCACATCGCAAAATGGTGCGGGCACACCTCGCCGGACACCGGATATCCCTCTTCCTTCGCCGCCTTCAAAAGTTTTGCGGCAAATGCCGTCGACACGTGGCACAGATGCACATGGCAGCCGGTCTCTCCCGCAAGGATCAGGTCGCGCGCAGTGATCACATCCTCAACAGCGTTCGTGATGTCGGGCAGCCCGAGCTTCCTGGAAACCTCACCTGCGTTGATCACGCCGCCTGCGACAAGGTTTTTGTCCTCGCAGTGTGCGAACATCGGAAGGCCGAGTTCCGCGGCCTTGCGCAGCGCCTCGCGGTAGAGCGTGATGTCCATCACGGATTTGCCGTCCTCGGACATCGCCTTCGCGCCGGCTTCTTTCGCCGCAGCGAGATCGGCAAGATTTTTTCCCTCCTGGCCGATCGTCACAGCCGTGATCGGCAGAAGCTTCACTGCACTTTCCTTCTGTGCTCTCGCAAGCAGCTCCGCGATCTTCTCCGCGCTGTCCGTCGCGGGAGACGTGTTCGGCATCGGCGCCACCGCCGTAAAGCCGCCCACGGCCGCAGCCGCCGTTCCCGTCGCAAGCGTTTCCTTCGCGGTCTGGCCGGGGTCACGCAGATGCACGTGAAGGTCCACAAGACCGGGGATCACATACGAGCCTTCGCAGTCAAGCACCGCATCGCCGTCCGTGGGAAGATTTACACCGACCGCGGTGATCACGCCGTCCATGAACTGTACGTCCATCACGCCGTCGATGCCGTTCGCCGGGTCAACCACATGTCCGTTTCGAAGTATCATTCGTCTCCTCCTGTAAAAATACTCTTGTAACTGCGGGATGAGTGCATTTTCCGCAGCATAAAACTTCGTATTGACAAAACCTTCCGTCTTGCGTATAGTACAAACGTAATTCGCTAGGGGTGCTTCGCTGAGATGAACCTAACCTAAGGTTCGATCCCTCATTACTTGATCCGGACAATACCGGCGTAAGGAAGCGTAAACTTCATCAAGCCCGCACATTCGGGAGCCAACCCCTCCGGTACACTATTCACACCAGGAGGTTTTTTATGTCTCAATTGTTATTGCAGTTCGTCGCATACTCGGACGAAAAAGGCGCATATGTGCTGCAGAAGGCAGGTTATTTTGCGCTTGCCGTTGTCTGCCTGCTCCTCGTCATCGTTGCGGCCGCCATCGTATCCCGCAAGGACCGGAACAATGACCTTCGCTCCGTTCGTCTCGCGGTTTCCGCAATCTCGCTGACGCTTGCATGCGTCACGTCCTACCTCAAGCTTTTTGAGCTTCCGTGGGGCGGTTCCGTCACGCTCTTCAGCATGTTCTTCGTCTGCTTCGTCGGATATCTGTACGGACCCGCAACCGGCCTCACCGCCGCGTTTGCATACAGTATCCTGCAATTCCTGCTCTCGGGCGGAACTTACATCCTGACGATCCCGCAGGTACTTCTCGACTATATTTTCGCCTTCACGGCGCTCGGTATCGCCGGTTTCTTCTACCGCAGAAAGCACGGTCTGATCGTCGGTTACATCGCTGCATGCGTTGCCCGAGGCGTGTTCGCAACTCTTGCGGGCTACATGTTCTGGATGGATTGCATGCCGGACGGTTTCCCGAAGAGCCTTTCCTTCATCTATCCGATCGCTTACAACTTCTGCTATATCGGAATCGAGATGGCGCTCACGCTCGTTGTTCTCGCAATCCCCGACGTCCGCAAGGCGATCAAAAACATTGCGTACGAGGCGACACAGAATCGCCGCGGCGCCGTTCCCGCAGCTACCGGACTGAAGTCCGAAGACTGATGCGGCGTTCGCCCTTATTCGGAAAATGAAACGTCTTCAGGAAGGAACTCTCCCACCATAAGGAGGGTTCCTTTTTTTGCGCTCACCACGGTTTCCTCCGATGAGAAGGAATTGCTCACGCCGAGCGCATAGGATTCCTTGAGTGCGGCGTCCTCGACCTCGTATTTTGCGCCGCGGATCGATACGCCCTCGGCGCCCTCTCCCGTGGCAAATACGCTGAACGTCTCTCCTATAACTCCGCGGACCACCGCTTTCCCGGAATACGCCGTCGCGCACATCGCGGGGCTCACCAAAAAGCCGTGTCCACCCTTCAGCGCGATATGCAGAAGGAGCGACATGTTCGCAAGCGTGTGATCCATGCGCCCGCCTGTGCCGCCGTATATCACGAACTCACGGTATCCGCGCGCAAGGCCTTCGACGACCGCTATGCCGGTGTCGGTGTCGTCCTTCTCTACGGGATATTTCATCACCGCGGGAAGGTGTGCCCCCTCAAGCTTTGCTTTCGTAAGAAACGCCCTGATCACACCCTCCTGCTCCGGAAGCGAGTCAAAATCGCCGAGTATCACATTCGGCAGTACCGAAGGAAACTCCTCCGCGATCCACGAAAGTCCGCCGTCCGCAGCGATCACAAGGTCACCGTTTTCTATGCTGCTTACTCTCTCGGCCGGAACGCGTTCGCCCGCGCCGAATATCAGGCATTTTCCCATGCATTCCCGCCTTTCCGAAGAATACGCCGTGCAACGTCGCATCCCGTCTCCTCACCTGGCCGCGCATCTGCCCGGCCGCCTGTGTGATCCGTTTACGCCTGCTTCTTCGTAAAATGGTATCCGTCCAGCCGAAGCTGCAGATACTCGCGGTCATTGTACGAGTTGATCTCGGGGTGATACAGGATCGCGCAATCCGCTCTCCCGCGCCCCTCGAACGCCGCGTCGACCGCGTCCTCGCCGCAGGCCTCCGTCATCTCCGACAGAAACTCCTGCGCATCGTCAAAACTCACGGCGCGCATCGAAGTTCCCTGCGCGTCTGTAAGTGTAAATCTCAAAAACTCGGAATTCTTTCCCATGTAACGGATCTCACGGATCACGACGCCTTTTTGTGCAAACACGGGTCGGGGATTTCCGTTTCCGAACGGCTCCATGCGACCGAGCTCGCGCACAAGATCTGCGGTTGCGTACGAAAACGGCATGACCAGATCGATGCGCGCCGTCTTCTTCGTCGACACGCCGGACTTTCTGCACGAACCCGCGAGTCTTTCGCGGAACTCGCTGATGCAGTCCGAGCGGATCGTGATACCGGCGGCCATCGCGTGCCCGCCGTACCGCTCCAATATGTCTCCGCACTCCTTGAGCGCATCGACCATGCAGAAGCCTTCGACGCTTCGTCCCGAGCCCTTCCACAGGCCCGAACCGTTCGCACTCTCCGCGAGGACAAACGTGGGCCGGAAGTACGTCTCCCTGACGCGTCCCGCCACGATGCCGATGATGCTCTCATGGCACTGCGGCATCGGAAGCACAAGGACAGGCATGTCGCCGCCCGCGGCTTCAATCGAGCGCGCCGCCTCTGCAATCGCAAGCTCCGTAAAATACTTTGTCTGTTCTTTTCTCTCGCTGTTGACTCTCACCATCCGGTCCGCGCTCTCACGGCACGCAGCATCGTTCTTCGCAAGAAGAAGTTCCACGCCGTAATCCGCCGTCTCGAGACGACCGAGAGAATTGATGCACGGACCGATCACAAACGAGAGGTCATACGTGCAGATCGGCGCCGAAATGCCGGCGCACGAAGCGAGCATCTGAAGTCCGCGGTTCCACTTGCCGAGCGGCTTTTTAAGTCCCGCGCGTACGATCGCTCTCGCGGCCCCCGTGAGCTCCATGACGTCACAGATCGTGGCGAGCGCAAGTATTTCCGCATGTTCCGCAAAATACCCCGGCTCCCCGTACGATGCAAGCAATGCATCCGCAAGAGCCGCCGCCACAACGGCACCGCACAGGACCTTCGCATCCGGGTCACCGTCGAGCTTCGGGTCGACAATGCAGTCCGCACCGGGAAGCTCCTTGAGCGGCTCGTGATGATCGGTGACGATTGTCCGTATTCCGAGCCCTTTGGCTGCGTTCAGCTCGCGCACGGCAGCGATCCCGTTGTCCACGGTAACGATCGTTCCGATGCCGTCAAATGCGGCCGCACGCACCATCTCAGCGGAGATTCCGTAGCCGTCCGTCACTCTGTCGGGGATGCGGTAATCAACCTTGACATTAAGCGATCGAAGCGCATTGACAAGCAAAAACGTTCCCGTGACACCGTCGACATCGTAATCACCGACGACACGGATCGGTCTTCCCTCGTCGATCGCCTCGCGCATCACGCGCACAAATGCGTCCGTCTTCGAAAGCTTCGGCACTTCTGCGGATGCATTTTCCGCAAGAAATGCAGCTACGGCTTCCTCAGTGCGGTATCCGCGGTTCCAGAGGATTCTTGCGCACACGTCGCTCAGACCGAAGCGCTGCATCAATCCCGACACATCGCCCGGCCGCATCGTGTTCATCCAAACCTCTTCCGCTCTGCGCATGACCGCCTCCATTTTCCTGATACATAAACTGCCGGACCTTTGCAAGTCCGGCAGCAGTTTCCGAACTTACGGTTCGAACAACTCTTATGCGCGTTCCGATTTCATAACCTTTGTCTTAAAGAAGTACCAAAGCGTACCCGCGATACATACGGACGAGTAACCGCCGCAGATGATACCGACTGCCATCGGGATCGCGAAGATGCGGATCGACTCGACGCCGAGGATGATCAGCATCACTACCGTGATCAATGTCGTCACGGAGGTGTGGATGCTTCGCGTCAACGTCTCGCTGATGCTTCGGTTGACGACATCCGCCAGGCTCTCCTTCTTCTTCATCTCCTCGAGGTTCTCGCGGAGACGGTCGAAGATAACGATCGTAGCGTTGATACTGTAACCGACGATCGTCAGCATACATGCGATGAAGTTCGTGTCAACGGTAAGCTTCACCACCGCGTACAGACAGAGAACTACAAGGATGTCATGCACAAGCGCAAGCACGGAGCTCGTCGCAAACGCAATGTTCTTGAAGCGGATCCAGATGTACAGAAGCATTGCGATGGTTGCGATGATAACCGCTACGATCGCGTCGCGCTTCATCTCGCCCGAAACGGTACCGCTGATGGTCTCCGTCTCGATTGCGGACTCTGCGACGTTGTATTTTTCGAGCAAGGATTTCTTGAGAGTGTTCAGGGTCTCCTCGCTGATGGAAGCCATCTTGAGAACGAGAATGTCGCTGCCCTTGACCGCCGATACGGTTGCCTTCTCGCCGATGCTGTCGCTCACATGTTTCTCCATGTCGGCGTTCGAAGGAACGTTGCCGTCGAAGGTTACCTGGACCGATGTTCCGCCGACGAAATCAAGTCCGTACGAAAGTGCGTCGCCGGTCGAAGCCTTGTTGCCGATCAGCGTCGCGATGCAAAGAATGATAATCGCGCCGGAGATGCATGCGTACTTCTTCCAGTTCTGTACGATGTTGAGCGTCTTGGCCGGCTTTGCGATGCCGTAAGCGCCGGGACGGTCAACGCCGACATAGTAGAATGCACGCATGACGAAGTTCGTCACGACAAATGCGGTGAACATCGAAACAACAATACCGATGCCGAGCGTCGTGGCAAAGCCCTTGATAACGCCGGTTCCCATGAAGTACAGCACGATCGCTGCGATCAGGGTTGTTACGTTACCGTCAACGATGGCCGAGAGAGCCTTGCGGTAACCGATCTTCATAGCCGAGCGAACCGTCTTGCCGGTTGCCAGCTCCTCTTTGATTCGTGTGAAAATGATGACGTTCGCGTCGACGGCCATACCGATGGAAAGTATGATACCGGCGATACCGGGAAGCGTCAGTGTCACGTTGCACAGAAGAAGGAGTGCAAGGACAATTCCGAGGTACGTGATCAAGCTGATGCATGCCGAGAGACCCGGAATGCGGTAGAAAATGATCATGTACAGGCATACAAGAATGAAACCGATGAGACCGGCGATCAGACCGGTATTCAATGCGCGACTTCCGAGCGTAGCGCCTACCACATTCGAGCGGAGAACTTCAAGCTCGATCGGGAGCGCACCGATACGGATGATCGTTGCAAGGTTCTGCGCGTCTTCCATCGACTTCGAACCGGTGATGACAGCCTCGCCGCCCGAGATCTTCTCGTTTACGTTCGGAGCGCTGTACACTTCGTTGTCATAGATGATTGCGATCTTGCGCTGAAGCGAACCGCTTGCGTACTGCGTGCATGCCTCGGTACCCTCGGCAAACTTCTGCGCGCCTTCCGCATCAAGCGTCAGCTGTACAAGATACTCGATCGCCGAAGTCTGGCTGTTCTGGCGTGCAACCGCCTCTGCGTTCGAAACGTTTTTACCGTCTACGACAACGCAGCCCGCCTCGATGATCTCCTGCATGGAACGCGCAAGGCGATATCCGGACTCCGTGCTGGAATCCTCGCGGATATTTACATTGCCATCCTTATCCATCGTGTAAATGAAGTAGATGTTACCTGCGTTTCCGAGCGTCTCGAAAACCTTCTCGGCGTTGTCGACGCCGGGCACGTCTACGTTCACGCGGTTATTTCCCTCGAGGTATACGTGGGATTCGGTACTCAGATTGGTAGCTCTCTTCTCGAGCTTCGTCTGAATATCGCTCATTTCCGTAGAAGACGGATTGTCGATTACCGTGCGGTACGTAACGCTTACGCCGCCGGCGAGATCGAGTCCGAGGTGAATGTCCTGTGCTCCGGGGATCTTGTCATTCACATACCCGAAATACCCCCAAAGGCCGATCGCAGCAATCACGAGAACGATCACTGTGAACATCCAAAAACCTTTTGTTCTGTCTTTCATAACGAACCTTCCTTACTGCGTAGGATTATGTGCGCAATACCCCGCGCACACACTTTTAACAGTATAGCACAAGTTTTCCGAATTGAAAACATTAAATTACTGTTGCGTTTCTATTTTCGTTATGGTAAAATACCGATGTGGTTTTCAATTCTACGTGAGCGGTTTTTCAATCTCGCCACACTTTGATTGCAAAGACCGAATATCATTTTCCGGAGGCTTTATCATGAACGAATACATCATCTCGACCGATTCCACCTGCGACATGCCACAGTCTTTCATACAGGAGCACGGCGTCGTCATCCAGGCACTGGAATACAGCGACGGCCAGAACGTATACAAGGACGGTCCGACGACGGATCTGAAGCAGTTTTACGACAACATGCGCAGCGGAACCGTGTACAAGACCAACGCGCTGAATCCGACCGATGCGATGAATTCGTTCCGTGAGATCCTTCTTCAGGGCAAGGATATTATCCACATTGCATTTTCGTCCGGACTGAGCTGCTCGTACGCAAACGTAAAGCTCGCTGCTACCGATCTCGCCGAGGAATTTCCCGAGAGAAAGATTATCGTTATCGATTCGCTCGCAGCTTCCATGGGACAGGGTCTGGTTGTATATTACGCATGCAAGAAGAAGGAGGAAGGCGCTACGATCGAGGAGCTCGCAAGCTGGTTTGAGGCAAATGTGCTCCACTTCTGCCATCAATTCACGGTTGAGGATCTCGTATACCTCATGCGCGGCGGCCGCGTAAGCCGTGTCTCCGCATTCCTCGGAACGCTCATCAACATCAAGCCTGTTCTTCACGTGGACAACGAGGGCCATCTGATTCCGACAAGCAAGGTTCGCGGACGTAAGAAGTCGCTGATCACGCTCGTCGACAACATGGAGCAGACCATCGGTTCCTACCGCGACAAAAACGAGATCGTTCTCATCTCCCACTGCGACTGCCTTGAGGACGCGCAGTTCGTCGGCAACCTCGTGACCGAGCGCTTCGGCATCACCAACATCGTTTACAACTACATCAACACGGTCATCGGTTCCCACAGCGGCCCCGGCACCGTAGCATTGTTCTTCCTTGGCGATGTGCGCTGACGGAATATAACACTTCGAGGAACGTCGCCTATACGGCTTTCCACAGAACTATTACGGAAAATGAAATCCCCGAGCGGTCTCCCGCCCGGGGATTTTTCCGGTTCTGCAATAATACGTCCTGGTTCCGCAGTCTTTTGCGGTTTCCCTTATGCCCAGGGATCCTGTTCCGCGGGAACGCGGATGTCTGCGAGCAAACCCTTGAACGAATCCGAGAAGATGAACCATTCACCGGTCGATTTCTTCTGGCGAAGCGTCACCTGACGCGGCGTGTCGGCACCGCCCGATGCGATCCACAGCGTGAGGTATCCGTCCGCAAAATTCGTGCGGCTGTACGGATTCTCCGAAACCGTGATCGTATACGGTGAGCTCGGCATGTAATTGTTCTGAGGCGTTGCGCCCTTGAAGTACGAGCGAACCTTGTACGCGTTGTTGTCGCGGAAACGGTCGCGAATGAAAGCAACATCCATCGGCGAGAGCGCGTCGTGTCCCTTCAGATAGTTCATCATCGCAACGGCCGTATTCTCGTCCGTCGGGAAGATGTTCAGTGCGCAGATGCACAGCGCGGCAACCGCATACGGGCTCTGCATGTTCGCGTACGGCAGCGCCTTCATCGCCTCGAGCGACGTCGGAATGTCAGCAAACAAAATGTCCTGCGACACATTCGAGGGCGTTTCGGTTCCGCCGAGAGCTTTTGTCACCGTCTTCTTCAAGTCATCAAAAAAGCCCATGTCAATTCTCCTTCCTCGTATCCTTCGGATACACCGGAAGTATACCACAAAACAGCGTTTCTTTCAAGATTTCGGCGCCTCACTCCTCCTTCGCCGTGCGTCCGCCGAACTTCATCATCTCCCACTCCGCAACCTCGCGCGGGAGGATCCTCCGCCGCATCATTCGCTCCGCGATCAGCACACAGTCGCCGTGTGCGTCCGGGTATTCGCGTTGCATCAGCCACTCGCTCACGTATCGTATGCTTCGGATCGTGTCCTGCTCCTTCGTGCCGTTTTCCGCATATTGTGCATTGTCACCGCTTCTTTCATGCCCCCGCATTCGCGCGGCAAATGCAGCCTGCCACTCCGCATAAGCGCCCGCCGGCCTGTACTCCGCGCGCTCCTCGGCAACGCCGCCGGTAAACACGCGAAATGCCCCTGGCGACATCGCAAACCGGTCGAGATAATCGAGGGAACGCCCCTCTTCGATGTATTTTGCGAGAAGCCTTGTAATCTCCAGATAACAGCATCGCATCGTATGCCGCGGGAGCAGCTTCTGAAGCTTGAGCAGAGTCGGCTCGGGCGAGCCGCTTGCACCGTAGAAGACAAAGAAACATTTGTCGACCATGGAACGGTACCGGTCGTAGAACCCGGAAAATGCCGTGATCGTCGCGGGGAGGCACACCATCACCACATCGGCGCGCGCGAGCATCTCAACTGTCGTGTCGTTTTCGTTCGGTTCGAGATGCACGAACACATCGTCAAACAGTTCCTGAAGAAACTCGACGCGCTGGTCCAAAACCGCGTGCATGCCGTAGCGGTACGCACTAGCGGACAAACTCTGGTTCATCGGGAGAAACATCACTCCGTTGCCGTCAACCTGAATCACCGAGCCGTACCTCGATGAGCGGTTTGTCTCGTGACATACATGGCGCAAAAACATCTCCCCCGGAAGATACGACCCGCTGAAATCCGGATTCACCGAGTTGCGAATGGCATCGTATCGACTTCCGAGCAGGTGATACCCCAGGTTGCCTGCGTGGACGTAGTTTTCCAACAGCGCCACACGGATCGGGAACTGGCGGCAGCACATGCCGGCAACCAGGACAGCGATCGGGGCTGTCTCTGAGCGATACGCCGGAGACCATACTGCAATCAACATATTCGTACTCCTCCCTGCCCCGGACGGATTCCGGAGCGTTATTTCCGCCTCGCAGGCGCTCCCGCGAGGGGGATTGGTTCGATTATATCAGTACGAAAAGATACAGGCAACCGCCGGTAGTATACTCTATTATTCGACAATCCAAAGCTTTTCTTGTGACTTCTGCACAAAAGAAAATGCATCCTTTCGGCATAATGTCGTACGCGTTCTTTCGCGTCTCCGAAGGATGCATTGAATTTGTAGGAAAATGACAAAAACAAACCTGAAATTTCGTCAGTTCGTCTTCATAAAATAATGCAATTTTCTTGCGTTACCATGCTAAAGATGAAAGATTTTCTTACATTTTTGCGGATTTTGTGCAATTACAGCTCGTCCAGCGACGTCAATTCCGCGAGGAAGGAATTCCGATAGCGGCGATCGTTCGTGACTTCCTCCCCGAACCAGTCGGGAAGTTCCGAAAGCCCCGCCTCCTCTATGCTCGGAAATTCGATTTCGGCAGTCGCAAGCCCGGTGAGCACTCCGTGGTAAATGTCGAGCTCGATGATGTACGAAAGATGCGGAATGCGGTAGCGCGTCTTCCGAAGCATCGGCGACATCAGGTGTTTCGAAAGTCTCTCGTAAAGATCCGCGTCGATCGTCTCCTCGATCTCCACGTTCACGATCGCCTGCTTCGAGTCCGCAAGCTCCCTCTCCTCAGGTTTTCTCTTGATTGTGAGACAATACGTATCATCCGTACGGCGGATGCGGACCGTCGTTCCGCGGCTCGCAAGATATCCCTGCTCAAGCTCCGCATGCGGGTAGGATTCCAGATCCTCCGGCAGCATTTTCAGCAAAAACTTACGCTCGATTTCCATTGCGCTTTCTCCTGTTTCATGGTACGATTTCGGCGGATTCACATGCATCCGCACTATTCCGAAGGGGGCTTCACATGAAAGCCGTATGTTTTCTTCTAAAACCGAACGGGACCGAATCACCGTCCGAAAGCTTCTTCGCCGAAGCAGCCGGGGCAGGTGTTTCCGTGCGCATTTCTGCACCTGCATATACCGCGGAAAATGACACCGAAGCCCTGTACGTAACGGACGTTCCCGAGGTTGCCGCGCTCCTCGCGGAAGATGATCTTCCTGTGCTCTCCTACGAACACGACGGCGTGCGCATGCCCGGTTCCCACGTGATCCTCTCCCTATCGGACCTCACGCTTCATGACTGCGAGGACGTCTACGCAGACCTCACCGGAAGCCGCCCCGTCATCTCCGACGGAAAATGGTCTCTTCTTCCGACCGGCGAGGACGATTTCGTCCGCGCGTTCGACATGTACCGTGAAGAGCCGTACATGCTGACCGAAGCTCAGTTGAAATACACCGAAAGCGACGTTCGCGCTCTCTTCGCAACGCGCGCTTCACTCGCACAATGCTCCGGCGGATACGCAACGCTTCGCGCGATGCACGACGGTAAACTCATCGGATTCGTGAGCGCACTTCCGGACCCGGATGCAATCACGATTGATTTCTATGTTCTCTCCGAACAACGCGGTCACGGCTACGCGAAAAACATGTGCCGCATGCTTCTCAAAGCGCTCGCGACACAGCGCAGAAACTTTGATTTCCACAATTCCTACAGCGGAGTGTACGCACTCGTCCACCCCGACAATGCCGCGTCCGTAAAAACGCTGGAAGCGCTCGGCTTTCATAAAGCAAGCAACAACGACCTCACTTCTTCACAGCCGGATGCGCCGCAAGAAATGCCTTTAACTGTGCAAGACCGCTCAGCCGGTCAGCCGCAGAAATCCCGTGCATCCCGACCGCTTCCGCGGCTCGTATATTATCTTCCCGATCATCGATAAACACACATTCGGATGCGGATTTGCCGAATCTCGAGAGAAACAATTCGTAAAAATCGGTGTTCGGCTTGAAGCGCTTTTCGAAGCCTGAGACAACAAGCCCGTCCATTTTCCGAAGGAACGGAAGGCTGTTCTTCTCATGGAGCGCAAAGAGTTCGCGCGGATAGTTGCTGAGCGCATACACCGAAAGCCCCATCTCGTGCAGCTCGTCGAGCAGTGCGTCCGTCTCGGGGAACGGCTCCACAAAGCGCGTCATATCCGCAAAAAACAGTCGGATCTCACTCTCGAGGTCCGGTCTCTTCGCAACCGCGCGCCCGACCGCTTCGTCTTGCGTCATCACGCCTTCATCCATCTTCTGCCAGTCGGCCTTGAGAACGACTTCATTGCGGACAAACGCCCGCGCTTCCTCGCTCAATCCAAGCTCATCCATGTACTCCTCGGTGCGCAGCCGCAAAAGCACGCCTCCGAGATCGAACACGACCGTTGTGATCGGACGTCTCGCGTGGCTCTGTAACGCCGCCATGCACATCGCGTCCATCTCGTCGACCGCACTCTGCGGCGAGAGAAAGCGCACATCGTCTCCGAGCGCCATCACCCACGAGAGGAAGAACCGGCTCGGCACCGTGGAAAATGAAACGTCGTATTTTCCGTCCTCCGCTTTCCAGATCGAGAGGTCGCTTCCGAACATGTCGATGAACATGCCGATCTTCTTCTCGGGACAGAGCACGTGAACGCGCTCCTCCTCGCCGTCAAACATCTGGAAGCGCGCTTTCGCGTATCTCATCGGGTCGGACCGGCCGTTTCGCGCGGCCTCGGCGCCCTCGCGCCGCTCGTCGGTGACAACCACATTGCGCATCTTGTCGACGCGGAATGTGCGCATACCGCCGTGTGCTCCGTCGTATGCTCCCAGATAGTAATTTCCGTTATTGTACGCAAGCCACCACGGACTTATGCTTCTGCGGACACCCTCGCCGCGCGGCACAAGCTCTTTTTTTGCGTTCCACTGCAGGTATAAAAACTCGATCTGACGATTCTCACGGATGGCCGTCTGGATCGGGTCGATATTCGAATAGCCGTCGTCGTCCGTCTCGGTCGCGTGTTTGCTGATGTAGACCGTGCGGTTCAGCTGGCGGCGCTCATGCTCGCTTACCATGCTTTCGAATTTGCCGATCAGCTCCTTTGCGCGCGCCTCGGTGACGAATTTGGAGGCAGCGACGGCGTCCGCAAGGATCTTGATGTCCGAGAGTGTCAGACCGCTTCCGACCGCATAGTAGCGCACGTTTCCGCCGTCATGATAACGCTCGACCGTGATCGGCGAACCGAGCTCGTTGATCAGCGAGAGGTCGCGGTAAATGCTTTTCCGCTCCGCCGTGATATCGTAAGCGTCAAGCTTGTCGATCAGCTCCGGGACCGTAATCCCGTGCCCCTTCGACGTCGTCTCCTGAAGTATTTTCATGATGTAATACAGCTTCAGTTTCTGATGCTCCGAGCGTGCCATACTTCCTCCGTAAAATACTGGCTGCATGAATCTCATGCAGCCAGCTCATGTCTTCCGGTTTGTAAATTTTTATCAGGTGGGCAGCTTGATGTCCTTCATCGCCTCGCGAAGATCTCCGTATGCAACTCCGACAAACGCAATGCCGATCAGGCATGCGACAATGCCGAGCACCATGCAGATCCAGCGCTGTTTCTGGTACGAGCGAAGCGCTACATACGCGCCCATCACGATTGCCAGCACCTGGAAAATGAACCACTCGCTGAACGGGATTCCCATTCCCGCAAACACGAGCGAGAAAATTGCGAACGTGCTCTCCAGTCCGAGGTCTTCCTGATCATGCTTCATCAGGTCGACATCCAGGACGGCTGCCGGATCCTTCTTGAGCTCTTCGGGAGTCTTCTTGCGGTGGACGTCGCTGATGACTTCCTCCAGCCAGTTTCCGAACTCTCCCTTCAGGCTCTTGTGGATCAGCTCCAACTCCTTGGGATCCTCGATCGGAAGGATATCCTTTACCATCAGCACGAACCGCATGTTCGTCAGAATGGGATCCTCCGCATCCCCCTTCTCGTCCAGACTTCCGAACGAGACGTACATGTCATGCTCGCCGTCGTCCGGCCACATGAAGTACTTTTCAATTATGCCGCGCAGACGGTTGGAAAGGGAAGACAGGTACTTTCGTACCGTATCTTTCTTCATATCGGCATTCAGGTCACGGAACGAAAGAACCTCACCGTTCCACATAGCCGCCATATGAATCTGCACCGCATTCTTTTTCTGCGAAAGCGGACTCACAACCATCTCCAGCGTATCACCGCCGATGATGAACTGCTCGTGAGGCCACGCAGTACCGAAGAACATATCCCTCGGCATCGCACACTGTCCCATTACCACCTTTACACTCATATCTCCACTCTCCTCTGCTCCGGCACGGATTTCAACCCGCAAACGCCGGTTCGCTATATTTGTATTGTATATTGAAAAATGTCAAAAATCAAGTAAAAAAAGCCGTGACAAACCGATATTTCACGGGCATTTTCCGAGGGATGGATAACGGCTGTTCGGGGCGCAAAAAGGGTTGACATCTCCATCCGATTTTATTACAATTAAATCCGTATGTGCATTTGTACGAAAGAAGGAGAATTTCTATGCGTGAAACCACTTGTGTAACCCTGCAGGAAGGCGGCATTTTCCTTGTAAACGGCGTTCCGTCGAAGGAGGCTCCCATCTCTGCGGCCGAGGCGAAGAAACAGACCATCGCCTACGGTATTCTGTCTGCCCACAACACTTCGGGCAACGACGAAGCACTGAAGATAAAGTTCGACTCGATGGTGTCGCACGACATCACCTACGTCGGCATCATTCAGACGGCGCGTGCCAGCGGACTCACCGAGTTCCCGCTTCCCTACGCCATGACGAACTGCCACAACTCGCTCTGCGCTGTCGGCGGCACGATCAATGAGGACGATCACGTCTTCGGTCTCTCCGCAGCAAAGAAGTTCGGCGGCATCTATGTTCCGGCGAACCAGAGCGTCATCCACTCCTACGCCCGCGAGGAGCTGACCGCATGCGGCAACATGATCCTCGGCTCCGACTCGCACACCAGATACGGTGCGCTCGGCACGATGGGCGTCGGCGAGGGCGGTCCCGAGCTCGTTAAGCAGCTTCTCAACAACACCTGGGATCTCAACATGCCCGAGGTTGTTCTCGTATATGTAACCGGCAAGCCGAAGCGCGGTATCGGTCCTCACGACATCGCTCTTGCTCTTGTCAAGGAGACGTTTGCAAACGGCTTTGTCAAGAACCGCGTGCTCGAGTTCACCGGTCCCGGACTTGCAAACCTTCCGATCGACTTCCGCAACGGCATCGACGTCATGACGACGGAGACGACCTGCCTCTCCTCCATCTGGGAGACCGACGAGATCACGAAGGGCCACTACGTTGCACATGAGCGTGCCGATAAGTACAAGAAGCTCGCTCCCGGCGCATGCGCTTACTACGACCGCTTCATCACGATCGACCTCGACAAGGCCGAGTCGATGATCGCTCTTCCGTTCCATCCTTCCAACGCTTACACGATCCACGAGTTCGTTGCAAACGCGGACGAAATCCTCGCAGGTGTTGAGGCTGAGGCGGCCGCAAAATTCAAAGGACATCACTATGACCTCCGCAGCAAGGTTCGCGACGGCAAAGTATACGCGGACCAGGGCGTTATCGCCGGCTGCTCGGGCGGTCTGTTCGACAATATCGACGAAGCTGCGGCTATTCTTGAGAACAGCTCCTGCGGCAACGGTTATTTTTCGCTCAACGTGTATCCGACGAGCGTTCCGGTAAGCCTGGAGCTCACGAAGATCGGCGCTACCGCTTCGCTTCTCAAGGCCGGAGCAATCATTAAGCCGTCCTTCTGCGGACCTTGCTTCGGTGCAGGTGACGTTCCCGCCAACGACGGTCTTTCGATCCGCCACACGACGAGAAACTTCCCGAACCGCGAGGGTTCGAAGCCTTCCGACGGTCAGCTCTGCGGCGTTGCATTGATGGATGCGAGAAGCATCGCTGCAACCGCAGCAAACGGCGGCGTGATCACCGCGGCAACGGACATCGAGTACGAGGTTCCGAACCACGAGTATCACTTTGACAAGACCGTTTATACGAACCGCATCTACTACGGCTACGGCAAAGCTGACAAGAACGCCGAGCTCATTCTCGGACCGAACATCACCGACTGGCCGAAGATGGAGGCTCTCACCGACAACATGCTCGTTGAGCTCGCCGCTGTCATCCGCGATCCCGTCACCACGACCGACGAGTTGATCCCTTCCGGTGAGACCAGTTCGTACCGCAGCAATCCGCTTCGTCTTTCGGAGTTTGCTCTCTCCCGCCGCGTGCCCGAGTACGTCGGAAGAAGCAAGGCAATCCACACGCTCGACCTCGAGCGTCTCGCCGGAAAAGCTCCCGCAAAGCTTGTCGACGTTCTCTCTCACTTCGGTGACGCGAACGAACTTCTTGCAAACACCCAGTTCGGTTCCTGCGTATTCGCAAACCGTCCCGGCGACGGCTCCGCACGCGAGCAGGCTGCTTCCTGCCAGAAGGTTCTCGGCGGCTACGCAAACATCTGCTACGAATATGCGACCAAACGTTACAGAAGCAACTGCATCAACTGGGGTATCCTTCCGTTCACGCTTCCGGAGGGCGCTGATTTTCCGTATGAGGAGGGCGATTTCGTCTTCATCCCCGACGTTCGTGCAAAGATCGCCGCAGGCGAGGAAACCTTCGCTGCGAAGGTGCTTTCGAAGAACGGTTCCGTATCGGACATCACACTCTGCATCCGCGGCCTGACCGACGAGGAGAAGACGATCATCCTCGACGGCTGCCTGATCAACTACTATGCGGAGCAGAACAAGCGCTAAATAACACCGACTAATTTTAGCAAGGAGATACAACCATGAACAAGATTCAGATGACCACGCCGCTCGTCGAGATGGACGGCGACGAAATGACCCGAATCCTTTGGAAAATGATCAAGGACGAGCTCATCCTCCCCTTCGTTGACCTGAAGACGGAATACTATGACCTCGGTCTTGTCAAGCGTGAAGAGACGAAAGACCAGATCACCTGGGATGCCGGCAACGCCACGAAGAAGTACGGTGTGGCCGTAAAATGCGCAACGATAACGCCGAACGCTCAGCGCGTCACCGAGTACAATCTCTCGCAGATGTGGAAGAGCCCGAACGGCACGATCCGTGCGATCCTCGACGGTACTGTCTTCCGCGCTCCCATCATGATCGATTCGGTCAAGCCGAACGTTCGCAGCTGGGAGAAGCCCATCACGATCGCTCGTCACGCATACGGCGATGTTTACAAGAACACCGAGTTCCGCATTCCCTGCAAGGGCAAGGCTGAGCTTGTGTTCACGGGTGAGGACGGAACCGAGTTTCGCGAGACGATCTACGATTTCGAGTGCCCCGGCGTTCTTCAGGGTATGTACAACAAGGATACGTCCATCGAGTCCTTCGCGCGCAGCTGCTTTGAGTACGCTCTCTCGGTCAAGCAGGATCTGTGGTTTTCCACCAAGGACACCATCAGCAAAAAGTACGATCACCGTTTCAAAGATATCTTCCAGGAGATCTACGACAACGAATACAAGGAGAAGTTCGAAGCCGAAGGCATCACTTACTTCTACACGCTGATCGACGACGCCGTAGCGCGTGTCATCCGTTCCAAAGGCGGTTTCATCTGGGCGTGCAAGAACTACGATGGCGATGTCATGAGCGATATGGTCAGCACCGCTTTCGGTTCCCTCGCCATGATGACGAGCGTTCTCGTAAGCCCCGACGGAAACTTTGAGTACGAGGCTGCACACGGCACCGTAACGCGCCACTACTACCGTTACCTCAAGGGCGAGGAGACCTCCACGAACCCTGTAGCAACGATCTTCGCATGGTCCGGTGCTCTCCGCAAGCGCGGTGAGAAGGACGGTCTTGCCGACCTCGTCCGCTACGCAGACTGCCTTGAAAGCGCGGTTCTCAAGACTCTCAACGACGGCATTATGACCAAGGACCTCGCAGGTCTTGTGAGCGAAGGATACTCTTCTGTCTCCGTAAACTCCGCAGACTTCATCGCAGCGATCCGTGAGCGTCTTGCGGCAATGCTTGAGGCTTAAGTTACACAGCCGACACGAAGCACTGCTGTTATAATTTCAAAAAACGACAACACAAAATGAGCGAGGCCCTCTCGGGTCCCGCTCATTTTTCGTATTCATAATCTCAATCGATGCATTCCGAAGTTCGTCTCTTCACATTTCGAACTTCATCAGATATCGTACTTCGCCAGGATCTCGCTCGGTGTCTTCCGAAGCAGCGCGATCAGCGGAATCATGCCCGCAACAATGCAGATCACGTACAGAAGCGCCACCAGGATGAACGCCATCCAGATCGGATAGTAAAGCGGAAGCAGGCTGCTCGCGTTTGCCAGGTACCGCACCAAAATACTCGCGAACAGATACCCGATCATAACACTGAGCGTCACGACAACACCCGTCTCTATCACAAAGCGGAACAGAATATTTTTCTTCGACGCACCGATCGCACGATAGATACCGATCTCGCGGTAGCGACTCATAAACGTCGACTTCATGATGAAGTACATGCACACGCAAAGGAATCCGAGAACGCACAGCCAGATGATTGCCAGCGTAACTGTGGAATCCTTCGCAGGCCGGAACAATATTTCGAACCGGTCTTCGGGTGTGTAAATCGGCTGCAGGCCCTTAAGCTCTTCACTTCCCACGTAATACAATGCTTCTTCCGACGGAACCACATCCGAAAAATGACTCTCGAGATACGCTTTTGTCTTGTCCGGGTCAACCGAATGAAGCTGATAATACGGCGTTGTGGCACTATAACCGACATCCGAACTCTTCCCGCCGATCGGCAACAACACGTTGTCGCCGTCGTAGTAATTCTGCAGTCTTGCGCTCGTAGGACCGATCACGCGAAAAGCTTCCCGGTAATCCTGCGCATTCATTACGATCACTTTGTGCTGCATATCCAGGAATCTATCTTCTCTGTCACGATAAGCAAGGCGCCCTTCCGTGCGAAGATGCTTTCGAAGTTCTACGCGAAGCGCGTCCTTCGGGTCTTCATCCGGATTTATTTCCGGATCATCGTCCTCTTCCGCATTGTAACTGATATCGTAATAGCTCTTCACCTTAACTTTGATTCCGTTGATGACAAGCTCTTCACCGACCGAAAGCTCGTAAAAGCTTTCTACGTTTCTACTGTGATTTACACGTATCACCGCGATTTCGCCGGGTTCCAGATTAAAGTATCCGTCCATATCCTTAGATACGTTGTTGAGATTGAAATAAGAGTAATACATATTGCTCAGCGCCATCTGGTAATCACTGACATAGCCCGCAATCTCATCGGATTCAACGATGCCGACAACCTTCTTCGAAGTGAGGCTGAACGCCTCCATCATATTGCACTGCATTCCGATCAGCTTATCGTAATTGTCGATGTATTTATACGGCGTGTCCTTGAGAAGCAGGTCCGCGATGCGGGTCGTGATGATCATCTCATCGTCCTGCAATTCACCGCCGCGTCCCGCAACCACATTCGCGTCTCTCACCATCGTATCAGCAAAAAGAGCAATCTCCCTGCTGATCGACTGCTGACTGCTGAAACCGTCGTAAGCAAGGCCGCTCGACTCAAACTTCGCAAGTTTGAACTCCACCTTCTTGTCTCCGACCGCCTCGTCCGCTCCGTAAGGATCTGCGTCGAGCCATGTTATCTCATAACTGTCGATGCCTGATTCCGGATCCGCAGCCGCCTCTTTTATACGCTCGGAAATGTCCTTTATGGATGCAGCAAGAAAGAATACATTCTCGTTATAGCAATCCTTAATGGCCGAATACTCACGCACCGCGCGACCAAAGATCGCCGTGAGGAACACAAGCGTCGCTCCGAAGAGAGCCAGACAGTTGCGCAGACGCTTCTTGCCCTTCTTCTGCATCATGGACTTGTAGTTGCTGCGGTATCCGCTCTTCACGGAGTTCTTGAAATTGAACAATTTTCCGTACTCGGAGCCCTCAAACGGCGGGAGCTCCTCCATCGTAAAATCGGAATCCCTCTTCTGCTTTTGCTCTCTGGCCTCATAGACGCCCTCGCGCAGTTTCACCTCGCTGTTCTCGTCGAGGACCGTCACCTTCGGCGTGTCGATCTTTAAGAACATGCGTCCGTTGTGATTGACAACCGTGATACGGATCGGCTCTTCCGGCTGCTCGCCGTAATAACGGACATCGGTCTTTCCGTTGTCGGAGATTGTCTCTTCGAGCTCTCCGAGGAAAATGTCATTCTTGTCGCGTGCAACGTATCCTGCCGCACCCGTATTTTCCCGAGCTCCGATGACACGGCCGTCGCGAAGCTCGATCACCTTGTCGCAGTAGAAATCCACAAGGTTGGCCTCGTGCGTAACTAAAAGCACAAGGTGTTCCTTTGAGATCTCCTTGAGGATATCCATGACGAGGATGGTGTTGCTCTCGTCGAGGTTACCCGTAGGCTCGTCGGCAAGGATCACGCGCGGATTCTTGACGATCGCACGCGCGATGGCTACGCGCTGCTGCTGACCGCCGGAGAGCGTGTCGGGCAGACGCTTTGCAAACTTCTCCATTCCGACGTTTGCAAGCGCGGCATTGACGCGGGCCTTGATCATCTCCTCGTCCTTCATACCGCAAAGGCGAAGCGCGTCGGCAACATTTTCCGCAACGGTCTCCTCGCGGTTTAAGTTGTAGTTCTGGAAGATCATTCCGATCTCGCGGTTGCGGACGATGTCATTGCCCGGGCGCATCTCGTCTTCATTGACATTGATCACTCCGGAGTTGACGGTGTCGAGACCTCCGATCACGTTGAGGAGTGTTGTCTTTCCGCAGCCGCTCGGTCCGAAGATCGCAACCATTCCGCTGTCGGGAAGCTCTAATGACACGTCGTCGATGACATGAATCTCATTTTGCTTGCCCTTGTAATAATACTTGTGCAGGTCTGTAAGACGTATCATACTTCCTCACCTCCCCTCAGCGCTTTCTTGACGCTCGTTCCGAACAGGCCCTTGATCTGCTTGCCGGTCACGCGGATAGTGAGCAGAATGAGACCGAGATACAGCGCGACGTACTGCCATGACTTAAAGTACGACAGTCTCGAGTTCCAGTCGGGATCGCGGAACAAAAAGTATGCGCAGATCGGCAGAAGCACAAACGCCGGGATCAACGCAAGGAACATGCGCACGTAGATACCGATGCGGATCACCTTCACCGGAATACCCATGGAACGCATGATGGAAAGGTCTTCCTTGAACGCAAGTATGGTTCTGTGGCTGCACAGGTTGACGAAAAATGCGATAAACACGATAAACAAAACCCACAGCACCAGATTCATGAATCCGACGATAATCATCTCGATTCGTGTGAGCGCGTCGGGTTTGAAGGTCTCGTCCGTCGTCACGGCGAGATAACCGTCCTTCGTCATCGCCGCTGCCGCCTTCTTCGCCTGTCTGTTGCTCGAGAACATAAGGCTGACCTGCGAGTAGGAGTCGCCGATGCTGAGATTCAGCAGCTCTTTCGCAACGTTGGTTCCGACATAGATCGCCGGAAGCTTCAGTACACTCGCGTGAACCTGCGGCAAATACGTATCCGAAAACCGCTCACGTCCGAAGCTGATCTCCTTGCTCTTCGACATGTCCCAACTGTCCGTAAAGTCATCATAATATATGCCGGTATACATGTCGTATTCCCCGTAATATTCATCCCTGCCGCTGCTGCCGAAGGAGAAGTTCGGATTGAACGTAAGCTTCACGTTCTTCGCTGCGGAGATCAGCGGTGCTGCCGACTTGTCGACCAGGTAAATCTTGTCGGGATCCATGGCTGCACTGACGATGACATAGTATCTGCTGTCCTCGAGATTAACACGATTGCCGTCGATCTCGAGCTCAATCTGGGTGGAGCCGTCGCGAAGTCCGTACGCAGCAGTCGCCATCTGAAGGCCTTCATCCGTAAAGAGTGCCACCGCAGGCTGTGTGTTGTCCGGAGTGTACCGGATGCCCACGATCGTAAAATCCGTGTTGCCGATCGTGAGAGTCGGGTAATGGATCTCATTTTCCCCGTACATATCGAGGTAGTAATACGGGAGATACATGAACACCTCGTCGGCCTTCTCCGGATAGCGTCCGATGTCCGGAGTTCCGTAATCGCCTTCGGCCGTGCAGTAATACACTCCCCAGTACTCCACCATTTCGCTGTATCCGGGCGTGTTCAGACCGCGGATGCGAACATCCATCATGTAATCGTAGCGGATTCCTTTGATGGCGTTGTAATCAGACGTGATTTTGTCAAGTTCCTCCTGCGTAAACGCAGAACCGTCCTGATGCGTCACAACCACGCGGCCATCGGTCTGACGGAACACGTACGCCTTTCGGAACATCACCATGAAGTTTCCGCACAAGACCGTCGCAATAAAGATGCCGAACGCACCGATGATCATCAAAAGACACAAAAACAGGCTGAGATGCGGCTTGGACGTAAAGATAGAGCGGCCGAGCAGAAAACCGTTCGAAAGCGTCGAAAAACGACTCTTCTTCGGCTTCTCCTCTTCACTCTCCGACTTCTCTACACTCTCGGGTTCACGGATCATGCGGTCCGACTCGATGGCGCTGTCGTAGACACGGATGTGACGCGTCGCGACATCCTCCACCTGATCGAAATTGTGCGTGACCATGATCAGCAGCTTGTCCTTCGAGACTTCGCGGAGAAGCGCAACGATCTCCTTCGACGTCTCCGAGTCAAGGTTGCCGGTAGGCTCATCCGCAAGGATGATCGGGCTGTCCTTGGCGAGCGCACGCGCGATGACGGTACGCTGCTTCTGTCCGCCCGAGAGCTGGCTTCCCTTGTGCCGCATATGCTTGGAGAGACCGACCCTCTCGATCAGTTCCACCGCACGCTTTCTCCGCGCGATCGGATCCGCAACGCTCATCAAAGCCAGCTCCACGTTCTGCAGAACCGTGAAGCTGTCAATGATGTTGTAATCCTGGAAAATAAAAGAGATGTAGTCCTGGCGGTACTGTTCCCAATCCGGCTGCAGGTAGTGCGAGGTGGGCTGCTCCTCTATGTAGAGCTCGCCCTCCTCATAGGTGTCCATACCGCTGATAACGTTGAGAAGCGTGGATTTGCCGCTGCCGGACGCACCGGTGATCGCGACAAACTCTCCCTTCTCGAATGCCAGATTCACGCCGCGAATACCGACCGCGACGTTGCCTTCCGACACATAAATTTTGCCGATGTTACTCAGCCTGAGAAAAGACATGTGTTTTTTTCTCCTCCCTTAAATATCATATTTTGCCAAAATCTCGCTCGGCGTCTTCCGGATCAGACGAAGTATCGGAAGGATACCGCACGGGATGCAAATGACATACAAAAGAACGAGCGTGAGTGCTGCCACCCACAGCGGATAATAGATGACCTCCGACGCAACGCCGCCGCTTTCCTGTACATACAAAACCGCTGCCGAGGCAATC
Source organism: Lachnospiraceae bacterium (assembly GCA_017561985.1). The sequence goes on from JAFZAZ010000005.1 coordinate 48,733, forward strand.
AGGTATCCGAGCATGACGCTCATGGTAACGACGACGCCGGTCTCCACGGCAAACCGGAACACGATGTTTTTCTTCGACGTTCCGATCGCACGGTAGATACCGATCTCACGCATCCGTCCCATCACGGTCGAGCGCATGATAAAGTACATGGAGACGCACATCATGACAATGACCGCTGCCCATACAAGAATATATTTTACGAACTCGCTGCCCATTGAGACAGTCGAACGCTCGAACCGGTCTTCCGGCGTATATATAGTCTTGGGCGAGAACGACGCGTTGTCCTTCAGCAGATTCTTCTCCGGAGGCGTCACGTACGAAAAATGCTCGTTCAGATACTTCTCGGTCTTCTCCGGATCCGAGGAATACACCTGATAATACAGGGTGTCGAAATCATACGTGTGCGGAGAGTGACGAAGCACTTCCCGGATCGGCATCGGATATTCCACGCGCTGATAACTGTTGTTAATGCGGCGGCTCGTAAGTCCGACCACACGGCTCAACTTGTGATAATCATCCGGATGTACGATGACGATCTTGGAGTACGACTCAAACATGCTGTACAGATTCTTGTCCGGATTGAACATGAAGTTGCCGGCAATCTTACCGATGAAATCGTAGCGTTTGTCCATGACCTTATTGTACGCCACGTTGAGTTCATCCATGATGATGCTGCTTTGTTCACTGTCAATGTTCGACCAGGATGCAAATCCGTGTTTAGCGAGGATCTCTTCAAAATTCGGGAGCTGCAGATCGATATACTCCTTTACCTTGACTTTCACATTGTTGATCGTGAACTCCTCGCCCACTTTGATCTCGGATTCGTCGTAGCCGGTGACGGGACTCGCATAGCGATCTCCGAAGTAGTCAAACTCATAGCTTGCGCTTCTCGTCGGGATATTGCGGACAAAGACGCACTCTCCCGGCTTCAGATCGAACGCGTTTGCATAGTCGTCAATCACATTTTCGAAATCACCGAAGAAACAGTAAAGCGAGATGTAATCAAGCAGTCTGGATGTCACAAACACCGCCGGCTCATCCGCGTCAACAATACCGACGATATGCACGTTCATAGCCGTGTCTGCGATATGGTACGTTCCGATCATTCCGAGAAGGTTTTTGTAATCCTTCATGAACTTGTACGGCGCGTCGCGCAGGATCTTGTCAGCCGTCTGTGTCGTGATCACTGCCTCGTTGTCCATGAGATTGTCCGTGCGTCCCGCGACAACCTTTCTTCCGGCAACACTGTCCGCAGAGTGGAACGACACCGGAAAATCAAGCCCGGATGTCCTCGAAAAACCACCCTCATACACTCCCGCCGTATCAAAGCTTGCCATGCGGAAATTCATGGTGTCTTCACCGATCTTCGTGGTGCGTATCTGGGAGCGGACATAGAAGTCCGTGATGCCCGAGTCACTGTTTTCCAGCGCCTGCTGCATCTCGGCAGAAATATCCGTTCCTCCCGCATATACGAGGAATACATTGTTGTTGTATCGCTCGCGGATCTCGATGCGCTTGCGGATTCCGGTTGCGCAATATGCCGTGATAAACACGATCGCTGCGCCGAACAGAGCAAGGCACAGGCGAAGCAGCTTTTTGCTCCGCTGCCTCATGATATTGCGGTAATTGGAAGTGAAACCGTCACGGAGCGTCTTGCGGAAGCGGAACAGCTTGCCGTACTCCTTCCCCTCGATCGGAGGAAGTTTCGACATGTCGATCTCCTTCTCCTTCCGCTCCATCTCCTCGCTCTCGCTGAATACGCCCTCGCGAAGCTTGACCTCGCTGGAATCATCCAGCACAGTCACTTTCGGCGTATTCACCTGGATATAGAGTCTGCCGCCCTTGTTGACGAGCGTGATCTTGACAGGGTTCTCCGGAGTTTCACCGTAGATGTCGAGCTCGGTATCCGCGTCGCTCTTCGTTCTGTGAGCGAGCTCACCGAGGAAAATCTCATTTTTCTTCTTGGCTGCGTAACCGTTCGCATCCTCATTTTCATGAATTGATACGATCTTGCCGTCCTTGAGTTCGACCACGGTATCGCAGTAGCTGTCGACAAGGTCTGCCTCGTGCGTAACCAGAAGGACAAGACAATTGCGCGACATTACCTTCAGGATGTCCATCACGAGGATGGTGTTCGTCTCGTCGAGGTTTCCGGTCGGCTCATCCGCGAGGATGACCGAAGGGTTCTTGACGATCGCGCGTGCGATCGCGACGCGCTGCTGCTGGCCTCCGGAGAGCGTATCCGGAAGGCGGTTGCTGTATTTGTCCATGCCGACGCCCGCAAGCGCGGCAGTCACGCGTTCGGAGATCTCCTTCTCGTCCTGCATGCCGCACAGACGAAGGGCATCCGCCACATTTTCCGCAACCGTTTCGTCGCGGTTCAGGCTGTAGTTCTGGAAAATAACACCGATCTCGCGGTTGCGAACGATCGCGTCGTCCGTACGCATCGCCTTATCGTTGATGGTGACCGTTCCGCTGTTTTGCGAATCAAGTCCGCCGATGACGTTGAGCAGTGTCGTCTTACCGCAGCCGCTGGGTCCGAAGATCGCAACCATTCCGGTGTCGGGAAGATCGAGCGTAACGTCGTTGATCACGTGGATCTCATTCATGTTTCCACGGTTGAAATATTTATCGAGATGTTGAATGCGGATCAATTTTCAGCACCCCCTCTCAACGACTTCTTGACACTTTGCGAGAACAGCTTTCGGCATTGCCTTCGCGTCACGAACAGTGTAAGGAGTATAAGACCTGCAAAGATTATCACATAATGCCACGTATGGAGGTACATCAGCTGCCGGTTCAGTTTCGGCGAGCGGTATACGTAGTATGCAAGCACAGGCACTGTGATGAACGCGGGGATCAGCGCAAGATACATGCGGACATAAATGCCGATCCGGATGATCTTCGTAGGAATTCCCATGGAGCGCATGATCGCCATATCGTCGCGGAAGGTGCTGACGGCACGCCCGCTGCAGAGGTTGATGAAGAACGCGAGGAATGCGATCGCAACCAGCCACAGGAGGCCCTGTACACCTGCCGTGATCAGCGAATCGATCAGCGTTCCGACGCTCTGCTTGTATGTATCTTCCGAGGTGAGCGCAACGAAGGAATTCTCGTTGAGATCCTTGGCTGCGTTGACCGCCTGCTTCTCCGTATCGAAGAGAAGTGTCGCCTGGAAATAGTTCACAGCGCCGACCGTATCGAGCATTTCCCGTGCAAGATCGGGGCTGATATAGACATGTACGTTCGTCGGGTTGTTGTCCACAACCTGAACTCCGTCGTACTTGTTAAGTATATTCTCTTTCGCAATATCGATGTAGCACGCATTTCCGATGTGGTCATGTCCCTGGTTCACAAGGCTGTTTGCTCTCTTGAGCGCCATGAACGCTCTGAGCGTAACCGTGATCTCGGGATTCAGCGCATTATTTCTCACTCCTGCGTCCGAAAAATAGATCGATCTCTCGGGCATGTGATCACCGACATGGAACAGCGCAAATCTTGTTTCAAACAATTCGTACTCGTACCGGATGGTATCTTCCTGCATGTTCGCAAACGCACCGAGATCCAGCGCATAGCCGGCGCTCGCGCGGTCAAAGCCCTCTCTGGTGAGGACCGCCTGTGCGGTTTCGCTGCTGTCGAGGAAGAACTTCACGCCAACGATCCTAAAGTTGGCGGCACCGATCTCAAGCACCTTACCCGCCGCATATCGGGGCGTATAATTCTCCTTGAGATACAGCGGAAGGTACAGAAACGCCTCCGCGTCATTTTCCGGATATCTGCCGTAGTCGGGTGTTCCGTAATCGCGTCCGAAGGTACACGTAAACGTTCCGTACGAATCTCCGTCGATGGTTTTCCCCTCGGCGGCGTCCTCGGTGTACTCCCAGTCGTTCATGAGGCCTTCGATCCGGCAGTCATAAAGATAGTCGAACTTCACACTGTCCTTTGCACCGTACTTCTTCTTAAGGGCCTCCAACTCTTCTAGGGTGACCGGTGTCTCGGAGTAGTGAACGAACGCAACTCTTCCGTCTTCATACCGGAAGAAACGGTTGCTTTTGAACGCGTTTACAAAGTCTCCGAGGAATGTCGTGACAAAGAAGATCGCAACCGCACCGATCATCATCAAAAGGCACAGGTAAATACTCAGATGCGGCTTTGCAAAGAAGACGGAGCGGCCGAGCAAAAAGCCGTTCGTCACGCTGTTGATGCGCTTTGTCGACGGAACCGGTTCATTTTCCGAAGCCTCCTCCAACTTCGTCTCAACGAGCGTATGGTCCGACTCGATGCTTCCGTCGTACACGCGGATGTGGCGCGTTGCGACGTCCTCGACCTGGTCAAAGTTGTGCGTGACGATGATCAGAAGCTTATCCTTCGACACTTCACGGAGCAGCTTGATGATCTCCTTCGACGTCTCGGAGTCGAGGTTGCCGGTAGGCTCGTCCGCAAGGATGATCGGGCTGTCCTTCGCAAGCGCACGCGCAATAACGGTGCGCTGTTTCTGCCCACCGGAGAGATGGCTTCCCTTATGCCTCATGTGGCTGCGAAGTCCGACACGATCGATCAGTTCGATCGCGCGGCGTCTGCGCTCGATCGGATCCGTGATCGTCATCAGCGCAAGTTCCACATTCTGAAGCACCGTAAAGCTGTCGATGATATTGTAATCCTGGAAAATAAAAGAGATATACTTCTGACGGTACTCTTCCCAGTCCGTCTGAAGATAATGCGACGTGGGCTGCCCTTCGACATAGAGCTCGCCCTCCTCATAGGTGTCCATGCCGCTCAACACGTTGAGAAGCGTGGACTTGCCGCTTCCGGACGCACCGGTAATCGCGACAAATTCACCCTGTTCAAACGACAGATTAACGCCGCGGATTCCGACCGCGACGTTGTTCTCGGAAACATAGATCTTGCCTATGTTTTCCAATTTCAACAGACTCATATTCATGTCCCCCATCAAATCGCCGGCATGTGGAAGACCGGCACCACAGTAGCACCCGGAGAACTATAGGTTCTCCGAAATTATTTTTTTCGCGCGCCGTATGATCGCATCGGCAGCTCTCCTGTGAGAAAGCGTACCAGGGTGGCATCGCGCGCCGAATGCACCCTCTTTCGTGTCAGGCAGCCTGAGGTAGCCGACACGTCTGTCCCCGCTTGCGCGGCGGTATTTTGCGACCGCAGCCCTTACCGCCGATTCCATTTCGGTCCCGAGCATGCCGTACACCCACAGAAGATACGCATCGGGATGTACGCTCCGCAATTTGTTGAGAAAGCTTACCGCAGCGTCCGTGAACAACACAAGACTCTCTTCGTCGGGCTTTCCGTCAGCACCTTTCCGAAGCTTGTACGTCTTCCCTGTCACAGGGTCCGTATACGCCTCGGAGTTCAGCGCACCGCCGTCGTTAGTCCCGAGATTGATAACAGCAACCTCCGGGGAAAATGCACTGAAATCGTACGGCTCGAGCGAACCGCACACACCTCTCATGCTTCCGTCCTCTGCACTCTCTCCGACAAGCGCGCAAACGCTGTCGTAAATGCCCGGAACGCTCATGTGAGGATCGTTGTTATATCCGCAATACACGCCCCAGCCGCTCTGAGAAACGACCTGGTAATCTGCAAAAAGAGCCTCTGCAGTCATGAATGCGTAGTTGTTCCAGCCGGAAAAAAGCTGTGCAACCCAATCATTTTCCGAAAGAGCACCGATCGCTCCTTCGCCTGAGGTGATTGAGTCGCCGATGAACACCATGCGGTGCTCCGCCTCCGGCACAGGCAGAATCTCGCCGTCCGTATCCACATCCGTAAGACGAATGTAATTCGGCCCGTCGCCGCCCATCGGCTGGACCTCCTTTAAGATACATACGTTTTTTACCTCCGATGCGTTGCGGTTTTGGAAAATAATAATTTCATTTTCCCCGCGAAGCAGCGGCATACGGCACGTAAGCGCGCGGTTCACCAAGACGGCGATCCACTGCTCCTGTCCTCCGTACGCTGCCTCGATGCGCACCGTAAGGCGTGACGCCCGGACATTCATCTCATAGCGGCTTCCGGTCCAAAACAATACGTCCGGCGCCTCCTTCGATGTTCTTCCGAGCACTTTGATCCCGGCGGGAATCCCCATACTGCCACCTTTCCAAATGCCTTGCGGCCTGATTTTACGAAAAATAGATCATCGGGTCGGCAGGTTCCTTCGCGGGAACCATGCTCGTGATGTACAAAACGACGCCCTTGCCTTTGTACTCGCGCATGCGCTGTACGCGGACATTTGCCGTAACGGTGAACCACATGCGGCTTCTGAGCGAATCCGGGTCAACCGCCGCGGGAAGCTTAGCGAGGAATCCGGAAAATTGCGTATCCTCGGCGCAGCATGCCATCACCATACGGCCGGGCACGATGTAGCCCTTCGGAAGCCTCGGCGATACATAGAGCATCGCGAGAAACGTGAGCGTCTTGCCGTCGTATTTTTCGGGATATTCCGAGGCATCCATGTACCAGATGCCGTAGTCATCGTCCGTGATGGTCAGCTGCTGCTGTGTGATGTCGTACGGAAGCTCATCCTCAAAATCTCCCGCGTCCTTGCCGTCTGCGCGCTCGTACGAGATCTGCGCCTTACGGTTCACCGACTTGATGCTCCGGCGGATCAGCGAACGGTCGGTGTTATCGTCGCAGCGGTTTACGATCACCGCATCCGAATAGCGCACCTCATCGAGGATCATCGACCGCATGTTGGCAAGATACATCGGGAACGTCGTCGAATCCATCATCGTGATGACCTGCGCCATGCGCCAGTCCTCGGGCAAATCAATGTCAAACAGATCCACCAGCTTCCACATTCCGTTCCATTCGATCAATATCATGTTCGGATCGTAGAAATCCGTAATCTGACGAAGGAAAACGTCCGTAAGCTGCTCCTTCTCCTCCACGGTCAGAATGCTTACGCCCTTCTTCGAGAGAGCGATCTCGTCGAGCTCCTCCTCACCCTCCTCGCAGAGGATGACCAGAACCCGGCCGCCCGCAAGAAACTGCGGATCGCTCAATGTATCGCGGATAAACGATGTCTTTCCGCTGTCAAGAAAGCCGTTTATGACAAATACGGGCTTTTCCATAGTGCTGTTCCTTTCTGTCACGTCATGCGAGCTCAAACAACTCGCGGATCGCGTCCTCGTTCATCTTGCTGCCGATGACGCAGATGCGTCCGATGATATCGGGCTGGCCGTCGCGGATCTCATACTCGCCGGGCGTCAGATCGAAATAATGCCATTTGCCCTCCGGATCCGGAACCATTCCCTTCGCACGAAGGATCATGCCGTACTCCTCAGAGTTTGCAAGCTTCTCGAGAATATCGCGGAGCGTCTCCTCCTCGTACTTCTTGACCGTCTCGCGGCCGAAGCTCGTGAACACCTCGTCGGCATGGTGATGATGATGGTGGTGTCCTTCATGGTGATGGTGGCACTCGCACTCCTCGTCATCGCACTCCTCACCGTCCTCATGGTGGTGATGGTGGTGATGATGGCTTTCGCACTCCTCATCGTCGTCATCGTCGTGATGATGGTGGTGATGGCACTCGCACTCCTCATCGTCGTCATCGTCGTGATGATGGTGGTGATGGCTTTCGCACTCCTCATCGTCGTCATCGTCGTGATGATGGTGGTGATGGCACTCGCACTCCTCATCGTCATCATCGTCGTCGTGGTGATGATGGTGGCTCTCGCACTCCTCATCGTCGTCATCGTCGTGATGGTGGTGATGTCCGCAGACCGGACATACCTCCTCTTCCTCGAGCAGCTGCTTTGCGAGGTCAACCTTCGTCTCCATCGCCTTCAGAATCTGCTCCCCCGTGAGCTCATCCCACGGAGTCGTGACGATCGTAGCGTCCGCGTTCTTCTCGCGAAGAAGCTTTACGCATGCCTGCAGCTTGTCCTCGGAAACAAACTGGCTGCGGCTTAAAAGGATCGTGTGAGCGCACTCAACCTGATTGTTGAAGAACTCACCGAAGTTTTTCATGTAAATGCGGCATTTGCCGGCGTCAACAACCGTCACAAGGCCGGTTACGACCATCTCGGGATCGCCGATGCCTTCGATCGCGCGCACAACGTCGGAAAGCTTACCGACACCGGAGGGCTCGATGAGGATGCGGTCCGGATGGAACTGCTCCTTCACCTGCGTGAGCGCCTTGCCGAAATCTCCGACCAGCGAGCAGCAGATGCAGCCCGAATTCATCTCGGTGATCTCGATGCCGGCGTCCTTTAAAAAGCCGCCGTCGATGCCGATCTCACCGAACTCGTTCTCGATTAAAACTACTTTCTCGCCCTTATATCCGTCCGCGAGAAGCTTCTTGATGAGCGTTGTCTTGCCTGCGCCCAAAAAGCCGGAAAATACAGTAACCTGAATCATTTCTGTCACTCCGTTTCTTACTGTGTTTCGCCGTAAAATGCGGCGTGTTGTGCTTATTTTACGCCTGTCGATCCGAACCCGCCGCGGGAAGAGCCGCCCAGGTGCTCTACTTCCTCGAACACAAGCTTCGGCTGGTTCTTCATGATGCGGAACTGGCAGATCCGGTCGTTGACGTGAATCTCCGTGTCGCGCATCGCAAGCGCGGGAAATCTCCACTCATCCTCGTCGCCGCAATAGCTGTGGTCGACAACGCCCATGTGGTTCGTCTGGATGATTCCGAAGTTCTTGAATGTCGAGCTGCGCGGCACGATGTGCGCCTCGTAGCCCGAAGGAAGCTCCACGGCGATGCCGAGCCGGATCAGGCGGCTTTCACCCGCCTTCAGCGTGACATCCTCCGCGCTCCGCAGATCGATCCAGTCCGAAACGCCGTCGATATAGCGCAGGTGCTCGATCTCTTTGCTGATGTATCGGATCTTAAGAGTTTCCATAGTGTCTCCTTACGCCGCGTGTCACATCGCGCGGTAGAAAGCAAGATATCCCTGAAGCGCCTCGTACAGGTCAGCCTTGCTGATGACCTCCCACGGCGCATGCATGTTCTGTACGGCAACGCCGCAGTCGATGACATTCATTCCGTAGTTGCCCATGATGTAAGCGATGGTTCCGCCGCCGCCCTGGTCAACCTTGCCGAGCTCCGCCGTCTGGAAACTTACGTTCGCGTCGTCGAACGCCTTGCGGATCTTCGCAAAATACTCGGGGTTCGCATCGTTCGAGCCTGATTTGCCGCGGGAACCGGTGTACTTGTTGAACACCAGACCGCATCCGAAATATGCAGCGTTCTTGCGCTCGAACACGCCCGCGTAATTCGGGTCGTACGCAGCGCTTACATCCGAGGAAAGCATTACGGAATTCTGCATTGCACGGCGCAGCTTAAGCTCGCTGTACTCTCCCATGCGGTCCAGAAGTTCCGCAACCGTGTTTTCGAAAAATTTGGAGTGCATGCCCGTTGCGCCGACACTTCCGATCTCCTCCTTGTCGACAAGAAGGCAAACCATCGTGCGTCCGTGCCACGCGGGAATGTTCGTTTCATCCGAAACAACGCGGAACAACGCCTCTGCGGAAGGGTATGCACAGCAACGGTCATCGTGGCCGTAGCCCATCAAAAGCGAGCTGTCGATGCCCATGTCGCGAGCCTCGCCTGCGGGAACGATCTCGATCTCCGCGGAGAGGAAGTCGTCCTCCTCAACGCCGTACTTCTTCGAGAGAAGCTTCCACACATTTGCGCGAACCGCATATTCCTTCTCACCCTTGAGCGGGATTGTTGCGAACGTCACGTTGAGATCCTCGCCCTCCACGACCGTCGCGCCCTTCTTCTGAAGCTGATCCGCACCGAGGTGGATCAAAAGGTCGCTCACGCCAAACACCGGATCACCGGGCTCGTCGCCGATATTTACTTTTACCGTCGTACCATCCTTGCGGCAGATCACACCGTGCATCGCAAGCGGGATCGTCACCCACTGGTACTTCTTGATTCCGCCGTAGTAATGCGTATCCAAAAGCGCAATCTCCGTGTAATCGTCCTCATACACCGGAACCTGCTTAAGGTCAAGGCGCGGCGAATCGATGTGTGCGCCGAGAATCTTCATTCCGTTCTCAAGCGGCTCGCTGCCCACCACGAACAATGCGACGATCTTGCCCATCAAAGAAGCATAGATCTTGTCTCCGGCCTTCGCCTTCTTCACGTCCGCAATGTTCTTGAAGCCGAGCGATTTCGCTTTCTTCACGATCGCGTCCGCGCACTCGCGCTCCGTCTTGTTTGCGCTCAGAAACCTGCGGTACTCCTCCGCAAAATCCATCACTGCGGACATCGTCTTTTTGTCGTACTTTAGCCATGCATTTTTCGAAAGCTGTGTACTCATATTTATTTCCTCCTTACGCGGCAGCCGTCTGTTTTTTATCTGTCGACGGCGGCCTCCGCTATTGTTTTCAATTCCTGTGCGGTGAACTCGTACTTCTTACCGCAGAACTGACACACGATCTCAACCGACTCATCCCCGCGGATCAGCGACATGAGGTCGTTCTTTCCGAGGCTCGCGAGTCCCTTCGTGTAACGCTCCTTCGAGCAGTTGCAGGAAAATGCCGCGCCGCACTCCCCTGTGAATTCCGGCTGAAGTCCGTCGAGCACTCGCGACAGGATTCTCTCCGGCGTAAGTCCCGCGGAGAGCATCTCGGTCACGGACGGGAGCGACTTCAGGTTCACTTCCAGCTGCGAAATAACCTCGTCGGGAACGTCGGGCATCAGCTGTACGATAAATCCGCCGGACTGCAGCACGCTGCCGTCGCGGTCGACCAAAACACCGAGGCCGACGCTCGATGGCGTCTGTTCCGACGCCGCAAAATAATATGTGAGATCCTCGGCGATCTCGCCCGTCTGCAGCTCGATATCGCCGACATAGGGCTCCTTGAGGCCGAGGTCCTTGATGACGCTGAGCACTCCGATTCCGACCGCCGCTCCGACGCCGAGATGCCCGTCCGGGCGATCCGGTGCCTCTGCGTTCGGATTGCCGACGTAACCTTTCACGTTGCCGTGGGAGTCGGCCGTCGCGAGCAATCCGTTCAAAGGTCCCGAGGAATCGATGCGGACCGTCAGCATGTCGCGGTCACCTTTCATCATGACGCCCATCATCGCCGAGGCACTCAGCAGTCTTCCGAGAGCCGCCGTCGCCACAGGCGTCAGGTCATGTGCCATGCGCGCCGTCTCCGCAATGCCGCGGGACGTGATTGCGAACGCCCGCACAAACTCGTCCGCAGCGGTTGCGCGAACGATATAATCCTTTCCTGTCTCACTCACGATCGAATGTCCTTCCCGTATCATCCGTAATATTTGTTGGATTGAAAGCCCTCCTTCGCAACGATCACGAACCGTTCCGTCGTCTCCGTCGCTGGCTCCTTTGTGTAGCCGTCATACGCAGCCACGAACGTCATTCCGCTCTGCGCAAGCAGCTCCTTGATCGTCTCAAGCGAGTACGCGCGCTGCACATGCGTCTCATCGCTGCGCACATACCGGTCCTCTTCCGGACCGTCTCCCTCGCGGAGGAAAATGGTGAGACGATACTCGTTGAGCCCATTTTCCGCATCGTATGCATTGTCCCAGATGAGCGTCGAATCGTCATAATCCTCGACGCGCACGCCGTTTCCGAGAACCTTCTCGTAATACCGCGGCGTTTTCATGTCAAAACAGAACACGCCGTCTTTGTCCAGATAATTGTTGACGAGCCGAAACGTCTCCGCGAGCTCGTCCTCGGTCGTCAGATAGTTGAGCGTGTCGCAGACGCTCACCATCGCGGCCGTCGTACCGTACAATTCAAACGATCGCACGTCCTGGCACAGGTACGTGATACGCCCGGAATCGTCGAACTCCTCATCGCCCGATTCCTCGTCCTCGCTGCCGCAAAGGTCTGCGAGTCGCTCGTACTCCCTGTCCTGCGCGACCATCAGCATCTCCTCCGACGCGTCGAGTCCGATGACATCGTAACCCGCATCGCGCAGCCGACGGCTCATTTTCCCCGTTCCGCACCCGAGATCGGCCACGATCCCGCCGTCCGGAACTCCGCTTTCGCGCAAAATGCCGACCAGACGTAATGCCCATTCATCGTACGGAACATTGTCCATGCAGCGGTCGTAAATTGTCGAAAATGATGCGTACGGTTTCATGTTTCCCCCGGTCTGCGGTACTTCGTATAAACGTGCATAAGAGTTGCCCCCCCTACAAGGAAGGCAACTCCGTTGTTCTGCAGTTCGTATCTGTTTTCGATGACTTATCGATTGGCTTCGGCAATCGCTGCAAACGCCGGCTTGAGTGCAGGATACAGAGAACGGAAGATCTGATATCTCTTCTCGTACTCGGCAACGATCGCAGGATCCTGCTCGATGGTGTCGACAACGCGGATCAGCTTGCCTGCAGCCTCCTCAACGGAAGCATACTCGCCGCAGCCTACAGCCGCAAGGATCGCAGCACCGTAGCCCGGACCCTCCTCGCAGTTGATCTTGTCAACCTTAACGTTCATGATATTCGCGAGAACCTTGCACCACAGCGGGCTCTTAGCGCCGCCGCCGATCGCGCGGATACGCTCGATCTTAACGCCGAAGGATCGTGCGATCTCAAGCGCATCACGAAGTGCGTACGTAACGCCCTCCATAACCGCAAGGGTCATATCCTCGCGCTTGGTGTCCATCGACATTCCGATGAAGCAGCCTCTTGCGTCGGGGTTGTTGTGAGGAGTGCGCTCGCCCATCAGGTACGGAAGATAGAACACGTTGTTCTTTCCGATCTCCTTGATGTTCTTCTGCTCTGCCGCATAGTCCTTCGTTCCGATGATATCGTCCATCCACCACTTGTTCGAGGATGCAGCGGAAAGCATGCAGCCCAGGAAGTGATACTTGCCGTTCGCATGTGCGAAGGAATGCATAGCGTTTGCGTCGTCAACGGCAAATTCATCCGTTGCGATAAACACGGTGCCCGACGTTCCGAGCGAAACGCTGCACATACCATGCTCAAGCGTACCGGTTCCGACAGCGCCCGCAGCGTTGTCGCCTGCGCCGGCGATGATCTTAACGGTCTTCGGAAGTCCGAGCTCATCCGCAACAGCGGGAAGGATCGTTCCGACAACCTCGTAGCTCTCGAAAATCTTGGCAAGCTGCTCTTCCTTGATGCCGACGATGTCGATCATCTCCTTGGACCAGCACTTGTTCTTTACGTCGAAAAGAAGCATACCGGAAGCATCCGAAACATCCGTGCAGTGAACGCCGGAAAGAAGGTATGCAAGGTAATCCTTGGGAAGCATGATCTTGCAGATCTTCGCAAAGATCTCAGGCTCGTGCTTCTTCACCCACAAAAGCTTCGGAGCGGTGAAACCCGTAAGCGCCATGTTAGCGGTGTACGAGCTGATCTTCTCGCGTCCGATCACGTTGTTGAGGTAATCGCACTCTTCCTGCGTACGGCCGTCGTTCCAAAGGATCGCCGGACGAAGCACATTGTCGTTCTCGTCAAGGATTACAAGACCGTGCATCTGACCGCCGAAGCTGATGCCGGCAACCTTCGAAGCGTCAACGCCCGCGATAAGTTCCCTGACGCCGATCTTCATCTGCGTCCACCAGTCCTCAGGCTTCTGCTCAGACCAACCGGTCTTCGGAAAATAAAGGGGATATTCCTTCGAGACAATATTCACAATCGCACCCTCGGAGTCCATAAGCAGGAGCTTGACCGAGGAAGTACCGAGATCCACACCGATATAGTACATAATACACATCCTCCGTAAAATGAAAGTATCTTGGGTTATCTGCCCTGAAAAACAGACAAAACCACCGACTTATATCTTACTCAAATCGATGGTTTCTGTCAAGTATTCCATGGGTTTTTATACGATGTTCCCGCGCTTCTGCGCGCTGTCGGAAGGTCAGGTCAGAAGACCCATCAGGCTCCGCGGAACAACGAACGAAACGGCGTGCTTTTTCACGGAAATGTGCGCCTGCATGCAGGAGCCGCCGTACTCGCCGTCGATTGTCCAGGCAACCTCGTCCTCGAACTCGAAAACAGCCTCGGTAATATGCCGGTATACGATCAGCGGATTGTCAAAATTGCCCTTCTTGATATCGTTCAGAAGGCCTGCCACCTGAAGCACTCCGGGCTCGCGGACCAGGAACAGTTCGAATTTGCCGTCGTTCAACCGTACCTCGGGTCCCGTGATACCGCGGAAACCGCCGATGGAGGACGAACTCACGACCATACCGACGATGAACGTGCCCTCGATCACCTCGTCAGGCAGCGTGATCGTCGCATTTACCGTCTCAATGTTGGCGAGCGCTCCCGCGCCGTTCAAAAGGTATGCGGCGTGTCCGATCGCGTTCTTCATCGACTGCGAAGTCGCGTACGAAACATCGGAAAATAAGCCGAATGCAGCCGTATAAACAACATTCTTGCCGTTGAAGCAGCCGATATCGCAGGGATAGTCCATGCCCGTGTGAGACAAAGCGGCAGCCTCGACAATATCCTTCGGGATGCTCAGCGAGTATCCGAAATCGTTAGTGCTTCCCGCGGGAAGATACACGACGGGAACTCTTTTTTCCTCGGGCAGCGACATAAGACCGTCGACAACCTCGTGGAGCGTTCCGTCTCCGCCGGAGCAGACGATCTTGACGCAGTCCCCCTCGGTCAGGTATGCGATCACGGCGTCCTTTGCGTCATTTCTCCGCTTCGTCGGGGAGATCACCAGATCGTGCTCGTCGTCGATCAGTTCGTAGATGACGTCGTTGAGCTTGGCCACGATCTTCTTGGTACCCGCATTCGGATTGTAAATAAACAGTACCTTGTTCCTCATATACACCTCAGAAAAAAAGAACTTTCAACGCTCATTATACTCTATCGGTATCGATTTGTTAAGGGATAACGAGTAAATTACAATTTCTTTTACGCGCTTTCCGGTTCCGCGCGTGAGCGCTTCCGCATAAATACGCAGCTGTGTCGCATGTCTTCTGCGGAGTTCCTCCTCGCCGTCCGCCGCGTCCACACGGTCCGTCTTGTAATCCACAAGAACGTACTCGCCGTCCTCCTCAAAGTACGCGTCGATAATACCCTGAAGAAGGATGTTCGCATCCGCCGGGTAATCCGGTGAGATTCGGTCCGCCGCCACGTTCATCACGAACGCGCGCTCCCGGAACAATTTTCCTGCCTTCTGCGCTGCTCCCATCCGCTGTCCGAGTTCGCTTCTGTACAGCGCAAGGAACTTCTCCTCTCCCGGCTTCGCGCCGTCCTCCGCCGTGATCCGTCGAAGGCTCCGCATGTGCTCCCACTCCTCGAGGAACACTTCCTTCTCTGCAGGTCTCGTAAAATCATGGAATTGCAAAATGCGGTGACAAAGTGTTCCGAATTCGGTGCCTGACGTACTCTTCGCATCTGCCGCACCGTCTTCTTCCGACGTCACTGTCTTAGCGAATCCCGGCGTCGGGATATCCTCGTCGGTGACTTGAGGCTCGCTGTTTGCATCAGACTCGCTGCTGCCCTGAGCCGCGTCATCCCGCTCCTCCATGTACACCACGCCGTCTGCGCGCTCCCTGCGTTCCTCCTGTGCTTCCCGCTCGAGGTACGCAAGCTTCTTTACGCGTGACACGCTCACCTTCACGGGGATCTCCGTCTTGTCCGTAAGCTCTGAGCGCCGGTTCGCAAAATACAACCTCAGCTCTTCAAGCCGCGTCAAAACCGCCTCGTCGGCCTGTTCATGCTCCGCAGAGGAGGCTTTATCTGTTCCATTTTCCGAAGCGGGTGCCTTCTTGTCCGCTCCATCTCCCGCAGAGTCCTTCCCGCATGCCGCATCGCCTGCGTTCTCGTCTTCCTCCTCCGAGAATTCCGATTCCTCCGCGTCGGCTCCGAGAGTTCCTATGCTGTCGCGGATGACAACATCCCAATAAGGCGTCGAGACATTGATGTCCCCGTCGCCCGAATTATTGAATATTTTCATTGCGGAGGCCGCGGGAAGTCCGCGCAGCACGCCCGCAAGCACGTTGTACAGAAACGCATCCGCCTCCAGAAGCTCCGTGTACGAAACCGCCTTGTCCGGGGAAAATGCGGAGTACAGCACCGCCTTTCCGATCCTCTTCCGATCGCGCTTACCGATATTGCCGGTGACGATCAATTTCTCCTTGGCGCGCGTCATCGCGACGTACAAAAGCCTAAGCTCCTCGCCGAATGAATCCCTCTTCAGGCGAAGCTTGACCGCATCGTTTGCGATCGTCGGATATTTCAACTTTTCCTTCGGGAAGATCGACGTCGCGCCAAATCCGAGCTCGTCGTGTACGATCACCGTGTTGCTTAAGGACATCGTATTGTACGAATGACGGCAGTCCGCGAGAAATACGATCGGATACTGAAGGCCCTTGCTTCCGTGCACAGTGAGAATCTTCACCGCGTTCGGAGTGCGGTTTCCGACCGTGTTGCTGATGCCCTCGCCGCTCTCGATGATGCTGTCCACATACGCAAGGAAACTCGAAATGCTGCCCGAAGCCGTCTCTCTGTGTTCACGAGCCTTGTGTACCAGAAGGTCAAGGTTGCGGACGCGGTTCGCGCCGCCCTCGGTCGCCCAGCAGAATTCATAAAGCCCGGTCTCCGCGAGGAACTCCTCCATCAATTCCGCAGCCGAAGTATACGCGGAATGTTTCTTGAGGAGGTCGTACACGCGAAGGAACGCGGTGCATTTGCCGCGAAGTGCGCTGTCCGTCTCGTCGGACTCCGCCGCGCGTCTCACTATCGTGAGCAGATACGGCGGTCTGCGGTCCTCTTGAGCAGCACCGGCATCCTCAATCTCCGGATCAAACTCCTCTGCGCGATGCTCGGAGTTTCCCTTTGCGGAAAATGTCATGAGCCGCAGCTGCGCCAGATCCTCCGCGTTCATTCCGAACACGGGACATGTCAAAACAGAAGCGGCCGGAATCTCCTGGAACGGATTGTCCAAAAGGTGAAGCATCGAGATCACCGCGTCAATCTCCGCAGCCTCAAAATATCCTTCCGTCTCCGGCACGTACGCAGGTATTCCGCTCTCGCGAAGCGCCTGCAGAAGTCCTGTGTACAGGTCTTTGCGCGCGCGGAACAAAACCGCGATATCGCCAAATGTCGCAACATGCGGATTCTCTCTGTCGACAACGAGCCCGTTCACCGGATCGGTCAGCTCGAGGATGCGCGATACAATGCGCTTCACCTCGGCCTCGACCGGATTGTCGCCCATCTCAACCAGCAGCTCGCTTCGGTACGCGGGATTGTCTTTCTCTACTGTCTCGTCGTACAGGGAGCTGTAATTCAATCTGACTTCATCGTTGTAATCGATGCCGCCGACCGCCTCGCGCATCACGCGCAGAAATACCTCGTTCACGGAATCGATGACAGCCTCGTTGCTGCGGAAATTCATCTGCAGATTGATGCAGGTTCCCTCGTCAGGATTCTTCGCAAAAGCTTCGCATTTCGAGAGGAACAATTCCGGCTTCGCCTTGCGGAACCGGTAGATACTCTGCTTGATATCGCCGACCATGAAGAGGTTCGGACGTCCGTTCACGGTGCGAGAAACCGCCTTCAGCAGGTATTCCTGCATCATGTTCGAGTCCTGATACTCGTCGATCATGATCTCCGCAAACTCTTTGCTCATCGCACGCGCGGTATCCGTCGGCGTCTCGTCCTCGTTCAGCAGAATACCGAGCGCAATGTGCGAGATCGTCGAAAAATCATATGCGTTCCGCTCTTTCTGCAGCCGCAAAAACGTATTGTCAAAATCCCTCACAAGGTCACAGAGGCACCGCAGTACATCGACACAATACTTCTGGAGTTCCAGCGTGTGTTCCGTGTACCGTTTCGCCTGGGGACAAAGTTTCTTGTCAAAAATGTCCTTGTAATGGCTGCGGGTAGCCTTGCAGAGCTCAACAAGCCCCGGGTCAAGGTCCTTCGGCCGTTTTCTCGAAAGTCCGGCCCACTCATGGTCCTTTCGCGCCTTCTCGAAAAATGCCTCGATATTGCTCTCCCCCGCGATGTCCGCAACGTACGCTTCATCGTCTGCGTACGCCTCGTCATAATGAACGGGCATTCCGTCCTCGCTCATCGCTGCGCGCATGTTCCGGATCTCCGCGAGAACATCGTTGACCGTGCGGTGCCAATGATCGTACACTTCCTTCATGTAGCTGCCGTCCATCAATCCGGCCTCGGTCTCATAGAGCGTCAGCTGCTTCGAGAGCCACTTCTCCGGGAACGGATTGCTGACACTCTGCTTGTAAATCTCAAGAATTCGGTCGGCGAGATCGCCGTCGCCCTTCTTTCCGCCGTACGCCGTCACCAGCTCCTTAAAGAAACGGTCGTCACGGTCGTACGCGCGCTCCAGAACCTCGTCCATCGCAAGCTTATAAAGCTCCTTGACCTCACTGTTGTCAAGAATGCGGTAGGACGGATCGATGTCCGCCTGATAAAAATACCGTCTCACAACGTATTGGCAGAAGCTGTCGATCGTCGAGATACGCGCAAAATGAATATTCCGCGCCTGGCGCTGCAGCCTCTCGTCGTCCGGGTTGCTCTCCAGCTCCTTCTCGATCCGTTTTTCAATGCGCTCCCGCATCTCGTTCGCGGCATTTTTCGTAAATGTCACAATGAGCATCTCGTCGATCTCAACGGGATGGTCCTCCCTGCGGATATGGTTGAGAATGCGCTCGACCAGAACCGCCGTCTTGCCCGATCCTGCAGCCGCGGAGACAATGAGATTTCCGATTTCGGTAGTAATAACCCGTTCCTGCTGTTTTGTAAAGCCCATCACGCGTTACCTCCGTCCTCATCCTGTGCCTTGATGCTGCGGGAAGGATCCTTCACGGCATCCGCCACGCGGCAGATTCCGCCGTAGGAACAATACTCGCAGGCGTTGTATTTGGCGCTCGAGTCCTTGCACTTAAGCGGCCGGATTGCGACCGAACCGCCCGCAATCTCCGAGATTTCCTGTCCCACCGACTGCTCCACGCCGTCCAGCATCGAGGCGAGCGCCTCCTCCGGCATCACATTGCCGGACATTTTGCCCTTGTCGACGGACAATTTGACAATATTCGAGCGGTATTTGTCGCCGGCTTCCGCAACGTCCGCGTCGAGAAGGCGCAGATACCGGTCGTCCGCGAGCGGCTTCTCTCCGCCGGCAGTCGCCGTCTCGCAGGAGAAGAAGCCGTCCGGCTTCGTCTCGTCGTTAATCGCCTTCTCGCTCTCCTCATCCTTGGGAAGTCCGGTCTTGTATCCGATGGCAAACGTCGAATAGAACGCGGCAGCTGCCACAGCGGGAAGCCCCTTCTCCCGAAGAATCTTCTCGCTGACGCGCAGATACCACGGAAGCTGGATCGTCACTCCCGCGTCCGCATGGTCACGGTTGTATTTCTTTGTATTGGACTTGTAGTCCGTAATCTTAATGCACACGCGGTCGCCGTCCCCGGCCAGCTCGATCCGGTCGATCTTTCCGACCAGGCGATATTGATCAAACGTGATATCAAACGGCTGCTCCGCGGCATAGAAACGGTATTTGCCTTTCTTTACCTGGCGAAGGTAATGCGGGAACATGAATCGCAGGTTATCAAACAATGACTGCATCAGATACCGGTTTCGACCGTTCACGTGATAGCACTCGTATGCGGGATCTTCGGCGACCTCGCGCTCCGCCTCCTCGATCCAGGCCATCAATTTCTCATCGTCGATGTCGCCGCCAGCGCGCATCTCATCACCGATCCTGCGGAAGACGCGCTCCGCCACGGCATGGTACACCTGTCCGTCCATGCGGTTGTCAGGCTCGAAGCTCACGCGCTCGTCGATGCCGAGATCGTAGCTTAAGAAGTGCGCAAACGGGCATTCCGCATACTTTTGAAGGCGGGACACAGAGAATTGCGTGCCCGCCGGATGAAGTTTCCTCGCAGACTCCTCCGAGATCCCTGCCTCGCGGAAGAAGCCTTTCTCGGCCTCCGCAAGCCTTTCCGCGGAGATCGGGCTGTCCTGCCCCTCCGTAAAATACCACCGGTACAGAGCGCGGTAATCCGCAAGCTCGTCGGGGTCTGTATATTCGCTGCTGATCCGGCCCGCCGCCAGATCAAAATTCTGCATCAGTTCCCTGCGTCCGCCGTCCACGACGATGCGGTCGAAAAATGTAGTCTCACCTGCATCCGCGCCGTCCTTCTTCTCTTTGCGGCCGAGCAATTCCCGGATACGGCGCACAATATACGACTCGTGGAGATCGCTTCCGTCGTTTCCGATCAGACTCCATGAGACGGTAAGTTTCCTCGTAGGCTTCTGCAGGTTCAGAAGGACATAGAACTCCTCCGAATCCATCAATTCCTTCGGTGTGTCGGCAAGCAGCAGCCCCTTCTCCTTGAGGATCTCCCTCTCCTTCTCGTTCAGAAGGATGCTGGGATGTCCGCTTCCGGGCACAACGCCCTCGTTCATGCCGAGGAAGAACAGATATTGCACGCGCGAGATTCTCGAGCGCTTGCGGTCGCCGATCATGACACAGTTCGTCTCCGGCGGTATCACCCCGAGACGCAGTTCGGCAAATCCCGCATCACACAGCTCACGGTACTCTCGAAGCGAGATCGGCGTGTCCGGCATCAGCTCGTACATGCGGTCAAACAGATCGACCACGGCGCGGTACACCGACGCGTACTCCTTCGAGCGGCGCAGATGCCATGGCACGCGCTCCGTCACAAGCTCCTCGGAGATTGCGAGCATGCGGCGGTACACGTCCTCCTTCACCAAAAAGGCGTACAAAGCCTCCGTCTTCGCGCGCAGGTCGGTATCGCCTGCAAGCGCGTCGCGAAGCGGTTCCAGACGTTCGCGCAGTTCCTCCGCAAACACGGCACAATCGAGCGCCATCGTCTCCCTACGCCCGCCGTAATCGCCGGTAAAGCCCCTCTTCCACGCATTCCACCCGCGGATCCCGCGCGCAAGAAGGAAATTCTCCAGGAAGGCGATTCTCTCCGCCGGAAAATTCTGGATCGGGTTCTTGAGCCAGCGCATGACCTCCTCCGTCTTCATGTCGGAGTCGATCATCGCCAGAAGGCTTCGGATGTATTCAATCAAGGCATTGTCCTTGACATCGGACGTGAGGTCGATAAAGAACGGAATCTCCGCCAGCTGCATCTCCTTGCGCAGCAGTTCCGCGTACGTCGGGATATCACCGCACACGACGCCGATCGCATCGCAGGGCGCATGGTCTCTGCGGATCAGCCCGGCGATCTCGCACACCGTACGTCTCACTTCCTCCGCGCAGTCCGGTGCCGAAGTGAGCACGACAGCGTCGCCGGAGTCCCCCGTGTACGGCGCTGCACCCTTGCGGAACAGGGAAAATGCAACCTTCGCAAGCGCAGGGTCCCTCTCGTCGTCCGACGCGTCCGTCACCGTCGGAGCAAGCACTTTGTGCCCGGTCTCCGTCGCGAGCTTCGCAAGCGCTGCGATCGTCTCGCGGCTGATGCGAAAGCAGTCCGCACCGTCCGTTCTGCCGTATTCCGCGGGATCGATCGTCACAGTTATCACGACGTCGCGGCACACTTTGAGAAGCTCCGCGACGAGCGACAGCTGCGTCGGTGTGAAACCGGTGTAACCATCGAAGTACAGAACGCTTCCCCTAAGCCTCTTCGATTCCTTCACAAGAGGTTTCATCGCGCGGTAAATGTCCACTTCCATGATCCTCGTCTCGCCGCAGCGCATGCGGAACCACGTGAACACGTCAGCCAGCTCGGCGAGCTTGTTCGAGAGCATCACATCCGTGTCGGCGGTCGCCTCGGACATCTCGCGGAGTTTCTCCGGCGTGACTTCGTAGCTCACGAGCTCGGACAGAAGCGACTTCGTCTCTTCGATGAAACCGGTCTTATTGATCTTTCCTCCGAACATCGCCATGTCCTTCGCGTGTTCGGTCATTACTTTCTTCAGGAGCAAACTCTTTCCGATCTCGTCGAGAACCGGCGGAATGCGGTCGCCGAGTTCGTCTACGAGGCGGTATCCGAGACGACGGAAGCTTACGATGTCGATGTTCGTGATACAGCCGCCCTCGTGAAGTGCACAAAGTGATCTCTCCGCATCGAGATTGGCCTGCTCGGGCACAAAGAAAAAGCATTCGGTCGATGCGTCCGCGCTCTGCGCAAGCATCTGCCGAAGCATAATTTCACGATTCTTCCCGGCGTCACTGCCGAGGATCAGCGAAAGAGCCATTGTGTCACCTCCTGCTCGTCGGACAAGTCAGAAACACTCGTCCGGGTTACAAATCAGTATAGCACAACAAAAAAGAAAAAGCAAACATTTGTTCGAAAAATGTTTGCTCGTTTCGTATCATTTTTCTCCGTGACTCCCAGGATGCCGGTTCCGCTTTTTGACTCCCAGCATGTAGCCAGGTGGGTGACCGCACTCTTGTTTCTGCCTTCCACTGCAAGGAGGCCTGACATCCGCAAGACGATATAGGAATCCCTTTTCAGTTTTGTAGGTTCAAAAACGACGGAGTTGTCGCACACCCCAGGAAGCACGGTTTATTGCGCGTTAGACTTCTCAACCTCAACTACGGCTGACTTTTTCATCGGGATACGGCAGTTCTTGTTGTTGCCGAACTCCACGATAACAATGTCCTGTCCCTCAACCATATCGATGATGACACCGTAAAATCCGGAAGCCGTCAAAACACTGTCGCCGATCTCAAGCGAAGCGAGCAGCGCCTGCTGTTTCTTCTCCTGCTTTGCCTGCGGGCGGAAGATCATGAAATAAAAGATCGCACCGAACGCCGCGAGCATGATGACAAGCGGAAGAAGCGCTTCGATGCCCGATGCCTGACCCGAAGACTGCGTGAGAAGTGACAAAAACTGATTCATTTCGTAATTACCTCGTTTCTTTTGCTTCCGCGCTTTGCGTCCCTCGCGCAAAACCTTCCAGCTTTTCTTTCTTGTAAGCGGAAAATCTGCCTTCGTCCAAGGCATCGCGGATTTCTTCCATCATTCTATTATAAAACCGTAAATTATGCAAGACCATAAGGCGAAGTCCGAGCATTTCACCCGCTACCAGAAGGTGGCGGATGTAAGCGCGCGAATGGTTGCGGCACGCCGGACAATCGCACCCCTCCTCGATCGGACGGTCGTCTGTCTTATAGCATTCATTTTTCAGATTGAGACGGCCGAAGTTCGTGTACGCATGGCCGTGTCTTCCGTTTCTCGTCGGATATACGCAGTCGAAGAAATCGACGCCGCGCTCTACCCCTTCGAGAATATTCGCGGGAGTTCCGACGCCCATCAGGTACACGGGCTTGTCGATCGGAAGATGCGGGACAACCGCGTCAAGGATCCGGTACATCTCCTCGTGCGACTCGCCGACCGCAAGGCCGCCGACCGCGTATCCGGGGAGGTCCAGCTCCGAGATGCGCTTCGCATGCTCGATCCGGATGTCCTCGTAAATACCGCCCTGGTTGATGCCGAACAGCATCTGCTCTTTGTTGATCGTCTCGGGCAGCGAGTTCAGTCTCGTCATCTCCGCCTTGCAGCGCTCCAGCCAGCGCGTGGTGCGCTCCACCGACTGACGGATGTAATCCTTCTCCGCAGTGCTCGGCGGACATTCGTCAAATGCCATGGCGATCGTCGATGCCAGATGCGACTGGATCTGCATGCTCTCCTCGGGCCCCATGAAGATCCTGCGGCCGTCTACGTGAGACTGGAACGAAACGCCCTCTTCGCGTATTTTCCGAAGTTTCGCAAGGGAAAACACCTGAAATCCGCCGGAATCCGTAAGAATCGGCCGGTCCCAGTGCATAAACTTCTGAAGTCCGCCCATCCGATAGACGATGTCATCGCCGGGGCGAACATGAAGATGATATGTGTTGCACAGTTCCACCTGCGTCCCGATCTCGCGGAGATCGACAGAGGATACGGCGCCCTTGATGGCCGCGACCGTGCCGACGTTCATGAACACGGGCGTCTGTACGGTCCCGTGCACTGTCGTGAGCACACCGCGCTTTGCCATGCCCTCTCTTCGCAATACCTGATACATAGGCTGTCGTTCCTTCCCGTTAATCATTCCTTGGTCGCGCCTATCTTAAGAAACAACAGGAACGCACCGAATGCGACCGCAAGCACTCCGCTGATGTACAGATCGCGGTGTTTTTCCGACGTCGAAAGAAGCAAAAGAACGACGCCCGCGGCAAATATGGCGACGATCAGGATCATCGAAACAATGGAATCCAGCGACGAACGCGCGCCGCTAGTGAGCATTCCCTTTGCCTTGGTTCTCGTGATCTCATCGCAGAAATTCGGACGAAGCCCCTTCGCATAGAAGGCTGCAAACTTGTCAATCTCCTCCGTGAGAGCCGTGAACGGATCCGTGTGAGACACGGCGAGTGCCTGCTCGGGCTCAAGCGCCTCAAACGAATTGCCCGTGAACACTCCGTACGCGTACATGCTGTAGTTTCGCGCACTGAGCTCGCTCAGATAATCACTTGCAAGGAGTTCTTTAAAGGTGCACCCGCGAACTTCGCAGACAGCCTCGGCAAGCGCGTCAAAGGCATCCAGCGAATAGCGGCGGCACTGGTCCGCATCCCCCGCATCGTGTGCCGTCTGCGCTGCGGTGGCGTCATCGTAGAGGCGTTCAAACTGCTTGATCTTCAGAAACGGGTCGGCCATGGTGAACTCCTTTCAAAATCAGTGAATGTCGGTTTGATCGGCGTACGTGTCCTTGATGATGCAGATCCACGTCTTGCCGGTGTTCAATTTAATCTCGTTACCGTCCATGTCGAAGTAACGCGTAGGTTCTCTCTCGGACGTCTTGGACCAGGTGATCGGGATCGCCTTGCCCATCGTGATGTAGTAGCCCTTGCGTCCGGAATCGATCGTCGTTATGTCGATGCGGCTCGTTCCGTCGCCCATCCCCTTCCATTTGCAGTACTGGAAAATGATGTTCGTGTACGAGAGCTGCTCGCCGTTCATCTCATCGATATGCTTGTCGCCGTACTGGAAGCGGTAGTACACTCCCTCCTCGGCGTTGTACTCAAACCAGGGCTTGTTGAGCGGGTATCCCGGCGACGCGTACGTCGCGTCAAATCCGCCCTCGAGCAGATTCGGGTTCTCCTCGTCCGCAAACTTGAAGTGGCCCGACACATACTTGTCCGTGTGTGTGAGCGGATATTTGCGGCGCTCCGCCTCCTTGATGATGCGGTCGCCGGCCGTGTACGCATTGTGCGGTGCCACGCGGTCCTTCGTGCGGTAGTACGTCGTTCCGTCGAGCGCCATACCGTCGAGGTTATGGATATCGCTGCGCTTCAGAATATTGTTCGCATATACGGAGCCGCCGAAGTGGCAGTAAATCGCATCCCACTCGAGCATCCAGTCGATATAGTAATGGCGGCTGCTTCGCACGGAGCCGATCTTCTCGAGATCCGAATAGTCCTCGATGATGGCAAGTAAACGCTGGATATCAACCTCGGTCGGAGCCTCATAGACCAGACCGGCGCGGCTGATACCGCTCTGCGGAACCGCCTCCTCCTTATTGTTGAGCATGACTGCGATCGGACGTGCCTTCGCAATCTCCTCCTTGACCCACTCGTTCGTGATGTCGCTTCGCATCATTCCCTCGGGGATCGGCGTCACCGTAGGCGTAGGCGATGCAGTCGGCTCCGGGGACGGCGTGCTGGTGGGCGAGATTGTCGGCGTAGCCGTTGCAACCGTCTCCTCCGTGGGCGTCGGGCTGTCCGAACCGTTATCCTTAGCCTTGCCGCATGCCGAGAGGCACAGCGACGAAAGAATAATTAAAACAAGCACAAGCGCAAGCGCCCGCTGCTTTTGAATATTCCGCATAAAAAACTTCCCTCTTTCCTCATTTTCCGCCAGATCAGAATTATCCTGAAAAAGCAAGAAAGGCCAATGCGTGTGCATTGGCCTTACAGGGGCAGTAGGATTCGAACCCACGACCTGCGGTTTTGGAGACCGTTATTCTACCAGCTGAACTATACCCCTTTATGTGTGTGGCTCTTGCGAACCGCTTACACATATTACTACACGAAACGTAAAATGTCAACAACCAAACTGCGTTTCGTGAAGAAATCATTTTACGCCGTTTCGATCTTGTTCGCCTTATGCAGACCGTGGCGCTCCACAGCCTCCTCGCGCATCTTGTACTTTAAGATCTTGCCTGCGGCGTTCATCGGGAATTCCGAGACGAAATCCACGTAGCGCGGCACCTTGTGCTTCGCCATGTGCGAACGGACGTAGTCCTTGATCTCTTCCTCGGTGCACTCCACTCCGTCGTGAAGGATGACGCACGCCATGATTTCCTCGCCGTAATCCGCATCCGGTACGCCGATGACCTGAACGTCCTTCACCTTGTCGTACGTGTAAAGGAAATCCTCGATCTCCTTCGGGTAAATATTCTCGCCGCCGCGAATGATCATATCCTTGATACGGCCCGTGATCTTGTAGTAACCGTCCTCGGGGCGGCGAAGTGCAAGGTCGCCCGAGTGAAGCCATCCGTCCTCATCGATCGCTGCCGCGGTCGCCTCAGGCATCTTGTAGTAGCCCTTCATGATGTTGTAGCCGCGCGCGCAGAACTCGCCCGGAACACCGTCCGGAAGCTCCTCGCCGGTCTCGGGATCGACAATCTTGGTCTCCACGCCGAAGATCGAAGGTCCTACCGTGTTGACGCGCTGCTCGATCGTATCGCTCGTCTTGCTCATCGTCGTCGCAGGCGAAGCCTCGGTCTGGCCGTAGGTGATAACGATCTCGGGCATGTGCATTTTCTCGATGACCTCTTCCATCGTCTTGATCGGGCACGGAGAACCCGCCATAATACCGGTTCTCATGTGCGAGAAATCGGTCTTCGGGAAATTCTCATGTCCGAGCATCGCGATGAACATCGTCGGAACGCCGTGGAAACACGTGATCTTCTCGCGGTTGATGCAGTCCAGACTCTTTCTCGGGGAAAATGCCGGGATCGGCGACATCGTAACGCCGTGCGTCACGGACGCGGTCATCGCAAGCACCATACCGAAGCAATGGAACATCGGAACCTGGATCATCATGCGGTCCGCTGTGGACAGATCCATGCAGTCGCCGATGGCCTTGCCGTTGTTGACTACGTTGTAGTGCGTAAGCATTACACCCTTCGGGAAACCCGTGGTGCCCGAGGTGTACTGCATGTTGCAGACGTCGTGCTTGTCGACTGCGGCGCGGCGCTTCTCAACCTCCGTAAGCGGAACGGTCTCGCCGAGTTTGACGGCGTCGTCCCAGGTGAAGCAGCCCGGCTGACGGCTGTCAACGGTGATGATATTCTTAAGGTACGGCAGTCTCTCGCTCTCCAGCTTGCCCGGCTCGCAAGTCTCAAGCTCGGGGCACAGCTCCTTGATGGTTCCGACATAGTCGCAATCCTTGAAGCCGTCGATCATTACGAGCGTGTGCGTGTCGGACTGGCGAAGCAGGTACTCGATCTCGTGGATCTTGTACGCGGTATTGACCGTAACCAGAACTGCACCGATCTTCGTCGTAGCCCAGAACGTGATGTACCATGCGGGCACATTGGTAGCCCAGATGGCAACATGATCGCCCTTCTTAACGTCCATTGCGATCAATGCTCTCGCAAAATTGTCGACGTCGTCGCGGAACTCGGGATACGTTCTCGTGTAATCAAGCTCCGTGTAACGGAACGCGTACTGCGTCGGAAAAGCCTCGCAGATGCGATCCAGAATATCCGGGAACGTGTAATCGATCAGACGCTCCTTCGGCCAGATATAATTGCCCGTGCCGCGGTTGTCGGTCTGCAGCGCGTGCTTGTGCTTCGTCTTGTAAGGACGCATGTAATTTGCGAACTGCGGGAACACTACCCACGCGTCAGCAAGCTCGGACGACCAGCGCTTCACCCACTCGAGCGAAACGTAGCCGGTGTAATGCATGCTCTGCAGTGCGGCAAATGCCTCCTTCAAAGGCATGTCGCCGTCGCCCATCATGCGGTACGAGATCTTGCCCTCGCGGCACACGGAGTCCTTGACATGGACATACTTGATGTACTCACCCAGGTTGGCAACCGTCTGCTCGGGCTTCTCCCCGAAGTTGCGGTACGGGTGATGAATGTCCCACAATGCGGCGATCTTACGGCTTCCGACAGCGTCAAGTACCTTCTTGAGGCGCATCGTATCGGAGTAAACGCCGTTCGTCTCTACGATCATGGTCACGTTGTACTGTTCCGCGATTGGAACAAGCTGACGCAGTGCATCGATGATCGCATCGTCGTCAACCTCGCCCTCCGGAGCCGGATGCTCGTCCGCAAGCACTCGGATGTAAGCGGTGCCGAGTGCGTTGGCAAGCTTCGCATACGCCGTGAGCTCGTCGAGTATCTTCGGAAGCTTCGACTGATACTTCAATGCGATACCCGAGGAGAGGCAGGAAACCTCAATGCCGATCTCGCGGAGTTTCGCAACGGTCTTCGGCAGCTGATCCTCCGAGAACGGCTTCGCTCTCGTCGCAAGAATATCCTGGCCGAGTCCGCGGATTTCAATCCCGTGATAACCGAGGTCCTTCGCCATGGTGTAAATGTCGGTCCAGGAGTAATCCGGACATCCCAATGTGGAAAAACTGATCTTCATGTGCTCTTCCTTTCTGTCTGTGAAGGCGGGGCGAACATTTTCCGGAAAATCAAAAACGCCCCTGCCGTTACTGGGTAACGGTAGAGGCGCAAAATGCGTGGTACCACTCTACTTCATGATTTCTCATGCTCTCAGTAAGCACGGACGTTCCGTCGATGCTCTTCCTTTCGTAACGGTAGGACTCCGGCACGATCTACACAGCCGTCAGGCCTTCAATCGGCAGCTCCGAGGTGAGTTCCTTTTGTGTCTTCGTCTGCCTCGCATCACCCGGCAGATTTCTGAACCCGAAACAAGAGTACTGCTCCTCTTCATCGCTTTTCTGAAATGTTCGTTCAAGCATAGTTTATACAACGAGACGCATACGATGTCAAGCGTTTTTTTCGTTTGACCGTAAAAACATGCATTTTCCGTGTAAGATCAGTGCTTTTACTGCTTCGGTCCGCGTACCGCTTTCACGTCGTCCGCGGTGCACGGTATGCCCGAATAGCGCGCTTTTTCGTATTTTTCGAGAAGCACTTCACGGTTCTCTCCGACGTTTCCGAGCAGGTCGGTCGGGGTGAGTTCCGGGATGTCCTCGTCGCCGTAGCGGTCAAAGACGGTCCTCTTGAAGGTACGTCGGATGCGGCGCGCGTATGCATTCTCATCGGCAACCGAATCGTCGCGGACACGGATGGTCTCGGTCGGGATGGGAATCAGCGTGCGCTTCAGGTCGATAATGCGGTCCGTCTCCATACTGGTCTTTGCGTCCGTGATCCGGGAGATCATGATCTTCCCGAGGAAAATGGCTGCCGCAATGATCGCGACGATCAGCACTGCCGAGAGGATCGCTGCGATCACTTCGTTGTTTCCGGAAGTGCCTGGCGCAAATCCCGAGTCGTGAACGGACACGGCGGGCGTGATCTCTCCCTGCGGCGGGATCGTGACTTCGATTGGCACCGGTGTTGCAGGGCCGCTAGCTGAGTTCATACGGTCGAGGAGCTTGCTGAACAGACCGTTCATCGGGCCCCAGAACGGCAGGATCGCCACACAGAGCACCGCGAGTACCGTGATCATATACCACAGGCGGTATGCGCGGGTGTTGCCGAGCGTGACATGGTACACGGCCATGTAATCGGCGTCGCGGTTCGCATATACGAACTTCACGTAATTGGCCAGATACAGAGCGTAAACGTTGATCGCAAGGAACAGGATGAGCGTGAACGCTTCGATCCATAAAAGCTCGGTCCAGTCGCGCTTCTCAGCCACGAAGATGCCGAGGCACATGATGATGCCGATCGGCAGGAATACGATCTCCTTGCCGTGTTTGCTCTTCTTTCCCATCGTGGCGCCGACAGCGCCCGAGATGAGCCAGAACACGATGAGCACGGCGAAAAGTCCGCCGAACATGTACAGCAGTTTCTCATGCATAAAATCATGCAGGAAGATCATCGCGATCGCATAAAGCGTCATGCCGACCGAAAGGAATCGAATGCGCATCAGCTGCATTTCATATCGTTCAATACGGAATTGATCTCTCATGGCAGCCTCCTACAGGTTTCGCGGCTCCCAGAGAGCCGTACAGCCGAGAAGTTCCTGCGGAAGCGAAGGAAGCTTCTCTCCGATGATGACAAGGCAACAAGGTGCGCCCGTGCGGATACGTGTGCGGATTCGCTTCTCAAACTCCGGACGCAGCGAGTACGTGATGTACAATACGCTTGTGTTGGGGTTCTCCTCCTCCGCCGAAAAATCGTTTCCGTCGCCAAGCTCCATGCGTTCGCGCATCGCCTGCTGCATGCGCTTCGCGTCGAAGATCGTCTCGTAATCGATGCCCGCAAGGCCGATCTCAATCGTGCTCAGATGACCCATCGAGCTTCCCTCGGGAACAAGCAAAGGCGTTCCGCCGTCGCTTCCTGAGACGTTGCACTCCAGCGATACGCTCTGTCCGATGGCGAGCGCCGAGGACGTGAAGCTTACGCCGAGTCGAAGGAGCTCTTCGCGGAGTTCCTCCTCGTGCTGCATCGGTCCGCGCTCCGCGTGGAGAACGATATGTAGTCTCTTGTCCATCGTGGTGTCGTAGTAATTGACCTGCCAGTCGCCCGTGCGCGCCGACGCCTTCCAGTTGATCTTCTGGATCGGGTCACCCGGCTGGTAATCACGAAGTCCGGCAAATGCGGAAAAGTCCTCGTACAGCTTCAGCTTGGACACGACATCGCCCCACATCGTGCGGAACGGCAGGTCGCCGGTTCCGATCGTGTAGTTCTTCGGCGTCACCAGAAGCTGCGTCGCGGAATCCACGATCAATGCGTGCTGACGCGAGAAAAAGAAGTCGCAGCCTACTACCTGAACGCCCTCCACGCGGTACGGTCCTCGCTTGGTCGCCATGACCGGGATGCGGCGGATGACACGCTTGTACTCTCCGATGGAGAACAGGTCGTTGCGGTAATAGTGGTCCGTGACATTTTTCATGTCCATGTTCTCGATCTGCATGTACCGCGAGAGCTGGAATTTCACCTTCAGTGCGGGGAGCGGCATCGCCTTGTTGTTGGTGATGACCTCCTCGAGAGAAACCCACTCGCCCTCATGTGCGGTCTCCTGGCTGAACTCCAGCGAAAAGCCGAGGTTCTTCTTCCAGTTTTTGGCATAGAACCACTTTGCCAGCAGATAGGACACCAACACGACTCCGAGCAAAATTGCAATCTTCATCGTTCCCTCCTTGTTGTTGCGGGAAATCAGTAATCAATCACGGAAAGCTGCAGCACAGCCCAGGACTTGGTGCATGCGTTCCAGATGGCGCCGAACTCGTTCAAAGAGAGCGGCGTGGATCCGTTGCCGAGGTAAACGCCGAGCGTCGGGATTCCCTTCTCCATACTGCAGTACCCTTCGAAGGAGCCGTAGCCGTCGCGTCCGACGCCTCCGCCGGAAACACCGTAGTTCATAACCGAAGCAAGATCACCCGCAATGCGTTTTGCGGTGGAGAGCATCGGCTCGGACTGTCCGTAATTGTACAATATCTTCGCGCCGGTCGTGTGGTACGTCACCACAAGGTCCGGCGTAACGCTCTTTAATTTGTTGAGAAGCGCCTTCGTCTCGGGCTCGCTTCCCGCCTCCGCTCCGGGATATCCCTTCGAGGATTGATCCGTCACAACGTCGATTCCCTCCGCCAGCTCGCTCCAGCGGTGGTCGAAGTTTCTGCGCAGGTCAACACCGTTTGCGTTCGCATAGTAGAACATCAGGTAGTTCTCGAGCGAGAGGCTCGTGCCGCCCTGCACCTTGTCGCGCTCGAACCACTTCTTGAGATCGATCACGATGTTCTCGTCGCGCACGCACGCAAGATACTCCTGACTGATCATCACACCGTCGGGATTGAGCATCGGGATCACGTGGATCACGGCATTGTTGCTGAGCTCGCTATACGCAAAGCCGTTGTGATTGCCGGTCTCGTAGAAGCAGAGGTAATACTCCGCCTGCTTCATGCACAGAAGCGAAGTCATATACTCCGTTCCGCACACGCCTCCCACGAAAAATATGTGCTTTCGCGCCGTCTCCGGATTGCCGATGACGATCTCGAAAATGCTTCTCGCGTCCTTCGTCGTTCCGATGCAGTTGAGCTTCATGTGATTTCCGAAGCGCTCGCGGAATTCCGCAAGATCCTCGCACATCGAATCGTAGCTGTAGAACTGTCTCGACGTATCCACGATGGAAAGCATCGCGTTCGAAAAATCAAACGTGCGGTTTTCCTGGATCGTGAGCGTCGTGATGCTGTCGTTGAGAACGTACGCGGTCTCGTTCTCGTAATACACGCGGTCCCATCCGCTCTCGCCGAGTCCGGTGCGCATCATTGATGTTCCGTAGGACACGGTCCGCACCGAATCCGCGTCGTTGCGCGGTTCACGGCGCAAAATAAGCGTGTTGGCCTTCACATAGACGACATCCGACACGACGATAAAGCCGTCCTTGTCGCGCGTCTGCGGAGTGTCATCGCCCTTGACCGGCGTCGTAATCTCCGGAACCACATGTTCGTACTGTGTCATTTCCTTCAGCGTGACGTTGCTCTTCTTCTCCTCGCTTCCGCATCCCGTGCAGAGAAACACGAGGATCAGGATCACGCAAATCGTTTTTTTCATATTCCCCCGATCCGCGGCAGTCACAACCCGCCGCAGTTTCGATTTCACAAACACTGATCAAAGAACGCCCGCAAGGTCGCGAAGATTGTTCACTCCGACCAGACGGATTCCCTTCGGCACCTGGTCTCCCAGGCTTTCCGCATCCGCTTTGGGCAGGATGCATGTCTTGTATCCGAGCTTGGCAGCCTCGCGGACGCGAAGCAGCGGCTGCGATACCGACCGTACCTCACCGGTCAGACCGACTTCGCCGAATGCCACCGTATACGCGGGGATCGCCTTGTTGCGAAACGCCGACAAAAGAGCCAGAACGATCGGAAGATCGATGGCGGGCTCCGTCACACGCATGCCTCCCGCAACGTTCAAAAATGCGTCGCACTGCGAGAGCGTCACTCCGGTGCGTTTCTCGATGACCGCCGTGAGCAAAGTCATACGGTTTTGGTCGGTGCCGTCCGCGGTCCTCTTCGGATTGCTGTAACTCGTCTTGTTGACAAGCGCCTGAACCTCGACAAGGATCGGTCTCGTGCCCTCCATCGTGACAGCCACCGCGGAACCCGGCTCCTCCGCCGGTCTGCCTCGCAGCAGATACTCCGAAGGGTTCGCAACCTCGTTCAGACCGTCCGCACACATCTCGAACACTCCGATCTCATTGGTCGAGCCGAAACGGTTTTTGACGGCGCGCAAAATGCGGTACGACGTTGCCGAATCGCCCTCGAAATACAGCACGGTGTCCACCATGTGCTCGAGTATCTTCGGACCCGCGACAACTCCGTCCTTGGTCACATGACCCACGAGGAACACGGTGACGTCCTCCTCCTTGGCAAGCCGTAGCAAAACCGCCGTGATCTCGCGGATCTGCGAGACACCGCCCGAGATTCCTCCGGACTCCGGGATCGACATCGTCTGTACGGAGTCGATGACCACAACCTTCGGTCTGCTCTCACGGATCTCGTCGCAGATTGCTCCGATGTCCGTCTCGGTCAGAAACTGCAGACTCTCACCGCACTCTCCGATGCGGATTGCACGCATTTTGATCTGCGCGAGCGACTCTTCGCCGGAGACGTACAAAACCGGAACGCCGCCCTCCGAAAGGTTCCGGCACAGCTGCAGCAAAAGCGTTGACTTGCCGATTCCGGGATCACCGGAGGCAAGCACAAGCGAACCCGGAACGATGCCGCCGCCAAGTACGCGGTCGAGCTCCTTCATCCCGGTGGGAATGCGCGGCTCCTCGCGAAGATCGATCTCGCGAAGGCGCACCGGCCGGTTCGTCTTGGCAAATCCCACACGCGCAGTGCCCGCAGCGGACGGCGCACTCTTCTTCGGCGCCTCCACGAGCGATTCCCACGCACCGCAGGAAGGGCATCTGCCGAACCATTTTGCGTATTCGTTGCCGCATTCCTTGCAAAAAAAGATAGTTTTTTCCTTACTCATGACGATGATTTCGTCCCTTCCCCTTTGGTACTGCTCTTCCTTCTCCCGCGCGCTCCCGCTTTGGAAAATGTGACTTTAGTTCCGTCAAAGTCTACTGTTACACGGTCTCCCTCCGCGATCGAGCCGTCAAGCAGTTTCTCCGCCATCGCGTCCTCCACGGACTCGGCGATCACTCGCTTCAACGGTCTCGCGCCGTACTGCGGGTCATAGCCCTTCTCGACAACGCGTGCGACAAGTGCGTCCGTAAACGTGAGCGTGACGCGCGCTGTCGCAAGGCACCGCTCGGCAAATCTCCGAAGCAGCAGCTCGGCGATGCCGCGGATTTCCTCTTTGGTCAGCGTGTGGAACACGCAGATATCGTCGATACGGTTGAGGAACTCCGGCTTGAACACCCGGCGAACCTCCTCCATCACGCCCTCCTTCATGCGCTTGTAATCCGCCGCCGCATCGGCTGCGGAGAGGAATCCGAGCGTCTTCGGGTTCATGATGCGCTCGGCTCCCGCGTTGGAAGTCATGATGATGACTGTATTTTTCATATCGATACGGCGTCCGGTCGAATCCGTGATCCGGCCGTCATCCATCATTTGCAGCAGGATGTTGAACACATCCGGATGCGCTTTCTCGATCTCGTCGAACAAAAGCACCGAGTAAGGCCTCTTGCGCACGCGCTCGCTGAGCTGTCCTCCGTCCTCAAAACCGACGTAGCCGGGAGGACTTCCGATCATCTTCGAGACGCTGTGCGACTCCATATACTCGGACATATCGATGCGGATCATCGCATCGGGATCACCGAAGAGAGACTTCGCAAGCGCCTTCGCAAGCTCGGTCTTTCCGACGCCGGTAGGGCCAAGGAACAGGAACGAACCGATCGGACGGTTCGGGTCCTTGAGGCCTACACGCCCGCGACGCACCGCCTTTGCAAGCGCTGTGACAGCCTCGTCCTGGCCGATCACCATGTCGTGAAGCTCCTTCTCGAGAAGCAGCAGTCTCGCGCTCTCCGACTGGGAGATGCGGGACACCGGAATTCCCGTCTGGCGCGCCACGATCTCGGCGATCGTATCGCGCGTCACGGTGCGGATTTCGTCCTTGCCGGAGGTTTCCTCCGAGAGTTTCCTGGATGCATTTTCCGCACGGCGAAGCTTCCGCATCGCCTTCGATGCGGCGTCGCGGTCCGCGGAGCGAAGCGCCTTGTCGACTTCCTCAAGCAGCTCCTCGCGCTTCTTGCGAAGAAGCTCCGCGTTCTCGTTTCCGCTCTTTGCAAGGCGGACGCGGCTACCTGCCTCATCCATGAGGTCGATCGCCTTGTCGGGCAGTCTGCGGTCGCCGATGTAACGCGCGGAGAGCGTGACGCACGCGCGAAGCGCATCCTCGGTGTAATGAACGCGGTGATGCTCCTCGTAGCGGTGCGCAATGCCCGCGAGTATCGCATACGCCTGGTCTGCGGTCGGCTCCTCGATCGGGACCGGCTGGAAACGGCGCTCAAGCGCCGGGTCTTTCTCAATGTATCTGCGGAATTCCTCCGCCGTCGTCGCGCCGATGATGCGGATGCCGCCGCGCGAAAGCGCCGGCTTGAGCATGTTCGCAACGTCCAGCGAACCTTCCGCATTGCCCGCACCGATCACGGTGTGGAGCTCGTCGATGAACAAAATGCAGTTCTCGTTGAAGGACGCGTCCGCGAGCAGCTGCTTCATGCGCTCCTCGAAATCTCCGCGGTACCGCGAACCTGCGACGAGCGACGAAACCTGCAGTTCAAAGATCTCCTTGCCGCGAAGCTCCTCGGGTACGTTGCCGGCCGCAATCTTCTGTGCCAATCCCTCGACAACCGCGGTCTTGCCGACGCCGGGCTCACCGACGAGGCAGGGATTGTTCTTGGTCTTCCGGCACAAAATGCGGATCAGGTGCTCGGTCTCCTCCTCGCGCCCGATCACAGGCTCCAGAAGGCCGTCCTCCGCATCGTACGAGACGCAGCGGCAGAAACTCTCAAGCGCATTGTACGCGCCTCCCTTGGGGTCCTTGAGCGTCTCCATCTGCTCCTGGATAACTTCCTTCGAGAGTCCCATACTCTTCAGAACGCGCTGATACAGCTTGTTCTGGTTCTTCACAATGTCATGAAACAGCTTGGCCGCCTCGCACTCCGACTCGCGCAGAAGCCCGAGCATCAGATGTCCGGTGCCGACGCGGTTGTCACCCAGGGAGCGCGCAACGGTCTGCGCATTTTCCTCGACAAGGCGGAATCTCGGCGTCGGTTTCGGGTCCGTCGCCTTGCGTTTCTCCGGCAGAAGCCGGCGCATCTCATGGATATAAAAAAGCTGTTCCTCCTCGCTGAACAGCGGGGAAATCAGGTCGGAAGCGTTCATCAGAACGCAGCCGAGGTGAACCGTACCGACATACGGAAAATGCTCCTCCGCCGCGAGCTTTCTCGCCCCCTCGAGCACAGCCTGTGCGTCCTTCGTATACTCCAGCTTCATCGGAATTCCTCCACAACCTCATTTAAAATCGCACGGATATCCTGTTCGGACACATTCCGGCATACTGCGCGCGCCACCGCGTCGCGAAGCTGCCCCCGCAGCTCCTCAACCGCGCGCCGGCGGTCGCTGTCTACCGAGACGACGGCTCCGCGCCGCCGGTCCAGCTTCAGGTATCCCTCCTGCTTCAGGATGGAGTAGGCTTTATTGACCGTATGCATATTAATACCCACCTCATCCGCGAGATCGCGAACGCTGGGCAGATTCTCTCCGTCACGGATCTCCGACGTGGCGATCCCCATGATAATCTGATTGCGCAGCTGCATGTAAAATGCTTCTTCGCTGTTAAAATCGATGCTGATCAGCATACCTCTACCTCTCTGCCCTGCAGGGCATAAAAAGCGTTATAACTGTTATAGGAACAGTATAACAACATAAAAACCATTTGTAAAGCGAAAAAACGCACGGTACAAAGCCCGTGCGTCGTGTTTTTTTACATTGTTACTTCTGTCTCTCGCGAAGCTCCCGCTCCGCCTCTCTCGCCAGATCGCGCTTCTGAATGCTCTCGCGCTTGTCGTAGAGTTTTTTGCCTCGCGCGACGCCGAGCGTCAGCTTGACGAGGTTGCCCTTCAGGTAGACCGCGACGGGCACGATCGTGTAGCCCTTCTCCTGCATTTTCCCGATGAGCTTGTTGAGCTCGTGACGGTGCAGAAGCAGCTTGCGGACGCGCAGCGGATCGCGGTTGAAAAGGTTGCCCTTCTCGTACGGCGCGATGTGCATTCCGTAGATCAACGCCTCGCCCTTTTCGATGCGCACATACGCCTCCCGGATCGAGCAGCGCCCCATGCGGATCGACTTAACTTCCGTTCCGTGCAGCGCGATGCCGGCCTCGAGCTGTTCCTCCACAAAATAGTCGTGGAAAGCCTTTTTATTGTTGGCAACCTGCCGGATGGATTCCTTTCCCATAAGTTCAACTCCTTACCCGGGCACAAATTCCACCGTGCGTGAAAGTTTGTCCGCCGCCGACACAATCACGTGCATCGGCTGCCCGATTTCATAGCGCCGGCCGGTCCGCTCTCCCGTGAGCGCCATGCCGTTCGCGTCATAGATGTAATAATCGCCCCGAAGGTCCGTGAGTCGAATCAGCCCCTCCACGGTGTTCGGAAGTTCGACGTAAATACCCCACGCGGTCACGCCGGAGATCACGCCGTCAAACTCCTCCCCGAGGAAGCCTCTCATGTACTCGGCCTTCTTCATTTTGCACACGTCCCGCTCCGCATCCTCGCTGCGGCGCTCGGTCATGCTCGACTGCTTCGCCCGCTCCGGAAGGATCTCCCCGTAGTGGTGAATGCGCCGCTCCGTAAGCGTTCCGTGCAGGTATTCCTTGATGATCCGGTGGATCTGCAGATCCGGATATCTTCGGATCGGCGACGTAAAATGACAATAATACCGCGACGCAAGTCCGAAATGTCCCAGGCACTCCGTCGCGTAGCGCGCCTGTTTCATGGACCTGAGCGTAATGCGTGCCAGAAGTGCTTCCTCCGGCTTTCCCCGCACCCCCGAGAGGAACTTCTGCAGCTCCTTCGAGTACACGCGGTCGCTCACGTGCAGGCGGTATCCGAAGCGGGACACGATGCCCGAGAGCTCGCGTATCTTCGGCAGAGACGGCTCCTCGTGCACGCGGTACACAAACGGCATCGAGAGCCAGAAAAACTCCTCCGCAACCGTCTCGTTCGCAAGCACCATAAAGTCCTCGATCAGCTCGGTCGCGCGGTTTCTCGCGTGCGGCTCGATGCTCACGACGCGCCCTGCCTCATTGAGCAGAATCTTGCTCTCCGGAAAATCA
Organism: Lachnospiraceae bacterium; assembly: GCA_017561985.1. Next base: position 87,095 of record JAFZAZ010000005.1, read on the forward strand.
AAGTCGATCGCACCGCGCGCTTCCCTGCGCTTTCTCACAACTGCCGACAGCTTCTCCATAGCCAGCAGCATCGGCGCCGCATCCTCGGGACAATTGTCCGTCTCCGCATTGCCCGCCGCATGGTCAAAAAGTCCCTGCACCTGCGTGTACGAAAGCCTGTGATTGACTCGGATCACGGTCTCTTCAATCGAGTGTGAAAGCACTTCGCCGTCCTCCGAGACCTCCATGATACAGCTCAGCGCAAGACGGTCCTCACCCTGGTTCAGTGAGCAGATACCGTTCGAGAGCGCGTGCGGCAGCATCGGGATCACACGATCCGCAAGATACACGCTCGTTCCGCGATTTACAGCCTCCTTGTCAAGAGCGCTGTCCTCCTTGACGTACGCGCTCACGTCCGCAATATGGACGCCGAGCACGCGCCGTCCGTCCTCCTCAAAATATGTCACGGCGTCGTCGAGGTCTTTCGCCTCCTCGCCGTCGATCGTTACCGTAAACCAGTCGCGCAGATCATGCCGACCTGCGATGTCCGCTTCCTTCACTTCCGCGGGAACCGCCGTCGCTTCGGCGATCACCTCCGGCGGAAAAACGCTCGGAATATCGTATGCGCGAACAACCGAGAGAATATCCACGCCCGGATCGTTCACATGGCCGAGGATCTCCGTGATATGCCCGACCGGACGGTCCCCGTAGCGCACGATCTCCGCGCACACCTTCTGCCCGCTCACCGCACCGAGCGTGTGGTCCGCAGGTATTGTTAAGTCAAAGTCAAAGCGGCTTCTGTCCGGCGAGACAAATCCGCCGATGCGGTTCTTTTTGAAAATGCCGACCACGGATTTGGTGCCGCGCGCAAGCACTGCGACAACGCGCGCCTCCGTGCGGAAGCGCATTTTCCCGCTCGTGCCGCCGTCACGCAGCTTGATCACGCGGACACGGTCGCCGTCGATTGCGTCCAGCTTCTCCTGTGCGGGGATGTACCAGTCGCCCTCCTCGCCTTCCACCGTGACGAAGCCGAAACCGCGCTCTGTTCCCTGGAAAATGCCCTCGGCAGTCTCATTTTTCACAGGTACATAACGGCCGAAGGAGTCGACCGAGATCTCGCCCTGTGCGCAGAGCTCGTCGAGAATCGCGCCGAGCCCGCCGCGCTCGGATTTGGGAACCTGAAGAAAGCCTGCCATTTCCCGGGGTCTCATCGGCTTGTATTGCCGGTCCCGGATCAGGGCAAGCACCATCTCCTTTCTTCTTTGCGTCAGTTCTTCCATAATCCTCCAGCGCAGTGCATCGACAAAAAACGGCACTCTGTATCAGAGTGCCGCCGCTTGTTCTTACTTGTTCCAGAACGACATGTTCAAGACTACCGAGAGGATCAGGAACAACGCCGCAAGGATTCGTGTGATAACAACGAGCTTTCCCTCCATGGAACGGCCCTTGTTCTTTCCCCAGTAGGTCTCAGCCGCTCCGCTGATGGAACCGCTCAACCCGGCGTTCTTTCCCTCCTGCATCAGTACGATTGCCGTCAGGGCGATACAAACCAGAATATATACTACCATTACGATTGTCTTAAGAGTTGGCATAATAACCTCCGAATGCGATCAAATTCTCATGTTTTTGTCACACAGCACGATGAGTTTATCACAAAAGCCACCGCATTGCAAGAAAAATTTCTGAAAACAGGGCGGTTATTTTTCGATCAGGCTCTGACCGGTCATCTCCTTCGGCTGAGCAAGTCCCATGAGCTCGATGAGCGTGGGAACAATGTCCGCCAGGCAGCCGCCCTCACGAAGCTTCGTGCCGGGCTCTGCGTTCACAAGGATGAACGGAACCGGGTTCGTCGTGTGCGCCGTGAACGGTGCGCCGGTCTCGTAATCGATGAGCTGCTCCGCATTGCCGTGGTCAGCACAGATGAACATTACGCCGCCGACTTCCTTCACGAAGTTCACAACCTCACCGACACACTTGTCGATGACTTCGATCGCCTCGGTAGCTGCAGCGAGAACGCCGGTGTGACCGACCATATCCGGGTTCGCAAAATTGCAGATGATGACATCGTAGTAAGCGTTGCCGTCCTCATCCTTCTTCGTGATCGCCTCGCTCAGACGGTCGCAAACCGTGTAAGCGCTCATGCGCGGCTTCTTGTCGTACGTGGGAACGTACTTCGGGGAATCCACAAGGATGCGGTCCTCTCCCGCGTTCGGAGCCTCAACGCCGCCGTTGAAGAAGAACGTAACGTGTGCGTACTTCTCGGTCTCGGCGATACGAGCCTGACGCAGGCCCTGTGCCGCAAGCCACTCGCCGAAGGTGTTGGTAACCTCGACCTTCTTGAAAGCGATCGTCTTGTTCGGGATCGTTACATCGTACTCGGAGAAGCATACATACTTCACCGGGAAATAACCGTTTCTGCGGGTGAAACCGTACTCCTCAAAATCCTCGCAGCAGAACGCGCGCGTGATCTCGCGTGCACGGTCCGGGCGGAAATTGAAGAAAATGACGGAATCCTTCGGAGCGATCTTCGCCGTAGGAGCGCCGTTCTTGAGGATGACCGTAGGAATCATGAACTCGTCGGTCACGCCGTCCGCATAGGTCTTCTTCATCGCCTCTGCTGCGCTCTCCGCCGTGTTGCCCTCGCCGTATACAAGAGCTGCGTATGCCTTCTCGACGCGATCCCAGTTCTTGTCACGGTCCATAGCGTAGTAACGGCCGCTGATCGTAGCAACCTCACCGACGCCGATCTTGCTCATCTCCTCCTCGAGAGCTGCAACGAAGTCGCCGCCCGATGCCGGAGGCGTATCGCGTCCGTCGAGGAAGCAATGTACGTAAACCTTGGAAAGACCGCTGTCCTTCGCAAGTTTCAAAAGCGCGTAAAGATGCGTGTTGTGCGAATGAACGCCGCCGTCCGAGAGAAGTCCGTACAGATGCAGAGCGCTGTCGTTCTTCTTGCAGTTTTCTACCGCCGCAACAAGCTCATCGTTGCGGAAGAAGTCGCCGTCCATGATCTCCTTCGTGATGCGCGTGAGCTCCTGGTAAACGATGCGTCCCGCGCCCATGTTGAGATGTCCTACCTCAGAGTTGCCCATCTGACCGTCCGGAAGACCTACCGCCATACCGGACGCGTTGCCCTTTACAAACGGGCACTCCGCCATCAATGTATCCATAACCGGCGTCTGTGCTGCAGCCACCGCGTTGCCTTCTACCTTATCATTCAGTCCGTAACCGTCCAAAATCAACAATACTACCGGCTTCTTCGCCATGTTGTTTCCTCCTGAGCGGGATCTCATGCCCGCATTTTCTGGTCCATACTCAAAATCATATCTGCGGATCCGGTCGGCCGAAGCCGCCGGAAGCCGCAGATATCAGTTTCACGTCTTATTACTTGTTGTAGTTCACGATCTTGCCGAAGTCAGCCTTCAGGCTTGCGCCGCCGATCAGACCGCCGTCGATGTCGGGCATTGCAAGAAGCTCAGCAGCGTTGCCGGCGTTCATGGAACCGCCGTACTGGATGCGAACAGCCTCAGCCGTCTCAGCATCGTAGAGCTCTGCGATGTACTCACGGATGAGCTTGCAAACTTCCTCAGCCTGCTCCGCCGTAGCGGTCTCACCGGTACCGATTGCCCAGATGGGCTCGTAAGCGATCACAAGGTTCTTAACCTGGTCAGCGGTAATGCCGCTCAGATCCCACTTGATCTGACGGCTGATCCACTCCTTGTAGGTGCCTGCCTTGCGAAGTGCAAGGGACTCACCGCAGCAAAGGATCGGCTTAAGGCCTGCGGCAAATGCCTTCTTAACCTTAGCGTTGATCAGAATGTCGTTCTCTCCGAAGATGTCTCTTCTCTCGGAGTGACCGATGATAACATACTCAACACCTGCGTCAAGGAGCATCGGAGCGGAAATCTCGCCCGTGAAAGCACCCTTGTCCTCGATGTAGAAGTTCTCGGCACCTACCTTAACGTTGCTGCCCTTAACAGCTGCAACTACCGGTACGATATCGATCGCCGGAACACAGTAAACAACGTCAACATCATCGTTCTTTACGAGATCCTTGAGCGTTGCGCAAAGCTCAACAGCCTGGGAGGGAGTCATGTTCATCTTCCAGTTGCCGGCAATAATCTTCTTTCTAGCCATAATAGCCTCCAATTGTTATTTCGCCCCTGCATTCGCAGCCGGCGAATATTTTCCGTTAATTACTGAAGGTCGTCCGCAGCTGCAACGCCCGGAAGCTCCTTACCCTCAAGGAACTCAAGGGAAGCGCCGCCGCCCGTCGAGATGTGGGACATCTTGTCAGCGAAGCCGAGCTGGTTAACAGCTGCAGCGGAGTCGCCGCCGCCGATGATCGTCGTAGCGTCGGTCTCAGCAAGAGCCTGAGCTACAGCGATGGTACCCTTTGCAAGAACAGGGTTCTCGAATACGCCCATCGGTCCGTTCCAAACAACCGTCTTAGCGGTCTTTGCAGCCTCAGCGTAGAGAGCCTGCGTCTTCGGTCCGATATCCATACCCATCTTGTCGGCCGGAAGCTTGTCGGAATCGAAAACTTCGGTCTCGATCGGAGCATCGATCGGATCCGGGAAGGAAGCCGTAACAACGGTATCCACCGGAAGAAGGAGCTTCTTGCCGAGTGCCTCAGCCTTGTCCATCATCTCCTTGCAGTAGTCGATCTTCTCATCGTCGCAGAGGGAGGTACCGATCTCATAGCCCTTAGCCTTGAGGAAGGTGTAAGCCATACCGCCGCCGATGATGAGCGTATCGCACTTCTCGAGAAGGTTGTTGATAACATTGAGCTTGTCAGCTACCTTAGCGCCGCCGAGGATCGCTACGAAAGGACGTACCGGATTCTCAACCGCATTGCCGAGGAAGTTGATCTCCTTCTGCATCAGGTAACCTACAGCGCAGTTGCCGCCCTTAGCGCGAACAACATCCGTAACACCGGCTACGGAAGCGTGAGCTCTGTGGGAGGAACCGAACGCGTCACATACATAGTCGTCGCAGAGGTCTGCGAGCTCCTTGGAAAATGCCTCGCCGTTCTTGGTCTCCTCGGAACCGCGGAAACGCGTGTTCTGAAGAAGAACAACGTCGCCTGCCTTCATGGCAGCTACGGCAGCCGTAGCATCAGCGCCCGTTACGTTGTAATCTGCTACGAACGTAACCTTCTTGCCGAGCTTCTCGGAAAGACGCTCTGCAACGGGAGCAAGGCTCTCACCCTCGTTGGGGCCGTTCTTAACCTTGCCGAGGTGCGAGCAAAGGATAACCTTCGCACCGTCGTTCAGAAGCTTGTTAATGGTGGGAAGAGCCGCTACGATACGGGTCTCATCGGTGATGACGCCGTTCTTGAGCGGAACATTGAAGTCGCAGCGAACGAGTACTCTCTTGCCTGCTGCGTTAAAATCATCAACGGATTTCTTATTCAAAGACATGTTTTTGCTTCCTTTCGTGTGTTGGTCGGGCGGAAAATCCGCCTCAAAACAGAACAAAGGTCCGGTCCAAATTTTGGACCGGACCTCATCATCCATAAGACTTATGCACTTGGCAAGTTTCGATTACTGAAGCTCTGCGAAGTACTTGATCGTACGAACCATCTGGCTCGTGTAGGAGTTCTCGTTGTCATACCAGGAAACAACCTCAACCTGGGTCTTGCCGTCCGGAAGAGGGCTAACCATGGTCTGGGTAGCATCGAACAGGGAACCGAACTTCATACCGATGATATCGGAAGAAACGATCTCCTCGGTGTTGTAACCGAAGGACTCGTTAGCAGCAGCCTTCATAGCTGCGTTGATCTCATCCTTGGTAACTTCCTTGTCAACAACTGCGAACAGAAGCGTCGTGGAACCGGTCGGCGTAGGAACACGCTGAGCAGCACCGATGAGCTTGCCGTTGAGCTCAGGGATAACAAGACCGATAGCCTTAGCAGCACCGGTGGAGTTCGGAACGATGTTGACAGCGCCTGCACGGCTGCGTCTCTTGTCGCCCTTTCTCTGCGGACCGTCAAGGATCATCTGGTCGCCGGTGTAAGCGTGAATCGTGCACATGATACCGGACTCGATCGGAGCAAGGTCGTT
>JAFZAZ010000022.1 GCA_017561985.1 Lachnospiraceae bacterium
GCACAAAAACCTGCTAACAAAAGTCAAGTACTTTTAAGCAGATTTTTATAAATCCTTTAATCATCTATTTTTGTGTACGCTAAAAAGGCTGGCGTTATTATCCAGCCGGGACACCCTGCATAGTTTTTTATTACTGATAAACTTCCGTTACCCTTGCGTAATATATCCTTAGGAATTTATTCAGGCCAGCAATCTTTGCGTGTTTCTTGCCCTTTCCTTCGGCTTCTTTCTTTAAAATATAGTTATAAACGGCATCATCCTTTGGTGCCGGATGACTCTTAAGCACCCGCATTACCTCGTATCCGACTTTTCTTAGCGTTGATGATCCACGTTTTGTTATCTTTCGCTTCGTCCCAATGAACTGCCCTGATTCATATGGAGGCGGATCAATCCCTGCCCATGCGATGAGTGCCTTGGTGCTATGTAATCTTCTCACGTCACCGATTTCTGCTATCAGTTTCGGCGCAAGCACATCCCCAACACCTCCCATTTCCCGTACTGTTGAATATTCAGGAAGGGACTTCGCAAGTGACTGCATACGTGCTAAAATAAGTGCCAGAGAGCTATCCACAGCCCTCAATACAGAAACAGCTTCCTGTACCAGCATTTTGGTCGATGGGGTATTGGAAGACAGTGTAGGGATACCATTGCATGCCAGTTCGTAGACTGCCTCAGCCTTAGATCTGCTGCGGTGGTATTTCTTTTCCTCCGCCCAGCTCAAGTATTCCTCTGTGAATTCTTCAAGGTTCATTGATGTAATCAAATCGTAATGCCAAAACTTTTCGACAAAATCACTAAGCTTATCTTTGCCGTTAGCCTCATTCCAGCTATTAAACATCTTCTTGATGTCAGGCATAACGTAATCCAGGATATGAGTAAGTTCCTGCAAGGCTTTGACATGAAGCTCCATATAGTACCGATACCTGCGTCCCAGTAGTTTAAGCTCGGCATATGTTTCTTCATTTCCTTCATATTTCTGGAGCTTGTACCATTTTTCAATACCATAATTCGCGATCATCATTGAATCCAGTTTGTCAGTTTTAGCTCCTCTGATACTGTTGTCCTTTGCATACTTCTTCATTGCAAACGGATTGATAACAGATACGAAGTATCCCTTATCTTGAAGGAACGTCAATACTGGCAAATGATAAATGCCTGTTGCCTCCATCACAACTCTTATCTCACCGTCCAGTTTTGCCAGCAGCCCCACAAAGGCTTCCATTGCCCCTTCTTCATGCTGTACCTCGAACGAGCTGCACACTATCTCTCCATAGGGCTTAAGAATACAGACAGTGCTTTTTCCTTTTGACACATCAACTCCTACGCTTATCATCTGATACCTCCTTAAACTGATAATAGTAATTGTTCCAGCCGCACTTATTACCATTCAGTTTAGTTGGTTACGCGGGAGCTGATCCCTACCTGCTTAATCGAATGCTTATAATAAGGGGTTGGTTAACGGTTTTTGTGACGGATGCTAAGACCCAAAAAAGAGCACGTCAGACCAATTACTCCCCTTATTATAATAAAATAAGTGCAGATGTCAGAGTTAATTACTCTCTAACAACTACACTTTTATGGTACTAAAAAGAACGTCGGACCCGGGGGCAAGGTGTCGAATAAGAATAAGATTAACAATTGAAATTATTATATATTTCAAGTATAATTATCGAAATAACTAACAAGATATGTATGTGATTTCCATTTGTGAATCCAGGAGATTACATCGCTGTTTTGTTTTATTTTTCGAGAAAAGGGAGGTGACAGAGAGAACGTTGCCGCGGCCGCGGCACAAATGTTGTATATGCAAAGATTCAGGGGTTTAGTATGTACTGTTTTGAGGTGTAGGTGAAGATGATTCTCGTTGCAGCATGCAATGAGGGAGAGGGGTTAATATGTTCCGTTGTAAATTCAAAGGGAATACTGAAGTGGTATGTACCGGACTGAAGTTCGAATGCTCGACACAGCCATGGGAAACGGAAGATGAGGGAGTGCTTACGTTTCGTCCGGACGATTATCTCCTTGTGGAGGAGGCAGGGCTCAAGCTGGACGGCGACGGCGACCTGATCAGGACAGAGCTCATGATCCGCGAGAATGAAGAAAACATACTTTATCTGGTTGAAGGCGAATGCATTCCGTTCCGCGTGTATTTTGAATACGACAGCCGCACAAAAAAGTATTGCGCCGTTATGGAAGTGGATCTGAAGACGATAGGCGGGGAGGACCGCACCAGGAGGCTGCGCTCGGAACACGTGTTGGAGCGAGGGAAAATGTACCTGCTCGAGGTGGTGCTTCTGGACGGCGAATGCTATATTCTGGCGGACGGTGAGCCTGTGCTGAGGCATATGTTCACGGGCACGTATGCAAAAAAGAACTACGGTAAACTGTGCTTCGGCGGCGCGAACCATCCGAGCGGTTTTCGTATGAAATCACTGGAGTTCGTTTCCGACATCTATCAGGAGAACGATGTGAGAGTGCAGGAGATCCTGAGCAAAGCTGTCGAGGATAGTTTCATGGTGAGACACAGTGCCCCCATGAATTATCTGGATGAAGGCATCGATATCGGAGAATATGCAGGCTATTCACCAAAGAGAGACTGGGAGAACTACGAGGTGTTTCAATTCAGGAAAGACGATGTATATAAGGAACTCGTCGTTTTATCCGGCAGCAGATACATGATTTTAAGCGAAGAGATTTACTCATATTATTCGACTCACAACATGGATGATATGCTGATTGCCGAGGTGACGCTGATCCCCGGTAAAGTTGTCCTGGCGCAGTTTACGAATGTGTGTGTTTTCTATTATATACCGACAAAAATGTATTCCGAGATCACTGGCGGCATCATGGAGCGGTATCTGTCCTGTGATCTTGCGGATTATGATTATTGGTATCCGTATATTTTTGAAGGATCGCATGGCGACAGTTACGAAAAAGACGGGATGACAGTCAGTTATATGCCGTTTTCGAACGGGCTGGTGATCTGCGAAGTCATTGATCAGAATGAAGCTCGCGAACCGTACACTGTGATCATGAAGAAGGAAATGATCACGGTGCGCGACGTCGACGGGCACTATGCTATAGTTGTTCCGCTCGCGGATTATACCGTCACGTATGATGAAAAAGGAAAACCGTTCCTCTATACCCTTGCCTGTAAAGAAGGATGGATTCATTCCGTTCCGGCCTGGAATTACACAGTGTTTGTCGACAAGGATCTCGGCGCAGCCTCGGAAAAAGGAATTCGTGAGGTTACACGGAAAAACAGATACGACGCGCTTTGCATTGATTTTGAGGGCGGCGTCATGGCGGCGTACCCGGAAATCGACAAGGTATGCCTTCACACAAACTTTTTGATGAAACTCGCCAAGGTTACCTGCGGCAAGATCGATGACGGAATCAACTCGATCCCGGAACTGTATCTTCGCCTGTATGTCACTTCGAGTGAGGGCACGAAGGCGTGGAACGTGGACCTCGGAAAACACAGCTACTATGACGGTTCCACCCATTACACGTTCAATACCAAGGATGGCTATAACGTGTTTACGCTCGACAAGATGACAGCGGACAGCTATATGCGCGTGACAATCCATTTGTATGATTACGATCCCGGCCCGGCAAATGAAAACGACTACATCGGTACCTTTGACTACGTCTTTGACATCAGCAACGGCTGGGGAATCGACCACAGCAACAGTTACGGCGTTTATACGCTTCCCATGACGACCGAGGGAAAGGATAACCGCGGAGGGTTGTGGAATGCAGTGCTGATGATGTCCGTAGCGGAAAAATACGATCTGGAGGAGTTGAAGAAGAACTGGAAAAAGAATCTCGGATTCCATTTCAGGAATTTCACGGGGTCATACAAGTTCACGAAGGGTGAGTTCGGCCGACTGTTCAAAAATGTATTCGCGATCAACGATGCTTCGCACAGCTGGTGGAGACTGGACGCATTGACTAGCGAAGGAATCTTCTACAGCATGTGTGCAAAAGGAGCAGATTATGCGAAGTGTTACGGCTTCGCCGTTGCGGAGGCGGAGGCTTATCACGGTATGGGATTGTTTATCCCGCCTCTCAGCCGGTTCGGCCTGGCCCAAGGATGTACCAAGAGTCTGACCGGTGATGATCTGACATTTGCGGACATGGAGCCGACCATCGGCAGATGGATCGTGGATTCATGGTATCGCGGGTTTGGCTGGGACAGTATGATGTACGAGTGGAGAAAGATAAACTCCGGTATCGCGGAAAATCCTTTGAGAGCGATCGAGGAAGTCAAAGCGATCATTGCCGCAGAGGGCTGCTGCATCGTCAACGTATTCCCGAAAATAACGGAAATCGATCCCGGTGAAGGACATTCGGTTCTTGCTTATCGCTGGGAAGGCGAGGGCTGGGACACGAAGTTCTTTGTACTGGACTGCAATAAACCGTTCGACAGCAAATACGATAACTACAGTATTCCCAAGAGTGAAACGTGGATCAGTTTCGTTAAAAAGGGTGACAAGATCGACAGGATACAATTCTTTTACTACAACGGGGCCTATCATTACCGCAAAGAGTGTTATTTTGATACAGACTATCAGGTCATCCTCGGAGTGCCGTTCGCGGTTGCAGCGAAAGAACCGAGAATACCGAGCTGGTCGGAAGTTACCGCAGGCGGGCTTGGAAATATGGTCATGGGCTGGATCGACGGCATCGGAAGTCTCATCACCGGTTCAAACGCGTCCGGGATCATCTATGACAAGAACACATTGAACACAGAGGAAATCTTCTTCCCTATGATCGCGAGCGCCGGAGGAAAGACGGGACAGCGCAGGTTCTTCCTGGTCAAAAACGGTGACGCAAACCTTACCTTCCGCGGCGAGAAGCAGGGAAGCACGACCGTTACACTTCTTTCCGCCGGAGGAAAGGTTACCCTGGATACCAGAATGAAAGAGGGCGAGGAACTGACGGTTTCGTACGAGAAACTCACGGATGTCCGCCGGATGCGCCTTGGAATGAAGAGAACGGGTGATGCCGAAAAAGTAAGTTTCCGGGTTGAGAAACGGCGTGACAGCAAACTGTGCGAGTTCCGGTACAAAGAGGAGCTGGAGGTTGATCGCGGCGGACTCGAGATTCAGGGAAAGACGTTCGGCACGCGTCTCGTGGCAAAGCGCTGGAAGGAAAACGGAGTCGAACTCCCGTCTGTACAGCTGAAGCCGAAGAGAAACATCCGTGAAACCTATGCGCCGCCGCATGCACGTCCGAGAAAGGAAGCAGGCGCAAGGATTGCGAACAAGAGGCTCACCGTAAAACAGTGCGCCGCGATCTACGGCTGCAGCAAATCCACGGTACAGCAGATGTGCAGAAACGCCCAGATCCCCGGCGCGTTCAAGGAAAAACGCAAGTGGGTCATCCCGGGAAGAGAGCAGCTCGTCACATATCGATAATGCATGGCCGCTTTTTGTGCAAAACACACCGCCGCCTTCGGGCGGCGGATTCCTTTTTGTACGGAAAAGCGCACTTTACATTTTTCGAAAAATGGTATAAAATACACATCAAATGGGTTCGGGCGGATGTCGCGCTCGCGCGGGCGGATCGAACCTGTAAGATTGATGACGAAAAAAGGAGTAACAGTATGAATCTTTCCCCTCTTCAAAAAGCAAGATATCAGTATCAGCCGAAGCTTCCGGGAATGCTCCGCAACGGTATTGCGGACATCTGCGTGAAGGAAGGCGATGCTACGCAGAGTGTAGCGGATCAGGACAAGATCAAGGCCCTCTTCCCGAACACGTACGGCAAGAAGGAGATCACCTTTGTAAAGGGTGCGAACACTTCGGCAGCAAAGAAGCAGGTTGTCGGCGTTATCCTCTCCGGCGGACAGGCACCCGGCGGACACAACGTTGTCTGCGGTCTGTACGACGCGCTGAAGGCTACCGACAAGAACAACGTTCTTCTCGGCTTCAAGGGCGGCCCGAGCGGACTTCTGGAAGATGACTATATCACATTTACCGACGAGATCATCGACGCTTATCGCAACACCGGCGGTTTCGATATCATCGGTTCCGGCAGAACCAAGCTTGAGACCACGTCCCAGTTTGCCATCGTTGAGGATGTTGCCAAGAGACACGGCCTCACCGCAATCGTAATCATCGGCGGTGACGATTCCAACACCAACGCTGCCGTACTCGCAGAGTACATGGCTGCTAAGAACACGGGCGTTCAGGTTATCGGCTGCCCGAAGACCATCGACGGCGACCTCAAGAACGAGGACATCGAGGCTTCGTTCGGTTTCGATACCGCAACCAAGACCTACAGCGAGCTCATCGGTAACATCGAGCGTGACGCGAACTCCGCAAAGAAGTACTGGCACTTCATCAAGGTTATGGGCCGTTCCGCTTCCCACGTAGCACTTGAGTGCGCTCTTGAGACGCAGCCCAACATCTGCCTCATCGGTGAGGAAGTTGCTGCGAAGAAGCAGTCGATCGCTGACATCACCAACTACATCGCTGACGCTGTTGAGAAGCGCGGCAACAAGGGCGAGAACTTCGGCGTTGCCATCATTCCCGAGGGTATCGTTGAGTTCGTTCCTGAATTTTCCGCATTGATCAAGGAGATCAACGAGCTCCTTGCCGGCTCCAAGACGGAAGAGTTCAATGCACTTCCCGACTGGAACGCAAAGTACGCATTCATCAAGGCCGGCCTTACCGCCGAGTCCTTCAAGGTATTTGACATTCTGCCGCAGGGCATCCAGCAGCAGCTCTTCCTCGAGAGAGATCCTCACGGCAACGTTCAGGTTTCCCTCATCGAGTCCGAGAAACTCTTCTCCGAGATGGTGAAGAACGAGCTCGCAAAGCGCAAGGCTGCAGGCACCTACCACGGCAAATTCGGTCAGCAGCATCACTTCTTCGGTTACGAAGGACGCTGCGCATTCCCGTCGAACTTCGACGCTGACTATTGCTACTCCCTCGGCTACAACGCATTCATGCTCATCCAGTACGGCTACACCGGATACCTTTCGAAGGTTTCCAACCTTTCCAAGCCGGCTGAGGAGTGGAACGCAGGCGGTATGCCGATCACGAAGATGATGAACATCGAGCGCCGCAACGGTGAGGACAAGCCCGTTATCCGCAAGGCACTCGTTGAGCTTGACGGCAAGCCGTTCAAGTACTTCGAGGCTCATCGCGACGAGTGGGCAGTGAACACCTGCTTCACGTATCCGGGTGCTATCCAGTACTACGGACCGGCTGAGGTTTGCGACCTGACCACGAGAACGCTTGCTCTCGAGAAGGGTTGATCCCAGACAATTTGAATCAGGGCCCGGGGCGGAAACGCTCCGGGCATCTTGTGTATTAATGTGCGCGTGATATAAGTCCCTTTTTCTTACCCGGAGGATATGAATGAAGGAACGATTTGAGGAACTCCTGCGCATCGCGCAGGGCCATACGGTATGTATTCAGCCGCATGACTATCCCGACCCGGATGCATTGGCATCGGCGTTCGGGCTGCAGGAATTGCTCCGCAGACGCGGCATCGAAGCGGGAATCGGCTATTTCGGCACGGTGGACAAGGTCAACATCCGTCTTATGATGGACGAGTTTGAGATTGTTCCGGTTCCGCGGGAAATGATGGACCGGTTTGATGAGGACGCCGTCGTCATCAATATCGATGTCCAGAAAAATAACTCGAACCTGACGGACATGAAGGGTCAGGAGAGAGTGTGTATCGATCACCATCCGTGGGTGACGGAGGAGAAGTACGACATCGTCATTCACGAGCTTGTCGGTGCGTGCGCCACGATCGTGACGGAGCTTTACGCACAGCTCGGCGAGGAGATCCCAAGGAATGTCGCCACTGCGCTTCTGTACGGGATCAAGATGGACACGCGCAACCTGTGCGCAGGTGTTACGGACGCGGACATTGCGGCATTTTCCCTGCTGCACCGGATCGCGGATCATGACATCATCCAGAGACTTGACAACAACAGCCTGCAGATTTCGGATCTTCGCGCGTACGGTGCGGCGATCCAGAACATTGTTGTGTATGATGAGATCGGCTTTGTTCATATCCCGTTTGACTGCCCCGACGGATTGATCGCGAGTGTGTCCAACTTCATCCTCGCGCTCGATGCGGTTACGGTGGCGGTGGTGTATGCCGACCGCAACGGCGGACTGAAATTTTCCGTGCGGTCCGAGCTGTCGGAGGTCAATGCCGGTCAGCTTGTAAACTATGCGCTCCGCGGCATCGGCAACGGCGGCGGACACGCGACCATGGCCGGCGGCCTTTTGTACCGGGAGTGCATGTCCCGGCTCGGAAGCGACCGTGACACCGCGATACGCATGCGCTTCGGCGACGCACTTGCGCGTGTGACCTCGGAGGAGGAAAATCAATGAAAAAGAGAATTCTTGCGTACCTCGCACAGATCGATCAGCTGCTGGCACACCCGCCGATCGCGGTCGACTACGAGGCGGAGACGAAGAAGCATCTCGTGCAGATCGGTTTCTTCATGCACGAGCGTCTGGTTCACCTGATTGTCACGGTTCTTTTTGCGATCATGGCGGTCGGAACGGCGCTTTTCTTCGTGGCGGCCCCGAGCATTCCGGTTCTTCTTTTGTTCGGCGCATTTTTAGTGCTTTTGGTTCCTTACATCATGCACTATTACCTTCTGGAAAACGGTGTGCAGCGGATGTACGTGCAGTACGACGAGCTCCTGCGCCGGAGCGAGGAACAGAAGAAGGGCGAGGCTTATGCCGAGCAGTTCGGCGAACAGCAATGACAATAAATTCAGCCGCATGAGCGGCGACGGAGGTTATAAAAATGAGTGATACCAATGCATCCAATGCACCCGAGAGCGAGTGCACACACGATTGTTCGACCTGCAGCGCAAACTGCAGCAGCCGCACTTCGCAGCCTGAGAACATGCTCGCGCCGGCCAACAAAAACAGCCGTGTGAAGAAAGTCATCGGCGTAGTCAGCGGCAAGGGCGGCGTCGGCAAATCTTTCGTGACGACGAATCTCGCTGTCCTTCTGCAGAACAAGGGGTACCAGTGCGCGATCCTCGACGCGGACATCACGGGACCGTCCATCCCCAAGGCGATGGGATTGAAGGGACCTGCCCGCGGAAACGATGACGGAATCTGGCCCATCGAGAGCAAAAAGGGAATCCGCGTAATGAGCATCAATCTGCTGCTCGACGAGGAGGAGTCCCCTGTCATCTGGCGCGGACCTGTGATCGCTGGAACCGTGAAGCAGTTCTGGACAGACGTATGCTGGGGCGATGTCGACTACATGTTCGTGGATATGCCGCCCGGAACCGGCGACGTTCCGCTCACGGTGTTCCAGTCGCTTCCGGTGGACGGGATCATCATCGTGACGAGCCCGCAGGACCTTGTTTCCATGGTTGTTGCGAAGGCCGTAAACATGGCGAAAATGATGAACGTGCCGATTCTCGGCATCGTTGAGAACTACAGCTATTTCAAGTGCCCGAACTGCGGGGAGCAGCACGCGGTGTTCGGCGAGAGCCACATCGAGGAGGTAGCGGCTCGCCACGCGCTTTCCGTGCTTGCCAAATTGCCCATCGATCCGGACGCTGCAAAGGTCGTGGATATGGGCCTTGCGGAGCAGCTCGAAGTGCATGAGCTGGACGGCGCCGCAGAGCGGATCGAAGCGGCGGCTCCGGTGCGTGCGTAGGCTTATTTTCCGTTGACAGACAGGTATCGATAGTCTATAATCAAAGTTGGTGATTTGTACCGTGACACGCGGTTTGCAGAGTCGCCCAAGACCGAACGAACGGGAGGAAAATGCGGATGCGCGTGATTGCCGGAACAGCCAGAAGATTACTGCTTATGACACCGGCGGGAACGGATACGCGTCCGACGACCGACCGGATCAAGGAGACGCTTTTTAACATGCTAAATCCGCAGCTTGCGGGAAGAGAGTTTCTCGACCTGTTCGCGGGGAGCGGAGCCATCGGCATCGAGGCGCTTTCCCGCGGAGCGAAACATGCCTGTTTCGCGGAGTTCGGCAGGGATGCTCTTCGCTGTATCCGCGAGAACCTGGAGCACACTCATCTGGCCGACAGAGCCACGGTGTACGGCATGGATGCCTTCGCCGCGCTCGACCGCATGAGGATGGAGAAGCGCAGGTTTGACATCGTCTTTCTGGATCCGCCGTACGGACGCGGGCTGGAGGTTTCCGCCCTTGCATCGCTTCGGCGGGGGAACCTTCTTGCGGAGGACGCGACCGTTGTTGTTGAGACCGCCATCGGGTACGATGCTTCCGCGCTTGAGAAGGCAGGGTATCGCGTGACGCGCGTCAAGGAGTACAAGACCAACCAGCATCTGTTTCTGACGCCTCTTGATGCGTGACGATAGATGCAGTCAGGAGTTATGAAAGCGTATGAAGACAGGGATTTATGCAGGCAGTTTCGACCCCATCACGCTGGGACATCTTGATGTCATCAAGCGTGCTGCCCGTATCACGGAACATCTGATCATCGCGGTGCTGAATAACAACGCGAAGAAACCGGCATTTTCCGTGGAGGAGAGGGTGGAACTGATTCGGAAAGTCACCCGGGATCTTCCGAACGTTGAGGTTATGTCATTTTCCGGATTGACGGTTGATTTTGCGAGAGAGCAGAACGCAAACGTGCTCGTGCGCGGACTTCGCGCCGTCACGGACTTTGAGTACGAGCTTCAGATCGCGCAGCTCAACCACAAGTTAAACCCGAGCATTGACACCATTTTCCTCACGACGAGCGTGGAGTATTCGTATCTGAGTTCCAGCATTGTCAAGGAGATCGCAAGTTACGGCGGTGACATTTCAAAGTTTGTTCCGGACGAAGTGATTTCGGACGTGTACGGCAAATTATACAAACCAAAGGAGAGATGAGAAATGGGAGCATCGATTGAGAAGACGATTGACGAAATCTATGAGTTTGTAGAGCGTTGCAAGACCTCCGGTTGGGGCGGAACGAAGGTTTCGGTTCCGAAGGATGAGCTGTACGAGCTTCTTCAGGAGCTGAAGGAGCGTACGCCGGACGAAATCAAACGCTATCAGAAGATCATTGCAAACCGGGACAGCATCATCGCACAGGCAGAGGAGCGTGCCGAGGGTATCATTCGCGAGGCGAAGATCAAGGCTGAGCAGCTCGTGAGCGAGAATGCGATCGTTCAGCAGGCATACAACAAGTCGCAGGAGATGATCTCTCAGGCGTCAGACGAGGCAGCGGAGATCCGCAGCAGCGCGGAGAGCGATTCCGAGACGATTCGCTCCGGAGCACTCAATTATGCAAATGAGATCATGAGCGATATGGAGAGAATCCTCGCCGATGCGTTCAACAACACCAAGAAGCAGGCGGAGGGCCTGATCAATTCGCTGAATGACAGCTACACGGTTGTTGCGGCGAACCGCAAGGAGTTGAACGCTCAGATCAATCCTCAGGATGCATATGCATTTGACGATCCGATTGCGACCGTAACGGCGGATGACGATTACGATTTCGGTGAGAACACCTTCCTTGAAGGAATCGAAGAGTAAAAAATATAGCGTGCCGGCGGTTGAAATACGATCGCCGGCGCTTTTTTTGTGCTGCATTTTCCGAACCGTTTTCCTGTAACAGAAACGTAAGGTTTTGTAACACAAACGTAACAGTAATAGTATTGGATTTGTAACTTTTATCTGTTATTCTGTTACCATACACACAAGCGAAACAAATCGCTGCTGCATCAGGGGGTATTTATGAAAAGAAACAGACGTACATTTACAACGATTCTGACCGCTGCACTTCTGTGCATCCTGGCAGTTTCGATGCTGGCCGGCTGCGGCTCGAAAAAAAAGACTCCGAACAATGAAACAGATTCCACTGTCACGCCTACCTCGGAAGTGACGCCGACTGCCGAAGCGACGCCGACTGCCGAAGCGACACCGACTGCCGAAGCTACGCCGACCGCCGAGGCAACACCCGCCGCAACGGCGACGCCCACCGTAACTCCGACGCCTACCGTCGTTGCGATTCCTGCCGACCTTCCGAAGGCTAACGTCGAGCATGTCAAGGCATTGATCGACGAGGCGATTAAGACGGACGCATATAAGTATGAGTATACGACGAAACACGAGCCCGGCAAGAACAGCAGACAGGACAGATATAGCTTCATGCTCAGCTGGTTCGGTTCCTCGGAGAAGCTCGGGATTACCGGCGAATACACGGAAGAAGTCCGTTACATGGACAGCGATTTTAACACGATGAAGAGTATCTTCACTCTTCCGGACGGAAAGAAAGTTACCATCTATGCTACGAAATACGGTTACGCGATGGACTATCCGGGGGAAGCCAGAGATTACAGCCTCTCCTATGACGAGGATAAGAACGGCGAGCTGATCTCGGTTTCTGTCAACAACAGCAAAGGTACGTACTCCTGCACGGAACGTGATGCCGACGGAAAAATGAAATACATCGCCGATTACTATCTGGAAAGCGGAGAACTGGCATCCTTCTCCAAGTATACGTATACTTACGATGAGCAGGGGCATCTGCTCCGCAGCGTTTACGCATTTTGCGAGAAGCCCGAGACCGGTGAATTCAAGGCATGGGTCGATACATACACGTACGACGAGCGCGGCAACAGAACCTCAGTCATGACCGAGGCTCCCGACGAGCCGGCAAGAGTGAGAAAGTACTCCTTCCTCACGGAACCTTACAAGGAAGACTCCGACGGACGCCTCACCGGATGGGTGGAGCAGGAGGATATTACGTCGACCATGAACATCAAGTATTTTGAGGATGGTCATGTCCTGATCTACCGCTATAACGTTTATGACGGAGTGGCGGATACGAAATTGGTTTTCGGTGAGGTAATCCTTCCTTCCGAGAAGCTTCTCAACAACATGCTGACCGCTTCCAACATGAGCGTGTATATCGAGCAACTCGACTATGGAAACAATTACGATGACCATGAAGATGCACAGGGCAGGTTCTTCGGCATTCCGAATATAGCATCAAGATTGAGCAACGGCATGTATACCGAGTGCTTCCGCGGAGAACTTCCCCGCACGATCCTGGAAGAGACCAGCTGGACCGAATTCCTGAAGAACTATAATCCGACGGATGTACATGCAAACGGGGCGTGGTACTACTCTTATTCCAAGTATGACGAAAAAGGACGCCTGACCGCTTATCTGAGCACGGATGGCGGCGACGGTTATTCCGAATACTACGATTATGATTCCGCTGATCGTGTGACCGGTTGGGAATCTTACAATTTTGATGAAAAAGTGGTTGAGACATACAAATACAACAAGGACGGAGCTCTCGAAGAAAAAGTTCGGCTCTTTGAACTGACCGATACGGGATTCGGATCCGCGAACAACAAGACGACTTACCGCTATACGTACGACAATTCCGGCAATCTGTCAGGAATGACGGCGACGACTGTGGACGCGAAGAGCGGAGAAAAGCTTTGCACGTACACTCTCAAAGTCGTTCAGTAACAGTACAATCGATATAAACGAAAAACAAGCCGCCTTTTCGGGCGGCTTGCTTTTTGTATGTCAGCATCGTTATTCGATCGATTGTGTTCGCCCGGCAGTCGAAGATCAGACGGTCAGCAGTCTGCGGCGGACATCCTCACGGACAAGTCCGGTGCGCCGAAAATAAATCTGGGCGTACAGCTCGGAAGCGCGGAGCTCGGCTGCGAGCAGCCGGCGTGATTCCCGAGAAAGCGCCCTCACGTCGTCGGAAAGTCGGACGATGAGCGGAATCCCGGAAGTGCGCTGCAGTTCGGACAATAGCGGCGAAGAGTCGCTTCTCATCCCGAGCACGCGAAGGTAAGGAAGCGTCTCGGCGTTCTTGAAAACATCGGCGTCTGCGGTCGTTATGTGCAGAAGCGTGTGGCACAGCGCGCGGTCGATGCGGCTTCTTGTGAACGCTTTGCATTTTACGGACTCGGCGAGTGATGTCCATGTGAACGGACGCGAGGCCTGCTCGAGGATGCGGTTTGCGAGGTCGCCGGGAAGATCGTAGATCCGTGAAAGCGTCTCGGGCGTGTGAGCGGAAAGCTCGGCGCAGAGCATGTCGCTGAAGTCGTCCGCGGTCACTATGGAATCCGCAGTGAGATAGGAGTACAGCGAAACGGTTTCCGCGGGAACGGCCTCCGCAGGGATTGCGCCGGTGTCAGCCACGGCGCCGCGGATGGCGGAAGCGGAACAGAAAGCCGCAACGGACGTGTCGTGGTAACCGAGGTCCGAGCGCTTCACAGCGCAGGAACGAAGCGATGCGTGCGTCGCGAGGATCGCTTTTTCATACTCTACCGCAAGTATGTTGTTTGGCTGTTCGAGCAGCTTCGCCGATTCGGGAGCGAACTCGGCAAGCGCAAGCGCGCGGGATTTGGCGTAGGAGTTGCCTTCGCGGACGTGCGAAAGAAGCAGCTGCTTGAACTCGGGCGGTTCCGAGAGAAGAAACTCGGCGGCCTTTCGGAAAATGCCGGCTCCGCCGGAGCACGTTTCCCCGTCGGAGTTCTTTGCGTCAGGGTTCTTTCCGTCGGGTTCTGCCGGGAAAGTTGCGAAAGCGTCCCGCTCGTGCGTTGCGAGAGCATCCCGCTCCTCCGCGGATTCCGCACCGTAGGAAATGTAATCGCAGGAGAGCCCGGAGAGAGCGCGCACGCCTGCGGACGCAAAATCCTCCGCACTTGCGGTCGCACCGTACATCGGCAGCTCCAGCACGATGTCGGCGCCGCATCGAAGAGCGGCCTCCGCGCGCAGGAAGCGGTCGGTCATCGCAGGAATTCCGCGCTGCAAAAAATCACCGCTCATCACGACAACAACGGCGTCGCAACCGGTGCGACGCCTTGTCTCTTCAATGTGATAGCGGTGACCATTGTGAAACGGATTGTACTCCGCGATGATTCCTGCGATCTTCATATTGGATCCTTTGTTTCAGAAGCGTGTCAGCAGTGAGCGGGCTCCGGATAATCCACGCCGAACGTCTCAACCGTGACCGACTCCATGATTACGGGGTTGAGCGGCTTGTCGCGGTAGTCCGTGCGCACGCCTGCGATGGCGTCCACAACCTCGAGACCTTCCGTAACCTTGCCGAATGCTGCGTACTCGCCGTCAAGGTGAGGAGAAGTCTTGTGCATGATAAAAAACTGCGATCCTGCGGAGTTCGGGTTCATGGCGCGAGCCATCGAGAGAACGCCGGGCGTATGGCGCAGGTCGTTCTTGAAACCGTTGTGTGCGAACTCGCCCTTGATCTGATATCCGGGACCGCCCATTCCGGTGCCGTCCGGGCAGCCGCCCTGAATCATGAAACCGGGAATGACACGGTGGAAAGTAAGGCCGTTGTAAAAGCCCTTCTTAACGAGAGAGATGAAATTGTTGACGGTGTTGGGCGCGATCTCCGGGTAGAGCTCGGCCTTCATCACGCTGCCGTCCTTCATGGTAAATGTTACGATCGGGTTAGCCATGAATATTCCTCCTGAAAATAATGCTTGGCGTCACTGTACGAACGCGTGGTAGATGGCGTTGATCGCGGACTCGAAATCGGTTCCGGCGACACCTATGATGATGTTGAGCTCGCTGGAGCCCTGGTCGATCATGCGGATGTTGACGCCGGCGTTGTCGAGCGCGCGGAAAATGCGTGCTGCGGTACCGTGGTTGGAACGCATGCCGCGACCCACGACCGCGATGAGCGCGAGGTCGGTTGCAATCTCAATGGAATCGGGGTTGCAGAGCTTGTGGATCTCAGCGAGAACCGCCTGCTCCTTCTCCTCGAACTCGGACTGGTGGACGAGAACGGAGAGAGTGTCGATGCCGGAGGGCATGTGCTCAAAGCTGATGCCGTTGTCCTCGAACGCCTGAAGCGCCTTGCGGCCGAAACCGATCTCGGTGTTCATCATGTCCTTCTCGATGTTGACCGCCGTAAAGCCCTTCTTGCCGGCGATGCCGGTGATGGTGAAGGCCGGCTTGCGGGAAGTATTTTCCACGATGAGCGTGCCGGGATCTTTCGGCGAGTTGGTGTTGCGGATGTTGATCGGGATGCCTGCGGTGCGAACCGGGAAAATGGCATCCTCGTGAAGTACGTTGAAGCCCATGTACGCAAGCTCGCGGAGCTCACGGTAGGTCACCACGTCGATGACCTTCGGGTTGTCTACGATACGGGGATCCGTAACGAGGCAGCCGGAGACGTCCGTCCAGTTCTCGTAGAGGTTGGCCTGTACGGCGCGGGCTACGATGGAACCGGTGATGTCGGAACCGCCGCGGGAGAATGTCTTCACACGTCCGTCGGCGTAGGAGCCGTAGAAACCGGGAACAACCGCGTTCTTCATCGTCGCAAGCTTCTTCGAGAGCTTCTTCTGCGTGGTGTCAGCGTCAAATGTGCCGTCCTCGAGGAAGAAGATGTACTGCGCGGAATCCAGGAATTCGAAGCCGAGATACTTGGCCATGATGATACCGTTGAGGTACTCGCCGCGCGAAGCAGCGTAATCTCTTCCGGCGTGCGCCTTGAAGTTCTCGCGGATGGTTGCAAACTCGTCTGCGAGGGAGATCTTCAGGGAGAGACCGTCGATGATCTCCTGGTAGCGCTTTGCGATCTGCGCGAGAGCGTCGTCGAAATCCGCGCCCTCCTCAGCCAGCGCATAGCAGCGGTAGAGCATGTCCGTCACCTTGGTGTCGGCGCTGTTGCGTTTTCCGGGTGCGGACGGTACGACAAACCTTCTGTCCGGGTCTGCCGTGATGATATCTTTTACTTTCATGAACTGCTCGGCACTTGCAAGGGAACTGCCGCCGAACTTGACAACTTTAATCATAGAATAACCTCGTCATACGATAGTCATTTGCCGCGGAAAATGGCGCTTCCGCAGCACTCCCGATAGTATAGCATACAAAGTATCAAAAGAAAAGAAAAAGTTAACGGGGGTTTACATAATGATGGAGCTGTGCTACAATTACCTTGTATGTCGAGGCGTCGGAACGGCGCCGGAATCAGGTGAGTGAACAACGTGAAGAAGATTATTACACAGCTGGAAGAGCTGATGAATGCCGCGTTTGCGGCTTGCGGTTATGAAGCGCGCTACGGAGCCGTGACGGTGTCCAACCGCCCGGACCTGTGCCAATATCAGTGCAACGGAGCAATGTCCGCTGCGAAGCAGTATCGGAAAGCCCCGATCGTCATCGCGAAGGAAGTCGTTGAGGCGCTCGGCGCGCCGGAGATGATCTCCGAGTGCGAGGCGGTTGCGCCCGGCTTTATCAACATCAATGTCAATACGGAGTTCCTTGCGAATTACGTGCTCGAGATGGGACGTGAGGAGCATTTCGGCGTGGAGCCGGAGAAGAACCCGAGGAAGGTCGTCATCGACTACGGCGGAGCGAATGTGGCGAAGCCGCTGCACGTCGGACACATGCGCCCGGCAATCATCGGCGAGTCGGTGAAGCGCATACTCCGGTACGTGGGAAACCGTGTGATCGGCGACGCGCATCTCGGCGACTGGGGAACCCCGATCGGCCTGATCATCACCGAGCTTAAAGTAAGACAGCCGGACCTCGTGTACTTTGATCCGGATTACACCGGAGAGTACCCGAAGGAGCCGCCGTTCGACGTTTCCGAGCTCGAGGAGATCTACCCTTACGCAAGCAAGTGGTCGAAGGAACACGATGATTACCGCGAGGAATCGCGCAAGGCGATCCTCGATCTGCAGAAGGGACGCAGAGGCTACATGGCCCTCTGGGAGCACATCATGCGCGTCTCGATGGAGGACCTCAAGAAGAATTACGACAATCTCGGTACCGATTTTGACATCTGGGGCAAGGAGAGCGACGCGCAGAAGTACATCCCCGACATGATCAAGGACATGAAGGAGAACGGCTATGCGCACATCAGCGACGGCGCCCTCGTTGTCGATGTCAAGGAGGAGACGGACACGAAGGAAGTGCCTCCGTGCATGATCCTGAAGTCCGACGGCGCAACGCTTTACAACACGACCGATCTCGCGACGATCGTCGAGCGTATGCAGCTGTACTCCCCGGAGCAGACCGACCAGATCATCTATGTCGTGGACAAGCGTCAGGACCTGTATTTCGATCAGATTTTCCGCTGCGCACGCAAGACGAAGCTGGTGAATCCCGATACGATACTCACGTTCATCGGAAACGGTACGATGAACGGTCAGGACGGCAAGCCGTTCAAAACACGCGAAGGCGGCGTGATGCGGCTCGAGGTTCTGATCAACAATGTTGCGGAAGAAGTCATGCGGAAGATGGCGGACCGCGATTTTCCGGAGGAGGAGAAGCGGGAGATTGCCCGCAAGGTAGGTCTAGCAGCGCTGAAGTACGGCGATCTTTCCAACCAGGCGACCAAGGATTACATCTTCGATATGGAGCGCTTCACCGCGTTCGAGGGCAATACGGGACCGTATATCCTCTACACGATGGTGCGCATCAAGTCGATACTTGCCAAGCTCGGAACACTTCCCGAGATGGCGAAGAGCGCGGACAAGAGGGAACGCGGTGCGGAAGAGACGAATCTTCTGCTCACGGTGGCAAGATTTGCCGACATGGTGGAGAAGGCGGCAGCGGAGCTCGCGCCGCACAGAGTATGTCAATACCTGTACGAGCTTGCGAACAACTTGAACGGCTTCTACCACGCGAACAAGATTGTCGGCGAGAAGGACGCGGTCAAGCAGAATGAGTGGATATCCATATTGCGGATAGTGTTGGCGATATTTGCAGACGGCATCGGAATGCTGGGAATGGAAGCTCCGGACCGTATGTAGAAAGTGAGGGAAAAATATGAATCGATGGAATGCGACGCTGAAGCGGATCGGCATTGCTGCGGGCGTACTGTTCGCAGCGCTTGTACTGGCTGTCCTGCCGGGCAAGATTGCCGCATTGGCTGAGGACGAAGTCAAGGATTACGTGAACGCGGAACAGTACGAAAACGGTTACTACGAAGGTGAGATCACCAAGGACGATTCCAGCGTGCGTAAGACGCCGGGTACGAAGGATGCATCCGGAAAAAAGAAGGATGATATCCTGAAGACGACGTCCGGCAAGAGCATCATACTGAAGGCAAAGACCAAGGTTACGGTCCTGGGCGAGAGCAAGGACTCCGACCTGGATACGTGGTATCATATCAAGGGCGAATTTGACGGTGAAGCTTTCGAAGGTTACGTGTACAGCGGACGATTGAAGCGCGGCGTGCAGGTGACGTTCACACCTACGCCTTCGCCGGAGCCGACGGACACGCCGACCCCGATACCCACGGAGAAGCCCAGCGGCGAGCTGATCGAGGATCCGACTCCCACGAGAGCGGACACGACGCAGCAGATGCTTGACGACGACAAGAAGGACCCCGCCAACAAGTATAAGTGGGTTATCTACGTCGGCGGTATCCTTCTGATCGGCGGTGCCGTATTTACACTTGTAACTTACATCTCCGAGAAGAAGATCGACGAGGAGATGCATCGCAATAACAGCCGCAAGAAGTTTGAGGTAGAGCGCCTGGAGGGTGAGACCGATGAGGATTACCTTGAGGCGAGAAAAACCGCGGTAAAGAACCAGCTGAAGGACCAGAGCAACCGCGACATTGCGGAGGAGATCGGCATCGATGACTTCAAGCTTGACCTCGACGGCGTGTTCGACGACGACGGTACGGACGCTGCAGAGGCGGTTTCCGAGGTTGTCACCGAGGCGGTTTCCGAGGATGCGGCACATGCGGCCGAGACCGCGAGCGCAGCAGTCGCAAGCGAGTGGAATGCGCAGGACGAAGAGTTCCTTCGCCATCTCTCGGACGGTGCGGACGAGCAGGAGCAGGCGCTTTTGGCGCAGATCGTTCCGAACTATGCACAGTCTGCTGACAATGCAGCTGCGGAAAACTATGCGGCACAGCCGGAAGTACCGGCAGAGCCTACGCCGGAGGAGATCCTTCGCGGCAAGCTTGACCTGCTTCGCGAGCAGGACACGCTGGTTCACAAGGAGTACGGCGTCGGTGAAGTCATCGACAACAGCGACGCACAGATCATTCAGGTTCGTTTCGGACGCGACCTTCGTTTCCTGAAGAAGGATCGTCTTGCGAGAAAGCATCTGGTTGAGCTGTAAGCCGTAAAAACAGAGACTACAGGGAATGGCGGGCAACCGTCATTCCTTTCTGTGTACAGAGATTTCGGCGTTTGCCGAAGGGAAGGACGTACGTGTATGAAGACGGTGCTTCGTAAGGACCGCATCGAGATTCTGCCGTCGTTTGCCATGATGGTCATGGCGTTCGTGATCCTGGAATGTCTGTTCCTCGCGGGACTCGGTATGAAGAATTACAATCTCTCCGCGACCTGCGTCACGATGGCGGCAATTGCATTGATCATTACAATCGTGTGGCATCTGTATCTTCCGGGAGCCATTTTCCTGAAGAACATCAACAACCGGGCGGCGTACTTCGACGAACTTGCGAAGAGGGGGATGTCGATGACGCGCATCGTGCTGCTGAAGATGGCCTACTCGTTCGCATCGCTCGTTGCGTTTGTGCTGGCGTATATCGGTGCGCTTTACTTTGACATGTGGCTGTTCCTGCGGCTCTGCCCGGAGGAGCAGGAGAAGCTTAAGGACTTCGGTTTCCGGAAAATGATCGCCGGCGACAACGAGCCGTTCGGACGCGCGCTCGCTTCGACGGTGTTCGAGTATCTCTCGGGAGGGATTCTGCTTTTGATCCTTTCATTTTTCGTGGTCGCATTCGTGTACGCGATGTTTGTGCGCAAGCGTTTCGTCGGATTTACCGCGGTCGTTCTGTACATTGTATTGTTCGGAAGTTATCTGAAACTGTATCAGCAGCTGGTGGCGGGAAGAGGCTCCGTGACCGGTGCCCATGTCGCTGCGGGAATCGCGCAGACGATACTTGCCGCGCTGCTTTTGACGGTAACACTCTTATTGATCAGGAAGAAATTGCAAGGAGGAATTCAAAACAATGGCTGATGTAAAACCTTTTTGCTGCGTTCGCCCGGCGCAGTCTGTAGCGTCCCGCGTAGCGGCGCTCCCCTATGATGTATATAACCGTGCGGAGGCGAAGGTGGCTGCCCTCAAGGAACCCCTTTCGTTCCTCAATATCGACCGCGCGGAGAGCAATCTCCCGGACGATGTCGACACGTACGACGCGCGCGTTTACGCGAAGGCGAAGGAGCTGCTTGACACGCGCATGGCGGACGGAACGTATCTTACGGATGCACAGGAGTGCTACTATGTCTACGAGCTGATCATGGACGGACGTTCGCAGACCGGTATCGTTGCGTGTGCCTCCATCGACGATTACGCGAACGGCGTGATCAAAAAGCATGAGAATACCCGCGAGGAGAAGGAGCAGGACCGCATTCGCCACGTCGACACGTGCAACGCGCAGACCGGTCCGATCTTCCTTGCTTACCGCAGCAACGACGCGATCGCTTCCGTGATGGCTGCGTACAAAAACACGGAGCCGTTGTATGCATTTACCGCTGACGACGGCATCACTCACAATGTATGGCGCATTGCGGCAGCGGAGGATGTTGCCGTGATCCGCGAAGCGTTCGCGGGAATGAACTCGATCTATATCGCTGACGGACATCACCGTGCGGCTTCGGCCGTGAAGGTCGGCTTCAAGCGCCGCGCCGAGGCCGGAACATACACCGGAGATGAGGAGTTCAACTACTTCCTCTCGGTATTGTTCCCGGAGGATTGCCTTATGATCCTTCCGTACAACCGCGTAGTAAAGGATCTGAACGGTCTCTCGAAGGATGCGTTCCTCGCGGAGATCTCAAAGCATTTTACGGTTCGCAAGGTCGGTAAGGAAGCGTACGCGCCGGCTTCGAAGGCGACGTTCGGCATGTTCCTCGAGGACGAGTGGTACGAGCTTGCGGCAAATGCCGAGCTCACGGCGATCACGGATCCCGTGGCTTCCCTTGACGTGTCGCTTCTGCAGGATTACCTGCTCGGACCGGTGCTCGGCATCGGCGATCCGCGCGTTGACAAGCGCATCGATTTCATCGGCGGCATCCGCGGTCTCGGCGAGCTCGAGAGACGCGTTCACAGCGACATGAAGGTTGCATTTTCCATGTATCCGACGCAGATCACGGAGCTTTTTGCCGTGGCGGACGCCGGCCTTTTGATGCCTCCGAAGTCCACGTGGTTTGAGCCGAAGCTGCGCAGCGGATTGTTCATCCACAAATTATCGTAAAGGAGTAACCGGCGGATGCGGGAGAGTCCTGCGTCCGCCTTTTTTATCATGAGTATCTTATCGGTTGACAATCTTTCCCACGGATTCGGCGACAGAGCCATTTTCCGTGATGTGACGTTCCGTCTTCTCGCGGGCGAGCACATCGGGCTGGTCGGCGCGAACGGCGAGGGAAAGAGTACGTTTTTTAACATTGTCACGGGATCGCTGATGCCGGACGAGGGCACGATCACGTGGGCGAAAAATGTCCGCGTCGGATACCTCGATCAGCACACGGTGCTGAAGCCGGGTATGACGATCCGCGACGTTTTGGCTTCCGCATTTTCCTGGCTCTACGAGAAGGAAGAGGAAGTGAACCGCATCTGCGAGAAGATGGGCGATGCGGACGAGGAGACGATGACGGCGCTCCTCGAGGAGATGGGCGTGCTGCAGGAGACGCTGGAGCAGCATGATTTTTACACGCTCGACACGAAGATCGACGAGATCGGCCACGCGTTCGAGCTCGATGCGCTCGGCTTTGACAAGGACGTCAGCGAGCTCTCCGGAGGACAGCGCACGAAGGTGCTTCTCGCGAAGCTTCTGCTCGAGAAGCCCGATATTCTGCTTCTCGACGAGCCCACCAACTACCTCGACGAACAGCACATCGAATGGCTGAAGCGGTACCTTTCGGAGTACGAGAATGCGTTCATCCTGATCTCCCATGACATGCCGTTTCTCAACAGCATCGTCAATGTGATATGGCATGTGGAAAATGCGCACCTCGAGCGCTACCCCGGCGACTACGATCACTTCCTCGAGGTGTACGAGATGCGCAAGGGCCAGATCGAGGCTGCGTACAACCGTCAGCAGCAGGAGATCAAGGAACTGAAGGATTTCGTGGCGCGCAACAAGTCGCGTGTGGCGACCCGCAACATGGCGATGTCGCGGCAGAAGAAGCTCGACAAGATGGACGTGATCGAGCTTGTGAAGGAGAATCCGAAGCCGGAGTTTCATTTTAAGGAGGCGCGTGTTCCGTCACGTGTCGTCGTGGAGACGAAGGACCTCGTCATCGGCTATGACAAGCCGCTCTCAAGGCCTTTGAACATCCATATCGAGCGCGGAGAGAGAGTGATCCTGCGTGGAGCGAACGGTATCGGAAAGACGACGCTATTAAAGAGCATCCTCGGGTTGATCCCCGAGATTTCGGGCAAGGTAGAGCTCGGAGATTACCTCTCGGTCGGCTATTTTGAGCAGGAACTCTCCGGCGAGGGAACGAAGACGTGCATGGACGAGTTCTGGAACGAGTACCCCTCATACACAAACTACGAAGTGCGCGCGGCGCTCGCAAAATGCGGCCTCACGACGAAGCATATCGAGAGCCAGGTGCGCGTCCTCTCCGGAGGAGAGCAGGCGAAGGTGCGGCTGTGCAAGCTGATGAACCGCGAGAGCAACCTTCTGATCCTCGACGAGCCCACAAACCATTTGGATGTCGATGCGAAGGACGCGCTCCGCAAGGCGCTTTCGGAGTATCGCGGAACCATGATCATTGTGTGCCATGAGGCGGAATTTTACGAGGGGCTCGCAACGCGCGTCGTAGACTGCGGAGAGTGGAGTCTTCTTTCGTAAGTGCGAAGAGGAAAAATGATGAAAAACGGATGGAAATGGTGTACAATACTTTTGCTATGTGCCGTGTCGTTGAGCGGCTGTAAGGAGGATGAAACTATGAATCAAGAATCGTTAACCGTAACGCCGGTGAATACCGAAACGCCGACGCCTTCGCCGACGGTGAGCGCGGCGGAGAAGTGGAGCGGTGTGTTTGCCGGGATGAAGAAGGCAGACACGCTCAAGCTTCCGATCTACAACAACCCGCTGATGACGCAGCGACTCGGCGCGGATCCGTACGCACTTGTGTACGACGGACGCGTTTATATCTATATGACCGGCGACGTGATTGAGACCGGTGTCGGCGGAAAGCCCGCACCGAACAGTTACCAGAAGATCAACACGATCAACGTGATCTCCTCTGACGACCTTGTGAACTGGACCGACCACGGTTCCGTCAAGGCGGCAGGCTTCACCGGCGCCGCAAAATGGGGCGGTAACTCCTGGGCGCCTGCGGCGGCATGCAAGGAGATCGATGGGAAAATGCAGTTTTTCCTTTATTTTGCGAACAGCGGCAACGGCATAGGCGTGCTTCGCGCGGACAGCCCTGTCGGACCGTTTGAAGATCCGATCGGCAAGGCCCTGATCAACCGCGATACGCCGAACTGCGCGAGCGTGACATGGCTCTTTGACCCGGCGGTATGGGTGGACGAGGACGGTTCCGCATACCTCTATGTCGGAGGCGGCGTACCGGGCGGCAACCAGCCTACGGAGGACCAGATCGAGCATCCGTACACGGCGCGCATGGTCAAGCTCGGCGACGACATGATCTCGCTCGACGGCGATCCGATCGCACTCGACCCGCCGTTCCTCTTCGAGGATTCGGGCATCAACCGCATCGGCGACACATATTACTACAGCTACTGCAGCAACTTCAACGTGGACGGCCATCCGAACGCATCGAAGTACAATCTCCACAACGGTCAGATCTGCTACATGACTTCGGACAGCCCGTACGGTCCGTTTACGTATCAGGGCGCGATTCTCAAGAATCCGGGAGAGTACTTCGGACCGGGCGGAAACAACCATCACTGCATATTCGAGTTCAACGGCAAGTACTATATCACTTACCATTCGCAGATCCTCGACAAGCCTCTCGGCACGGGCGGCGGCTACCGCTGTACGCACATCGATGAGGTACTTCTCAACGAGGACGGCTCCATCTCGATGGGCAAGGGAACGAAGACCGGCGTTGCACAGCTCAAGAGCTTTGACCCGTATGCGACGGTTCCCGCGGCGACGATGCACACGATGGGCGGAATCGAGACGAAACCGTACGGCGATATTGCGAAGAAGTACGGTTCGGGCGACATGGTTGTGACAGGCATCGACGAGGGCGACTGGATCAATGTAGCGGGTGTCGACTTCGGAACGGACGGCGCGAAGACGTTTACGGGAACGTTCTCCGGCTGCAGGGAAGGCGCAAGCGGTGCAATCGCAATCCGCCTGGACAGCCTCGGCGGAGAGGATGTCGGATACCTTGAAGTGAACGGTGACGGCACGTTCTCGACCACACTTCTTTGCAGTGCTACCGGCGTTCACGATGTGTATTTCATCTTCGCCGGCAGCGGTTTTGAGTGGAACAGCTGGAGTTTCGGGAAATAATAATCAGAAAAAATGAAAAAGGCTTGACTTTGTCGCGTTAAAGCGTTACACTTTCAATCGGCAAAGTCAGGCCCTTTTTTGTTGTCCTGACCTTGCATATACTCGAGTATATTTTTACGGACGGTCGACGGGCTGTCCGAAAATGGAGGAAACATGCCGATTACAGAGTTTTTGGTGCGCAATGCGCAGCTGTACGGAAACGAAGTCTGCCTGGTGGAGATCAACCCGGCGGAGCAGAAGAGCCGCACCTGGCGGGAGTATGAATTGATTGAGAGCGACCGCGACGAGAAGTATCGCCGGGAGATGACGTGGGAGGATTTTGACCGCAAGTCGAACCGCTTCGCAAACCTTCTCTTGAGCCGCGGAGTAAAGAAGGGCGACAAGGTTGCCATTCTTTTGATGAACTGCCTTGAGTGGCTGCCGATCTACTTCGGCGTTCTCAAGACCGGCGCGCTTGCCGTACCGATGAATTACCGCTATACGGCGGATGAGATCAAGTATTGTCTCGACCTCGCGGACTGCAGCGTCCTTGTATTCGGACCTGAGTTTGTGGGTCGCGTGGAAGATATCGCGGAGCGTATCCCGAAGGTGAAGGAGATGTTCTATGTCGGCGAGGACTGCCCGTCGTTTGCGGACAGTTACGAAAAATACGCCGCCTACTGCACCTCGAAGAACCCGAACATCGCGCTCACGGACGATGACGATGCGGCGATCTATTTTTCGTCTGGCACAACGGGATTCCCGAAGGCGATCCTGCATGCGCACAGAGCGCTCGTTTCGTCCTGCCTGACCGAGCAGAATCACCACGGTCAGACGCACGATGATGTATTCCTGTGCATTCCGCCGCTGTATCACACCGGCGCGAAGATGCACTGGTTCGGAAGTCTGCTTGTCGGCGGCAAGGCAGTGTTGCTGCGCGGCGTGAAGCCCGAGTGGATCATCGAGACGGTTTCGCGCGAGAAGGCGACGATCGTGTGGCTTCTGGTGCCGTGGGCACAGGATATCCTTGACACGATCGACCGCGGCGAGATTGATCTTTCAAAGTACGAACTTTCGCAGTGGAGACTGATGCATGTCGGAGCACAGCCCGTTCCGCCGAGCTTGATCAAGCGGTGGAAAGAGCATTTTCCGAATCATGATTACGATACGAACTACGGTCTGTCCGAGTCCATCGGACCCGGTTGCGTACATCTCGGAATCGAGAACATCCGCAAGGTCGGTGCGATCGGCGTTCCGGGCTACGGTTGGGAGTGCGACATCGTCAACGAGAAGCGCGAGAGCGTTCCGAAGGGCGAGGTCGGCGAGCTTGCCGTGAAGGGCCCCGGCGTCATGAAGTGCTACTACAAGGACGAGGCGGCGACGAAGGCCGTTCTGTCCGAGGACGGATGGCTTTACACCGGCGATATGGCAAAGCAGGACGAGGAGGGCTTCATCTACCTCGTTGACCGCAAGAAGGACGTCATCATCATGGGCGGTGAGAACATTTACCCCGTTCAGATCGAAGACTTCCTGCGCGCGAACAACAAGATCGCGGACGTGGCGGTCATCGGCGTTCCGGATGCGCGCCTCGGCGAGGTGACGCTTGCGATCATCCAGATCAAGGAGGGCATGACGGCGACGGAGGAGGAGATCAACGAATTCTGCCTCGATCTGCCCCGCTACAAGCGTCCCCGCAAGATCGTATTTGCGGATGTTCCGAGAAATCCTACCGGCAAGATCGAGAAGCCGAAGCTCCGCCAGATTTACTGCGGCGGAAGCCTTGTGGAAGCACAGATCAAGTAAGTTTCCCGAGGGACGGTTCGCACACGGCGAACGGAAAATGTATTGAAATTCGGCGCACTCCGGCGCGCCTGTGACAGACCGGAGCGGGCTTGTCCCGAACAGGAGATCCCACCATGTTGATTGGACTGACATCGGCACTTTTGATCTGTTTCTTCTCGTTGATGATCGTCGTCGGATGGCGCTGCAAAAAGCACGCGACGGACGTCAACGGCTTCGTACTCGGCGGACGCAACGTCGGCCCCTGGCTGACCGCATTTGCCTTCGGTACGTCGTATTTCTCGGCGGTTATCTTCGTCGGATACGCAGGCCAGTTCGGCTGGAACTTCGGTCTTGCGAGCACGTGGGTAGGCCTCGGCAACGCGTTCATCGGTTCACTCCTTGCGTGGGAGATCCTCGGCCGCCGCACGCGTATCATGACCAGACATCTGGACACCAAGACGATGCCCGACTTCTTCGAGAAGCGCTTCGGTTCGAAGGGCCTCAAGATCGCGGCTTCCGTCATCGTGTTCATCTTCATGGTTCCGTACACGGCTTCCCTTTACAACGGTCTGTCGAGCCTTTTTAACATCGTATTCAGCATCCCTTACTGGGTTGTCATCGTGATCATGGCGGTTCTCACCGCGATCTACGTGATCTTCGGCGGTTACATGGCGACGGCCATCAACGACTTCATTCAGGGTATTATCATGCTCGTGGGTATCGTTGCGGTCATCCTTGCGACCATCGCAAGCCGCGGCGGTCTGCAGGCGGCGGTTGCCAAGCTCTCCGAGAAGAGCGCGACAATGCCTTCCGGCGAGACCCTGAACGGCGCGTTCGCAAGCTTCTTCGGACCCGATCCGCTGGCGCTTTTGTTCGTTGTCCTTCTGACTTCGCTCGGTACCTGGGGACTTCCTCAGATGGTCGGCAAATTCTACTCGATCAAGAATGAGGATTCCATCAAGAAGGGCACCATCATCTCGACATTTTTCGCAATTGTAGTAGCGGGCGGCTGCTACTTCCTCGGCGGTTTCGGACGTCTCTTTGCTGACTCCTCGGCCATCAAGTGGCAGGATGCGGAGAAGACCAAGCCGTTCTTTGACAGCATCGTTCCCGCGATGCTCTCCGAGCTTCCTGAGGTTGTCATCGCAATCGTGATCGTGCTTGTCCTTGCGGCTTCGATGTCGACGCTGTCGTCGCTGGTTCTTACCTCGAGCTCGACGCTTACGCTCGATGTTATTGCACCCGCAAGCAAGAACATGACCGAGAGAAAGAAAGTCGGCATCATGCGTCTGTTCATCATTTTCTTCGTAGCGATCTCGGCAGTCCTCGCTGTTTTGAAGGACTCCCTGAACCTCACGTTCATCGCGCAGATGATGGGCGTTTCGTGGGGTGCTATGGCCGGTGCATTCCTTGCTCCGTTCCTGTACGGTCTCTACAGCAAGAAGGTTTCCAAGGCATCCGTCGGAGTCTGCTTCATCTTTGCAACCGCGATGACCGTGATGCAGCTTCTGGTTTCCTTCAAAATCTTCACGCTTGATCCGAACACCGTGATCGGCTACATCTTCAAGTCCTCGATCAACTCGGGCGTTGTCTCGATGGTTGGCGGTCTTATCCTGGTTCCGATCGTGAGCCTCATCACGAAGAAGCCCGAGGCCGCAAAGGTGGACGCAATGTTTGCCTGCTACGACCAGAAGGTTATGACGGAAGTGAAGATGCGCGAGCGTCTCGAAGAAAAATAATGACGCTGCCTATGGCGCAAATGACATTTTTCGTGTATAATCAAATGCTGTCGGGGTTATCCCGGCAGCATTTTTTATGATTTCGTTGAAAGGACGTTTCGGGGAGTATGATCGGTCGATGGAAGCGCAAGGCGGAGGACGGAAGCCGCAGTCTGGTGCGTTCGTATACAATTGCATTTGCAGTGATGTGTCTGCTGGTGTTTGTGTGGTACTACGCAGTCGGCCGGACTCTGATGTGGAAGGGGGACAGCTGGACCCAGCACTACAAGGCGCTCATGTACTACGCGAGATACCTTCGCAGCATCGTGCGCAGCGCATTTTCCGAGCGTTCCTTTACGATACCTGCGTTCGATTTCACAATCGGCGAGGGCAGCGATGTTCTGGAGACGATGCACTATTACGTGATCGGCGATCCGTTTGCGTTCCCGGCCGTCTTCGTGCCGTCGGTGGCGATGGTGTTTTACTATGTGGCGATGATCCTGCTCCGCATGTACCTGGCGGGTCTTGCGTTTATATGGATGTGCCGCTTCGTCTCGAAGGGCAGTTACAATAATTCGGTTTCGCTCATCGCAGGCGCGATCGTCTACGTGTTCGGCTACTGGGGTCTGTTCAATGCGGCGAGACATCCGTACTTCCTCAACCCGATGATCTATCTGCCTCTACTTGTGATCGGCGTGGAGAAGATACTGCGCCGCGAGCGGCCGTACCTCTTCGTGGGCACAGTGGCGATCGCGGGATTGAGCAATTTCTATTTCTTTTATCTTCTGGCGATCATGACGGCATTGTTTGCGGTGGCGAGAGTGCTGTATCTCCACCGGCTCGAAGGAAGTTCGATCCTTCGAAACGGTGCCCGGCTTATGGCGGGAGCGTTGCTCGGACTTGCGCTGTCGGCGATCGTGTTCCTACCGATGTGCAGGGCGTTTCTCACGAACGCGCGCATGGGTACGGACAATGCGCGTCATCTTTTGTACCCTCTCAGCTATTATCAAAAACTCCCTGCGCTGGCGTTTTCGTCCGGCGACGCGTACTGGGTGTGCATGGGAATTGCGGCGCCCGTATTTTTCGCGATATGCCTGCTGTGGCGCAGAAAAGGCAATCTCTTTGTCAAATTCTGCATGGCTGCGTGCGGCGTGATGCTCACGTTCCCGATCTTCGGTCAGATCTTTAACGGCTTCTCGTACATGACAAACCGTTGGAGCTTTGTCATTGCGCTCACGTGCGGAATCGCGCTCGTCGCGGCCTGGGACGACCTGTGCAACGTGACGATCAGGGAGTGGAAATTCCTCGTGATCTGCACCGCGGTGTACTCGGTAATCTGCCTGATCTCGTGGAACTCGCGCACGTACCGTTCGTTCGGAACCATAGCGATCCTTGTTCTTTTGCTTGTTTTAATCCGCCCGAAGGAAGGGGAGGACGCTGTGGATGCGGCTGGAAAACGTGCGACAGCGGTGCTTTCGCTGATTGCCCTTGCCATTTTCCTCAACAGCTTCTGGCTGAACGCTTATGTGTCGGATTCGTATGCGTCCAAATCGGCGTACGTGTGGGACGCGTGGAGGGTTCCCGAGAGAAATGAAGCGCTCCTTGTGAAAAATGCGGCTGCCGGGCTCGGCGACTACGGTTTCATCCGCTATTCGGGTACGGAACTCGAGAAAAATGCAAACCTGATCGGAAGAGCTTCCTCGACGCAGTTTTACTGGACGATCGGAAGTCCGAGCACGGCGGAATACCGCACGGCTCTTTCTCTTCGCGAGTACAGCCTTTACAAGTATAACGGATACGATGAGAGAGCGGGGTTGACGACGCTCGCTTCCGTGTCGTACTACCTGGAGAACCCGGAGAATACCGCGAAAGCGCCGTACGGGTTCCGCAGGGTCGGCATGCTCTCGGACGGAAAGACGAAGTTATACAAAAACGAATATGCGCTGTCTCTTATGTACACGTACGGATCGTTCATGCCAAGGAGCGAGTGGGATGCGCTGCCTTCGACCCGGAAGGAGGAGGTGCTACTCGCGGCGATGGTGACGGAGGACGACGAGGAAGTCTCGGGCATTCCGACGTTTGCGATTCCCGAGCTTACGTGGAAGGCAAAAGAAATCCCCGCTGCGGTACAGTGCGGGGAGGGAGTCCGTTACGAGGACGGACATTTCGTTGTCGATGCGAAAAATGCAGCTGCGACGCTCGTCTTTGAGGGACTGCAGGACGCGGAGACGTATCTGGATCTCACGGGTTGCAGGATTGAGCTGACAAGCGGACATGAGCAGGAGGTGTCCGGCATGAAGCCGTTCAAAAAGCCGATCGACATCGGACCGTTTACGTTCGAAAAGCCTGCGGACTTCCGCTTCCTGGGGACCGCCCGCATCGACTGGAAAGTGCCCGACACGGCGAGACTCATGATCTCCGGAAGCAACGGCACGAACAAGGAACTTGAGCTTCACAACAACGAGTATTGTTACTATAACGGGCGCGATGCATTTTGCGTAAACCTCGGGTATGCGCAGGAGGCACAGACGTCCGTGCGGATCGAATTCGGCGAGACCGGCACGTACAGCTTTGACTCGCTGAAAGTATGGTGCAGGCCGATGGAAGGCTACGCGGAGACGGTTGCCGCGCGCGCTGAGGATCCCGTTCGCGACCTGAAGGTCGGAACGAACGAGCTCTCCGCAACGGTTGTCACGGAGCGCCCGAAGCTTGTCTGCTTCGCGATTCCGTACCACACGGGCTTCAAGGTTTACGTCAACGGCAAGGAAGCAAAGCTTCTCCACGCGAACGTCGGTTACATGGGCGTCGCTGTCGAGAGCGGAGAGAACCGCATTTTGCTTCGCTACAATGCACCGCTTCGCCTCGCGGGAGGCCTGATCTCGTTTGCAGCGCTTGTGGCGGCAATTCTGTTTGTAGTTTACAACGAGCGGAAGATTCGAAGAGATTCCGGAATTGTGAAACATTAGTTGTCAATTATTTCAAAAAATCGCATAAATATTACCGTGGATGCATTATAATACATCTCTTTATTGACACGCTCTTTGATGTGTGATACATAGAAAATGTAACCCGCTTTATTTTGCGGAACACGTTGAGGAACGGGGCGGCGCAGCTGTCCGGAAAGATGAGGTAAGAGATGAGAAAAATACTGACATGGATCCTGCTTCTGGCGATGGCGATCATGCTCGTGAGCTGCGGCAAATCGGATGACGATTCCGACGGCAAGGATGAAAGTAAGCAGGAGGAGGAAAAGAAGGACGACAAGAAGGACGACAAGAAAGACGACGACAAGAAGGACGATGACAAAAAGGATGATGACCCCGGAGACATCGGCTCCGTCGCAATCGTGCGTGTTCTCGGCGGAAGATTAACACTTCCCGAGGGAGGTCAGGCACGTGATTCCTGGCATGCTGTGGAAACGATCCGCAACTATGAGTTCGACAAGGATGGCAAATGCCTGACATGCCAGGACATTTATTTCCTGGATGACGCTGCGAACTATGAAATGGCAAACGGCAGACTGGAGGGCGGCAACTGGAAGCCGCAATGGAGTGCCGACAAGACCAACTTCATGCTCGAGAGCAGCAATATTTCCTACACGGATCCGGACGATGCTCTGGAGTATTTCGACACGAGGTATATCGAGTACACGATTACATTCAGCGACGGTTCGACGAAAAATGTGCCGGCTCCGGATCTTGCGGCGAAGATTGCGAACATCACGGCAGTCTACGGCATCACGTTCACGAATGTTCAGGGCATGCTCGGCGACTACAAGGTTCTCGTCTGGCAGAAGGAAGCGCTCAACATCAAGATGAACGAGGGCGCGACGCTTGAGCAGATGAACGAGCTGTGCGCGAAATTGTATGAAATCTGCAAGCCGCTCGCCGACGACGGAAAGATGTATACGTATCTCGGAACCTACGGCGGTGAGCTCACGGCAGCTCCGGCTGTGGAGTCTGTCTTCGACTCGGCGGAGTTCCATTACTTCTTCAACAAGAAGGAGATCAAGGTGAGTGTCGGCATCACTCCGAAATTGAATAATGCGCTCACTCTGTACATCGGCGTAGTTAAGTAACTTTGGCGGTATTACGGAGCAAACCGGAACGAGAACAGGTCGAAACTGCTGCCGGGCAGGAAGATGAAATTCACGCGACAGCGGCCGTACACCTTCGCAAGAGGGAACGTAAACGTCTGCGGTTTCGCGGTTTGCGGGATGTCGATGATCTGCGTCGTCTCACCCGATTCGCTCGAAAAATGAATATGTACTGTGCACTGCGGCACATGGGACTGTCCGGTTACGGCAATGGTTCCTGTGCCGCATTTTTCGTGAAGATCCGAAGCTGCGCTGCCGCAGGAAGGCGCGCTGAAGTCGAATTCGCCAAAGTCGAGGTCGACGTTGTTGGTGATGCCGTACACGCCGTCAGCTTCCACGCGGTAGCTGTCGCCGCTCGCGTGTACGAGGTCGGTCACAGTGATCTCGGAGTATGCCTTGTCAAGCCGCTCGAACACGAAGCCGTGAAGTGAAAGACGGAACGGCACGCGGATCGAAAGGCTCGTCACGCCGCGCAGGCGCTTCGCGAGCCGGAATGTGTTCGGCTGATAGCGGTTGTATATGCTTTTTGCCTCGTATTTTCCGCGGAAGAGAAGCGTACCAGTGTCGGGCGTTCCCTCCCAGATCTCGATCGGCACGGTGTCCGAAAATGAGAAGATCGGTACCGTGATCACGTCGGAGCCGAAATCACCGAAATCGACGCGGT
Organism: Lachnospiraceae bacterium; assembly: GCA_017561985.1. The sequence continues at coordinate 33,642 of JAFZAZ010000022.1, forward strand.
CAAACCGAAGCCACGAAGGTTCGTCCGCGGTAAATGCGCCGCCGTCGAAACTCAGGGACGGCTTTATGCTGCATGCATCGCAGCGGATGGCGTTCACAAACGAGTACGGGTCAACCGTGGCTTTCCCGAGACCCTCGCTTCGAAGAGTAAGGCAGGAGATCACATCCGCATGAGGCTTTCCGTTGTCGGCAAATGCGTACAGGAAGCATTGTTCCTCGTCCCCGAGCGCCGTGACGACTGCGGAGAGTCCGTCGGGGTTCGGCGTGACGCGAATCGATGCGGAGTCAATCCCGTTTGCGGTGAGCGCGCGGAATGTGATATTGCGGAAAGTTGCATTTTGCGGGAAGAGCTGAGCTGTGACTATTGCCTCGCGGCAAGAGGGCGTGAGCACCGTCTCCGTGATCGAGAGTGCGATCTTTCGAACCGGTACTTCCGAGAGAACGGATGCGTCATTGATCCGCAAAACATTGGATGCGGAAGCGCAGATGGCCTCGTCGATCGGGCCGTCCGCGGGAACCGCAGTCAGCGAAAGCGTCGCGTCGGGAAGTCCCGGCGAGGATACGCGGACCGTGATGTCGCCGGGGGTCTTGCATGCGGCGAGCATGAGAAGAAGTCTTCCGGAGAAGAGTCTTCGGGAGGTGCCTTTGTATTCGTCGTAATCGGTGCTGTCGCCGTTGTCCATACCCACGAGACGCGCAGCGCCCGTGACATTGGTATTCATGCGGTTTCGCGCGTCGGCGACGAAGGTGCCGTTTGCATCGACAGTGGAAACTTCCACGAAGATCATGTCCTCGCCGTCCGCCGTGAGCGTCGTTTTGTCGGGGGTGAGCACGATTGCGGCGGGGTCGCCGAAGGAGCGCTCGGAGTCGGTCGCGGCGATATTGCCGTTTTCGTCATACGCTACGGCGGTGAGCTCGCCCGGTGCGTACGGAATCTTCCATGCGCCGTGCAGCTCCTGCCCGTGAAGGCGGTCGATGCGGCGCGTGCCGAGGGAGATTTTTGAAACTTCATTTTCCGCGCGGAAGAAAAGCTCCACGAGCGGGCAATTGGAAAATACCTGAACATCGATCATCTGCCCGTCGTTGAAGTCCCAGTACGGAACGATGTGAACCATCGGGTGCGTCTTCGGGTCGGTCCAGCCGGCCCGGTAGATGTAGTACGAATCCTTCGGGAAGCCGGCGGTGTCGCACTGGCCGAAAAATGAATTTTTCGAGTGATACGGCGTGGGCTCGCCGATGTAATCCCAGCCCGTCCAGATGAACTGTCCGAGCGAAAACTCCTTGTCTCGGTCGCCGGTGATGACGACAGTGGGATTCTTCGCGCCCCAGTTTGTGGAGCAGTTGGAGAGCGAGGAGCATTGGCCGTCCTCGAACGTGAGAAGTCGCACGTCCGCCGGAAAATGATACACGCCGCGGCTCTGTACCGTCGACGACGTTTCGCTTCCGTAGATGCACCAATGCGGGTAGCGCGTATGGTGCTCATCGTAGAGGCGCTCGAGGTAGTTGTAGCCCGAAGCCTCCAGAAGGTCTGCGCAGCGCTGTGCGCCCTCCCATGCGACGTAGTTCGAGCCGATGGTTACGTATGCATGGTGGCGGTAGTCGTGGCGGCGAACCTCGTCGCGAAGCTCGCGCGTGACAATAAGACCGCGCTCCGTGTGCGTGTCATAAATCTCGTTTCCGATGCTCCAGAAGATCACCGAAGGGCGGCTTCGGTCGCGGCGGATCCACGAGGCGACGTCCGCCTGCCGGTGATCGCGGAAGAAGGACGCGTAATCATGGTCGGTCTTGTGCAGCTCCCACATGTCAAACGCCTCGGAATCCACGAGAATGCCGAGTTCGTCGCAGAGGTCCATGAACTCGACCGAAGGCATGTTGTGCGAGGTGCGGACCGCGTTCACACCCATCGAAAGGAGCGAGAGAAGCTGCCGCCTGGTTGCCGCCTTATTGACGGCGGCGCCCAGAGCGCCGAGATCGTGGTGCATGCATGCGCCGTGGATTTTTACGTGACGGCCGTTCAGAAAGAAGCCGTGATCGGGGTCAAGGCGCACCGAACGGAAACCGATTCTTTGTATGTGTGAATCGACGATGGCGTATGAAGATGCAGGCGATGTGCCGGGCGAGGAAGCGGCATTTTCCGAAGGAGCGAGCAGCTCGGTCGTGAGCTCGTAGAGGTACGGTCGTTCGATGTCCCAGGCGTGCGCGTCCGTGACGGTGAGCGTCTGCGTGAGTGCGTCGGCGTTCGCGGCGCTGTCGCAGCTTGCAACAACCAGACCATCGGCGTCGCGAAGCGTCTGTCGAACTGTGAGATTTGTTAAACTCCCGCGGACAAGTTCCGTGTCGATGCTGACGACGCTCTCGCCGGGGAAGCGGCGCTGCTCATCGCACGCCTCGCAGACCGGCGTCGCGCAGGCGTAGATGCCGCCGTGCACAAGGTATGCATCCTTCGCGGTCGCAAGGTAGCAGTTTCGGTAGATTCCGGCGCCGGAGTACCACCGCGTGTTCGGCGATTCGTAGCGGCACGTCACGACGAGCGTGTTCGCGCCCTTGCGAAGGTACGGCGTAATCTCAAAAAAAGTTTCGGAATAACCATAAGGCCAGGCATGTACGAACGTATCATTGATATAAAACCGGGAATCCATGTAGATGCCGTCAAACTGCAAAAAGACGTGCGCGTCATCGCCGCTAACGACGAGCGGGCGCACGTAGCAGCCGATGCAGCTCTCGTAAAGGTTCGTCGCCTGCCCGATCAGAAAATCGTGCGGAATGTCGATCGGAGCAAGCGGAGCACGGCCGTCCGAGACCGCGGCGAGGATCGCGTCCTCCGTGGTATCGAGGCCGAAGCGGCAGAATGAAAAATTGTCATTGATGAGCTTTTTCATGGCAGACTCCCGAAAAATATTGCATAGTTCATAGTAGCTTGTTTCAGCGGAAAATGCAATGGCGGAAACGGTGCGGTTTTCGGTACGAATCGATTGCATTTTTCAAAGAAAAAAACAAATCGGAGGGGGATTATGAGAACGAAACCGGTTGTGATTGCGGTGCTCGCGGCGCTTTTGCTTACCGCGTGCGGGCAGGAGAAGAAGGAAGAGGGGATTGCGTTTTCGTTTACGTACTCGTATTGGTACAACGAGGAACAGAAGACGATCTTCTCGACGGAGCGGGGAGTGATTCAAAAGGATCTGGTGGCGGCCGGTGTGGAGACGGCGGACTGGAACATTTCGGAGAAGGACCTGAAGGAATTAAAGCGCCTCACGGAGGAGTACGATGCGGCGGCGCTTGCGGAGGCCCTGAATGCGCGGAAGACTTCGGATGGGGACGTGATGAACGCGGTTTCGCCGGAGCGCACGTGCGAGCTTGTGTTTACACTTGACGGAAAGGAGTGCCGGCTTACGGTAAGAAGCAGCGACCTGTTTTCGCTTGCGTCCGACTCGAAGCTTGCACCTTTGGTGATCTATTTTGAGAAGTTTGAGGAGGTTTTGAAGGCGCAGGAGGTGTATGCTTCGATGCCGGAAGCGGACGGTGCGTACCAATAGATGAAGTCCGAAAACGCGACTGTGCGAAATTAGGCTTGACAAAACCGTGCCCGGTGGTATAATCGCCTTATCAAATCGGAAAACGTTGAAGGAGAAGCAGTACGCACTCCGAGTTCGCGAACAGAGAAGGACGCATGCGAAAGCAGGCTGAGAGCGTCCGGCGGGAACCGTGCGGAAGACCGCTCCCGAGTGACCCCAATCCGGTCCGGTGACTCCGTTACCGTCATAATGAAGAGGGCTTTCTTACGGAGAGCCAAATAGGGTGGAACCGCGAATTTATTCGTCCCTGTTGATACGCAAGTGTCAGCAGGGACTTTTTGTTTCCTGCCGGCACAGGAACAATCGTGACAACGAAAGGAGAACCAACATGAAAATCACGTTGAAGGACGGCTCTTTCAAAGAGTACGCGCAGCCGATGAGCATCATCGACATCGCTGCGGACCTGAGCGAGGGACTGGCGCGCATGGCTTGCGCGGGAGAGGTGGACGGCAAGGTCAAGGACCTTCGCACCGTCATCGATTCGGACTGCTCGCTGAACATTCTGACATTTAACGACGACGCCGGCAAGGCGGCGTATCGCCACACGGCTTCGCACGTGCTTGCGGAGGCCGTAAAGCGTCTCTATCCGAACGCCAAATGCGCCATCGGCCCGTCGATCGACACCGGTTTCTACTACGACTTCGACATGGAGCCGTTGGACCGCGAGGCACTCGACGCCCTCGAGGCGGAGATGAAGAAGATCATCAAGGAGGGCAAGGAGCTCAAACGCTTCACGCTTTCCCGCGCCGAGGCGATCGCTCTCATGGAGAAGCGAGGCGAGCCTTACAAGGTTGAGCTTATCAACGACCTTCCCGAGGATGCGGAGCTCTCATTTTACGACCAGGGCGACTTCGTCGACCTCTGCGCCGGCCCGCACCTGATGAGCACGAAGCCTCTGAAGGCAATCAAGCTGATTTCCTCCTCGGGCGCTTACTGGAGAGGCAGCGAGAAGAACAAGATGCTGACGCGCATCTACGGCACGGCGTTTACGAAAAATGCCGACCTCGACGCATACCTTGCGCACCTTGAGGACATCAAAAAGCGCGATCACAACAAGCTCGGCCGCGAGATGAAGCTGTTCCTGACGGCGGATGTCATCGGTCAGGGTCTGCCGCTGTTCACCCCCAAGGGAACGCGCATGATCATGACGCTGCAGCGCTGGATGGAGGACCTCGAGGACAACGAGTGGGGCTACGTTCGCACGAGAACGCCTCTCATGGCAAAGTCCGACCTCTACAAGATCTCCGGTCACTGGGATCACTACATGGACGGCATGTTCATCCTCAACAAGGATGCGGGAGAGGGAAAGGAAGTTATGGCGCTTCGTCCGATGACCTGCCC
>JAFZAZ010000006.1 GCA_017561985.1 Lachnospiraceae bacterium
CGCTCAGGGAGGAGGCTGCGCGGTTGCCGTGCTTGGCGACCTTCACGCCGCCCGCCGCTGCCACGATCGCAGCCGTCGTCGAGATGTTGAAGCTCTGTGCGTTGTCGCCGCCGGTGCCGACGATCTCGAAGATATCCATACCGGTCTCCACCTGCGTCGCATGGTCGCGCATCGCTGCCGCGCAGCCCGCGATCTCGTCCGTCGTCTCCGCGCGGGCGCTCTTGGTGGACAATGCTGCGAGAAAAGCCGCATTTTGCGTGGGCGTCGTCTCGCCGCTCATGATTTCATTCATTACACTGTACGCCTCATCGTAGGTGAGGTCTCCCTTGCTTACAATCTTGACAATCGCTTCCTTGATCATGGTTTTGTTCTCCTTTTTTGTGTATAATTTGACTGGTTTCTTATTTGGATTCCTTGTTTCACTTCTTTTTTCTCAATTTTCTGTTGTTTCACTTCTTTTACCGAAAATCAACAGTAAATATCGAGACAGGTATCAATGAATTTCATCCGAAATCCGGATTTTTCTGTTGCCAACCTATATCTCCGGTATTTCAACAGTACGACTTTAGAGTGAAACGAGGAAAAACAGGTAACGGCTCTTCTTGTTTTCGGTTGTTTTTGCTTTTTTGAGTTTCTTCCACAGAAAAAATACCAATACTCATTCCCGAAAAGAATATCTCATTTTCGTTTTTCTGTTGTGATTACTGAAATTTGCATCCTTCCACAGAAACCTCGTCGCCGACGTCGTTACAATCCGCTTCCTCGGCCTCTGTAACCCTATAGTTTCAGGAAATTCCGAAGCATCCTGCGTCCGTCCGGCGTCAGGATCGACTCGGGGTGGAACTGCACGCCGTAGATCGGATACTCCTTGTGCTGTACGGCCATCACCTCGCCGTCAGCCGTCTCCGCCGTCACGACGAGCTCCTCCGGGATCGTTGCCGCATCCGCCGCGAGCGAGTGGTATCTCGCCACCGGCGCCTCCTCCGGGCAACCGCGGAAGAGAGGTGTCTTGGTGTTCATCTTCACGACGGACTGTTTGCCGTGCATCAGCTGCTTTGCGTAGGTTACGGTCGCACCGTACGCCGCGCAGATCGCCTGGTGACCGAGGCAAACGCCGAGGGTCGGGATCGTTTGGCTGACCGCCTTTGCAACCTCGATGATCACTCCCGCGTCCTCCGGCCGTCCCGGACCGGGCGAGAGAATGATGTGGGACGGTGCGAGCTCCCGGATCTCGTCGACCGTCAGCTCATCGTTTCGGATCACGCGGATGTCCGGGTTAATCTCGCCGATCATCTGGTAGAGATTGTAGGAAAAACTGTCGTAGTTATCAATCAAAAGGATCATCCGTCCACCTCCTGTGCCTGCTGCAGTGCTCTCAGCGAAGCCATGGCCTTGTTGCGGCACTCCTCGTACTCCTTCTCCGGCACGGAATCCGCTACGATCCCGGCGCCGCTTCTCACGAAGACTCTGCCGTTCTTCTTGTATGCGATGCGGATCGCGATGCAGGTGTCCATATTTCCCGTGAAATCGATATATCCGATCGCACCGCCGTAAATTCCGCGCTTGTTCTGCTCCAGCTCCGCGATGCGCTGGCATGCGCGGATCTTCGGCGCTCCCGAGAGTGTTCCGGCCGGCAGCACCGCCTCGATCGCGTCAAGCGCGTCGCAGTCGTCGCGGATCTCACCGCGCACCGTCGAGCCGATGTGCATCACATGGGAAAATCTCTCGATCTGATGGTACTGTTCCACCTTCACCGTGCCGAAGCGGCTGATCTTGCCGAGGTCGTTGCGGCCCAGGTCGACGAGCATGTTGTGCTCTGCGAGCTCCTTCTCGTCCTGAAGCAGCTCCGCCTCCAGCTCTGCGTCCTCGAGCATCGTCTTTCCTCTGGGGCGCGTTCCCGCGAGCGGGAATGTGTGGAGCACGCCGTCCTCGAGCTTCACCAGCGTCTCCGGCGATGCGCCCGCGACCTCAACGTCCGTGCCCGAGAGGTAGAACATGTACGGCGAGGGGTTGATCGTGCGGAGCACGCGGTAGGTGTTCAACAAGCTTCCCTCAAACGGTGCGCTCAGGCGGTTGGAGAGCACGATCTGGAACATGTCTCCCTCGCGGATGTAGTTCTTCGCCCGCTCGACCATGCTGCAGTACTCTTCCTTGCCGAACAGCTCCGTGATCTCCCCGGTCAACTGCCCAGCGGGCTCCTGCTTCTTCTCGCCGGTTCGCAGCAACGTTGCCATGCGTGTGAGCTCCTCCTGCGCCTCGCGGTACCCTGCCTCGACATCGTCGAGTCTCGCGCAGACGATCAGGACGATCTTCTGTTTCACGTTGTCAAATGCGATCACTCTGTCGAAGAGCATCACATCGACGTCGCGAAATGCTTCCGAGTCCTCCGTCTTGCACCGCACGCTCGGCTCGCGGTATCCGAGGTAGTCGTACGACCAGTACCCCATCAACCCGCCTGCAAACGGCGGCAGCTCCGGGAATCGCGGGCTTCGGAAATCTGCCAGCACCTCCCGCAGATACGCCGACGGATCGTCCGTGTGAACAACCTTGCCGTTGTCCACCAGCTCCCCGTTCAGGCAGGAGATCGAACGCTTCGGATCGTACCCGAGGAACGTGTAGCGGCCCCAGGTCTCATCCGCCCTCGCGGACTCCAACAGGAAGCAGTGGTCCGACACACTCTTCAGCACGCGCAGTGCCTCGATCGGCGTCGTAAAATCCGCCAGCATTTCGCAGCTCACCGGCGCTACCGTGTAGCGGCCGTCCGCTGCCAGCTCCTTCATTCGCTCAAGACTCGGTTCAAAATGCATTGTAAAAACCTCCTTAAACATGAAAAAGTCCTTGACAGAATGTTACTTCTGTCAAGGACGAATATACTTCTATTCGCGGTGCCACCTTGATTCGCAGCCTATGCTGCGCTCTCTGCAGGATACCATCATATCCCCGGCATGTCACGTCTGCCAGCACGTCGCAGAATACTCCGGGGGAAGCCCCGTTTGACTGCGCCCTCCGCGGTCCATTTGACAACTTGTTTCTTACCTGACTCTCAGCTCCGCAGGCTCTCTGTGAAGGCATTATTGCCGTTATCTCCGCTTCAACGGTTTCTTGTGTGCGATTGTTTAAAACTGTGCTGATTATAACAACAAGGTTCCGCGATGTCAACATCTTTTTTTCGCAAAATGGCTCCCCGCGCCGATATGGTCCAGTTATCGACAATTGTAAACAAACACACCACACGATATTCTATTTTTGCAAGAAACACTTGCTTTATCCCAGAAAGAACCGTTTGTTCGCATCGCATGAATCGGAGTACGCCATGATCTCGTACAAGCCCTTCTTTCAGACGCTCCGGGAGCGGAACATCTCCTCGTACCGGCTGGTCACGTATTACAACGTGAACCGCAGTCTGCTTGATCGCCTAAAACATGACCGCCCGATCAACACGACGACCATCGACGACCTGTGCAAGCTGTTGCACTGCCGCGTCGAGGACATTCTCGTGTTTATTGATGATGCGGAAAATGAAACCCCTACGGAAGAAAACTAATCCCCCGGCTCACAGGACCGGGGGATTTTTGATTGCGTTTTTGTTGAAAAAGGATCATTTTCCGACGCCGTAGCGCTTGCGCACCATCCACGACAGCGGGCGGTAGCCAAGGCAGCGCAGGCGGAACAGGATACGTACCGCGCGGTTCGGAAGCTTCGAGTATACCTTCGGATAGTTGGTGCGGACATTTTCCCCGAGCTCGCGGATGAAATCGCGGTAGCGCTTCATCGGCGGGAAGGAGAGCCAGATGCGTGTCTGCGTCACGACAAGGCGCGAGAGCTCGTACTCGAGGTAGCGCAACAGCGCGTTGCTCGTGTCGGCTTCCTTCTCGCGGTCGTAGAACTCGAAGATCCGCGTCATGACGAGGCGGTGGTCCGAGACGTACTGCTGCATGCGGTTGATGTTCATGCTCTGCTTCGGGCGGCCGACGCGGTACTGGTACACCGGAAGGTCGTAGAAGCGCAGCGTGTGCACGTAGGGCATCGGGTAGAGGGCGTACTCCACGTCGACATAGAAGCATTTTTCGTCGATCGTGATGTCGTTCGCCTGCATCAACTCGGTGCGGTAGTTCAGCTGATGAATACGGATGTAGGGCAGGTCCGCGATCTCGCCGAACGTGTACGGCTTGTCGCAGTCGATATAGTGGTAAATGTCGAACCGGTCCTCGGGCATCACCTTCCAGGTGACATCCTGGATCGTGTTGTATCGCGTGACGATCACGTCCTCGGTCGCTGTCTTCAGCTTGTTGACCAGCTCGGCAAATGCCGGCCCGTCGACCCAGTCGTCGCCGTCCAAAATTCTCAGATACGTTCCGGTGGCCGCAAGGATGCCTGCGTTGATCGCGGAGCCGTGGCCGCCGTTTTGCTTGTTGATCACGCGCACCGTGCCGTGGTACTTGCGCGCATAGCTCTCCGCCAGCTCGCGCGTCGAGTCCGTCGAGCCGTCGTTGACCAGAATGATCTCAATATCGTCATCACAGCCGGCCTGCAACATGGAGTCCACGCATTTGGCGAGATACTGTTCCACGTTGTAAGACGGAACGATGATCGTCAGCGCTTTCTCCAAGCGCGGCGCAATGACCTTCTCCATGCGTGACCTCCTTTCTCCAAACGTCAGAATGGACCTACCGGTCCAAACTTCCTCTCGGTTTGTGTTTCATGAAAATTTAGTGGAAAACATTAATCCAAACTCGCCCGTGTCAAGCTGCGCAAGCGGAGGAGACGCATCGCGGCTCCGTAGCGGCGTACAGCTTGGCACAGTTTGGATTAATGCAGAGCACGAGAGTGCTTAGAAACCTTCCGTGCTGTCTTCCTTCAGCATTACCAAAACCGTCTGCAATAGCAGCTTCAGATCCAACCACAGGCTGTAGCTCTGGATATACATCAGGTCGAGCATCAGCTTTTCCTTGTTGGTCGTGTTATATTTTCCTTCGATCTGTGCAAAACCGGTGAGACCGGCCTTCACGCGAAGGCGGTATTCATATTCGGGGTAGTTGCCGTCAAATCCGTGCAGATACACAAGCTGCTCGGGGCGCGGGCCGACAAGGCTCATGCTGCCGCCGAGGATGTTCAAAAACTGGGGCAACTCGTCGAGACGGGTGGCGCGCAGGATCTTGCCGGCGCGGGTGACGCGGTTGTCGGTCTCCTGCATCGGCTTGGTCGCCTCGCTCTCGATCATTGTGCGGAACTTGTAGATCTTGAAGGGCTTGCCTCCCTTGGTCGCGCGGAGCTGCGTGAAGAATACCTTGCCGTGATCGTCCAGCTTGATCATCAATGCGCTCAGCAAAAACAGCGGCAGTGTGAGGATCAACAGGATCGACGCGCCGAGGATGTCGAACGTGCGCTTTAAGAAGCGCTCGGCGAGCGTCAGCTCCGTCTTCGCAGACGCGAAAATGAGCGCGTCACCGAACATTCGGTACTCGCTCGTCACCTCAACGATATCACAGATCTCGGGTGTAAACAGGATATTTTTGCCGCGACCGTAGCAGTATTCAACGAGCTTGCGCCGCTGCTCGGTCGGGATGTCACTCAGGAAGACGTTGTCGAATTTTTCGATCTCCTCGTAAAGCCAGGGCTCGGTGTACGATGCAACCTTGTCGCCGGGGATCTGACTCGCACGGTTGCGGATGTTGTCGAGCATTTTCGGCTGATCCGTGTCGAGATTGACAACGTAGAGGGTGTGGCTGTTGCGCGTCGCGTAGTAGTAGATCTCGAAACCGAGACGCACCAGACAGAGCGTCAGGATTCCCTGCGCGGCAACGCTGAACAACAGCATTCCGACACAGCTTAAGAACTTGCTGCCGTCCGTGATGACCTTCGTTGTCGCGAGGATCCACGCGAACGTGACGATATCGGTCAGCCATGTGATGATAAATGCACTGTTCTGCACATTTTTCTTACTCTTCTTGCCGATGTCGTAACCGCCGTAAATAGCCATGAACATGACGTGTACGACAACAAATACGCTGACCGTGACGGCTGCGCTCTTGACATCGGCGCGGATCGAGGGGTTATAGATCGCCTGGAACGCATAAAACAGCGCCACAACGCCCATGAACAACGTCAATTTGACTAAACCGATCAGAAATCTCCAAAAATCGTTCATGGCGCCTCCAGGTACATTACTTCTCCCGCGAAACGGGCGGAAAATCCGTATTTATCAGTATAGCATTATTTTTCTGTGTTCGCAAGCAAAATACGTGTTTCCCGTCAATTCTCCTCCAAGAGGGCCTGATACACCTCGCGACGGCCGATCCCGCGGTCCGCTGCGACGGCCTTCATCGCGTCCTTTCGGCTCATGCCCTGCGCCTCGTACATCGCCACGTGCTCGGGTATGCTCAGCTCCGTCCACGCGGTTTCCTCCGCGCGGCGCAGCGCCTCCGGATCGACGCCCGCGATCACGATCACGCACTCGCCCTTGGGCGGCTCCGCCTCATAGTGCGCCGCTGCCTCCGCGAGCGTCCCGCAGTAGCGGTCCTCGTGTTTTTTCGTCAATTCTCGTAAAATGCGCACCTCCCGCTCGGCGCCGATCTCGCCCGCCAGCTCCGCGAGCGTTTTCGCAAGCCGGTGCGGCGCCTCGTACAGCACGATCGTGCGCGTCTCGTCCTTGAGCTCCGCCATCACACGGGCGCGCTCCTTCTTCTCCGTCGGGAGAAATGCCTCGAAACAGAACCGTCTCGTCGGAAGCCCCGAGATCGTCAGTGCCGTCACGCACGCACACGCGCCGGGCACCGCCGTCACCTCCACGCCGGCCGCCAGCGCCATCTGCACAAGCTCCTCGCCGGGATCGCTGATCCCGGGCATGCCAGCGTCGGTGATCACCGCGATATTTTTCCCCGCAACCAGCATTTCCGTGAGCTCGCGCCCCTTGTCGAAGCGGTTGTTCTGATGATAGCTCGTCATCGGGGTATGAATGTCAAAATACGTCAGCAGCTTTCGTGAATTTCGCGTATCCTCCGCCGCGATCAGATCGACCTCCTTCAATACGCGGATGGCCCGTGCGGTCATATCCTCCAAATTGCCGATCGGCGTTGTCACCAGGTACAGCATGGTATTCCTCCTTCAGCCGGTTTCTACTAATGCGCAAGTGTGCTCGTCAGCGGCTCCAGGCCACTGGAAATCTTACGCTCACTCGTATCACGGTCGTTTCTGCGGAACTCGCTTCGCTCAAACAGTCCTCGAAACGACCGATTCGTTCGCGCAGATTTCAAGTGTCCACGGCGCTTCGCGCCTACTCGCATGCTTCCTCGCACAGCTTGCGCATTTACAAAAGCTGCAGGAGGAAAACATCCTTCTCACTCATAAACGATCAAAAGCCGTATAATTCCTTCACTTCTTCCGTGGTCTCGCCGTTCTCATCCGCAAGGATCAACGGTTTCTCCACCCGCAGCTCGCTGTGCCCACCCCGAACGCAACCGAGCAATACCAAGTTTGGCTCTCGGTCCGAACGCGGATACACCAGCCGCAGCCGCTTGGGCTCCAGCCCGTAGCGAGTCATCGTCGTGATCAATTCTGCCAGGCGGAACGGTCGATGCACCATGTAGAGCCTTCCGCCGGGCACCAGCACCGCCGCTGCCTCGCGCGCAACGTCCTCGAGCGTGCACAGGATCTCGTGGCGCGCGATCGCCTTCGCGTCCGCGGGATTCACGATGCCGTGGCCGCCGGTCATGTACGGCGGGTTGCACGTCACGACATCAAATCGCGACCGTCCGAACAGTGTGCTCGCCTCCTTCAGGTCGCCCTGCTCGATCCGCACGCGCCCTTCCACGGGACGGCTCTCGGTCGAACCGCTTCCGGCGGGATCACTTCCGCCGGAAGCGCCTTCCATTTTCCGTACCTCTGCCCGCAGCGCGATGTTCATCTCCACGCTGCGGCGCGCCATGTCGGCGCTCTCCGGCTGGATCTCCAGCCCGACCAGCTCCGTAGCGTCCGTCTTTGCAGACAACAAAAGAGGCAGGATGCCCGTGCCCGTCCCCATGTCCAGACACCGCTCTCCTGCCTTGATCTCGCAAAATGCACTCAACAGGACGGCGTCCACACCGAAACAGAACCTCCCCGGGTCCTGGATCAGCCATAGATTGCTGCGCTGCAGATCGACTGCGCGCTCACCGTCCTTGAGGTATTTTTCCTTATCCACGCGATTGCCGCCTTCCTACTCGTCCAAATGATGCGTCTCCCGGTTCTCCAGCTGCTCCAGCTCGCGAAGATCGGCCTCATCGTCACGTCCGTTTCCGTCCTCATCGCGATACTTGCGCTGGCCCTCGTCCTTCTTGTCATTGCGACGGCGGCGTCCGTGGAACCGCAGGTCCTCAACAGGGTAATCGCGCACTTCCTTCTCCTCGCCGTCCGAGCCGTTCACATAGACGAGCACCTTCACGCGCTGCTTGAGCACGTTGAGGTCCTTCACCTCGCCGGTCAGGCCGTCCGCGGTCTTCACCGTGTCGCCGATGTTCGGCAGGCGGCTGTTGAGGTATTCGTAAGCATCCTCCTCATTCTTGAGGCAGCACATCAGACGGCCGCAGTTGCCGCTGATCTTGGTCGGGTTGAGCGAGAGGTTCTGCTCCTTCGCCATTTTCACCGAAACCGGCGCAAAATCAGCCAGGAACGTGTGACAGCACAGCTCGCGTCCGCAGATACCGATGCCTCCGCGGATCTTCGTCTCGTCGCGAACACCGATCTGGCGAAGCTCGATGCGGGTGTGGAACACGGCCGCGAGGTCCTTGACCAGCTCGCGGAAGTCCACGCGCCCATCCGCCGTAAAATAAAACAAAACCTTGCTGTTGTCGAACGTGTACTCGCAGTCGATCAGCTTCATCTCCAGCTTGTGCTTGGCAACCTTCTCCGCGCACACCACGAGTGCTTCCTTCTCCTTCTCGCGCAGCTTTGCCGCCTGGCGGTCGTCCTCCTCGGTCGCAACGCGAAGCACCGGCCGAAGCGGCGCAACAACCTTGTCATCGCTCACCTCGGTGCGCCCGCACACCACGTACCCGTACTCGACGCCGCGCGCGGTCTCCACGATCACGTGCTCGCCCGCCTTGATATCGTAAAGAAGCGGATCAAAATAATATACTTTTCCGGCGGTCCGAAACCGCACTCCGATAATTGTCGTCATTTTCCGAAACACGCCGCGAAGGCGCCTATCCTTTCTGTATTCGATCCCGCGAGGCTACTCGCCACGCGAAAAATGTTCCTGAAACCGCAGCAGAAACAGCCAAAACGCCGTCTCCATGTTGACGTTGACCACGCGGTCGGCGCGGATGTGCCCGATCTCCTCCTGCACCGCCCACAGGGACTCGTAGCTGATGTGCTCCGCCTGGTCGCGGATGCTGTCCTGCTCCTCCTGGAACATCAGCCTCGCCTTGTCACCGACGGCCTTGTACATCATCAGATCGCGGATCCACACGAGGATCAGCCCAAGCTCCGACTCCTGCGTCTCCTTCGCCCCCGCGAACTCCTTGGCAAACTGCGCCATGCGGTCCTCCCGCATCGCGGGCACCGCCTTCAGCATCGACACCACCGTGTCGCGCTGCTTCTGAAATTCATCCGAGCGCGCGCACGCGAGCGCCACGCCGGGACTTCCCCCGGAGTACCCCGCGATCATCCGCGCGCGGTAGTCCGGCAACTGCTCGCGGCCCATCAGCCAGCTCGTCAGCTCGTCCTCCGGAACGGGCAGCATCGACAGCATCACCGCCCTCGAGCGGATCGTCGGCAGCAGCTCGTTCGCATTGGTCGTAAGCAAAATGATCACCGCGTATGACGGCGGTTCCTCCAGCGTCTTGAGGAGAGCATTTTGCGCTTCTTCATTCATCTTGTCGGCGTCGTCCACAATGAAAATGCGGTACGGTCCGACCATCGGTTTCACGGGCACGACGTTGCACAGCTGCGTGCGGATGTCGCCGACGGATATGATGGCCTTCTCATGCGTGACATACGCCACGTCAGGCTGGTTCCCGCCGTCCATCTGCATGCATGAGATGCACCTGCCGCACGGCTCGTCGCCGCCCTCGCGGCACAGCAGCGCCCCGGCAAACACGCGCGCCGTCAGCATCTTGCCGATGCCCTCCGGCCCGTCGAAGATATAGGCATGCGAGACGCGACCCGCACGGATGCTCTCCTGCAGGTAGTCGATCACCCGCCGATGTCCTATGATGCTGCGGAACGTCTCCATACCGTCTCCCTTGTTCTATACACGATCTTGTTCTATGCCAAGTCTTTCTTTATTGCCAATTCCGCTTCGCCCTTCTCCATCTCCCGCGCGATCGCCTCGCCGACGATGCGCACGCAGGAGCTGAACTGCCAGTTCAAAAAGCGCAGACGGATATTCATCTTCTCCAAGATCTCCGGCGCAAAATCCTTCTCATCCGCCAGATATCTGCGGCAGACCTCCGCAAAATTCGGATTTTCCTGCTTTCTCTCGCGCCAGATCGACCTTAGCAACCGCTCCTCGTCCTCCGACTCGATATAGACCGGAACGATCGAATCCGCATACTTCGTCTTCATCATTCCGAAATACACCTCGGGCGTCGCGATCATGATCGAGTGCGAACCCTCGGTATCGATCTGCCCGTCATCCGCCGTAAAATAATGCCACTCGCCGACGACGACCTGATATGTCCTGCACTCGAGCACACGGCCCTCGGCGCGCATCTTCTCCATCTCTTCGGGCGTCACAAAGAAGTATTCTCTCCCGTTCTGCTCGCCCTCCCGGATCGGTCGCGTCGTGTACGGGACGATCTTGCGCAGCTTCGCGCCGAACCGCTGAACAAGCGCCGCGCAGATGCTGTCCTTGCCGCTCGCGCTCTTGCCCATCAGCATAAACAATTTGTATCCCATAACGATAACACCTCCTCACCCTCGGCGAAATCTTAACACATTTTCCGATAAAATGCTATCCTTTTTCATAATGTTGTGGTACATTCATACTTGTCGGCCGCGCCGCTTCCGCAGCCCTGCGCGCGCCGTCACGACAGCGGTCACAGCCGCTTCCACAGGAGGAAACCATGCGTCTTCGAAACATTCCCGGGGCCCGCGAGGAAATGCTCGTCAACCCGTTTATCGTTCAGGATCCCGAGCGCCTTCGCGGCATTTGGCGCGAGGAGTTCGGCAACAACAACCCCATCCGCGTCGAGATCGGCATGGGCAAGGGCCAATTCCTGCTCACCCTCGCGCAGCGCAACCCCGACGTCAATTACATCGGGATCGAAAAATACTCCAGCGTTCTTCTGCGCGCGCTCACGCGCCAGGAGGAGCTTCAACTGCCCAACCTGCGCCTGCTCCGGTTCGACGCCGAGAACCTGGAGACGATCTTCGGCGAGGGCGAGGTGGACCGCATCTACCTCAATTTCTCGGATCCCTGGCCGAAGGACCGCCACGCCAAGCGCCGCCTGACCTCCGACCGTTTCTTTGCACGCTACGCGCGCGTTCTCGCGCCTGAAGGCCACGTGGAATTCAAGACCGACAACGTCGACCTGTTCGAGTTCTCGCTCGCCGAGGCCGAGGCCTGCGGCTGGAAGCTCTCGCACGTCACGCGCGACCTCCACAACTCCCCCGATGCAGCGGAAAATGTCACCACCGAGTACGAGGATCGCTTCTCCGCGGAAGGCAACCCCATTTGCCGTATGATCGCCTCAAGGTGACACGGGGACGGTTCTTTTGTCACGTTTTGTCACCATAAAATCGGCTCTTTTTTGCTTCGACATTTTTTTGAAAAAAGTGGTTGACAAAGCCATATCAATGTTGTATATTAGTCCTTGCGTTCGGCAAAACCGCATACGTCTGCGCCTCTAGCTCAGTTGGTAGAGCACCTGACTCTTAATCAGGGTGTCCAGGGTTCGAGCCCCTGGAGGCGCATCCAAAGGTCTCCATTTGACAGCATGACTGTTGGGCGGGGGCTTTTCTTTTATCTGAAGTCATCGAAGTCCGCTGAATTCCACGGAGTCAGGAGGTAACGCATGATCACCTTTTTGTCGAAACTGTTTATCCGCGAGGACCTGCCCGCTGACCAGAAGCGCAGCGCATACGGCAAGCTGTGCGGCATCGTCGGCATCGTCCTCAACCTGCTTCTCTTCGCCGGCAAATTCTTCGCCGGCCTATTGAGCGGCTCCATCGCCATCACGGCCGACGCCTTCAACAACCTCTCCGACGCCGGTTCCTCGGTCGTCTCGCTTGTGAGCTTCCGTATCTCCGAGCAGAAGCCCGACGCGCGCCATCCCTACGGCCACGGGCGCGTTGAATATATCGCGGGCCTCATCATCTCCGCAGTCATCATTGTCATGGCGTACGAGCTGATCAAGGACTCGATCGACAAGATCATCCACCCGTCAGACACGGAATGGTCGATCACCGTTTTGGTGATCCTCATCGCCTCCATCCTCGTAAAATGTTACATGGCCTTCTACAATTCCCGCATCGGCGCACGCTACAACGCCGCTGCCCTCCGCGCCACGGCGATCGACAGCCTGAGTGACTGTGCGGCAACGACGGCCGTTCTGCTCTGCACGATCCTCTCGCATCTGTTCGGCTGGCGCATTGACGGCTGGTTCGGTGTTCTCGTCGGCGGTTTCATCCTGCTCGCAGGCATCCGCGCGGCGCGCGAGGTGATCAGTCCGCTTCTCGGCGAGCCCCCGGAACGCGAGTACGTGGAACACATCGAGGAGCTCGTGCTCGGATTTGACACAAACATCCTCGGTGTCCATGACCTTCTTGTTCACGACTACGGCCCCGGCCGCCGCGTGATCTCGCTCCACGCAGAGGTTCCCGCAGAGGGCGATATCATGGAGCTGCACGACATCATCGACAACCTTGAACACACGCTGAGCGCAGAGCTCGGCTGCATCGCTACGATCCACATGGACCCTGTCGTCACGAGCGACCCTCGCGTCGACGAACTCCGCTACAAGGTGATCGACATCCTCGCCTCCATCCATGAGACCATCACGATGCACGATTTCCGCGTAGTATTCGGCCCGACGCACACGAACATCATTTTCGACATCGTGCTGCCGTTTGATTTTCCGTATCCCGAGGAAAACCTCCTCGCGGACATCGAGCGTCGCGTTCACGAGCGCATCGGACGGAACTACTATACCGTGATCCAGGTCGACCGGACAGCGGTGAAATGAACCGTACGTGCTATTTGACGCTAAGATATGATTCATTTTTCAAAAAAACCTCCGAGAGGCACGTCCTCCCGGAGGTTTCGTTTTGTCAAAATACGGCAGCCTGAAACCGAACTTCAGCTGCCGGATTTAAGTTTTTACGACCGAGCACAACCGGGGCTAGATTATCAGTTGTTTTTCTCATTGAACCCGGCACCATAACGGATAACAGAAAGGAAATAACGGATAACCTAATCATTGAACCGTTTCCAATAGAGTTTTAACAAGAGGTCACGGCGGCTCGGACGACGGAAAATGAATGAGCTCTCGCTCTCAGATTCACTTCCTAAAAATCGAACTCAAATGTCACCGTGCTGTTGACCAGATCGAGCGCTGTCTGGGCGTTGGCAAGCTTCGTCGATGCCTCGTCGTAAGCCGCCTGTGCCTCAGCGATATCGTAGTTTGCATAGCGGTAGTCGATGATGTTCGACGCACTGCGGAACCCGGCCTCCACGCGCTCCTTCGGAAGGCGGCTCTTCATCACATTGAGAAGGCTCCTGCGCTTGTTCAGCTGCGGGATCAGGACCAGCATCTCATCGATCGTAATATTCCAGCCGGGGATTACTGTCGTCGAGTTGAACACGTTGATCGCATGCTTCAGCTTGCGGATCTTGTTCGTCAGCTCCTCTTCCTCCGCGCGCGTCTTCGCAAAATCATACTCCGGACGCACATCCTCCACGTTCTCGCTCACGGCCGCGACAAAAACATCGCTCGCCTGCTCGCGCGCAAGAAGCGCATCATAATCGTCATTCAGTCTTCGCAGCACCTTCGCTGCCTCTGCCGATGTCAGTTTCATTTCTCAATCCTCCTGTTTTTTGCTTTTATGTCAGTGTTTTCCGCAGTGCTTATCACATTGTTTTTCCGCAATAATCTTCCGCGGTAATCTTCCTCAATCGGTACTTTTCAGTATACTCTGCTCTTACGGAAAATGCAATATTTCCGCAGTCTTTCAGTGCCTCTGTCCGCGTTTTCCGGTCCTTCAACCCCACCGCTTGAGTTTCTTCCTCAGCTCCCGGCAAATTCCCGAATTTCCTTGAAACCCATATGGGAAAAGCATATAATGGATTCAATATTCGGGGAATCACTTCATTCCTTTTCGGGGAGGTATTTCATGATCGCTATCGTTACGGGAGCCAGCTCGGGAATCGGTTATCAGGTATGTCTGCAGCTTCTGGAGAAGGGTTACACCGTCTACGGGATCAGCCGTCGCGGCACGGTTCCGGAGGCAGACACTGCGAAGGATCCTTCCGCACGCTGCATCGGAATTGCTGCCGATGTCACCGACACCGAGGCGATCACTCAAGCCATCGCTGATATAGCTGCCAAGGAGGGACAGATTGACCTTCTGGTTGCCAACGCAGGCATGGGAATCTCCGGGCCGATTGAATTTACCGAGGCGGACGCCGCACAGAAGATCATGAATGTCAATTTCTTCGGTGCATTTTACGCAGCGAAGGCCGTGCTTCCGTACATGCGCGAACGCCGACAGGGAACCATCGTGTTTACCAGCTCCGTAGCCGCCCCGATCGCGATCCCGTATCAGGCCTTCTACTCCGCGACCAAGTCGGCGATCAACTCCTTAGCGCTTGCGCTTCGCAATGAGGTGAGGGATTTTAACATCCGCGTGAGTGCGGTAATGCCGGGCGATTCCGGCACGGGATTCACCGATGCAAGAGAAAAGGATGCTTCCGGTAACGCTGCTTATCCGCGCTGTGAAGCAGCAGTCGCGGCGATGGAACGTGATGAGCGCGGAGGCATTCCTCCGGCCAAGGTAGCCGCTGTCATCGTGCGCGCCGCAACCAAGAAAAACCCGGCGCCGCTGTACGTCGCCGGGTTCAAATACCGTCTGTTGCTCGCTCTGTACAACCTTCTTCCCGCGCGAACCGCAGTGTGGCTCGTCGGCAAATTCTATTAAAGCAGAGCGGTCAGCATCATATCATCAATAACGATCATCAGATCATCACGATCGTGTGGATCAGCAATCCACCGTAGACGAAAATTAAGATAAACAGTATCGCAAAGAATACCTTGCCCGCCGTTGATTGCGCAGGTTTGGAAAGAACATCCAATCGCCACAGGATTGCGCAAATGATCCCGGCAAGGACCGGAAGAAACGCAAGAATTACTTCGAATATCCCGTATCGCGTTGCGAGAAGATCGATATAGTGGTCTGTATCAAAAGAAATATTCTGCTTAAGAGCAGTTCTCCACTGCGATGCCTGCGTCTGCAGTTCCCGGGTAACCTTCACGTCCGTATTCCGAACGTACCCTTCCACGGTAACTCCCTGCGGATCGATCGCTTCATTATCCGCAAAATTCTCATCATACCAATCCTTGCTCGCACGGACTACCGCCATGCACGAAAGGTCATTAGAGAACACGTAAAAGTAATGTTCCTTACCGGTCGGGATAACATAGGAAAGATTGTGGCTGTACGTACAACACTCCTGACTTGCATAGTGCGCCCGGAATCGTACCCACTTGCCCTTTTCCAGCGAAATTTCCGTATTAATTGTCTGCTCATTCGGACTGCTCTTGCGGATCAGCGTTGTAAGCCCGGAATACCCGAGAAACACTAATCCTGCAACAAGAAATAACAATCCGATCACCGCTCCGACGGTTGAGGATTTCTTCCCCTCTCCGCCGGCGTTTCCGTTAGATATAACATCCATGGAACCATCCTCCATATGCACAAGATGGTTCCTATTCTACTGCATGATCTACAGTATTTCAACAACTATTCCCAAGCATTGCTAAATCAATCACTGTCAGATCTTTAGCCTGCTTCTCGTCGATCCCGACCTAGTCCACAGCGATACGCAGACTGCTGCCCGTCGCGTCCGGGTTCTTGGTCACAATGATCTGTCTCGGGATCGACCGTTTCAATTCCGCAACATGGGAGATCAAACCAACGAGTCGATTGCCCTCCGTCATACCGATGAGCGCCTTCATAGCAAGGTTCAAAAGCTCATCATCCAACGTTCCGAATCCCTCATCGACAAACAGCGCATCCAAGCGGATTCCGCCCGCCGCAGACTGAATCTCATCCGAAAGACCGAGTGCAAGCGAGAGCGAAGCCATGAACGACTCGCCGCCGGAGAGCGTCTTCGCGCTTCTCGTGCCGCCGGTGTAGTGATCTACCACATCCAGGTCCAGACCGCACTGACTCTGAAGATTGCTTGCGCTCTTGCGTCGAACCAGCTCATACTGGCCGTTTGTCATCATCATGAGCCGCACATTGGCCTTCACAAGCACGCGGTCAAAATACGCCATCTGCACATACGTCTCCAGCGTAACCTTCTCCTTGCCCTTGATATCTCCGTTAGCTGTGTCTGACAGCGCTTTTGCAAGCTGTAATTCGGATTCTTTCTGCGCGATCGTGCGATAGTTCTTCTCCAAACGCTCCTCTACGCTTTGATTGTTCACAACGCGCGCATGGATCGTGTTGATCTCCGCTTCCCGCAAAGCGTCTTCATCCTGAAGACGATATTTATTCGTCATCTCCGCATCGATATCGATAGGCTGACTCTCCGCTAGAAGTGACTCCGTCTCCCGGATCGCCGCCTCATTTGCCGCAATCCTTTGTTCACAGCGCTGTTTTGCTTCGTCCGCCTTGGCAATATCCGTGTTGATGATACTGCGCTTGATATCGTACTCCCGGATCAGATCCTCAACCTCGTATCTCGTGGGCATTGGAAGCTGTGCAACCAGCTCATCCACACGTTTCCCGGCATTGCGAAGGTTCGTCTCCGCCTCGGTCTTCGCCTGATCCGCATTCTTCGCCGCCTGCTCTGCAGCTTGCTTGGCTGCCTCCGTCTTCGGGATCTGATCGCCGAGACTTTTCTTATACCGCTGCGAACTCTGCAGATTCCCGATCTTCGCACTTAACTCCGCCGACTGCGTCTCCAACCGCTGTTCCAACAACGGCAGTTGCGCCTTCACCTCCACAACGGAAGTTGCCTCCGGCATCAGTTTCACTGCGGCGGTCAGCAGCTCCTTCTCTCGGGAATCCCGTTTGGTCTTCGCGGCAGAATGCGACGCACTCGCCTCCTCCTGGATGCGGGCAGCATTCTTGCTTTCCTGCTCCATGCGCTTCAACGCCTCAAGAGTCGGTGCTTTCGCTGACTTATGCGCGATACTCGGATGCTCGAGGGAACCGCAGACAGGGCAAGGTTTGCCCTCCTCCAAATGCTCCGCCAAAATTCCGGCCTGCTCGTCAATATATGCCTGGAAGCTGTTATTATACTGTGTCGTAAGGGCAATGGTCTCCCTCTTGGCCGCCTCATAACGGGACGCCGCCTGCTCCATCTCCGACTGACTGCGATCCAGATCGCGCATCCTTCTGCGGATATCCTCCGCATCCTGCCGGCGTTTGACTACATCCTGCAGCGCATGGTTACAGTCAATGATCTGCGAATCTACGTCGGCAAGAGAATCAAACTTCTCCCGCTGCGTGCGTAACGTTTCCGTTAGCTGAACGACTTCTTCCCGCTTCTGTACAGCGGTTTCCGCACAGTATTTCGCTCTGCTCTCAGACGTCTTAACAGCCTTTTGAGCCTCTGCAAGCTCATCATACTTCTTCAGTTCCGCTCGCAGTTTGGCTGCTCTGTCCAACAGAACCTCCGCCTCCGGGGCAAGGCCGTGCGCGCGCACATATTCTGCCTCTATATCCACCATGACCTGCTTCTCAAGGTCCAGCGACTGGATTGCATTCAAACGGCGAACCTCCGTAGAACGGCGGCTCTCCTCCTGTTTGATCCGGCTTGTACTCTCTGCAATCTGCCTCTGCGTCTCCGCATGCGCATCCCGCAGCGGGCGCAGTTTGTCCTCGTCCCGTTGGATCAATTCCTCAAGCATCTCAAGCACGCGGACCGTCGTGTACTGCCCCTTCGCAGCCTCCGACACCTCACGCCGCAGCGGATCCTCCTCCGTACAGGCGATCCTGCTGATCTCGCTGCGGATATAGAGTTCCTGCTCCTCAAATTCGCGGCGAAGCACGCCGTAACGCTCCTTCAGACGCTTCTGAAGCGTCTCGTAAGGCTCCGTTGCAAACAGCTTGCGGAAAATCTTCTGTCTCTCCGCCGTGTCCGCCAGCAGCACCTTGCGGAACTCCCCCTGTGCGATCATTGCAATCTGCTTAAACTGTCCGCAATTCACGCCGAGGAGCTCCTCGATCGCCTGGTTGACTTCCTTGTTCTGCGTGACAACGCGGCCATCCGGCAAATGCAGCTCCGACTTCGCAGACTCCTTCGTCGTTCCGGTTCCGCGCGCCTTCAGTCGCTCATAAGCGGGATTGCGCTTGATCCTGTACCGCTTCCCCGCATACTCAAACTCAAATTCCACAAACGTCGCCGTCTCAGGCGCCGCATACTCCGAGCGCATCATCGAACCGTCCCTGTCATCACCGCTCGTATAGCCGAACAACGAAAAACAGATCGCGTCAAAGATCGTGGTCTTGCCCGCGCCGGTGTCTCCGGTGATCAGGAAGACTCCGCTTCCGCCGAATCGCTCAAAATCAACTATGGTTTCCTTAACATACGGTCCGAAGGCCGACATCGTCAATTTGATCGGTTTCATGCTTCCTCCTCCCAGATCTGTTCGATCAGCTTCGCAAGCAGCTCCGACTGCTCCTCCGAGAGCGAAGCACCGTTCTGTCGCTCAAACAGCTCCGCAAACACCTCGGACGGAGATCTTCTCTCGGCAGTCTCAGCCCCCTCCGCAACCGACTCGTTATGGCGCGTGCGCGTGTTGTCATAGTCAAAGCGAAGAAGATGCGTGTAGATCACGCGCAGCTTCGCAAGCGCCTCCGGAATGTCTTCCTCATCCGTAAGCGTAATATGGACATAGTCCTCCCGATACGTCGTGTTCTCATAGAACGAGCGGTCCGTGAGCTGCTCATACGTTCCGCGCAGCTCCACCATATCGTGCTTCGGCACAAGCGGCACCGTGCGAAGTTCCACGTCTCCCTTTTCACGAAGCGTCACCACACTCACGGATTTCGCCTGTTTTGCCTCGGAAAATGAGTACTTCAGCGGGGTTCCGCAGTACCGGATCAGCGGAAGAACCGCACTGTTCTCCGCTGTTTCTCCCTCATCTTCATCACCCGCTTTCACGGAAAATCTGACGTTCTGCGGCACGTGTAAATGCCCGAGCGCAACATAGTCAAAGCCCTCAAAAACAGAGGCGTCAACGTTGTCTGCACCGCCGACGGAAACCTCCTCGGAATCCGAGCGGGACGCTCCCGTGATGAACTGGTGCGTGATCAAAACGCGGCGGAGATTGCTGCTCGAAACAGCCGCGGATACTCCCTCCGCAGACATAGTATTCCAAAACTGTTCTCCCTCCGCTGTCAGCTCTCCTCCTGCAGGCAACTCTCCCTCCGCGAGCGCGACGCGCATTGCGTCCGTGTACGACTCGATCGTCGCATCCGGATAGAACTGCCGCACGTTGGCAGGGCGCAGGAAAGGAAGCATCGCGATCTCAACATCGCCATACTCGTCCTGTAATGTAACGCGGTGGAGCTTCCCGTCATAAACCGGACAGATGTGAACGCCGCTGGCGTCCATCAAACGATTGCCGAATGCGAGACGCTCGGCAGAATCATGGTTTCCGCTGATGAGAAACACCTGACATCTCCGCCTCGACAGCTGAACCAGAAAATCATCCAACAGCGTGACCGCCTCCGTGTTCGGCGTGGACTTGTCGTACACGTCGCCCGCGATCAGCACCCCGTCCGGCTGCTCGGCATCGACCACCTCGAGGATCCTCTGCAGGATGTACTGCTGCTCCTCGAGCATAGAAAATTCGTTGACCCGCTTTCCCAAATGCAGGTCCGACAAATGAATCAGTTTCATATCCTTCTCCTCAACCCTTCTAAGGTTATGTCTCTATTATATCGAACACCTGTTCGAATTGCAAGTGGAAAATTGACGTTTCACTGAAAACTTTGTAAACCGTCCGGTCTCGTTTCATTGTACCACAGAAAACTGCCGTTTCCCGATCAACTTCTGTTTTTCTGACAAATGAAAAAAGAGCAGTGCCGAATCGACACTGCCCTCCCGGTTACGTCCCCGATGTGATTCGAACACACGACCTTCCGCTTAGGAGGCGGACGCTCTATCCTGCTGAGCTACGGAGACTGATCTGAAATTGTGAGCGACGAACCGACGAGTGCCGACGCGAGTAACATCATAACACAGCAAACCGGTTTTGACAAGTCAACTGCGGTATTCGTCGTTCCTGTATTCCGAATTCACGACTCTCGGCGTTTTTGTCGGAAAATGTGATGAATAACGCATTCTCATATTTTCGGCGAATTCTGTCTGTTACCTCATCGGTTCACCGGTTATATCACGCGAATCCCGCATAATACAGGGCTTTCTATCGTGTTTCTCGGTTTTCTAACCACTAAATATTGTACTATATTGTGCTCTCAACGCGTTTCTTTTCCGCTCCAACGGACAATCCAACAGATTTATATGCTGTTATTCGCGATAGATAATGCGTTATTCTTGTATATGCACCGTTGCATATTTTCACGCTCGACTCGGTCTTGAAGGACCGCAAATTCTCACCTCGTCGTGAGTGCGTCGCGCATCGAGTTCGCCTCGTCGAGAACTTCCTTCTCCTCGTCGGAGAGGATCACGAAGGTGTTGCCCTTGATGACTTCCTTCACATACGTGTAGCAACCGTCACGGTTGTGCATGCTCGTCATGATGAAACCGTCGTTGTCATCATTCAGGAGGCAGAGGCTGTAGCTGAGCTTGCCGCCCATCTCGGCAAATGCGTCGTATCTCTTGACGGCGATCTTCTTGAACGAGGTGTCGCGAGCGTCCTCCAGGATCTTGATGCGGGACACGGCGTCGGAGATCTGCGCCTTGTTGGAATCAATCTCACGGAAACGCGTGAGGATCCTCTCCTCGAGGCTCTTGCCGTTCGCGCCCTTCATGAACTTGCGGTATTTGGAATTCAACTGGTTGTATTTGGCGATCATCACAATACAGACGGTGATAAAGATCGCAAGAAGGATCAACATCGCAAGCATCAGATACTCGGTGTCGATCCCAAGACGCTCGAAGATACCAAACGGCAGCAGCTTCGCTGCCCCGGTATGAAGAACGCCGATGATCAATCGGTCAAACATGGTTCCTCCCCAAAGTTGCATTCGTCTTAACGTGAATGCAACTGTTCTTGTTATATGTCATAAGCACCCGGTCGCAGTCGGACCGTACAGTGCCGATCCTACAATGTCACTCCGAACAGCTCCATGAGACGCTCAAACTCATCCAGCGAGAAGAACGAAACCTCGATCTTACCGGTATTGCCCTCGCGACCGGTGATGGCAACCTTGGTTCCGAGAGCCTGCTTCAGCTTCTCTTCGTAGCGGGCATATGCGCGTGCTACCGCCGGAGACTCCTTCTTCGGAGCCTTCTCGGGCTTCTTCGGGGCGAGCAGCTTGCGGACATAACTCTCCGCCTCACGAACGCTCATACCTTCATTTTTCATCTTCTCCGCAGCTGCGATCTGCTGCTCCGGATCCGCGATCGCAAGAAGCGTTCTCGCGTGACCGGCCGAGATGGACTTCTCGATCAGCATCTGCTGCACGCGATCCTCAAGCTTCAGAAGACGCAGCGCGTTGGTGATCGTCGTGCGGTTCTTCGAAACGCGCTCGGCAACCTCCTCCTGCGTGAGTGAATACTCCTCGATCAGCTTGCGGTAAGCGACCGCCTCCTCGATCGAGTTCAGATCCTCGCGCTGCAGGTTTTCGATCAGCGCCACCTCGTACAATTCCTGCTCGGAATAGTCGCGGATGATGACCGGAACCGTCTTCAAGCCGGCCTTCATCGCTGCTCTCCAGCGGCGCTCACCGGCAATGATCTCATAGGTCTTCTCGCGCTTGCACACGATCAGCGGCATGATGATGCCGTGCACCTTGATGGATTCTGCGAGCTCATCGAGCGCAGCCTCGTCAAATACGCGGCGCGGCTGATCGCGGTTCGGCTCCACCTTGGAGATCGGAAGCGATGTTTCACGTGAAACATTTTCCTCGCTGCCCTCAACCTTCTGCGCGATCTCCTTGTCCAGTTTCTTAGATATCAATGAATCGAGTCCCATTCCGAGACCGCCTCGTTTAGCCATAGCAACCCCCTACTTTCGTAACAGTTTCTTTCTCTTCGTGAGCTTTCGCCCGTTCTGCTTCAGCACCTCCACCGCAAAATCGCGGTAAGACTGCGCCGCTGCAGACCTCTTATCGTAAAATGTGATCGGCATTCCGTAGCTCGGCGCCTCTGCGAGGCGTACCGCGCGCGGGATTACCGTGCGGAAAATCTTCTGATTCAGGTTGTTATATACGTTCTCAACCACCTGCGCAGACAGGTTTGTGCGGTTGTCGTACATCGTAAACAGTACTCCGTCAACCTGCAAGCGGCTGTTCGTGCGGTCGCGGATGATCTCGATCGTATCCAGCAGCTGCTTCAAGCCCTCCAATGCAAGGAACTCGCACTGCAAAGGAATGATCACCGAATCCGAAGCGGTAAGAGCATTACAAGTCAAAGTATTCAACGACGGAGGACAATCGATCAGGATAAAATCATACTTGTCCTTGATCTTCGCAAGTGCTCTGTCCAAAATGAAGTTACGGTCATCAAACTCAACGACCTCAACCTCAGCGCCCGCGAGATCCAGCGTGGAAGGCACCAGGTCAATCCCCGCAAACCGTGTCTCAATGATGCACTCCTCCGGAGCGGCCTTGCCGGTGAACAGCTCGTAGGAAGAAGCCTCCTGCTCATCCTTGTCAACGCCGAGACTCGTGGTGGAATTGCCCTGCGGATCTACGTCCACGATCAGCACGTTCATATTGTATTCAGCCAGGCATGCAGCCAGACTGACCGTCGTAGCGGTCTTGCCGACGCCGCCTTTTTGGTTCGTAATGGAAATGATCTTGCCCATCCAACATTCCTCCGTACGCAAAATCGATGCAAGTCAAAGTATATCACAGAACACAAAAAAACGCCACTACAAGATATGGCGTCATTTTTGTGCAGGTATACCAAAGTGCGCTTTCGTAACTATTCATTTCCTTTTCGCTCACCGGTTTCGCTGCTCTATTCCATTGACTTTCCCATTTACAAGATTGGGCTTTTCATCGGCTTCCCACCCCCGCGAGGGTATTTGGCGGGTGTAGCTTTCTCCTTGCGAACTACAATCAGGCTGCGTCCGAAATCACTATTCGGCACTGTAAACTTCACAGTATCCTCAAGATTTCCTCCGAGCGTGCGGATTGCTTTCGCTGCTTCCGTGAGCTCCTCCTCGCAATCCTGGGACTTATATGCCACCATCGCTCCTCCGACTGCAGTCAGCGGAAGGCAGAATTCAGTTAGTGAGGCCATCCTTGTAACCGCCCGGGAAGTGCAAAGATCGAACTGTTCGCGATACTGTGTGTTCCTTCCAAGCTCCTCTGCCCTGCCGTGAACACAAGTTACATTCGAAAGTCCGAGCGCCGCAACTACCTCTTCAAGGAATCGGATCCTCTTTCCGAGCGCATCCATGAGCGTGACTTTGAGGGAAGGGAACAGAATCTTCAACGGAATTCCGGGAAATCCCGCTCCGGTGCCGACATCGATCAGGCGGAGAGGTGTATTCAATTTGTCGACAGAGATCGCCTTGACAAGACACAAACTGTCCAGCCAATGCTTCACACAAACCTCCTCGTACTCCGTGATCGCCGTGAGGTTCATCACCTCATTGGTCGCGACCATCATCTCGTAGTACGTGTGAAGCTGTGCGATCTGTTCTGCAGTCGGGTTCAGTCCGAGTTCTGTCAACCCGCTCATCAATACATCATCGTTGTACATGCTACCTCCACGCCAAATGTTTCACGTGAAACATTGCTCTATTCTTCCGGCTCCGATGCCTTCCTCGCATAGTTGTTCAGCCATACCAGCAACACGGAGATGTCCGCGGGCGATACGCCGCTGATCCGGGATGCCTGTCCGACGTTGTTCGGTCGCAGTTGCTGGAGTTTCTGTCTTGCCTCCAGTCGAAGCGACGGGATTGCCGTGTAGTCCAGATCCTCCGGTAAGCGTCTGCGTTCCAGCTTCTTGAAGTGCTCCACCTGCTGTCGCTGTCGCTCGATGTAACCTTCGTACTTAATCTCTATTTCTACTTGTTCTATAACATCTGTATCAAGCATTTTCCGCTCGGGATCAAGTCCGGCGAGCATCTCATACGTGATCTCCGGTCTACGCAAAAGCTCTGCGAGCGATGTTCCGGTATGTATAATTGAGGTGCCTAAATTGCGTAAATATTCACACACAGTCTCCGATGCACCCAGAACTGTCTCGTTAAGTCGAAGCAGCTCATCGGCGATCGCCTGCTTCTTCGCGAGGAACTTTTCATACCGCTCCTCGGAGATGAGTCCCACTTCGTGTCCGATCTCGGTCAGTCGAAGGTCCGCGTTGTCCTGGCGGAGCAGCAGACGGTACTCCGACCGGCTCGTCATCATGCGGTACGGCTCTCTCGTCTCCTTCGTCACAAGGTCGTCGATCAGCACGCCGATGTACCCCTGTGACCGGTCGATGATCATCGGCTCTCTTCCCTGCAACAACAGCGCCGCGTTGATCCCCGCGACAAGTCCCTGTGCCGCCGCCTCCTCGTAGCCCGAGCTGCCGTTCGACTGGCCCGCGCTGAAGAAGCCGTGGATCATTTTGCTCTCGAGCGACGGCTTGAGCTGCGTCGCCTTCAGGCAGTCATACTCGATCGCATATGCGTTGCGCACGATCTTCGCATGCTCCAGACCGCGGATCGAGCGATACATACGGATCTGTACCTCCTCGGGCAGGCTCGACGAGAGTCCCGAGAGATACATCTCGTTCGTGTACTCGCCCTCCGGCTCGATGAACACCTGGTGGCGGTCCTTCTCGGGGAAGCGCACAACCTTGTCCTCGATCGACGGGCAGTAGCGCGGCCCGGTTCCCTTGATGTCTCCGGAAAATAAAGGCGACCGGTCGATATTTTCCCGAATGATCTCGTGTGTCTCCTCGTTCGTGTACGTCAGATAGCAGGGCACCTGCTCTCGCGCGATATCCTCCGCGCGGTTTGTAAACGAAAACGGCACGACAGGCTCGTCGCCGTACTGCGGCGTCATCGCCTCATAATCGATCGTGCGTCCGTCAATTCGCGCCGGCGTTCCGGTCTTAAAGCGAAGCACTTCAAGTCCCGCCTTCACAAGCGAGTCCGTGAGCATCGTGGCTCTCGGAAGTCCGTTCGGACCGGTGTACTGGCTAACTTCGCCGAAGATGCAGCGTGCGTTCAGGTACACGCCTGAGCACAGGATCACCGCCTTGCAGGGGAAGATACCGCCCGACGCGATCTTCACGCCGGTCACCTGCTTCGTCCCGTCCGGAAGATCCTCCCACAACAATTCCGAGACCTCCGCCTGCTTCAGCGTAAGGTGGTCCTGATTTTCCATCACCTTGCGCATCGATGCCGTGTAGCGCTGCTTGTCGGCCTGCGCGCGCAGCGAGTGCACCGCCGGCCCCTTCGATATGTTGAGCATTTTGCTCTGAATATACGTCTTGTCGATGTTCTTGCCCATCTCGCCGCCGAGCGCATCGAGCTCGCGCACAAGGTGTCCCTTGCTCGTTCCGCCGATGTTCGGGTTGCAGGGCATCAGCGCGATCGTGTCCGCGCTCACCATGAACACAATGGTCTCGCAGCCAAGGCGCGCGCAGGCAAGCGCGGCCTCGCAACCGGCGTGGCCGGCCCCGATCACCGCGACATCGTAAGAATCGCACATGTATTCCGGAATGTTCATCCCTCGCTACCTCGTCTGCTGTATTTCCGATCGCGCCGCAGAATTAACCGCACCGCAACCTCGTATCTTCTCTGTAATTGCGCTTTCCGCGCCTCTGCCGAATTTCTCCTCCCGGCTGCATTATTTGCCGAGACAGAATTCGGAAAATATCATGTTGATGACGTCCTCGTCCGGCTCCTCGCCGAGAATTGTCCCCAGCGTCTCGTACGCGGCCGTCAGATCGATCGTATAGAAATCCTCGGGCATTCCCGCCGCCATGCTCTCCTGCACGCGCAACAGGCTTCCCTCTGCGGCCAACAGCGCCTGCTTATGCCTCTCCGATGTGATCACGCACTCGTCGTCCGCCGCGATCCGCTCTGCGAAGAACATCGATGTGATTCGCTCCTCAAGTTCCTCGAGACCTTCGCTCGTCTTCGCGGAGATCGCGATCGGCAGTGACGTATCAGCCTCTTTGCCGGCCTTCTCCATCGCACCACGCAGCATTGCCGCATCCGTCACAGTCGCGAGATCAGACTTGTTCAACAGCGCGATCATCGGCTTGTCCCCGCACGAAGCGAGTATGGTAAGATCATTTTCGTCCATCGGCGCCGAGCTGTCAACCACCCAAAGGATCAGGTCCGCCTCAGCGGCTGCCTGCTTTGCGCGCTCCACGCCGATCCGCTCCACCGTGTCGTCTGTCGCGCGAATGCCCGCGGTGTCAACCAGAAGAAGCGTGATGCCGCGCATGCGCACCTCCTCCGTGAGCGTGTCGCGCGTCGTTCCGGCAATCTCCGTCACGATCGCACGATCCTCCCCGAGGAGCGCATTGAGCAGCGAGCTCTTGCCCGCGTTCGGCCGCCCCACGATGACCGTGCGGATGCCCTCGCGCATGCGTCGCCCGTCCTCGGCAGTGTCGATCATTTTGCGAATCCGGCGCAGCTGTTCCGCTGTCTGCCGTGTCATTATCTCGTCAAATCCTTCAAAACTCAGGTGCTCGGGGTCGTCGAGCGTCGCCTCGATCTGCGCGATCTCCCGCAGAATCTCATTGCGGACAAGCGAGATCTCCTCTCGCTCTCGTCCGCGC
This sequence comes from Lachnospiraceae bacterium, assembly GCA_017561985.1. The sequence goes on from JAFZAZ010000006.1 coordinate 27,077, forward strand.
AACTGACGGACGGAATTCTTGAGCGCAAGCTCATTTTTCGCACTGATGATGCCTGCGACAGCCTCCGCCTGGCTGAGATCGATGCGCCCGTTCAGGTATGCCCGTCTCGTGAATTCGCCGGGCTCCGCAAGTCGCGCGCCCGCCGCGAGCACCGCCTCCAGCACACGCTTCGTCACCAAAACGCCGCCGTGGCAGTCGATCTCGATCGTGTCCTCGCGCGTGTATGTGCGCGGGGCCTTCAGAACGAGCATCAAAACCTCGTCGATCGTGCGTCCGCTCTGCGGATCACAGATATATCCGTAGTGCACGGTGTGACTCGCACAGTCTCCGGCCTTCGCTCCCCCGCGGAACACCCTGTCCGCTACGGCAAATGCCTCCGGCCCGCTTATGCGAACGATCCCGATCCCGGAGGGCGACAGTGCCGTCGCGATCGCTGCGATTGTATCCTGTTCTCTTACGATTGCCATCGTCTGACACCCGTGAGATTACGTCAAACCTCACGGTCCCTCCTTCCTTAACATCGCTCGTATAAGCCGTCCGGCGGAAATCCTCTCCACCAATAGCGAAAAAGACAGCAAAGGGAATTGCGTTGTCCGCAATTCCCTTACCATCCGAATCTCTAACAATTCACTAATATGTTTAGTTGTTGTTATTGTTCTGCTCGGCCTGCGCCTTCTCAGCGGCTTTCGCCTCCTTGTAAGCAGCATAGTCCTTCATGTAATCCTTGCTGTAATCCGGCGAATCGGCATCCTGGTTGAAACGCTTCTTGTCGAAGCGGTTGTTGTAGCCGCCGTAACCGCCCTTGCCGCCGCGATTGCCGCCGTAGCCTCCCTTGCCGCCGCGGTTTCCGCCGTAACCACCCTTGCCGCCGCGGTTGTTGTAACCGCCGCGATTGCCGTAACCGCCGCCGTAACGGCTGTTGTAACGGCGCTCCTCGTAAGGTGCGTCAGCGCGAAGCGTAACGATAACCTTGCGGTAAGGCTCCTCGCCCTCGCTGTGCGTCTCGACATAGCGATCGCCCTGCAGAGCAGCGTGGATGATGCGTCTCTCATAAGGATTCATCGGCTCAAGCGCAACGTTGCGGCGCGTTCTGCGAACGCGGACAGCGATATTTTTCGCAAGATTCTCAAGCGTGGACTTGCGGCGCTCACGGTAGTTCTCCGTGTCGAGCTTGATCTTGTAGTACTGGTTGCACGCGCGGTTAACCGCAAGGCTGGTGAGATACTGCAGAGCGTCGAGCGTCTGGCCGCGCTTGCCGATCAAAGAGCCCATGTCCGTGCCTTCGATATTGATGTAAATGTTGCCCTCTTCCTCGTTGACTTCCGCCGAAACCTCTGCGGAAAGACCCATGGCATCGAGGATTTTGCAAATAAAGTCAACTGCTACGTCAGCCGGTGCATCACCGGTCGCAGCAACGGTTCCGAGAACATCCTTGACCTCGTCAAGGATGTCTGCCGCCTCAGCAGCCGGAGCCGCAGCAACAGCGTCGGCATCGTAGCCTACGCGGATTTTCACGCTCTTGAAGAGCCCAAGGAATCCGCCCTTCTCTTCCTCAAGAACCTCTACCGACAACGTATCAACGTCACAGCCGAGTTCCTGAGCGGCCGCTGCCTTCGCGTCCTCCAGGGATTTCCCTGTAAATTCCTTGTATTCCATGTCATTGATCCTCATCATTCTTCAAAATGTTGGCGATCGCAGAGATTCCGACCTTACCGTTATTCTCGGCAGCCTTCTTCGAAATCTCATCCTTCTTCTCCTGCGAGATCTTGGCACCCTCGTTGCGCTTTGTCGACTTGCTGCCGTTGCCCATCTTGGACGTGTCCATGCTCGCGATCGAGCGGGTGCTCGACTTGGCGATGGTGGACATACCCTCGCTCTTGGAGTAGATACCGTATTTCTGGTTACGCTCGGCTATCTTGGTCTGATTCTGAGCCATGATATCCTCGACATTGTACTTCTCAAGATACTTGTTGATTGCGAGCTGCTGTACGATCTGTACACCGCTGCTCATAACCCAGTAGATACCGACACCGATCGGCATGAACACACAGAACACACCGGACATGATCGGCAGGACCGTGGTCATCGCGCCCATACCGGGCATGGTCTCTTCCTCGCCGTCCTTCTTCTTGCTCTTCTGCTGCGCCGTCGTTATCTTGCTCGTCGCAAACTGCAGAACAAACGCAAGGATCGGAAGAAGGATTGCCGGAAAATGATATCCCGGCGCATCGAGAATGCTGTATTTTCCGAGACTGTTGATCTTTAAGATCTTGTCAATGTCGCCGGAGCGATTGCTCATTGCGTTCTGGAACGAAGCAGACTGTGCGAGCTTGTTCCAGTTCTCAACGTCCTCGCCCTCCAGCGTAACGCCGTTTCGGAAATCCTCCCAGACTTCCGTGTTGAATACCGAGAAAATGTCGATCAGATCGGTTGCGGTGAAATTCGTATCCGTGCTCTTCTTCTCTCGAAGCGACACCTTCTTGGCGGTGTAAAACTCGTAGATTGCCTTGGTGATACTTTCATCGGAAAAATCCTTGTCCGTATCATCAATCTGCGTGATCTCCGTGCCGACGCTCTTGTAGAGAGCCTTCACATCGGTCACATACGCGGGGATCGCGTAGATAACCTTGTACAATGCGAACATGATCGGAAGCATGATCAGAAGCGGAAGACAGCCGCCGAACGGGCTCGAGCCGTACTTCTGGTAAATCTCCTGCTGCTCCATCGTATAGCGCTGCATTGCATCCCGGTCACTCCGGTCGATTCCGCGGTACTTCTCCTGCAGTGCCTTGATCTCAGGATTCATGAGAGCGGAAACTTTGGCAAATTTCTGCTGTTTGATCGTGAGAGGAAGCATCAGCATTTTTACGACGATCGTAAATACCACGATGCAAAGTGCAATGTTTTGGATGCCCATAGCGGCAACCAGTTTGTAAATTGCATTGAGGATCATTCCCATGACCCAGGCGAAAGGCTTCAGAATGCCTCCGACCCTGGTCAGAAAAATCAAATTCATTTATGGTCCTCCTTCGTTACGGAACCGGATCATACCCTCCCTTGTGGAACGGATGACACCGCAGGATCCGCCTTACGGCCAGATACCCGCCCTTGACGGCGCCGTACTTTTCAATTGCTTCCATTGCATACTGGGAACACGTGGGCGTGTAGATGCAGCAAGGCATCTTCTTCAGCCCCGACAGATGTCTCCGGTAAAACCGGATCAGTGCGAGTAAAATTCGTTTCATATCGTAATTCCATGCAGTCCCGCTACATGCAGAACCGCCTCCGTGATCTCTGCCTGCGTCCTTCCGACGCAAGTTCTCCGTGCAATGACGATGACGTCCAACCCGGTGTTGAAACGTGCACCGCTTTGTCGCAAGCTCTCCCGGATCAGGCGGCGCACCCTGTGACGGACCACGCTGTTGCCGATCTTCTTGCTTGTGACAATTCCTATTCGGTTTTGCTCAGTTCCGTTTTTCGCGATATACATCACGAGATAACGGTTTGCTCGGGAGACGTTCGCGTCGTACACCGACTGAAACTCCCGGCCTTTTCGTAGTGAATGTACCATCGTTCCATCCCCTGTCCGGACACGCTTCTTACCGTTGTCCGGAGAAAAGAGAAAGGTCACATAACTGCGACCTAAGCGGAAATGCTGTGTCTGCCCTTGGCACGTCTAGCGGAAAGCACTTTTCTGCCGTTAGCGGTTTGCATTCTCTTGCGGAAACCATGAACTCTTGCATGGCTCTTAGCCTTCGGCTGATACGTCATCTTCATATCGCAGGTCCTCCTTTTTCCCATATTAACCCATTATAGAGTTATGCGTGGTCTATTATAGTGATTTTGTCAATCCCCGTCAAGCATTTTTTCTACGTGGGTGGAGAGGCTTGGTTGCCTCGCTTAGCGGCGACCGAGTACTAAGCGACCGTTTCATGTTCGTATCAAGGAGCGCTGCTCACGAACTCGCTACGCTCAAACACCCTCGCAGCGCTCCTACTCACATTCACGCTCGCCAAGGACTCGTCGCATGCTGCGCTTCGGCAACCAAGCCTCTCCCCCCCTCAAAAAAGCTTGACGTTCCAAAATCACTATAATACCGCATAACGCACCTCTTCTTTTGTCATGCCAAGCTTTCGCGTGATCATCTACCTCGGCAATTCAGAAGATTCGCAAGAAACCGTGTTCGATTACTTTATCTTTCGGATCCGGAAAACAGGCGCGCCGGCTGCTGCAAAAAAGGAACGGCGCTCAGTAAATTTGATGTTTTAGCACGTTTGAACAATTGTCGCAGCGAAGTGTTGCGCAGCCCACGAGCGAGACAATTCGTCTCGGACACGCGAATTCTTCCCGAAAGAGGCGTTCGGGGGGACCGGTGTAAAAATGTTTCTTCCTTATATAAATGTGAGGTGATTTTTGTTGCGTAAAATGACTTGTTGTAGTATAATAAATTGTGCCCGTTTTCGGCTTTTATTTTCCTTAGACCACAAAATGTAGGGTATAACGAAAATCTGCCGTGTTTTTACTTCCTGGAGGCTTACAATATGTATTCAAAACAGGTTTTGGAAGACAATTGGTCCAAGATTTTGGAACAGACTAAAATAGATTACGATATTTCCGCCGTCTGCTATCGCACCTGGCTGCTCCCTCTGAACGTCTATGACATTGAAGACAACATCTTAACGATCGTCGCGGAGAACCCCATCAACATGAACAGTCTCAACTTCATCCGCGACAAATACAGCCAGTTCATCCGCACTTCGATCATAGAAATGCTCGGCAGCGATTACGAGTTTGAGCTGAACTTCATTCTTCGTGCTCAGGTTTCCCGCATTGAGGAGGAGCGCAAGAAGCAACAGACCCGCCCCGATTCGAATCTGCTGCACGGCAATCAACTGAATCAATACACGTTTGACAACTTTATCGTCGGTGACAACAACAATTTTGCGCACGCTGCCGCTCTTGCGGTTGCCGAGCAGCCCGGTGAGGTTTACAACCCGTTGTTCATCTACGGCGGTTCCGGTCTCGGAAAGACGCACCTGATGTACGCGATTGCCAATTACATTTTGCAAAATAAGCCGTACCTCAAGGTTTTGTATGTGACATGCGAGACATTTACGAACGACCTCATCCGCTCGATCCGTTCCGGCGGTTCCGCAACTGAGACATTCCGCGAGAAATACCGCACGAACGACATTCTTCTCATCGACGACATTCAGTTCATCGAGGGCAAGGAGTCGATGCAGGAGGAGTTCTTCCACACATTTAACGAGATGAGGGACAACGGCCGCCAGGTCGTGATCTCGTCCGATAAGAACCCGAAGGACCTCAAGATCCTCGACGAGCGCCTCCGCTCCCGCTTCGAGTGGGGCCTGACCGTGGACGTACAGCCGCCGTCGTACGAGACGCGCGTTGCCATCCTCCGCGAGAAGAACAAGAACAACACCATTCCGGTGTACGATGATGTTCTTGAGTATATTGCGCAAAATATTAACTCCAACATTCGTAATCTGGAGGGCGCTCTCACACAGGTCGTCTCGATGAGCCGCCTGCAGCGCAAGCCGATCAACCTTGAGCTCGCTCAGGAAGCGTTGAAGGATAAGATCTCTCCGAACGCGAAGAAGACGATCACTCCGGATCTGATCCTGAATGTCGTCGCGGAGCACTACGAGATCACGTCCGAGCAGATCCGCTCCAAGATCAAGAGCCGCGGTATCGCTTACCCCCGCCAGATCGCAATGTTTTTGTGCCGCGAACTGACGTCGCTCTCGTTCGACGAGATCGGTAATCTCATCGGAAACCGCGATCATTCGACGGTTCACTACGCATATAATAAGGTAACGGAGGACATGCGTAAGGATCCTTCCATCGCCAATGTCATCGACGTTCTGAAGAAGAAGCTGAATCCTTCCGACGACTAATTGTTCAGGCAATTTCGTGGATAACCGGTGAATTACTGTTGATAACATGTGAAGAAGTTGTGTTTTTCCTACATTTTTCGGTTGATAGGGTTTTGAATTGTACGTTTATAACCCAAGATTCCGTCGGATAGCGGTTTTTGAGTTTTGAAAGGTGAAATAAACATCATTTTCCGAATGCTTCGTTTTATCCACAACCACCCACTCTTATCCACGTGTTAACGACACCCGGTTTTGGATTTGAATATCCTTGTTTTACTAAGGCTCGGATGGCTTATGAACAAATCCACGCCCCCTACTACTAAGACTATTCATTTAAATATTTTATATTCATCATCATAAATGCCTTCGGCGTGGCTTAACGCAATCTCAACAAAAAGAAAGGAACTCTGCGGTATGGAAATTATCTGCAATCAGACACAATTGATCGGTGCTCTCAACACCGTTTTGAAAGCGGTCTCCTCGAAGACCTCGTATCCCATTCTGGAATGTATCCTGATCGAGACGGAGGATGATTCGATCCGACTCACCGCGAACGACAACGATCTCTGCATCGAGACGAAAATCCCTGCTACGGTCAACCGTGTCGGTCGCATTGCGCTGAACGCGCGCATGTTTGCAGATCTGGTCCGCAAGCTTCCTCCGAACGATGTTGTCATCAGTACGGACGACACGTACGCAACTTCCATCGTGTGCGGCAAGGCTCGTCTTGCGCTTCGTGGTCTCTCCGGCGAGGAGTTCCCGAAGCCTCTCACGTATGACAATTCCAATCCGGTTGTCATCAGCCAGTTCACACTCAAGGAGATCATCCGCCAGACGATCTTCGCGATCTCGGTAAATGAGTCGTCCCGCGTGATGACCGGTGAGTATTTTGAGATTGACGGCAATCATCTTCGCGTTACGGCGCTCGACGGTTTCCGTGTCAGTATCCGCAACGTTGAGCTTCGCGGCGTCTATGACAAGCACAATGTGATTGTTCCCGGCAAGACGCTCGGTGAGATCGGCAAGATCCTCTCCGGCGAGATGGACAAGGATGTTCGCATCTGCTTCGACGACCGCAATATCATTTTCGAATTCGAGGACACGGTTGTTCACTCCCGTTTGATCGACGGCAAATACTTTGTCATTGACTCGATGATCAACGCAGAGTGCGACACGAAGGTTACGCTCAACAAGCGTGAGCTGATCGACTGTATCGACCGCGCGAGCCTGTTCGTCAAGGAGACCGACAAGAAGCCGGTGATCGTTGAGATTTTCGAAAACTATATTTCCATCAGCATCAATTCGCAGTACGGCGGTATGAACGAGGACATCACAGCAGAGCGCGAGGGTAACGACCTTCGCATCGGTTTCACGCCGAAGTTCCTGCTGGATATCCTTCGCGTGATCGACGACGACACGGTGACGTTGTATCTTCGCAATCCGAAGAATCCCTGCTTCATCCGTGCCAACGATGATTCGTACATCTACATGCTGCTTCCGGTAAATATCGGTACGCATTGAGAGGAAAGTGATCTTCATGACAGAAATAACCATCAGAGATGAATTTATCAAGCTCGGCCAGGCGATGAAGCTCGCCGGTGCCGTGGAGTCCGGCGCGGATGCGAAGGACGTTATCACGGACGGTAAGGTTAAGGTCAACGGGGAGGTTGACACGCGGCGCGGCCGCAAGTTGTACTCCGGTGACAAATTCGAATATCAGGGCAAGGAGTATTCGGTCGCTTCGCGACAGGATCGGAGTTAAATGCTGATTCGCAGGATACAACTGAAGAATTTCAGAAACTATGAGTCGCTGGCACTCTCATTTTCCGACGGAGTGAATTTCTTATACGGCGACAACGCACAGGGCAAGACCAACCTGCTCGAAGCGATCTTCCTGTCGGCGACCACGCGGACGTTTCGCGGATCCAAGGACAAGGAGCTGATCCGGTTCGGCAGTGAGGATTCCACCATCGGCACGAAGATCATCAGCAAGGGCACGCCTTACATTGTGCAGATGACGCTTCGCAAGAGCAAGCCGAAGTGTGTCACGGTCGATGAGATCCCGATCCACCGCAGTGCGGAGCTTATGGGGCTTCTTCATGTGGTGGCATTTTGCCCGGATGATATGGCTATGATGAAGGCGGGTCCCTCGGAGCGGCGGCGTTTCCTCGATATGGAGCTCTGCCAGATGGATCCAATCTACTGCAGCAACCTGATCAATTACAACAAGGTTTTGCTGCAGCGCAACAATCTTTTGAAACAGATCGGAGCATCACCGTCCCTGCGGGACACGGTCAGCGTGTGGGATGACCAGCTGGTGCAATACGGCTCGGCGGTGATCCGGAGAAGACGGCAGTTCATCGAGGAACTGAAGCCGATCGTCAGCAAGAAGCATGCATACTTAAGCGGTGAGTGCGAGGAACTCTCCATCGAGTACGCGCCGAGCGTTACGGAGGACGCGTACTCGGAGAAGCTGCAGAGGGATTTTGAGCACGATCTCTTCGCCAAGGCGACGGGCACCGGCCCGCACCGCGACGACATGGAGGTCTCGGTTGACGGACGCAGCGTGCGTTTGTACGGCTCGCAGGGTCAGCAGCGGACGGCTGCTCTCTCACTCAAGCTTGCGGAGATCGAGATCGCGCGCGAACGCATGGGCGAGGCGCCGGTGTTGCTTCTCGATGATGTGCTCTCGGAGTTGGACCGCAAGCGGCAAATGCAATTACTCTCGGAGATCAACGGCCTGCAGACCGTCATCACCTGCACCGGTATGGAGGAGTTTGTACAGATGCGCTCCCCCACCGATCGCGTGTACTACGTGACCAACGGCACGGTGGAATTGATGTCGGGCTCGGCCGATACAGAGGAATAATATTTTCCGGGTAACCGGTATTACGGAGGTTTTTTCGGTATGGATCAAAATCAGAATCAGGAATACGGCGCAGAACAGATTCAGATCCTGGAGGGTCTGGAAGCGGTGCGCAAGCGTCCCGGTATGTACATCGGTTCGACGTCCGCGAGAGGTCTTCACCATCTCGTGTACGAGATCGTGGACAACGCCGTGGACGAAGCGCTGGCGGGCGTCTGCACGGAGATCAACGTCTTCATCAACAAGGACGGTTCCGTGACGGTGCGCGACAACGGACGCGGGATTCCGGTTGAGATTAATGAGAAAAAAGGCATCAGCACGGTGGAGGTCGTTTTCACGATCCTTCATGCGGGCGGCAAATTCGGCGGTGGAGGATACAAGGTTTCCGGCGGTCTTCACGGCGTAGGCGCTTCGGTTGTTAACGCACTCTCCGATTGGCTTGTCGTCGACGTGGAGCGCGAGGGTCACAAGTATGAGCAGCGCTATGAGCGCGGCAAGGCGGTGACGGAGCTTACGCGCATCGGCGATTCGGACCGCACCGGCTCGACGGTCACATTTTTCCCTGACGCCACGATCTTCGACGAGATCGTATTTGATTTCAATACCCTGAAGCAGCGTCTCCGCGAGATGGCGTTCCTTACAAAGGGACTGAAGATCACGCTCACCGACTACCGCGAGGAGCCGGCGCGCGAGAAATCCTTCCACTACGAGGGCGGTATCAAGGAGTACGTGCAGTACCTGAACAAGGGCAACTCCGCCCTGTACGATGACATCATTTACTGCGAAGGCAGCGTCGGCGACGTGTACGTCGAGGTTGCGATGCAGCACAACGACGCATACAACGACAACTGCTACAGTTTCGTCAACAATATCACAACGCCCGAGGGCGGCATGCACCTGATCGGTTTCCGCAACGCGCTCACGAAGACTGTCAACGCGTACGCGCGCGCGAACAAGCTGATCAAGGATACGGAGCCCGCGCTCGACGGAGAGGATATCCGTGAGGGCCTCACGGCCATCATCAGCGTCAAGCTTCCCGAGCCGCAGTTCGAGGGTCAGACGAAGCAGAAACTCGGCAACAGCGAGGCGAGAACCGCGGTGGACAAGCTTGTGAGCCAGCAGCTCACCTACTATCTCGAGCAGAATCCCGCGGTCGGTAAGATCATCGTAGAGAAATCCGTTCTCTCCCAGCGTGCGCGCGACGCTGCCCGCAAGGCGAGAGACCTCACGCGCCGCAAGTCGCCGCTCGAGAGCCAGAGTCTCCCGGGCAAGCTTGCAGACTGCTCCGAGAAGGATCCGACCAAGTGCGAGATCTTCATCGTAGAGGGTGACTCCGCAGGCGGCTCCGCCAAGTCCGCGCGCGTGCGTGCGACGCAGGCGATCCTTCCGCTGCGAGGCAAGATCCTCAACGTGGAGAAGGCTCGCCTTGACCGTGTTTTGGAAAATAACGAGATCCGCGCGATGATCACGGCCTTCGGCACGGGCATCCACGAGGATTTCAATATCGAGAAGCTGCGCTACCACAAGATCATCATCATGACCGATGCCGATGTCGACGGTGCGCATATCAGTACTCTCCTGCTGACGTTCCTCTACCGCTTCATGCCGGAATTGATCAAGCAGGGCCATGTGTACCTCGCGATGCCGCCGCTCTACAAGGTTGAGCGCGGCAACAAGGAGTGGTACGCGTACAGCGACGATGAGCTCAACAACATCCTCGCGGAGATCGGCCGCGATCAGAGCAACAAGATCCAGCGCTACAAGGGTCTCGGCGAGATGGATGCCTCCCAGCTCTGGGAGACGACCATGGATCCGAAGAAGCGTATCCTTCGCCGCGTGAACATGGATCAGGACAGCCTGAGCGAGCTCGACCTCACCTTCACCACCCTGATGGGCGAGGAAGTCGAACCGCGCCGCCTGTTCATCGAGGAAAATGCGAAGTACGCCGAAAACCTGGATATTTAAGGTAACTGTTCCGAACGACCTCGGAAGCGGGCCGCACGATGGGAAAGCGAGCTTTCCCAATCGGGTGGCACGAATTCCGAGAAGCGGACGGTAACGCAGTTGCCGCCCGCGCACATGAGCAAAAAAACGATTCCCCTGTAATTGTTCAATATCGTTTTTTTGCGAATGGTTCGGAACGATCGCAAGAGTACATTTTGCGAATGGTTCCGAAAGGCTTAGAAATAACAAAAACGAGGATATGACATGGACGATTTGACTATCATGGATGAGCACATTTTCGATAAGGTCGATGACGTTGATCTGAAGAAAATGATGGAGAAATCCTTTGTGGAGTACGCGATGTCGGTTATCGCTTCGCGTGCCCTTCCCGATGTTCGCGACGGTTTGAAGCCGGTGCAGAGACGTATCCTGCACGCGATGAACGAGCTGAACAACGGTCCGGACAAGCCGCATCGTAAGTGCGCGCGTATCGTCGGTGATACGATGGGTAAATACCATCCGCACGGCGACAGTTCCATTTACGGCGCGTTGGTTTGCCTCGCGCAGGACTGGAACACCCGCTACCCGCTCGTGGACGGTCACGGTAACTTCGGTTCCGTGGACGGCGACGGCGCGGCTGCCATGCGATACACCGAGGCGCGTCTCTCGAAGATTTCCGTGGAAATGCTCGCGGACATCAACAAGGACACCGTCGATATGCTGCCGAACTTCGACGACACCGAGAAGGAGCCGGCGGTTCTGCCCGCACGCTACCCGAACCTTCTGGTGAACGGTACGACCGGTATCGCCGTCGGTATGGCGACCAACATCCCGCCGCACAACCTCCGCGAGACGATCGACGCGGTTGTGCGCATCATCGATAACAAGATCGAGGGCGAAGAGACGACGATCGAGGAACTCATGTCCATCATTAAGGGACCCGATTTTCCGACCGGAGCGCAGATCCTCGGAACGCGCGGCATTGAGGAGGCATATCGCACCGGCCGCGGCAAGATCCGCGTGCGTGCGGTCTCCACGATCGAGCCGATGGACAACGGCAAGCATCGCATCATCGTCACCGAACTGCCCTATCTTGTCAATAAGGCCCGCCTGATTGAGAAGATCGCCGAGCTGCACAAGGACAAGAAGGTCGACGGCATCACGGATCTCCGCGATGAGTCCGACCAGAAGGGTATGCGCGTCGTGATCGAGCTCAAGAAGGAAGCCAATCCGACCGTTGTACTCAACCATCTCTACAAGCACACGCAGCTGCAGGATACGTTCGGCGTGATCATGCTGGCTCTCGTGAACAACGAGCCGAAGGTGCTGAACCTTCTGCAAATGCTCAACTATTATCTCCTGCATCAGGAAGAAGTCGTCACCCGCCGCACCAAATACGACCTCAACAAGGCCGAGGAGCGCGAGCACATCATGGAGGCGCTTCTTAAGGCGCTCGACTTCATCGATGAGGTCATTCAGATCATCCGCTCTTCGAAGACGACGGCTGAGGCCAAGCAGCGGTTGATGGATCGCTTCGAGTTTGACGACGTTCAGGCACAGGCGATCGTGGATATGCGTCTCCGCCAGTTGACCGGCTTGGAGCGCAGCAAGCTGGAGGAGGAATTTGCCGCACTCGAGGCGCGCATCGCCGAGTACCGCAAGATCCTCTCCGACGAGAAGGAGCTTCTCTCCGTCATCAAGACCGAGATCATCGCGATCCGCGACCGTTACGGCGACGACCGCCGCACGTCGATCGGATTTGACGAGTCCGACTTCAACGCGGAGGATCTCATCCCTGACGACGCTACCATCATCGCGATGTCCCGCAAGGGTTACATCAAGCGCATGAGCCCCGAGGCGTTCCGCACGCAGAACCGCGGCGGCAAGGGCATCAAGGGCATGCAGACCATCGAAGAGGATTTCATTGAGCGTCTTCTCATGACGACGAACCACCACAATCTCCTCTTCTTCACGAACCTCGGGCGCGTATACCGCCTGAAGGCATACGAGATCCCGGAGGCATCGCGCACCGCGCGCGGCACGGCAGTGATCAACCTGATCCAGCTGATGCCGGGTGAGAGCGTGACGGCGATGATCCCTGTCCGCGACATGGGCGAGGACGGCTACCTGTTCATGGCGACGAAGCGAGGCATCATCAAGAAGACGAAGCTCGCGGCATTTGCCAACATCCGTAAGGTCGGCATCATCGCGATCTCGCTCCGCGAGGACGACCAGCTGATCGACGTGAAGGTCACGAACGACACGACGGAGCTGATGCTGATCACCAAGCAGGGTGCGGCAGTCCGCTTCCGCGAGAGCGACGTCCGTGCGACCGGCCGCAACGGTATGGGCGTGTACGGTATGCGACTCGCCGAGGATGACGACATCGTCTCGATGATCGACACCTCCGAGGCAGAGCACGTTCTCTTCATTTCGGAAAATGGTTACGGCAAGCGCACGGCTCCCGAGGAGTTTGCACTGCACCACCGCGGCGGCAAGGGGATGCGCTGCTACAAGATCGTCGACAAGTCCGGTCCGCTCGTCGGAGCGCGCATGGTCGATGACACCGATGAGGTTATCATGATCACGAACGAGGGAATCCTGATCCGGATCCCCGTAAGTTCGATCAGCATTCTCGGACGTTCGACATCCGGCGTCAAATGCATGAACATCGACGCCGAGAGCGATATCCGCGTTGCCAATTTTGCGAAGGTGTGCGAGACGGCGGCATACGAGATCCCCGGTCTGAGTGACGGAACCGAAGGCTTGGAGGAAGACGCGGAGTCGGAGGACACCGCAGATACGGAAGGTTCGGCGGAGGTTGAAGGCGCTGCGGATGCGGCTGCTGAAGAGACGCCGGGCGAGACGGAGTAACGGAATAGCCGTGGACTCCCACTGATTCAGAGAAGTACCCTTGCGAAAATAGTACACAGTGATGAAGCTGTCAGCGGGTCCCCGCCGACAGCTTTTTCACGTCTTCGGGAAGGATCGCCAAACCCGTTATATTTGCGGAAAATAGTTGAAATATAGGCTTGACAAAGAAAGAGCCCTTTGCTATATTTATTGATGCACCACCTTTTCAGGAGGTGCGGAATTTCTGTATTGCGACGATGCGTTACGCGAAGGAATTCGCAGCAAAACAGCATTTTTGACAGGGATTCAGCTCGGAGAAATACTCAAGAGGCTGAAGAGGCGCCCCTGCTAAGGGTGTAGGTCGCTCACGCGGCGCGAGGGTTCAAATCCCTCTTTCTCCGCTCAAATTTTTCTTTTGAAAGATTTGAAAAAAAGTTGTTGACAGACGCGGATGCTTGTGTTATTCTAATCAAGCTGTCGCGAAAGACAGCAACAGAACCTTGAAAACCGAACAGTGAAACAACCTTGAAATTCGTTTTGAAGTTTCTGGCAACAGAAGCGAACTTTCACAATGTAAATTTCAGGATACAAAGGCTTTTTAAAGAAGCCA
>JAFZAZ010000023.1 GCA_017561985.1 Lachnospiraceae bacterium
CATAAATCGATTCAGTAGCGAAAGCGGCCGCACATCTTGTACCGTTTGTCAACAGTTTTAAGCAAAAAACCGAAAAAAAGAGTTCCGTACCATCTCTGATACAGAACTCCAGATGCTGTCATCTTAACTTAATGACATTGACGTATCATTCCCCTCCTTGTTCATTTTCATTCGATGATTGCCAGCCCTTCGTGAAGCAATTGTTCGTTGATTTCGTAGACGGACCAGTTCCCGTGTGTTATATTGTATATGATAATCGCGTCAAACGAGTTCCGCGGATACAGGATACCATTTTGCGAAATCGCCAGCGCGTGCTGCGTTTCCTCGAGCGTCATGTGGCATGCGAGGCAGAGCGCAAGAACTTTGACGCGCGACGGATTCTGTTTGTTCCCGTTGATGATCTGGTAAGCATAATGTTGCTCCAGATTGCTCTCCGAGACGACGTTGCGCAGAAGCAGTCCCTTTATGTGCATGATGTTGTTCAAGTAGTTGCTCAACGTAACCGTATGACCTTCCTTGCGCAGTTCGGAGAGAAATGCGCTGAGCTCCTCCTCGCTGTGAATCTTGCTGAGCGAGAGGAACAGATCGTCCGTCGTTTGTGCTGCCATGATTACCTCCCTGGTGAAACGGAGCGGGCATCGGTGCCATTTTGAATGTCGGATAATAAAAGACCTATATACTTTACTGTAAAAGGAGGGTGAGTTCAATGAGCCCACAGGATAAAAGTATACTGTCCTTCTATCGTGAACTGGAGCCGATCTCATCCTCTCAAAAAGTGGTTCTGGTGCGCCACGTGGATACTGGGCGAATCTGTGTGAAGAAGAATATCTCGGCATACAACCGGGAACTCTATCACTATCTTCAAACCGCGGAAATCACCGGGATTCCCAGAATCTATGAGTGCCTCGACGACGGTGATGTTATCGTCGTGATTGAGCAATACATAAGCGGATCGACACTGCGGCAATATCTCGCCAAGCACGGACCGATGGCGCCGAAAGAAGCGAAGCAGCTGATGCGCAGTTTAAGCGACACATTGCAACGCCTGCACGAGACATCGCAGCCGGTTGTCTGCCGCGATCTGAAACCGGAAAATGTCATCATGACCGAGACCGGTTTCCCTGTTATCGTGGATTTTGACTCTGCCAAATTCATCCGCAAAGAGACCAGCGACACGGTTCTTCTCGGCACTCCCGGCTATGCCGCACCGGAGCAGTTCGGCTTCGCGGCATCCGACGAGCGAACGGACATTTATGCTCTCGGAATCATGCTGAATGAGCTTCTGACCGGGCAGCTTCCGAGTGAGCAGACCGCAGGCGGACACCTTGGAAAGCTTGTCCGTCGCTGCATAAGCATTGATCCGAAAGCTCGTCCGAAGAGCATCCGCGAATTCCGCAGACAGCTGGATTCGTCCCGCTGGACTCCGCCCGGATATCGAACCCGCAACACGACCAACATGCTCGTCGGAACGGTAGGCTACATCGCCAATGCTGCGTTCACGTTCTCCATCTGGTGGGGAAACCGAGAGCTGGATTTTTCATCCGGTGTCATGCTTGCGATCTTCTGGTTGGCAGTTTCTCTGTGGTCAATTGCATATGGTTTTGACTACATGGGAATCCGCACAAACATGCCGGGGATTCGCGATATCAAAGTGCGCTCGGTGCGAATTATTGTCTATG
Organism: Lachnospiraceae bacterium; assembly: GCA_017561985.1. Next base: position 1,680 of record JAFZAZ010000023.1, read on the forward strand.
CCGTGATTTGGATTCTCGGATTCTTTGCATTAGGCGCCGCGGTTGCGGTGGGTTCTTCCTGGATTGAGGAAGTCTTCGGGTGACCGGAATTGTGTGTCATCGGGGGACTTTCTTTTTTAGCATATTTCAACTTTTGGGAAAATGTTGTGCCGACAGCACGAAGTACGACGGATGGCGCCTCTCAGGGAGGTGCTTTTTCTTCGGAAAATGTGCGTAAAAGTACGTAATATGCGTAATCGGCATGCCAAAAACACGCACAGACCAAAAGTGTGCTGGCAGCACAAAAACCATGCTCGAAGAATTGTTATAATGTGGAAAACCGAAACCGAAGCATTGCAAAAATGTATCGGTGATTCGGAGAACAACACGAGGAGGATGGTAGGATGGCACTGGTGAAATGTGAAGTCTGTGGGAAAGATATCAGCGAGAAGGCAATGGTGTGCCCGCATTGCGGAACGCCGCGAGAAGTGATCCCGACGGTGTTGTGTGCGGAGTGCGGAGCGACGATTCCGAGAAATTCGACGGAATGTCCGGTTTGTGGATGCCCGGTGGAGATGGTTACCAGAGAGCAGCCCATGTTTAATCAGGCGCCGACAAAATTCTGTTCCAGCTGCGGTGCTGTAATTCCGGCAGCGGCTGTAATCTGCACGAAATGCGGTTGTCAGACCGGACAGATGAAAACAGAAACGCCGAATATCGTAATTACAAACACAAACGTAAATACGAACACCAACACAAACAATGTTGGTGGATATGGCGGGACTCCGAAGAATAAGTGGGTAGCATTTTGCCTTTGCCTCTTTGGTGGATTCTTTGGCGCTCACAAGTTCTATGAAGGGAAAGCCGGATCCGGTTTATTGTATTTGTGTACGTGCGGATTATTTGGGTTCGGATGGATTCTCGACTGCCTGAATTTGCTGTCTAAGCCGAATCCTTATTACGTATGACGAACTCTTTTTGACAACAAGACGAGAAAATGGTACAGTTATTATTGACGTGATGCATTGGTCAAAAGTCCTGTTGTCGAGGAGTTGATAATACTGTGAAACAACCGTTTGAAAAATCAACCGAAGAACTGAGCTCGATCCTTGGTAAAGCAAAGAAGGAGGCAGCGCTGGAAGAGTATCTGCGGAGCCTTTCGGAAGCTGACGATGAAATGGTTCTTTGCAATTACCTCAACGACATTCTGGCGCAGAAAAACCGGGCGCTAAGCGAGGTCGTGAAGGAGAGCAATCTGTCGAGGGACTACGTTTACAACATCTTCAACGGGAACCGCAGAAACCCCGAGAAGATGAAGTTGATCGGCATTTGTCTCGGTTGTCACATGACGCTTAGGGAGACGCAGCGGGCGTTGGAGATTGCACAGAAGGGTGTGTTGTATCCGAGAAATCCTGCGGACGCAATCATCATCTACAACATCAACAACGGGAACTGGTCGGTGATGGAAATCAATCAGCAGTTGTATGAACATGGATTTGAAATCATACAGTAAAAAATGAGCTCTGCCTCGCTGAGAGGCAGAGCTTTTATCGTTAATCGTACTTTCCTTTAATCCTCCACGATCACGGCGACTTCCCGGGCTTTCTGCAGGTCGTAGTAGTGGCCTTTCTTTGCCATGAGCTCGGCGTTCCGGATGATCGAGAGGCAGTGCGCGAGGTAGTTGCTTAAGAAGCGGAACAAAACCCACAGAAGATAGATCACCAAAAGAGCAAGCGCCAGCCATCGGATTGATGCGCATGCACTATGTTGTAAAATCGCCCGGCGAGAGAAAAAACGACACCGCAAAAAGAAAAAGCTCCGTCCACCGAAACGGGACGGAGCTTTTGAATTGTCTTTGTAAACGGAATTACTTCGTTCCGAAGATTCTGTCGCCTGCGTCGCCCAAGCCCGGCAGGATGTAGCCGTTCTCGTTGAGGCGCTCGTCCATGGCACCGATGTAGATGTCTACCTCAGGATGTGCCTTGCGAAGAGCCTCGAGGCCTTCGGGTGCTGCGATCAGGCACAGGAAGCGGATGCGGTTGATGCCGCGCTTCTTGAGCATGTCGATGGCTGCGATTGCGGAACCGCCGGTTGCGAGCATCGGGTCAACTACGAAGATGTCGCGCTCCGCTGCGTCGTGGGGCATCTTGCAGAAGTACTCGTGAGGCTCAAGCGTCTGCTCGTCGCGGTAGAGACCGATGTGGCCGACCTTGGCGTTGGGGTTCATGCGCAGGATGCCGTCGCACAGGCCGATGCCGGCCCGCAGGATCGGAACAACACAGAGCTTTTTGCCGGCGATCTCCTTGACGGTCGTCTTGCACAGAGGCGTCTCGATCTCCTTGTCGGCGAGCGGAAGATCGCGGCTCGCCTCATAGTATATCAGCATCGCGACTTCGTTTACCAGGTCGCGAAAATCCTTCGTCGAAGTTTCTTTCATCCGCATGATGCCGATCTTGTGCTGCAGAAGCGGATGGTCCATGATGACTACTTTTCCCATAGTATATTTCCTCCTGTATTGGGCGTCGAGGCGGCGCGCCGGATCGGTTGGCGCTGCCTGATGCGTCTCGTTACATTATACTACCGGGGAGTCGAAAAGTCAAAGACGATTGAGGGTGGGGAGAAATAAAAAAACTCCCCATAAAAGAGGAGAAGCCCGAGTAAGTTTTGCCTTACCGGGCTAATATTATATGAAAATTTGAATAGGCGCTTTTGTTTTTCTGTCTGTATTGTAACGCACAAATATGAGCAGAGTTTGTCATAAAAGGCAACATTTTGTAAACAATTCATACGATTTCCGGCTAACTGCCGTTCACAAACTGATCCGGAAAAGTACCCCATAAAAGAGGAGAAGCCCGAGTAAGTAGTTAGCTCACCGGGCTGATATTATATGAAAATTTGAATAGGCTTGTTATGAAGAACTCTTCGTTCTTTGTTGTCTGTAGTATAACTCGTAAATATTAGCAGAGTTTGTCGTAAAAACCAACAATTTGTAAACAAATTGGAAACATACGGCCATTTTCGGGCATTTTTCGCACTTTTTTTCGTGTTTTGGCGGAAAATGTGTACACGGGCATTTTTCGCCGGATCATTCTTCTGCGTATTCTTTCTTCGGAAAATGATGGTCATATCAGCGCAATTGTGGTAAGATAGTAGCGATGGAGATTGCTATTCCTCGGAGCAACAAAAACTGGAAAATTGAGGCGGGCAAAATGGAATCTACATTGAAGAGAACCTGGTCGGAGATCGATCTGGATGCGCTTGTTCATAATTACCGCACGCTGCGCGCGCACGTGGGAGAGGGCGTCAAATTCCTCGGCGTCGTGAAGGCGGACGCGTACGGGCACGGCTCGGTGGTCGTGTCGCGCGTGCTGCAGGAGGAGGGTGCGGATTACCTCGCGGTCAGCAGCATCGACGAGGCGATGGAACTGCGCCTTAACAATATCACGATGCCGATCCTGATCCTCGGGCATACGCCGAAGGAGCAGGTGGAGCGGCTGATCCGCTACGACATCACCCAGGCGGTGACATGCAAGGCGAAGGCAGTGGAGTACTCCGAGGAGGCGGTGCGCCTCGGCGGAACGCTCAAGGTCCACATCAAGGTGGACACGGGCATGTCAAGACTCGGCTATCTGTGCGACGGAGAACTCTTTTCTACAGGAGTAGAAGGCATATGTGAAGCGGTTTGTCTGCCGGGACTGGACGCGGAAGGGATCTTCACTCATTTTGCGGTTTCCGATGAGCCCGGCGAGGAGGCGAAGGCCTACACGGAGCATCAATTCCGCCTTTTCACGGACGTGATCGAGCGCGTGGAGGAGCGCCTGGGCCGCAAGTTTGCGCTTCGGCACTGTGCGAACACCGGCGCTGTGGCGCGCTATCCGCAGACGTACCTCGACATGGTAAGGCCGGGGCTTCTTCTCTACGGTTACGGAGATTTTGCGGCTGAACTTTCTCTCAAACCGGTGATGACACTGAAGACCAACGTTTCGACGATCAAGATATATCCTGCGGGAACCGCGATCAGCTACGGCGGCATTTTCAAGACCGACCGAACGACGCGGATCGGCGTTCTGCCGTACGGTTATGCGGACGGTTTCTTCCGCTGCCTCTCGAACCGGTGCAGCCTGATGACCGACGAGGGTCCGGCGCCGCAGCGCGGCAAGATCTGCATGGACATGTGCATGATCGATCTCTCGGACAAGCCTGGCGTGGGCATCGGCTCGGAGATCGAAGTGTTCGGCCCGCGCAATCCGATCGAGAACATGGCGAGCCTCGCGGGAACGATACCGTACGAGCTCACGTGCGCGGTCAGCAAGCGCGTTCCGCGCCGTTACATACGCGGCGGCGAGGTGATCGAGGAAGAGCTGATGCTGCGGATGTGAACGTGGCAGATGCCTCGGATTAAAGCAGGATTAAGAAGATTAACAGTAAATTAAATTTACTTTTTCGACCCCGAAACCATTGATTTTTGCAAAAATATGTGGTAAGATGACTTCAGTTTGAAGGGGCTGAGCTCCCGGGAAACAGCGGTCGGCGCGTGACGATCGCGGAACACAATAATGGAGGTGCGTATATGCATATTCTTATTTCTCTTGCAGTCGGTGCTCTTTGCGGTTATCTCGCAAGTCAGTTCATGGGATCCAAGAGCAAGGGTCTGATCGTGTACATCATCCTCGGTATCGTAGGTGGTGCGCTTGGTAACTTCCTGTTCGGTATTATCGGAATTTCCTTCCACGGCATCATCGGAAATGTTATCGGCGGTGTGCTTGGTACCTGCATCCTGATCGCGCTCGGAAGATTCCTGTTGAAAAAATAGCTGCGGTCACCGCAACCGGTTGATTATGCGTAAAATGGCTGCCCCGCTTTGCCGGGGCAGTCTTTCTTTTCCTTGAATTATAACGCCGGATATGGTAACCTACGTTTGGAAAAATGTATGCCCGAAGGGCATTTTTCGGAGGATTAAGACATGGACGATCTGAAGCGATTGGTGCGCGGTGCGCTCGTGCTGTTCATCGGTCTTTTCTTTGCTCTTTTCGTAGGAGTGGGGATCAATGAGATTTCCGAGGGAGGGAGAAATGTCTGCACCGGCATGGCCTCGCTGATCATGGCGGCGATCAACGGCGTTTTACTGTGGAGATTGTTGAGACCGATGCTCCGCTCTTCGAAGCCGAAGGAGCTCCCCGAGCCCGAGGTTTCGCCTGAGATGGACCATATCGACGACATGGCGATGCAGTACAATCCTTATTTTGCGGATGTGTACGAGCAACAGCAGCAGGAGGCTCTGCAGAGACAGCAGGAGCAGATCCGCAAAATGATGGAGCAGCAGCTCGAACAGCAGCAGATGCATGCCGAGATCCTGCAGAAGCAGGAGGCGCTTCAGGCGGAGATCCTGACACAGCAGGCCGAGGAGATGCGCAGGAAGGCGGAGGAGCTGGAGCGTCAGGCGGAGGCGATGCGTGTGCCGCGCCAGACGCCGTAATCGAAATAATCAGCAGGAGTGACGTACGGATCGATGGACGATTTGGAATTGTATCTGGAGAATATCGGTGAGGACGACGAGCCGCTCGTTTGCGCGATGGGCGAGGAGTTCACGACCGGGGAGATCAAGAAGATGATCCTCGACCTCATTTGCCTTCTGGGCGAAGAGGGCGGGGAGAATGCGGAGACGAGCGAGAGGGTGCTGTTGAGGCTTCTCTCCTTCGTCGCGATGGAGCCCGCGCCTGCGGGAATGGAGGAGGTTTCCGACCAGGACCGCTACGCGTGTGTCCGGAAGCTTGAGACCATCCGGAAGCGCGAGACGACCGGCGCGGAGACGCGCAGGAACATTTATCTGGTGTTGTATCTGGTGCGGGGGTACGCTTGCCGCTGCAAGTGACATAAGGTACACGGGGTATCGGGGAACAGGTATGGAAGCGGTTTATGAATCGGACGAACGGGCACATTTGACGCCGTATACAGAGAGCGAGATTAAATTTCGCGCGGTTTTGCTGACGGCGGCTGAAATCTTTACGGCAGTGACGATGTTGTGGCTGATCGGCCGGGGCGATTACGGCCATTTCGGCATCTGCATCGAGACGTTTGCGCTTGTACTTTCGCCTCTCACGGTGGAGAAAGTGTTCCGCTGCAAGGGCAGCAGCGCAATGTTTGCGCTCGTGCTGTTCTATGCGCTCGGCCCGATCTTCGGACATTGCTATAAGCTGCATTATCTCACCTCGTGGTGGGACAAGATGCATCATTTTATCGGCGGAGGCATTTTCGTCTTCTTCGGGCTCTTTTTGTTCCGCCGGATGGCGCAGGCGCGCAGCATAGCGGGCGCCGCGCTGTTTGCATTTTGCTTCTCGATCATGATATCGTCGGTGTGGGAGATTGCCGAGTACGGCGGAGACGTTCTCTTCGGCTGGGATACGCAAAACGACACATACGTAAGCGAGATCAATTCGTACCTCCTTGGCGATGAGCCCGGCGAGAAAGTGACAATATCGACAGTCGTGGAGGTGGAGATCAACGGAAGGAAGTTGCCGGAGAGCGGATATCTCGACATCGGCCTGAACGATACGATGCTTGACCTGATCGCAGGGGCGGCGGGTGCGCTTGTCGCGGCGTTGTTTTTGATGATCGACCGCGGCCGTCACGCAGCGATTTATTCGAGAAAGAGGGAAGAGACCGGCCCCGCATGACCCGGGGACGGACGTTTCGGAGACGGAGGAAAATATGAAGAAAAGGAACAGACAGCAGCGAAGAGCGGTGAGAACTGCGATGATAGCGGTTTTCCTTCTCTGCGCTGTTTTTTTGAACACTGCGCATGCGGAGGATCTCAGCGGTACATTTCCGTTTGAGACGAACATTTACACCGAGGAACCGCAGCAGTCGGAATTCACATATCGCTACAGCGACATTTGGTTTTCCCAATCTTCGTATGATTGGAGCGAGAACATTGCGCAGCTGGCCATAAGATTGTCGATGGTTGGCTTCGGAGCCGGAGAGGATTCGAGTGCGACCAACCTGCTCGCATTTTTCGACTGCCTGAACATACACTACAGCGACGATACGGTTCACTATGTGAAGCCGGGCCCGGAAACGATCGGATTTGCATACGGTACGCGTGATATTTCGGACGATGAAGTGTTGATCGTGGCGGTCGTGCGCGGAGGCAATTACCAGCAGGAGTGGGCGTCCAATTTTACGCTCGGAACTTCGGAAGACCACGAGGGCTTCCGTACGTGCGCGGACATTGTTGCGGGCGAACTTGAAGCGTTCATACGCGAAATTCCGGCGGATAAAAAAGTGTCCCTTTTTATGACCGGCTACTCGCGCGGTGCCGCCGTGTGTAATCTGGCGGCCGCGAGCCTTGATGATCTTGCAAAAGAGTCGAAGCTCGGTGCATTGAAGCCGGAAGATCTTTATGCATACTGCATGGCGTGCCCGAACACTACGAGCCGGGAAGAGAGGTCGGATGAGCTGTATAGCAACATCTTTTCGGTCGTTCATTCGGCGGATCCGGTTCCCAGGGTTGTGCCCGGAGAATGGGGGTACGGAAGATTCGGGAGGACATTCGTGCTTCCCTCGACACTTACTCTCGAGCGTAGAAAAAGCCACATTGTGAGAGTTGAGATTCAGGAGAAGTTTCGAAAATATACAAAAACAGATTTCAAAATCCCCAGTGCCAATGACGTTACCGGATCTGACGGCATGATTGCTTCGGCAGTCGATTTCCTGAAGTCTCCGCAGATTTATGCGATGGTGGCACAGGGGGTGCTTCGAAACGCAATTCTCAACGAAAATTCCGGCGCGAGTGCGGTTTCCCTGTATCTGGGAGGGGAAAGCAATGATGCACTGAGCAATGTCATGAGGGCACATGTGCCGGAATTATATCTGGCGGCGATAGATGATCTGAAAGCAATGACTGAAGCCTACAATCAGGCACATATCTGCTATAGTTATTTTGTATGCGAATCGCCCAACTGCGAAGTCAGGGTCTTCGAAAGCGACGGAAACTCGGTTGCCGAAGGTAATTCCGGCAACGGATGGAATAGTCTGTGTGTCGAAGAAAAACCATGCGGAGTGTATAACGTCAATAGTAAAAAAGTGAGATTTTCCTGTTCGGAGATGGAGCGATTTGTCGCAACTTTTACTGCAAGAGGAGACAGAACCATTACGCTTACCTTCGGGCGGTATGACAGTGTTGCTGCACGGGATCAGAAACGCATCGAATATGAAAAATTGCAGGTGTCGGAGGGAGAGGTCCTTGTGCTTGCGATTAAAGGCGGACAGGCAGTTCTGTACCGCTGCGGCGAGGATAACGTTGACGCTGTCAAGGAGACGCTTTTTCGCGGTGAGACCCCGGAGATCGAGGCAGTAGAGCCCGGAAAGGTTTTCGATCGGAATTCAGCGGAAGAACCTCCCCAGGGAGTCTCCGTTGAGGCACCGACAGTGACGCCGGAGGCAACGATATCACCCGCACCGGAAGTCGGCGGCGAACCGGAGGCGAAGGACAGGGACAAGACCGATCTTCTTCAGAAACCGAAAGCGGGGCTGAATGAGATGCAGCGCACGATATTGTATGTCGGAATCGGCATCTGCGGCTGTATCCTTGCGGCTGCGGTGGTATTGATCCTGCTGCGGAGAAGAAACTGACAGAAATCGCAGAGCGAAAGACAGAGTGATCGCAGAGCAATTGCAGAGCGAAAAATAACCGCCGGGGAGCACCCCGGCGGTTTTGTTTATGAGAGACGTTTTTCGAAATCGCCGAGAACGGCGACGGATGGATAGACGTTGGCAAATGCTGTTGGGTCGATCTCCGGAAGCGCATGCTTGAGCCGGTGGTACTCGTACTCCGACATGACGCTGATGACGAGCTTCCGCTCGGCGCCGGAATATGCTCCGGTACCGGTGAAGACGGTGGCGCTCCGGTTGATGTTGTCCCGGATCCAGTCGCCGATCTCCTGTTCGCGGTTTGTGAAGACGTTGACGGTCACGGCGCGGTTCTGCAGATGGATCTTGTCAACGACGAGAGAGCAGCAGAACGCGGCGATGATGGAGTAAACGGCAACCTCGGGGTTGAACACGATCGCGCAGACCGCATAGACGATGAGGTTGATTGCGAGCGAGACTTTGCCGACGCTCAGGGAACGGTATTTGCGGCTCAATACGATGCCGATGATGTCCGTGCCGCCGCCGGAGCCGAAGCCGATGTACAGAAGACCGCAGCCGACACCCTCGAAGAAACCGCCCACGATGGTGTTTGTGAGGGCGTCCGAGATGATGGGCTCCTTCGGGATCGGAAGGAACGACATCAGGCAGCTTTCCAGAACGATGGTGAAGCCGGCCTTGAGCATGGCCTTGCTGCCGAGCGACTTCCAGCCGAGGATCACGATGGGAATGTTCAACAGAAAATAAAGTGCACCCTTGATGTTGTACGGCTCGAGCGGTGTGCCCACGGCGAAGAGCGAGAGCAGCTGCGAAATGCCCGTAAACCCGCCGGAATACAATCCGCCGGGCAGGATGAATAAGTTGACACCGATGCAGTAGATGAGTGAAGCCGTGCAGCAGATCGCGAAGTTGATGAGCGCGCTTGCAGTGCTTCCTTTCTTGTTGTCGAACATATTGCCACCTCCGCACAGATGAGTATAGCATTTGCCAAAATACGTGTCAATCGGTGCGAAAAAAAGCTCCGGCAGTCGTGTGACTGTCGGAGCTTTTGTGTGCAATTAATTGTCCGCTGTGACGCGTTTTCTTGCGTTATGCCCAGGGATTCTCGGTCGGGTACGGAAGCGACTTCGGCTGGTTGTAAGCAATGTCCTTGATGCCGAGGAACTTGAATACCTCGAACAGGGCCTTGCCATAGTGACCGAATGCTACTGCACCGTGGTGAGGATATCTCTTCTGGATGAGTACGTGACGATAGAAGCGTCCCATCTCCTTGATTGCGAAGATTGCGATACCACCGAAGGAACGGGTAGGTACGTCGAGAATCTCGCCCTCAGCGATGTAGGAAACAAGCTCTCCGTCGCTGTTGCACTGCAGACGATAGAAGGTGATGTCGCTTGCTGCGATGTCGCCCTCGAGCGTTCCGCGGGTGAAATCAGGATCGCTTCCTTCCGGCTCAAGAAGACGGTGCTGGATGAGCTGGTACTTGATCGCACGGTCGCTGCACATCTTGCAGGACGGCGTGTTACCGCAGTGGAAGCCCATGAACGTATCGGTAAGCTTGTAATCGTACTTGCCCTTGATGTCCTCATCGTAGATGTACTGAGGAACGGAGTTATTGATATCAAGAAGGGTGATTGCATCGCCGGATACGCAAGCGCCGATGTACTCGGAGAGTGCGCCGTAGATATCAACCTCGCAGGATACCGGGATGCCGCGGCTTGCAAGACGGCTGTTTACGTAGCAAGGCTCGAAACCGAAGGTCTCGGGGAATGCAGGCCAGCACTTGTCAGCGAAAGCTACATACTTGCGGGAACCCTTGTGCTGCTCAGCCCAGTCAAGGAGCGTAAGCTCGAACTGTGCCATGCGGGCGCTCATCTCGGGATAGTAGCAACCCTCACCCATCTCCTTAGCCATGTCTTCGCAGACAGCCGGGATACGAGGATCGTTCGCATGTGCCTTGTAAGCTACGAACAGGTCAAGCTCGGAGTTCTCTTCAACCTCAACGCCAAGCTCATAGAGACCCTTGATCGGAGCGTTGCATGCGAAGAAGTCCTGCGGACGAGGTCCGAAGGTAATAATCTTAAGGTTCTTAACGCCGATGATGGCGCGTGCGATCGGAACGAATTCGCCGATCATCTTAGCGATGTCGTCAGCGGTGCCAACCGGATACTCCGGAATATAGCCCTTCAGATGACGCATGCCAAGATTGTAGGAGCAGTTCAGCATACCGCAGTATGCATCGCCACGGCCGTTGATCATGTCGCCGTCGCCCTCAGCAGCAGCTACAAACATAACAGGACCGTCGAAATTCTTAGCGATGAGAGTCTCGGGAGTCTCAGGACCGAAGTTGCCGAGGAAGACAACGAGAGCGTTGCACTCTGCCTTCTTAACATCGTCAACAGCCTTGAGCATGTCGAGTTCGTTCTCAACCGTTACGGGGCACTCATACAGATCGCCCTTGTATGCAGCCTTGATGGCGCTGCGGCGCTTCTCGGAAAGCACAATCGGGAAACAGTCACGGCTGACTGCGATGATACCGAGTTTTACTACAGGAATATTGCTCATTAAAAGTACCAACCCTTTCTACTATTTTGACGTAAACCGCCATTGAAACTATTATACTTTATCGCAAAATGACTGTCAATAAAAATCGGGGTATTCCTGCGGGTAATTACTTGATCACAAGGGAACCCAGAACAAGCTTCGACTCTGCGCTGTCGAACTTGAAACCGCACGAGGAAACGCGGACATATTTGCCGTTTACGATGCTGATCAGCTCGAAGCCGTAACCGCCCCAGCCGTCGCTGTACTGGAAGCCTGTCCACACGATCCCGGCATAGGTTCCGGTGATGTTTTCCTGCTCGTTGGTGTAGGTTTCCTTGTTGTAATTGTAATGCTGTGTTGCGAGGGACTCGTCCTCCATCTTGAAATCGAAGAACTTGAAGTCCGACTTCTTTACGGAGCAATAGCGGGTGTCATCTTCGTCCAGAGCGTCTCCCTTGCGGAAGGTCCAGCCGGTCGGGATGCCTACGGTGTAATCACCCCAGGTCTCCGTAGCGGAGATCTCGAGCTGCTCCTCGGCGGGGGTGGGTGTTACCTCGTCCTCATCGGGAGTGGGCGTGACGTCCTCATTTTCCGTGTCAGCCTTCTTTTTCTTCTTGCGGTTGTCGTCGTCATCGTCTCCGCATGCGGCAAGGCATACGCAAAGCACAAGCGCAAGCAGGAGCATCAACTTTTTTTTCATTTCTTTTTACCTCCTTAAACAGTAACCGGGGCTGTCATCGCCCGGTCGATTATTACGACAAGGAGATTATAGCCCCGGAAAAAGAAATGTCAAGTTTTAATCATCAGGTTTGGATCACTCCGGAAGAGGAGAGATCTGCTTGCGGTAAATGCGGATCAGGAAGAACACGCACATTCCCGCGGAGACAATCTCGGCGATCGGATAGGAGAGCCATACGAAGTCGAGCTTCCTGACGACCTTGGCCATGAACCATGCGACCGGCAGGAGGATGACCACCTGACGGCAGAACGAAACGATGGTCGCGTAGAGGCCGTTGCCGAGCGCCTGGAACACCGAGATCGTGATGATGGAAAATGACGCGAACAGGAAGTGCAGGCTGATGTAGTGGAACGCGGGAACGCCGTATTTTACGAGCGTTTCGAGCGACTCCTCGTTCTCACTGAACAGCGAGAGCAGCTGCTCCGGGAACACCCAGAACAGGATCGTTCCGACGACCATGATGCCGGCTGCGATGAAGTAGCTCAGGCGAAGCGTCTCAAGGATGCGCCTCTTGCGCTGCGCGCCGTAGTTGTATGCGAGGATCGGCACCATGCCGGAGTTGAAACCGAAGACCGGCATGAAGATGAAGCTCTGGATCTTGAAGTAAATACCGAACACGGTGACGGCGTCCTTGGAGAAACCGCCGATGAGCAGGTTCAGCACGTACGTGATGACGGACGCGATCGCCTGCATCAGGATGCTCGGGAAAGCGACCTTGTAAATGTCGCGGAGCGTCTCGCCGTGGACGCGGAAACCGCGCATCGAGAGGGAGACCTCTTTGTTTTTCGTAAGGTTGAAGATGAGACCGAGGCATGCAGCAACCATCTGGCCGATGACGGTCGCGATTGCGGCACCTTTTACGCCCATGCGGGGAAGACCGAAGTGGCCGAACACGAGCGCGTAGTCGAGAACAATGTTGACGATAGCGCCGGTTCCCTGTGTGATCATCGCGTAGATGGTCTTGCCGGTCGATTGCAGAAGACGCTCAAAAAGTACCTGGAAGAACACACCGAGGGAGAGACCCATGACGATCGAGAGATAGTCGCGGCCGTAGCCGATGGTCTTCATCGTGACGTCGTAATTGTCTGCAAAATCATTGGCGTTGAACTGCGAGCGGATGAACGGCTCGGCGAGCGTAAAGCCAAGAACACAGAAGACGATCGCGTAGATGGCATAGAGGAAAATGCCGTGCGTTGCCGCGCGGTTCACACCCTTTTGGTCCTTGCGTCCGAGATTGAACGAAAGGAGAGCGTTCACGCCGACACCGGTGCCGACGCCCATCGCGATCAGCAGTGTCTGCGCGGGAAATGCGAGCGTCACGGCGGTCATCGCGTCCTGGTCGAATTTCGAGACGAAGATGCTGTCGACGATGTTGTACAAAGCCTGCACGAGCATCGAGGCAACCATCGGCAGCGACATGCTGACCAGAAGCCGCGGGATGCGCATCGTTCCCATTTTATTTTCCCTGGGTTTGAGAGTTTCGTTGTTGTTCATGAGGGTTCCTTTTCAGACGGTAAGCCGCCGAAAGGACTTGCCCTCCGGCGGCTTCGTATTATCTTGTCGTTCCATTATTTAAACTGTGACGGGTATTCTTGTCAAGCGGAAAATGCAAAATCACTCGGCTTCCTCGCGGAATTCGCCGGTGAATGCGTTACGGCGATAGACAAATCCGCTGTGGAGATTCGGGATCGCCACCGAGGTGATCGTCTTGCCGGAAGCGTTGGCGAGCGTGAGTGTATCGCCCTTCGAGAGCTTGAACGGGCAGGTCATCGGATCCGTGACAGGCTCCTCGGCGGTAGCCTTGACACAGTTGATGCGAAGCGACTCGCCGGCGGCGATGGTCGTTCCCTGCGGGATCGTGAACTTGATCTTGCCCTCCTCGCGCTCGGCACCGTCCGTCAGCGTGTAGCCGCCGACGTTGATGTCCTTCGAGGTCGGGTTGTGAAGAAGGATGAAGTCGTCGCCGCGCGCGCCGATGGTGTCGATGACGACGGTCGCTGCGGTGTCTTCCTTAATGTAGAGCGTGATCGTGATCTTACCGTTCTGGATGTCCTTCTCCGTGAGTTTCAACGTGGACTGCGTGACCTTCTTGCCGTTGACTTCCCAGTAATCGAAGGTGTAGCCGTCGCGGCACGTCGCGCTTACAGTCGTCGCATAGTCGGTCACATAGGTGCCGCTGAATCCCTTGTCGGCGGGCGCCGTGTAAGAGTTGACCGTGAGCTGCGCGTTGCGGCATGCGGCGATCTCCAGGGAGAAGCTGCTGCCGAGAAGGAAGCGGCTCTTAAGGTAGGAGAGGGAGCGTGCCGGGCGCGCCTCCGCAAAATCAATGATCTTCTGAAGCTGGCCCTGAAGCTGGCTCTCATTTACCCAAACCGCATCCTCCGCGCCAAGCGAAGCGATGTAGTTGTAGTAGTACGTCATCTCGGACGAGCGGGATGCGCTGATGGAATCCACATAGCGGCGGTAGCTTTCCGCGGAGAGCGCGCCGTTGGCGAAATCCAGGGAAGCCTTTACGAAGTATTCCACGCAGTCGTCGCGCTTTAAAAGTGCGTCGAGAAGCGGTGCGTAGCGCTCGCTGCTCTCGGAGAGTACCTGGCGGAGCGTGTCGTAGGTTGCCAATACTTCGGTCTGGTCATAGAGACCGAGGCAGTAGTCCATGTCGTGCAGCAGGTAGCGCCAGCGTCCGTCGTAAACGCCGGTTCCGAGCTTCTCACCATCTGCGGGAACATAGCGGAAGCACTTGTAGTTGTTGTTCGGCCAGTCCTTGTTGCAGAAGTAGATGTTGTACGCCATGTAGGAGAGGTAATCCTCAACGTCCATCCAGCTGCGAAGTTCGTTGTAAAGCTTGGCGTCGGTAAGGTCGCCGTACGCGAAGCGGTAGTAGTCGGTGTCGTAGGACTTTGCCCACTCGGTGACGAGCTCGTCGCTCTCATCGGTCTTCTTGTAAGCGTCGCCGCCCTCGAGGATCACGAATTCACCCTCAGTGTACTCCTCCTGGCCGGCAGCCTTGGCAGCAGCCTTCGCGGGCGAGTCGCCGTATTTGTTCTTGAGATAGGTGTCACAGTAGGAAGCGTGAACCCAGAAGAAGCCGTAATACTCGCCGTTGATGTAGCAGATGGCGGGGCATACGCTCTCGTACTCGGTGAAGCCGGCCTCGGCTGCGAGCATCTGGTTGAGCTCGTCGCGCATGAACGCGAAGCGGTAGTCGTTGCCGCTCGCGCGGAGCACGAATTTGTCGAAGCGGACAACCTGCGTCTGCGTACCGTCCGCCGTAATGTTGTTCAGGCAGTTCAGATAGAAGGTGCCGGTCTCGGGGCTGTAGCTCTTGCGCGCGTAAAATTTCATCGACTTCTGCGAGTTGCGGCGGGAGTATGCGCCGTAGACGCGGACGCCGCAGTGCTGCGAGGTGATGACGTTGCCCTCGGTGTCGAACGCCTCGAGGTAGATCGCGCGCTCGCTCTCGCGGCCGCGGTTCTCATAGTTCTCACCGAAGAGGATACCGTCGGGCTCTTCCGTGAGCTCTGCGGGATCGCCGTTGATGACAAATACCATCGTCTGGTAGCGAGTGTCGACGTGTGCGCCGAGGATGTAGGTGTGAACGAACTCGCCGGAGGTTTTGCCGTCTGCGTAAACGGCAGCCGCGCGTACGGACCATACCTTCGGAATGGTTCCGGCGTTGGCGGTCAGCGTGATGCCCTTGGCGGGATCGTAGACGTTGGAATCCTTGGTGGGATGCGATCCGTCCGTGGTGTAGTAGATGGTTCCCTCGTAGCGGGAGTACAGACGGAGCGGAATGTCGGTCTTATAGAAGTTGCCGCTGTGGGAGAACACGAGATCGGGCATGTCGTTCGTAAACTCAATCTTATCGCCCGTGTAATCCTTCTTCGGCGTCGGTGTCGGAGCATCGGGGTCGATGCCCGGCTCCGGCGTGGCCGTCGGCTCGGCGCCCGAGGGCGTCACGGTCGGCGTGACCTTGGGATCCGTGTTCTTTCCGCCCTTTCCGAGGACAGAAATTACCGCAATCAGAGCTCCGATTGCGGCAAGGATCGCGATCGCAATGATCGCGGTTTTTTTGCTGTTGTTCTTGTTCATCAGATACAAACCTCCCCCGGGATTATTCACCGGTAAATTCTACCAGAACAGAATTGGACACACCGGGAATTTTCCGAAGTTCGTCCAAAAACGGTGTCTCGGTTCCCTTGAAACGGATCTGAACCGTGAGCTCCGTCTCCTCTTTGTATGTCGTCTTGTTCTTCAGGCGTCCGCCGAGATCGTCGACGATCTTTGCTACTTCCTCAGCCGCGGAGTCATCGTAGCGGACCAGAAGAAGATACGTTCCGTTCGAGGTGCGAAGAAGCGTCATTGCGATGTAGAGGATCGCGATGAACAGCGAGCCGATCAATGCGAAGGGAACCATGCCTGCACCGGTGGTCAGACCGACGACAACGGACCAGAAGAGGAAGCCGACGTCGAGCGGATCCTTGATCGCGGAACGGAAACGAATGATACTGAGCGCACCGATCGTGCCGAGCGAAAGCGCAACGCTCGAGGAGATCGTCAGGATGATCATCGCGGTGATGACCGCAACGAGCACGAGCAGTACCGCAAAATTCTCACTGTAACAAGCGCCGCGGTAGAAGAAGCGGTAAATGCAGTAGATGATCGCCGCACACACGAGCGTGAATGTCAGGCAGGCGATGATGCGGGAAGCCGTCATCGTGCTCAGCGAGTCGGCCTGTCCCATCAGTTTTTTGATTTCGTCGATGTAATCGGACATAAAGGAACTCCTTTTCGTGTAGTTCTGATCAGGCGAGAACGATGTAATTGTCCCGCAGATAATCGCAGCCGAGAACGAACTTGGAAACTGCGAGCTTGATTCCGTTATTTTGCAAAAGCTGTTTCAGATGCATCGGATAGAAGTCGCCGTACTTGACTTCGAGAATGACCTCCCGCTTGTCGAACAATGGCCTTGTGACCAGCTTTCCGTCGAACATATCGAGGGTGTTGATGCCGGCGCTTACAAGGCTGTCGAACGTAACGCGGACCATCGAGAGCGGGTGAATGTACGCCTGGCGCTGATACTCGATGATCACGGCCGGCGAGAGCCCTGCGGTCTTGTGCAGACCGTACACCTCGCGGCAGAGCGGATCGTCATATGCGAGAAGCGGCGAGAAATCGCCGGCGAGGATCGCGTCGTAGTCCGCCCGCGTGATGACGGCGGAGGACTTGCAGATGCGGTCGTCGATCTTCTCCTTGTTCTCCAGTACGATAAAGGAATCGCTGCCGTTGTAGGCGCGAATCCGGTATTTGTTGCGGTGCTGAACACCGCTGTCCTTCTCGTGATAAGAGTCGTGAAGAAGCGTGTCGAAATACACGCTCTGAATCCGATATCCCTCCGGCCCCGGCATGTTCGGGTCCGGTGTCAGGATTCCCGAGATTCGCGCGCGAAGCTCGATGTATTGCGGATAGGTGAGAACCGTCTTGATCTCATGCCGCTTTTTGCGGTCCGCGTGGGGATTCCGGTACAACATACGGACGACTCCTTTCGTTCACTTCCGCTATTATAGCGATTGCGCGGAAAATAAACAAGCCAGTTCATATTATTTACATAAAAATTCCGCCTGTTTTCCCAATAAAACAAGAGTAGGAGAGAGGCATTTTCGGAGGCGCATTTTCCGGGGAAAGAGAGGGTGCCGCGCAGACGGCTTGCCCGTCGGAAAATGCGGGTGGTTGTAATGGCGCCGAGATTGTGATATACTATAAACTTGTGGTAGTATACACACTGCGTTAAGGAGGAAAATATGGCTTCTATCGATGACATTTTGGGCGAGAACCCGGAAGAAATCGCAGAACATGAATATGACGATACGGAGCAGGGCCGCAAGGAGCTGGAAGAGGCTGCCGAGGAGGCCGCTGCTGATATAGATGACGAGGAGGATGAGGAGTCGGAGGACGATTACGATGACCTCCGTGAGTACGATGAGCAGCCCGCAGACGAGGAAGAGGACGACGAGCCGAAGGGCGCGCCGGTCCGCCAACAGAGTCCGATCGCTGTCTGGCTGTCCAAAGTTCTGAGTGATGAGAAGGACGATACGCCCTGGATCTTCCGCAGACTCCTTGTCGCGGCGATCGCAGGACTCATACTGGTTCTCGTTGTGTTTTTGATCATGGTTGTGATGATCCCCGAGAACTCTTCGAACAAAAACGAAACGCCGACACCTACGTCGGGAGCAAAGACGGAGGGGACACCTACCCCCAACGGAACGCCTGTTCCGGTTGCAACGGACACACCTGCGCCGGAACCGACCGAGGATGTGACGCCTACGCCCACTTCGGGACTGACGGTGACTCCGGGCTACCAGAAGCCGGATGACGGACAGGGCCGTGTGACAAGCACGCCGACCCCGATCGTTACGCTGTCGCCCACGCCGGAGGCAACGCCCGAGGTGACACCGGAGGTTTCTCCGGAAGTGACACCCGAGGTTTCGCCCGAGGTGACACCGGAAGTCTCTCCGGAAGTGACGCCTGAGGTTTCGCCTGAGGTCACACCGGAAGTTTCGCCCGAGGTAACGCCCGAAGTAACACCGGGCGGCGGTGAGGACAACCCGGGCGGCGGTGAGGACAACCCCGGCGGCGGAGATAACCCCGGCGGCGGAGACAATCCCGGCGGCGGAGACAATCCGGGCGGCGGTGAGAACCCTGGCGGTGGAGATAACCCCGGCGGCGGAGATAACCCGGGCGGCGGAGATAACCCGGGCGGCGGAGACAATCCCGGCGGTGGAGATAACCCGGGCGGCGGAGACAACCCCGGCGGCGGAGATAACCCGGGCGGCGGAGATAACCCGGGCGGCGGAGATAACCCCGGCGGTGGAGATAACCCCGGCGGCGGAGACAATCCGGGCGGCGGAGATAACCCGGGCGGCGGTGACAACCCCGGCGGTGAAGGCCAGGGCGGCGAGACGAGCGGCGAAGGCGAGTGATTCGCATTGACGGCGGCAGCATTTTCCGCAGCGAAGATGCGTTTCGCGGTCAGAATCAAACTGTCGTTGTCATGATGAAGTCCCGACCGGCTTTATGAATGAAAAAAAAGAGATAACGCTTCGAGAGGATTGGAAATGAGCAGCAAAAATCTGTGCATTACCCTGCAGTACGACGGAAGCCGCTATGACGGCTGGCAGCGGCAGGGCAATACGGACAATACGATACAGGGCAGGCTCGAGACGATGCTCTCGAAACTATTTGAGCAGGAGATCGAGGTCAACGGTTCGGGGCGGACCGACGCGGGTGTTCACGCGGTCGGGCAGGTGGCAAACTTTCACGTCAACACGCCGTACGGCCCGGGGAAAATACTCGAGCTGATGAACCGGTACCTTCCGAAGGACATCGCCGTGACCGACGTCCGCATCGCGGATGCGCGGTTCCACGCGCGGCTGAACGCGAAGTCGAAGACGTACCGCTACCGCATATCCACGGGCTATGTGCGTCCGGTGTTCGAGAGGCAGCAGATCCTGTGGTGCCCGGAGGATCTCGACATCGAGCGCATGCGCGAGGCTGCGGCGCTGCTTGTCGGCGAGCATGATTACACGAGCTTCTGCGGCAATAAACATATGAAGAAGTCTTGCGTGCGCACTGTCACTTCCATCGAGATCGAGGAAGTGAAGACGGTGTGCGGGGAGACGGAGTACGACGAGGTGCGGCTGACATTTTCCGGAAACGGATTTTTGCAGAACATGGTGAGGATCATGGTCGGAACGCTTCTGGAAGTCGGGCGCGGAGAGCGCGGGCCGGCGGAGATGACGGCAATCCTCGCGGCGAAGGACCGGGAGCGTGCGGGTGCGATGGCGCCGGCGCACGGACTGACGCTTTGGAAAGTGGAATACTAATTGAATCAGGCGGATAAAAGAAATGGGGTTTTACCTGGTATGTAACAAAGTTGCGGCCGACATTTACGTCGGACCGGATGCGTGGCCCGGAGTGCTGCGCGTGGCAGGAGTTCTTGCGGACGATATCGCACTTGTGAGCGGCGTCAGACCTCGGATCGTGCGCGACGCGGCGCAGCTTTCGAAGAGATGCATTATCGTCGGAACGGCGGGAAGAACCTGCGGCGATCCTGAGGGATTGTTCGCGGACTGTGCCGGTGTCGAAGGCAGTAGAGAAGTGTTCACGCTTCGCACAGCGAACAAGCCGCTTCCGAACGTGGAAGAGGCGCTTGTAATATACGGAAGCGACAAGAGGGGAACCATATACGGAATGTTTGAGGCGAGCCGCCGCATCGGCGTGACGCCGTGGGTGTGGTTTGCGGACGCAGCGCCCGCAAAATGCGCGGAGCCGGTGCTCCCGGGCGATCTTCCGTTCGTCTCGAAGGAGCCGTCGATCCGGTATCGCGGATTCTTCATCAATGACGAGTGGCCGTCCTTCGGCAACTGGACGACCAACCTCTTCGGCGGATTTAACGCGAAGATGTACGAGCAGGTGTTTTTGCTGCTGCTTCGTATGAAGGGAAATTACCTGTGGCCGGCGATGTGGTCAGCCATTTTCCCCAATGACGGTCCGGGGCTTGCGAACGCGGAGCTTGCGGACGAGCTCGGCGTCGTCATGGGCGCGTCCCATCACGAGCCGTGCTGCCGCCAGGGCGAGGAGTACAAGTACCTCCGCGGCAAGGATTCCGTGTACGGCGACGCGTGGAATTTCCTCACGAACGAGGAGGGCATCACGCGCTTTTGGGCGGATGGACTTGCCAGAAGCGGCCGGTTTGAAAATGTTATCACGGTCGGCATGCGCGGCGAGGCGGATTCGACGATCCTCGGGCATGAGTCGACGCTCGCCGACAACATCGATCTGCTGCGAAGAGTGCTTCGCACGCAAAATAAACTGATCCGCGAGCATGTGAACGAGGACCTCTCGAAGGTTCCGCGTATGCTTGCGTTATATAAGGAAGTGGAGCCGTTCTTCTACGGCGACGCAAAGACTCCGGGCCTCATGGGCGAGCCGGAGCTCGAAGGAGTGACGCTCATGTTCTGCGAGGACAACTACGGAAACATGCGCACGCTTCCTTCCGAGGCACTGCGTAATCACAACGGCGGCTTCGGGATGTATTACCATTTTGATTATCACGGCGGCCCGGTCTCGTACGAGTGGGTCAACTCCACGCAGCTCTCGAAAGTCTGGGAGCAGATGGGGCGCGCTTATGCGGCAGGGATCCGCGACATCTGGATCGTCAACGTCGGCGACCTGAAGCCGCAGGAATATCCGCTCACTTACTTCATGGATCTCGCGTACGATTTCGAAAAATACGGCACGAGACCGAACGAGACCGTCGAGTACACGCAGCATTTTACGGCGGATGTGTTCGCGGGCGGCTTCGAGGAATGCGACAGGAACGAGGCGTTCCGTCGGATTTCGGAGACGCTTCTCGGCTATTCGGCGCTGAATGCGCAGCGGCGTCCCGAGACGCTCCATCCCATGACGTATTGTCTCTCGGAGGAGAGCGAGGCGGCGCGCATGCTTGCGGCTTGCCGGAAGCTTCGCGAGAATTGCGAGTGGCTTGCGTCGCGCGTGCGTCCGGAGCTTGCGGACTGTCTGTTTGAGCTTGTCACGTACCCGGCGACGGCTTCTGCCAACCTCGTCGAGATGATGATTGCGGCGGCAGCGAACGAAGCGCTGCTTTCCGAGGAGAATCCCCGCGCCGACGTGTATGCGGACCTTGTTGCGGACCGCATCCGCGAGGACGAGGAACTTGCGAAGCAGTACCACACGATCGCCGGCGGCAAATGGAACGGCATGATGAGCGGTAAGCACATCGGCTTTAAGCAGTGGAACGACGAAGGCAGCGGACCGCCCGCGGTTCACCGCCTTGCCGAGGTGAAAAACGGCACTTACCTGCCGGATCAGATTCCGTACCCGCGCGTCGACTTCCGCGAGGAACACCTTAGCACGGACGGAACGACCAATACGTGGGAAGCCGGAATGTTCGGGCTGGCGGAGAAGAAGCCGGAGCGTCCGGACTGGGCTGCGGAGCATTTTTCGAAAAATACTTATATTATGAACGATGCGGGCGTGGTTGCCATGGATGCGGCGCAGTATGCGGAGCGCAGGGCGGCCGGTGACGCCTCGTATGAGATACTCGAGGGCTACGGGCGACACGGTTCGGCAGCGGCGGTGCTTCCGCTCGGGCGGGATTTTGCGCCGGCCGAGGGGCCGCAGATCACGTACCGCTTCGCGGTGCCGAAGAAGGGGCGCTATTACGTGCGGATGCTGTTTGCGCCGAACAACCCGAAAGAAAACGGCGGAGGAGTCCGTTTCGGATATTCGCTGGACGGCAGCGAGACGGTCGTGACCGACCTCATCCCGAAGGGCTTCCGGAGCGGTGACTGCTTCAATCCGGCGTGGTGCTTCGGCGTGATGATCAATGCGCGAATGCACATGTTCTGCAAGACGCTCCCCGCGGGAGTTCACACGCTCACGGTGAGCGCCGTGGATTCGGAGGCGGTGCTCGAGAGGATCGTCATCACCAAAAAGCGCGAGACCTGGGCCAACAGTTATCTCGGACCGCAGGAAACGTATCACGAGTAAGGCACCCGGATTAATATGAGTAAATAGTCCGGGCAACATGATGGGTATATATGAGTAAAATAACATGATCCAAATACAGGAGGGTGGTTTACATGAATATTAAGGGACAATCGTTTTTGACGCTGAAGGATTTTACGCCGGCGCAGATCACGGAGTTTCTGGATCTTGCGGACTGGCTTCGCGACTGTAAGAGAAAGCGCGTGCGCGTGAGCGGCTGCGAGGGCAAGAACATCGCGCTCATTTTCGAAAAGACCAGCACGAGAACGCGCTGCTCGTTCGAGGTCGCCGCGTACGATCTCGGCATGGGTGCGACCTACCTCGACCCGAAGGCTTCCCAGATCGGCAAGAAGGAGAGCATCCAGGACACCGCGCGCGTGCTCGGACGCATGTTTGACGGTATCGAGTACCGCGGCTTCGGCCAGGAGATCGTCGAGGATCTCGCTCGCTACTCGGGCGTTCCGGTATGGAACGGCCTGACCAACGAGTACCATCCGACGCAGATGCTCGCGGACCTTCTTACCATCCGTGATTACTTCGGACGCCTTGCGGGCATCCGCCTCACGTACATGGGTGACGCGCGCTACAACACCGGCAACTCGCTGATGATCGCCTGCACGAAGATGGGACTGCATTTTACGTGCTGCGCGCCGAAGAAGTACTGGCCGAACGATGAGTTGATCGAGATCTGCCGCGGTTATGCCGCAGAGTCGGGCGCGACGCTCACGTTCACCGAGGACGTTGTCGAGGGAACGACCGGTGCCGACGTCATCTCGACGGACGTCTGGGTCTCCATGGGCGAGCCGGACGAGATCTGGGAGGAGCGCATCAATGACCTTCTTCCGTACCGCGTGACGATGGACTGCATCGACCGCGCATCGGACGACGTGATCTTCCTCCACTGCCTGCCGAGTTTCCACGACCTCAACACCGAGATCGGCCGCGCGATCAGTGAGCGTTTCGGCATCAACGAGATGGAAGTCACGGACGAAGTGTTCGAATCGAAGTACAGCAAGGTCTTCGACGAGGCGGAAAATCGCATGCACACCATCAAGGCCGTGATGTATGCAACGCTCTCCGACGAGCCGTGGCCGCTTGGGTAAGAGACGGAAGTGTCAAGGGTTGTTGCGGCGGATGAATGGCAGTGCTGCGGCGCGCCTGCTGCGAGGGCTTCGTTGACGCCATACTACACATGTAGAATATATATTTTCCGAATAAGGTTAAAACTATGTATCAGGACAGAATTGTGTTATGCGGAAGCAACGCATACGAGAAGAAATATTATCTGAATGATGATTTCCGCGGACTTCCGTCGGAAATCCAGAAGGAACTCAAGATCATGTGCGTCCTCTTCACCGAGAAGATCGGCGGCGTTCTGACGCTCGAGTTTGACGAGGAGGGCAACCTGGAGTTCCACACAAACGCGCGCGAGAACGACGTCGCGTACGACGACATCGGCAGCGGCCTCGAGGTGAAGCGCATGCGAGACGAAAAGCGCGACCTTCTGGAGGCGCTCGAGATGTATGTGAAAGTGTTTTTCCTGGGACTGGAGGAGGACGGCAATGGCGAAGAATAACGAAAAGACCGGCGAGTTTTTGCTGGCGATCGATGTGGGAAACACGAACCTGACGTTCGGAATTTTCCGCGGAAGCGAGATCATCGGAACGTTCCGAATGACGACGAAACTGCCGCGCACGTCCGACGAATTCGGCATCTGGATCAAGAATCTCCTCGCCGAGCGCAACGTCACGCCGGAAATGCTGAAGGGCGTCATCACGGCGTCGGTTGTGCCGGGCATCATGCATTCGCTGAACTCCGGTGTCATCAAATATCTTAACCACACGCCGCTCGTGGTCGGCGCCGGCATGAAGACCGGCATCCGCCTGAAAATGGCCAACCCGCTCGAGATGGGCGCGGACCGCGTGGTCGACGCAGTCGCCGGATACGAGCTTTTCGGTAAGCCGGAAAATGTGCCGATCATGGTGATCGATTTCGGCACCGCAACGACATACGACCTCGTGCTCACCGACGGAACGCTCCGCTGCGGCATCACCAGCCCCGGCATCCGCATCTGCGCGAACGCGCTGTGGAACGAGGCGGCCAAACTTCCCGAGATTGGTATCGAGAAGCCTGCAACCATCCTTGCGACCGACACGGTCACCAGTATGCAGGCAGGTCTGATCTACGGCTGCATCGGCCAGACCGAGTACATGATCCGCAAGGTAAAGGAGGCCGCGGGCCTCGATAAGATGAAGGTCATCGCCACCGGCGGCCTCGGCCGCATCATCTCCGGCGAAACCGACATGATCGACGTTTACGATCCCGACCTCACGCTCAAGGGCCTGCAGCTGATCTATGCGAAGCAGAAGAGCGGGAAGAAGTAAGGGCTGTAGAGGTTGCCGGCAGTGACCTGCTCGTTTACTTGTTAAGTGAAAAGAAAAGATGCTTAAACTCACTCCGCTCGACCGAGCGGAGTGAGCTTTCGGAGGACAGAGATACCATTGAGTTTTCATATCGGGACAATTGAAGTGAGCACCCCGCTGGCGCTCGGACCGATGGCAGGCGTTACCGACCTGCCGTTTCGTCTGCTGTGCAAGGAGCAGGGGGCGGGGCTGTTGTATACCGAGATGGTAAGCGCGAAGGGCGTGATGTACAGAAACCCGAACACGGCGGAATTGATCGCGACGGAGCCGGCGGAGCAGCCGATCGGGCTGCAGCTGTTCGGTGCGGATCCGGCGATCATGGGGGAGCAGGCGAAAGATCTGGAGGAAAAGCCGTTTGCATTTTTCGATATCAATATGGGGTGTCCGGTGCCGAAGGTCGTGAACAACGGCGAGGGATCGGCGCTGATGAAAGACCCGAAGCTTGTGTATGACATCGTGAATTCGATGGTGCGGGCACAGAGCAAGCCGGTCACGGTGAAGATCCGCAAGGGCTTCGGCCGCGTCGAGAGCGCTGTCGAGGTCGCCAAAGCTGCGGAGGACGCGGGCGCGGCGGCGGTTGCGGTGCACGGGCGGTTCCGCGAGGAGTATTATGCGGGGCACTCGGACTGGGGATGCATACGCCGCGTGAAGGAGGCCGTGAAGATTCCGGTGATCGGCAGCGGCGATGTGAATTGTGCGGAGGACGCGGAGGCGATGCTTGCGGAGACCGGCTGCGACGGCGTGATGATCGCGCGGGCGGCGCGGGGCAACCCGTGGATCTTTGCAAAATGCAAATCTCTCCTGCAGGAGGGAAGAAAACTTGACGGACCGACGCCCGGGGAACTCTGTGCGACGGTGCTCCGGCACGCGCGCATGGCGTGCGACTTCAAGGGCGAATATATAGCGATGAAAGAGATGCGAAGCCATGTCGCGTGGTATTTTTCGGGGATGCGGGGCTCGGCGGCGCTGCGCCGCGCGGCAAATTCGATCGCGACTTACGCAGGCCTCGAGGAGCTTGTGAACGAGTGGCTTGCTGCGGCGGTTCGCGGGCAGGAAGACTGATCGCGGTCCCGAATCTGCAGCGCATATGCGCATATAGAAAGCGTAAACAGAAGGCGTATTCAGAAGGCGTATATAGAAGGTGTACATACCAATCATCCGGAGGAAAATGATGAGCGGATTGAGGATAAAAGGAAAACTTCTGCGGCGCGTCGTCATGCTGGCGGCGGGTGTATTTGCCGCGGCTGCGTTTATCGCGCTTGCGTGCGTGATGGCGGGAGGCGGAAAGGCGAAAGCCGCGGACGATCTCGACGAGATTCTTGAGTACGAGATCACGGTGGACGTCAACGAGGACGGCACGCTCGACATGCATTACCACATCGCGTGGAAGGTGCTGGATTCGACTTCGGAAGGGCCGCTTACGTGGGTGAAGATCGGCATCCCGAACGCGCACTGCGCGAACATCCGGAAAATGTCGAGCACGATCCGGAGCATCGCATACTCCGGTGACGGCGGCAGCTATGTCAGGATCGATCTCGACCGGAACTACAGGAAGGGCGAGGTCGTTGAGTTTGATTTTGCGCTGAGGCAGGATTACATGTACGAGATGAACCATCTCACGGAGGGCGAGACCGTGTACGAGTTCACGCCCGGATGGTTCGATGAGATCGAGGTCGACAGCCTGATAATCCGCTGGAATGCCGACCGCGCGACCTCCTGGTCGCCGGCGTGCAGGCAGTCGGACGGTTATCTCGTGTGGAGGTCGGCGCTCTCGAAGGGCGAAAAAGTCACGATCTCCGTGACGTATCCGAACGACGCGTATTCATTTGACGCAAGCAAGACCATCGTAAAATCCGCCGGGGACAACGAGTGGAAATACGTTTTGATCGGCCTTGCGCTTCTCTTTTTGTTCCTCTTCCTGTTTGTGGTCATCATCGGAACCATTTGCGTCAAGGCGTATCGGAGGAACGCGAATTTTTCGACGACCTCGGAGAAGAAGATCGTACGCACGAAGGTGGAGTTCTTCTCGTCCTGTCCGGGGTGCGGTGCGCCGCGTCCGGAGGGCAAGGACAACTGCGAATACTGCGGCAGCAGTTTTATAAAGAACGAAGAGCGGATCGAGGAGAAGGACATCCCTGAGGAGGAGCGGGAAGTGCGCTCGAAGACGACGGACGGTCTGTACCGGTATTCCTCGTCGCCGGATACGTACATCCGAGTGCATGTCATTCACACGCCGCGCCCGCGGCCGGTCTCGAGTTTCTCGCGCTCAAGCGGTTCGCACCGCTCGGGCGGCGGCTGCGCACACAGTTCCTGCGCATGCGCCTGTGCGTGTGCCTGCGCCTGCGCCGGCGGCGGAAGAGCGGGCTGCAGCACGAAGGACTTCTACCGCACCGGCCTCAAGCTTCGCGACATCGGAAAAAAATGCCTGTGATCCCGCGAAAAACAGGGAAAATTTATTCTTGACATTCGGAACGTGTTTTTATATAATCTAACTTGCGCTTTTGGGCACATTTCTTTGTGTGCCCGAAATTCGCAAGTTTTTTCTTGCAGACATTTCTGCAGCATGCAACCACAGGTTCTAATAGGAACACATGCAAATCTGAACAGGAGGTAATAGGATGCCTACATTTAACCAGTTAGTACGCAAGGGTCGTGAAGTAACTGCAAGCAAGTCTACGGCTCCGGCTCTTCAGAAAGGCTTCAACGCTCTGAAGAAGAAGTCGACGAACGTATCTGCCCCTCAGAAGAGAGGCGTTTGTACCGCAGTACGTACCACCACGCCGAAGAAGCCTAACTCTGCTCTTCGTAAGATCGCCAGAGTTCGTCTCAGCAACGGCATGGAGGTTACGAGTTACATCCCGGGCGAAGGCCACAACCTGCAGGAGCACAGCGTCGTGCTGATCCGCGGCGGTCGTGTTAAGGACCTTCCCGGTACTCGTTATCACATCATCCGTGGTACTTTGGATACTGCCGGTGTTGCTAAGAGACGCCAGGCTCGTTCCAAGTACGGCGCAAAACGTCCGAAGGACGCTAAGAAGTAATTTTTCGTAGTTTAAACACAGGAATTTTTCATTACTAACAATGCAGGGCTGAATTTTCCGGGCGGGAGACCGCCGCTGTCGCAGAGTTTTGTGGTTGCAGATGCGAATGGAAATATAAGACCGAGTGCATGAACACAGTAATGTGAGTACCGCAGAATTAATCAAACCGGGATTCATTTTCCGGGAATAATTAAGGAGGGAAGTAACGTGCCACGTAAAGGACATATTCAGAAAAGAGACGTTCTGGCGGATCCGATCTACAACAGCAAGATCGTAACCAAGCTGATCAACAACGTGATGCTTGACGGTAAGAAGGGAACCGCACAGAAGATCGTTTACGGTGCATTTGACCAGGTTGCAGCCAAGAGCGGCAAGGAAGCCATGGAAGTTTTCGAATCGGCCATGAACAACCTTATGCCTATGCTCGAGGTTAAGGCTCGCCGTATCGGTGGTGCTACCTATCAGGTGCCTGTAGATGTAAGACCGGAGAGACGTCAGGCTCTGGCTCTTCGCTGGCTCACCATGTTCTCTCGCAAGAGAAGCGAGAAGACGATGGTAGATCGTCTGGCAAATGAGATTCTTGACGCGTCCAACAATACCGGTAACGCAGTCAAGAGAAAAGAAGATATGCACAAGATGGCAGAAGCGAACAAGGCATTTTCTCACTATCGTTGGTAATGTCTGTCGCCGTCTGAAAGATTTAGGAGGAAAAATCTTTGGCTGGAAGAGAATACCCGCTTGAGAGAACCCGTAACATCGGTATCATGGCTCACATCGATGCCGGTAAGACGACTCTCACCGAGCGAATCCTGTACTACACAGGAGTTAACTACAAGATCGGTGATACGCACGAAGGTACTGCTACCATGGACTGGATGGAGCAGGAGCAGGAGCGCGGTATCACGATCACCTCTGCCGCAACCACCTGCCATTGGACTCTTGAGGAGAACAACAAGCCGAAGCCCGGCGAGTTGGAGCATCGAATCAATATCATCGACACCCCCGGCCACGTAGACTTTACGGTCGAGGTTGAGCGTTCGC
>JAFZAZ010000024.1 GCA_017561985.1 Lachnospiraceae bacterium
GTTGCATCCTCGCTTTCCAACGCTCGTATCATCATGGATCAGATCAAGGCCGGCACCTCGCCGTACACCTTCATCGAGATCATGGCTTGCCCGGGCGGCTGCATCAACGGCGGCGGACAGCCTCTTGTTGATTCCGAGGTTCGCAACTTCGTAGACGTACGCGGTCTCCGCGCTAAGGCTCTCTATGACAACGACGCTGCAAAGACGCTCCGCAAGTCTCACGAGAATCCTTCCATCAAGAAGGTTTACGAGGAGTTCTTCGGCGAGTTCGGCAGCCACAAGGCTCATGAGATTCTCCATACGCACTACGTAAAGAGAAGCATCAACGGCTAATCAAAAAAATACGAAAGTATGATGCAGAGAAAGGATCGGGCAACCGGTCCTTTCTTTTTGCTTCTTTTGCCGGAGGTACGCTTTCGGAAAATGCACCTCCTGCAGCCCGAAAGCCCTGTAAAATAAGGGCTCTCGCAACCGGAGAATCGGATTAGAGGGCAAAAGTATGGACATTTTCCGAAGAGGTTGCTACAATGGGGACATCAAACGGATGGGGGGTCAAATATGAGTGGAAAAACGTTTGGAAATTATCTTGCGGATCTTCGAAGAGAGAAGAATCTGACGCAGAAGGAAGTCGCTGACCGGCTGTATGTGTCGGACAAAACAGTCAGCCGGTGGGAGACGGACCGTTCGCTCCCGGAGCTTTCGCTGATTCCTGCGATCGCCGAACTGTTCGGCGTTTCGGCGGACGAGCTGCTGCGAAGCGGCCTCGACAGGGCGGAAGAGGAGGTTGAGGACACCGGCTCGAAAGCGATGGCGGAAAATGTAGCGAGTCTTTCCTACCGGCGCTTCTGCAAGTACGGACTAATCGCGGTGATCGCATTTTTCATGCTTCCGCTTGCCGGGACGGTTGTCATACGGCTGTTGTCGTCGAAAGACCGGATGGCTGACGCGTGGCTGATCACCTTTGCAGTCGGCATTATCTTCTGTACCGTGTCGTCTGTGATATTTCTGGTCGTATATTATATCCGACAGAGCCGGCGGATCCGCGACTGCGGCGCCTCGGAAAATGTGCGTAGGACGTATCAGGAGAGTCTTCGCGACCGACTGGCCGTCTACGTCGGGATCGTCGGCGGAGTCGTGCTGTTTTTGACAGGGCTTCTGCTTGCTGCAATCGGTGTTTTTGCCGTCGTGCTGATCGCAGAGCGCGTGCTGCGCGTAAAACGGGTATAAACAAAAGAGCGCTTCCCGGGGAGAGATCTCCGGAAAGCGCTTTTGTTTTTGTGCTGCAGAGACGTTTATTCCACCGGAAAACAAATCTCGGTCACATACTCGTCCGGGTTCTGCGTCTGTGCGGGACTCACGTGGTAAATGTTGAACATCGGGCCGTTCGGCTTGTAGCCGTTCTGCTCGATCCACGAGACAACCGTTGCGGTCGCATCGCCCATCTGGTCGTAACTTCCGTTGATGATGCAGCTTGCGACCCTGACGGCAGGGAGAGTGCGGAATTTGACGTGCTCGGTGTCGGGGTAGGTGCCCTTGACGGTCATGGAAGCGAGGATGGAAACATTTTCCTCCTTGTACTCCGGGTCGAGGAACGTCGCACATGCAAGGCAGGGGTCGGCGGGCACGAGCGGGGTTGCCGCCGTCTCCGCGAGCATCGTGTTCCACAGCATTCCCTCATCTTTGTAGGTCGGTACGACCATCTGCACCGTTGCGGCGTAGCGCTCCGGTATCGTCTTTACAGTAACATTGTAGCTCATGGTTTGCTCCTTTCGCAGCCTCTTGCGGGCCGTGGCGAGAAGCATCAGCCGGTACTCCGTCTGTTTCGAGATGTCCGCGAGTTCTTCCTGCTGTCTGGCGAGGAAGGCGTCCATCCGGTCCGGATCATCGTAAAAAGTCAACATCTGTGCGATCTCGGCGAGAGAGAAGCCCATGTCCTTGAGGGACGCGATGCGCCCCGCGGTGAAGAGCTGATCCTCGCGATAATAGCGGTATCCCGTGAAGCTGTCGATCTCCGCGGGCTTGAGAAGTCCGATGTCATCGTAGTGACGGAGCATGCGGATGCTCACTCTTGACAATTTTGAAAAGTCGCCTATTTTCAGCATATCAATGCCTCCCATGGGTAAGCCGCGCGGCGCTGCGTCGGCTTTGTATTTCTGAGATCGATGTAACTGTAATCCCTGACACAGTGTGAGAGTCAAGAGGAATTTTTCGAAAAATGAAAAGATTTTTCACAACAGTGATTATACTGCCGAAACAGGCGCTTCGCAAGTTTTTGGAAAATGAGCAAAATGGTTATTGACAACTAAGTGTATTAGTCGTATAATACAGTCAGAGTGTATTACTTGTGTAATACGGTTCAGGAAGAAAACGCACGTAATTCTATGGTAAAAGGGGGCAAAAAAATGAAAAAGGATTATCCGGAAATCCTTGCATTGCTTCGCTCAAAGTTGAAGAGAGTGCTGGTTGTTTTTGCCGCGATGATCGCGGCGTGTCTGGTCTCGTATGAGATCTTTGCTTACAGGACGACGGCGGAAGTGAGACAATATCGCGAGTCGTCCGTGCTGGCGGAGTTTTCGCTTTGCGATTTCGTTGCAATCTTCGCGGCTGTCGCACTGGTCGGATACCTTGCGGTCATCATCGTGACCGTGAGCGGACGGCTCGGAAAGAAGCGCATTGCCGATGCTGCGGCGAACGATGCGGCGTCGGAGAAGAAACAGTTTCTCGACGATATCGCAAGCTGTGCGTGCATCCTGTTTTTGTTCTGGGCGGCGGTCGTTCTCATGTACGGGGTCATCGATCTCGTAAACAGCGCGCCGCGGTACTTAAGGAACGGGTCTCAGGATGCGGCTTACGCGCTTTTGTTCCGCAGCGTATTTTACGGGCTGATCCCGCTGCATTCGCCGCTTCTGTGGGTGCGGAATGTTTGCCTGGTGCTGTGCGGGGGAACGGCACTCGCAAGTGTTTTGCATTGCAGGGGCAACAGGGTTGTGCTCGCGCTCGGGATCCTCGCGCTCATCACGGTTCCGATCGCATTCCCCGGAGAATTCCCGGGAACCGATGTGATCCCTCTCGACAGGGAGATCGGACTCGGACTGCACGAGGAACGTCCGACGGCGGTTCTGCTTGCAGAAGTCAGCACGATCGCGGTGGCGGTTCTGAGCATTGCGGCGGCTCTTATGACAAGGCATATTTTCCGCGCGGAAAATGCTGCGCAGGACGGCGCAGCGGAGGATTCGAAGAACGCGGAAACGCAGGACGATGCATCGAAGAATACGGAAACGCAGAATGCTGCATCGCAGGATTTCGTGCAGTTGGATGCTGCGGCGCAGAAGGAAAAATCGTTGGTTCCGGTCATTCTGGCAGGAATTCTGCTCATTGCGGGTGCCCTTGCGACAAGTCTTACTCTGAGGAGCAAGGAGACGAAATCGACTCTTGTCGAGACGACAACGAAGGGAAGCCCCGAGGCTGCGGACGGACTTCGGATTACGATGAAGGAATCCTTCAAGGCCATAGTCACAGAGTATACTTCGTCACAGACGGTCTCCTACGAAGAGTGGAGCAGCCGCCTTTGGAACAACACGTACCGGTTCGGCAGGAACGGTTTTGAGGGAATCACGAAAGTTACGCAGATCACAGGGGGCGATCTTGAGAGCAGGGATGCGTGCTTCGAGGAGGAGGCCCGGAGGGACGAGAGCGAGGGAACGACCGGATACCGCATGGGACGGTACTGGTACGGCACGAAGATCGCAGAAGTAGCGCTTCCCGACGTGTTCTGGGAGAAGATTGACGCCGCAAAGGGACGCGCGACGATCCGACTCTCGGATTACATCGATTACTATCCTCTGATCGACGAGATCTGCGTCGACGACCTGAAAGTGTTTGACTACAGAATTACGGCTGACAGCAAGTATTGGGAAACATTTGACGCAAAATGGAACGCGGCGATTATGGAGGCCGTGTGGCTGAACAAGGATATCGATTACGACAACATGTCGGAAGAGGACAATCAGGAAGTGAGAAGACGCATGACGGCGGTCAGCGAACGCCTGAACGGGTTCTTCCGGATTCCCGTGCTGCCCGACGAGACGCTCGAGATCAGCAGCAACGGACTCACGACCAGCGCGTACGAAGAGCAGAAGTACGAGCGCACGATCTCGTATGCACAGGGCACGGACTACTATGATCCGAGGACGATGACCGTGTGTACCGACGATGCCTTTTTGTTCACGTTCACAACGCACACCAATGACGGCGCGGTTGTCGATACCTCGCTGATCCCCGGCGGTTACGGAGTTTACACCCTTCCGTACGCAAAATACGAGGGCGAGACCTATACGCCGGGCGTTGACCTCGACGAACTGCGGCTGTTCTATCCGCTGGACCCGAACTCGGAGATTGATGATTTTACAATCAGTCCCGACCGTACGAAGCTGTTTGTGGTATACACGCTGGACGGCCGATCCCGCCTCCTGGTGCTTGACACAAAGACCGGAGCGGCGCTCGGCGACGCGGAGACCGGAATCGTCGTTCCGAACGGTGACGGCAACGTTCATTGCTACGGCTTTGCGGAAAATGATTTCTATTGCGCAACACTTGCATTAACGCAGGAGTCCATTAAGCGCCTTGACACGAAGACGATCGTTGTGGCTCCGGATGCAGCGGGCGTATGGAATGTCGCGATGCTCTGCGACGACGAGGACACCGTGCTCAGCATCATGACGGAGAAAACGTATTTTGCGTTTGACGGAAAGCGGCTTGTGCAGGTTGTGCCGAGCTTTTACAACTCCGGATGCATCACGATTACCGTGATCTCGGAGGAGGGAATCGTGTATGAGGGCGTCGTCAGCGACTCCTTCCCGTATGCGAGCGGCCGGTATGCCCCGGGCACAGGGCCTCAGTGGGACATCGAAGTGTCCTGGGAACAGGCGGAATAATAACGGCAATGCGGCGCCGGGAGAAGACAGTGTGGGGAACGGTGTAAAAACACCATTTTACGGGTATTGCAGATGATTACATTTAACACATTCAAAGCGGCGGAAGGTTCGCCGATCTACATCCAGATCCTGCGTTATATCAAACGCGGCGCTGTGGCAGGGACGATCATCGACGGTGATGAACTGCCGTCCAGGCGGGAGTTGTCGGCGTTGTTGGGCATCAATCCAAACACGGTGCAGAAGGCGTTTCATATGCTGGAGGAGGAAGGGCTGATCACATCACAGACCGGAACAAAGAGCTGCATGACGCTGAGCAGCGGGAAGATTGCGAAGCTCCGCGAGGACCTGCTGCGGGAGGATATCCGCGGCATCGCGGGAGCGCTCCGGCAGATGGGAATCGGCAGGGATGAAGCCCTGCGACTTCTTGCGGAGAACTGGGAGGAGACGGAAGTATGAGAGCGCAGTGGTCGATCATTCAATTGCAGGTGCGTCGGAAAATGCCGAAAGCACTCTTAGCGTTTCTCTTTGTCCTGGTTATCGGATGTCTTGGGTATTTTCTCCTTGGCTTCCGGCACGAGGATGCGGCGGAGATGCAGCCGTACGTGAGCGGCTTTGCGGAGGACGGGTCAGAGCTTGACCAATGGGAGCTTATGGCGCAGTCCCGCTCGTTCGAAAGCGGCGGTTCGCCGAAATACATCGCGGTCATCGGTTTGATCGGTTTCTTCGGACTTGTCTGGGCATGCCTGGACATTCCGACGAAAAAAAGCAGAAGTATCTACACGATGCGCAGACTTCGGGTGTCGGAGAAGAGCGTCGTGCTGTGGGATGCATTGATCAACACAGCGCTTTTTCTGGTGCTGCTGGTGTCCGTGGTCTCGCTCATTTTTCTCGCCGGAAAGATCTACGCTTCGGCGGACGGATATGTGGAGGGGGCGCAGGGAATCACTGCGGCGATCCTTAGAAACAAGCTGTACAACGGATTGATCCCGATTGGTTTTCCGTTGATCACACTTCGCAATATCGGCTATGCGGCGTGCTGCGGACTGATCTGTGCAAGCGCTTCGTATATGCTTCAGAACCGGAAAATGATCATCCTTCACATCCTTTTGTTGGGGCTGTGCCTTGCGGCAATCCCGTTTGAGCCGCTCATGTCGTACGGCGGTGATGGGATTTTCGAACACATCGTTTCGACGATGCTCTCGTTCGCATGGAGAGCGGCGATTGCGGTCGGATTGTTTGTTTACACACTTTACCAATGTGACCGGAGGAGGCAGGTATGAATAAAAACAAGCTGTTCCCGCCGGGGACAAACGTCGCGGTCGAGTGCTGTGTGCTGGGGACGACGATCGGGTGGATGGTGATCGCCGGCATGAGCTTTATTTCGAAGTTTCAACAGGCGAGAGAGAATCTGTACGATGATTTCGGAAACGGTGTCATGATACGGAATCTGGACAGGGAAATGCCAAAACTGAGATCGCTAGTCTCCGGCAGATTGTACGGGCTTTTGATCGTACTTCTCGGTTGTGCGGCAATCGCGGTCGGGCACTATGTGAGTTACTACCGGGAGAGCAAGAGCATCTATGTCATGAAGCGGGTTTCGAGCCGCGCGGAGATCCACGTGCGTTGTCTGGCGGTGCCGCTGATCACATTTGCCGTCGCATTGATCATCGCATTTATCATGTTTCGGCTGTATGTGTGGGGATATTACTATTTTTCGCCTGAGGGAAGCCTGCCGAAGCAGGTTGACCCGTCGTTTTGGAGGGCAGTGTTATGATTGAGATTAAGAACGTTTCGAAGATGTATTTCGGTTCGGTGGTCGCTCTCGCCGATGTCAGTCTTACGATCGGATCCGGAGAGATCATCGGTCTGTTCGGCGAAAACGGTGCCGGCAAGACGACGCTCATGAAGAGCATCCTCGGCATCCAGAGCTTTCAGGGGCAGATTCTGTTGGACGGGGAGCCGATCACGAGGAAAAATATCGCGCGGCTGTCGTTCGGAACGTGCGAGCACAGTTTCTTTCCGAATCTTACGGCTGCGGAAAATGCACAGTTCTACAAGGAGCATTTTCCGAAATATAACGAGAAGCGGTTCAACGGCCTGATGGAATTCTTCGGGCTTCCGGCGTACCGCAGGGTGCGCGGGCTTTCGACGGGCCAGCAGAACCAGCTGGAGGTGATTCTGGCGCTCTCGCAGGGTGCGGATTACATTTTCCTCGACGAGCCTTTCGCGGGCAACGACATCTTCAACCGGGAGGATTTTTACAAGGTTCTTCTGGGAATCATGAACCCGAACGAGACGATCGTTCTGTCCACGCATCTGATTGAGGAAGTGGCCGGATTTATCGACCGTGCGGTGCTGATCCGCAGGGGACATTTGGTCGGTGACGCGCAGGTTGCGGACCTCGAGCAGCAAGGATTGTCTCTGACGGACTATGTCAAGCAGCAGTACGGCTATCAGTCGGACCGCGTGAGCAAGGCGCTTGACAGCATTATCGGCGGGGAGGAAGAAAATGCGTAAGTGGTTGATCGTGTGCGTCGTCACATGCCTGCTTGCGGCTGCCGGCGGATTGGGCGTCCGGTACGGCCTGAGGCGGCAGGCGACGGCGATTGATGTGGAAGAAAAAACGATCGAGGGAAGCAGTGCAGAGGCGGAAGGACTTGTACTTCAGACGGTTTACAAGCTGGGAAGTTCGACGTGGAGGACAGTCGCTGAGCTGACCTCGCAGGGATTCCGGACGGATACGACGTTCGGCTTCGAGAAGGAACCGCAGTATCTGACGTCACATTTTTTCGGAATCGACTGCCTGCATGTAATTATTTCCATCGAGAATCCGGAGCGGATCTGGAATCTTTACGGAAATCCCGGTGAAGAAGTGCTGAATGCGAAGGACGTCAAGGTTCCCAGAAAGGAAATCTCCGAGTATGAGACCTTCAGTTTACACGGCCCTTATTACGACGCATACGATGCCGAGGACAAAATCTGCGAGTTTCTGCGGATACGTGTGCTGGACGAGGAGATTGTCCGCATTCGAAAGAACCGCGTGTCGTATGATCTGCCGGAGCTATGGTATGATTATGAGTGGTCAATCGACTCCGGCGTAAGCGGCGAACGTGATGCTTTCTATCCGAATACAATGTCTGCATACACCGGTGAAAAACTATATTTTGCGCTGAGCAACCGGTCAAACAATGGGAAGATCATGGATTTTTCCGATACCCCGGGCGGATACGGAGTATATATGCTGCCGATGCGCAAGGCGGCAGACCTCAAAGAGGCAGTCAGCGTTTTGCGGGGCGACATTTATAAGCGTATTAATCACGATTATGAGGTCGGAGAGGTCCGGACATTATATTCCGTCGATCCGGAGATGGAGATCAAGGGGATTGCCGTCAGTGAGGATAAGACCAAACTCTTTGTGCTTCTTGAAGACAAAGGATGGTACAGAGTCTCGGTGCTCGATGCGGAGAGCGGTTCGCTGCTTTCGCAGGTCGATCTTGGTGAGTTTACGGAAGCTGAGGATGTGTCTTTCGATTGTCATGCGGGCGCGGATTTCGGAGTGTTCTGCCTCTTTAAACCTGACAGACTGTACATCGTGTCCTGCGAAAATGACGGGAAATGGACAGTGAAAAGCATTGAGAACTTCGTGAAGAAATGCGGCATACTGTACAATGGATTTTTGAACTCGAGGATTGCATTTGACGGACAGCGATTTGCGTTCATGTGGGATCACAACAACTATACGTATTGGGACTCCACGTTCCATCTGGCCGTGTTTGACGGCGACGACGTGGTGTACCGCGGAGATCTCGATCTCAGCTTGAGCAGGGCGAACCGGAACGTGAATTTAAATGATACCGCCGGTATCGAATTGTTGGATTTCAGGATCTGCTGGAAATGATCGGTTCTTTTGAGAGTTACAGGAGCTCCTCGAGACGCCGCAGTGTCGCTTCGTCGCACTCGGGAATGTCGGCGCAGGGGAACGGGATTCCGAGAGCTTCGTACTTGGTGACGCAGAGCTTGCGGAACGGAAGAAGTTCGATCTTTTGAAGATTGTCATAGCGCTTTGCCAGCGCTGCCATTGCAGAAACCTCCTCGACGGTGTCCGTGAAGCCGGGAACGACGACGTGGCGCACCCAGAGGGGAATCGATAACGCTTGTGTGTGGGACAGAAAGCGTAATACAGCGGAGAGACTGCCTTTCGTGTGCGAGAGGTAGTCTTTTTCGTTTGCAAATTTGATGTCGGCGATGACGAGGTCGGTCACGGAGAGCACCGCGTCGAGAGCGTTTTCGTCGGTCGTGCCGATCCCGGAGGTGTCGAGGCAGGTGTTGATCCCCTCCTCGTGAAGACGTGAAAACAAAGCCGCCACGAAGCGCCACTGCAGCAGCGCCTCGCCGCCGGAGACAGTCACGCCGCCGTCAGCGCCGAAGTATGTGCGGTAGCGGAGCACTTTGGCTACGACATCCTCAACGGTGTATTCCGTTCCGCCTGCAGGGTTCCAGGTGTCGGGGTTGTGGCAGTACATGCACCGAAGAGGGCAGCCCTGCAGAAAGATCACGAAACGAAGCCCCGGACCGTCGACGGCGCCGAGGGACTGGAACGAGTGGATCCGACCGGTGATGGGCTCACTGCCGGCATTTTTCGCTTCGGGACAGTCCGCGGGATTGTTCATGAAAACCTCCGATGAAAAAGGGCGGGGCTGTGCGGCCCCGCCCGTGATCTGCGTTTATACCGCCTCGTGGAACGTGCGGGAGATGACTTCCTTCTTCTGCTCGAGCGTGAGCTTGTTGAAGGTTACCGCGTAGCCGGAGACGCGGATTGTGAGCGTCGGATACTTCTCCGGGTGATTCATCGCATCGATCAGGGTCTCGCGGTTGAGAACGTTGACGTTTAAGTGGTGAGCATTTTGCGCAAAATAACCGTCCAGAATGTGGATGAGGTTTTGGCAGCGCTCCTCCTCGCTGTGTCCGAGTGCCTGCGGGATGATCGAGAACGTGTTGCTGATGCCGTCCTTGCAGGTCTGGTACGAGAGCTTCGCGACCGAGTTGAGGGATGCGAGAGCACCGCTTCTGTCACGGCCGTGCATCGGGTTTGCACCGGGCGCGAACGGCTCGCCGGCGCGGCGTCCGTCGGGCGTGTTGCCGGTCTTCTTGCCGTACATCACGTTCGAGGTGATCGTGAGGATCGAGAGCGTGTGCTCGGCGCCTCTGTATGTAGGCGTACGGCGGAGAGCGGCGAGGAAGAGCTCGGTCTGCTCCTTCGCAAGAAGGTCGACGCGGTCGTCGTCGTTGCCGTAGCAGGGGAACTCGCCCACAGTCTCGAAATCCTTGATCAAGCCGGTCTCCGCATCGCGGATCGGCTTTACCTTCGCGTACTTGATCGCGGACAGGGAGTCCGCAAGAACCGAGAGGCCGGCGACGCCGAACGCCATGTAGCGGTGAACGTTCGTGTCGTGAAGGGCCATCTGCGTCTTTTCGTATGCGTATTTGTCGTGCATGTAGTGGATCATGTTCATTGCGGTGACGTACGTCTTTGCGAGCCACTCGCGGTAAATGCCCATGCGTTCCATGACTTTGTCGTACTCGAGATACTCGCCGTCGTAGACGGGCATCTCCGGGCCGACCTGAAGGTTGTAGCGCTCGTCGCGGCCGCCGTTTAAGCTCATCAGAAGGAGCTTTGCGAGGTTCGCGCGCGCTCCGAAGAACTGCATGTCCTTGCCGAGGCGCATCGCGGAGACGCAGCAGGCGATGCCGTAGTCGTCGCCGTAGATCGGGCGCATGAGGTCGTCATTTTCATATTGGATGGCGTCGGTGTCGCAGGACACTTTCGTCGCAAAATTCTTAAAGTTCTGAGGCAGGTCCTTCGACCACAGTACCGTGAGGTTCGGCTCCGCGGAAGGTCCTAAGGTGTAGAGCGTGTTGAGGATGCGGAAGGAGTTC
The DNA here is from genome assembly GCA_017561985.1 of Lachnospiraceae bacterium. Next base: position 10,872 of record JAFZAZ010000024.1, read on the forward strand.
TTCGTAACGAGAGTTCTGCCGTCCTCGCCCATGCCGCCGACGGACTCGGTGATCCACATCGGGTCGCCCGCGAAGAGCTCGTTGTACTCGGGGGTTCTGAGGTGGCGCGCCATGCGAAGCTTCATGACGAAGTCGTCCAAAAGCTCCTGAAGCTCGCTCTCGGTGAAGACGCCGTTTGCGAGGTCACGCTCAAAGTAGATGTCGAGGAATGTGGACGTGCGGCCCAAACTCATCGCCGCGCCGTTTTGCTCCTTGATCGCGCCGAGGTAACCGAAGTACAGCCACTGGATTGCCTCGCGGGAGTTCGTAGCGGGAGCGGAGATATCGATGCCGTAGAGAAGCGCCATGTCCTTGAGCTTTCCGAGGAAATTAATCTGCTGGTAGAGCTCCTCCAGACGGCGGATCGTCTCGGCGTCCATGGGCTGCGAAGCCGCAAGCTCGGCCTTGTCCTTCTGCTTTTCAGCAATCAGGCGGTCGACGCCGTAGAGCGCAACGCGGCGGTAGTCGCCGATGATGCGGCCTCGGCCGTAGGCATCCGGAAGACCGGTGATGATGCCGACGTGGCGTGCCTTGCGGATCTCGTCGCTGTATACGCGGAAGACGCCGTCATTGTGCGTCGTGCGGTACAGGAATTCCTCCTCGACCTTCTCGGAGAGCTCGTAGCCGTACGCCTGGCATGCCTTGCGCGTCATGTTGAGTCCGCCGAAGGGGTTGACGCCGCGGCGAAGCGGCCGGTCGGTCTGCAGGCCGACGATCAGCTCCTTGTCCTTGTCGAGGTATCCCGGCTTATAGTTGAGAAGCGAGGTGACATGCTGCGTGTCGATGTCGAGGACGCCGCCGAACTGCTGCTCGAGATCAAAGAGATGCGTGAGCTTGCCCATCAATTCCTTTGTGCGGTCCGTAGCGCCCGCGAGGAAACTTCCGTCGCCCTCGTAAGGCGTGTAATTCTTCTGGATGAAGTCTCTTACGTTGATCTCTGTCTCCCAGGCTCCACCGACAAATCCGTTCCAAGCTTCCATGACGTTTCCTCCTACGATTGTCCCTGCGGTCGTGCATACACGAGCACTTTACCGCGCTGTTGTGTCATTGCGTAAAATCAAAAAGAGCAACAGCATTCGAAACACTGTTGCCCAGACGGTCGGCTTAACGACAATCCGCATCTTCCGGAAAATGCTTCCGACGTCCGCGGTTGTCCCTCACATCTAACCTCACTGTGGTTGTTTCCACATGAACCGTCAGAGGCTAAATGTTCTTCGGTTGACGTCAGCATACCACAACATGTTGGGATAGTCAAGATGGCTTTTTGCACAAAAACCTGCTAACAAAAGTCAAGTACTTTTAAGCAGATTTTTATAAATCCTTTAATCATCTATTTTTGTGTACGCTAAAAAGGCTGGCGTTATTATCCAGCCGGGACACCCTGCATAGTTTTTTATTACTGATAA
>JAFZAZ010000025.1 GCA_017561985.1 Lachnospiraceae bacterium
AGTCGACATCCCCCTTGTACCAGACCGGGAACAGCCCCGCGTTGCGCGCGCCCTCGACGTCCCACCGGTAGTTGTCGCCGATGTACCACACGTCCTCGGGCGCGAGGTCCGCCTTCTCGAGCGCCAGCCGGAAAATCCTCGGATTCGGCTTGCGGAACAGATACTCGCTGGTCGGGATGATAAATTCAAAATGATTGTCCGGAAGCACCTTATTGATACGTTCGCGCACGATGTTTCCGTCATAGGAAATGTTGCTGAGAACCGCCGTGCGGATGCCCTGCTCCCACAGAAACTGCAGGAACGCTGTCATGCCCTCCGTCGGTCTTCCGGGAGACGCCGCATCCCAGAACACGCGGTCGATCTCCGCCGAAGTCAGGTCGATGGTAATCCCAAGTGACTCGTAGAGATACGATGTGAACATGTGATTCGGGATTTCAACGCTCTTGGTGCCCGGCGTATTCGGATCCGCGCGCTTCATTTCGCGGTTGATCGCAACCGCCTCCGCCTGGACCTGCTCGGGCGTCAGGTTATAGCGATTTCTCGTCGCATACTGCAGCACCGCTGCCGTGCCCTTTTCGCCGTCGAACGGGCCCTCCGCAATAATCGTCTGGCCGTAGTCAAACAGGATCATTTTCGGCTTCTTCATTCGCGCTTCGTCCTTTCCGCCAACCGGTCATTTCAGGTTAATCAGCCACTCGTCACCGTCCACAATGTATTGAAACTCCGTGAGCTCCGGATCATCGAAAACCTTCAAAAGCTCCTGCAAGTCGTCCACCGCGGAGATGTTCGCAAGCTCCGCTCGGTCGATCCACGTCATCTCGCCCTCCTCGGACGAAACGACCTCGCCCGTGAACTGCGTTGCCTCGAACAAAAGCACGATGTAACGCCCGCCGTCGATCGGAAACTGCTTGATCCCAACCATCCTCGGTTTCTCGATCGTAAGCCCCGTCTCCTCCTTCATCTCGCGCACAACCGCGTCGACGAAAGATTCCCCTAGCTCCACGTGACCGCCCGGCAGCGTGTACCCCTGCCAGTCCTTCTTCACGCGGTTTTGCAACAGCACGCGGTCGCCGTCCTTGATCAGGCAAAGCACCGCCAGTTCCACTCGTTCCGTTCTGTCCATTTTGCTCCTCACAGGTCACAGACCATGATATATTCCTCAGCGTTCTCGTCCACTGTCCGAAAGCCGACCTTCTCGTACATCCGCACCGCGTAATTAGCCTTCTGCACCGCAAGCGACGCCCGCCGGAAGCCCTTGTCTTTCAATAACTCAAGCATTCCTTGCATAAGCTTCGTTCCGATGCCCTGCCCGCGGTATTCCTTGTATAGCGATATAGCAAAGGACGGCGTCTCATCGTCCACATGCCCGTAGTCGTTCATGATGCGCGTCCACGCGGCGCCGACCACCCGTCCGCTGTCCTCCGCAACCAGACAGACGTCCGCACGCCCGCTGCCGAAATCCTCGTAATACATCCTAAGCTCCGGCAGCTCGACGATCGACCTCTCCGGCAGCTCCACGCCCTCCGGAATGAAAATCGCCTCGTACAGGAAGTCCCGCAGGATTTCAGTCTCATCCTTCCTCAATTCACGTATCAGCATTTTCCGTCCCTCAATCCTGCAGGATTGCCTGCACCGCGCTCTCATCCAGCTCGGAAAATGGGATTACTTCCTTCGGCGGAACGCTGTGCTCGTTGATGATCTTCTCCATCCACAGAAGGTTGTACCAACGGCCGAATTTGCTGCCGCAGCCGTGGTAGCGTGCGACCGTCTTGTAGCCGATCGCCTCGTGAAAATGTTCACTGTTTCTGGTGAGATACGGGTCCTCCTCGTCCATCGGATCCGCCGCGCCGGCGTAGAGATTGGTGATGTTTTGCAGCTTCAGGATCGCCTCGAGCTTCTCGTACAGATGCTTCCCGATGCCTCTTCTGTGGCAATCCCGATCGATGTAGATCGAAGTTCCGGCCGCCCAGCCGTAAGCCGCTCTCTGCGCAAAACGCGACGCGTAGATATAGCCGACGATCCGGCCGTCCTCCTCCGCCACGATGTACGGATACCGCTCAAGCGTGCTCCTTACTCGCTCCGTGAACTCCGCAAGCGACGGCACCTCGTACTCGTACGAGACCGCTGTGTATTTCACGTAGTAAGCATAAATCTCAAGAATTCGCGAGGCGTCCTCCACCTTCGCAATACGAAATGTGATCACAATCTTTATCTCCTAACCAAACTTTTTTGTCTTTCAACACCGGACTCTCAATCGTTCAACTCCGGCACGAACTGCCACATGCGATGAGTCAGAAGCTCGCCTTTCATGGCCATGAGCGTCTCACGGTCGATCCAGCGGTACGCAACGGTCTCGCCCTCCTGCAGAACAACGCTGTCCTTGTCGCAGGACGTCTCCGCCAGGTACTCCGCGTACACCGAGTGCGTCGGCGGATTGACCACTCTTCCGACCTCAGTCAGTCGGTCAGCGATAATTCCGGTCTCCTCCCGAAGCTCACGGATCGCGCCGTCCAACGGGCTTTCGCCGCGAAGCGCCGAGCCGCCGGCCGACGCCTCCCACATGCTGCCGTAGGCTTTGCGCGGGTCGCGCTGCATGATCAGGTACGTTCCGTCCGCATGCTTCACGATGATCTCGCACACGAGGTGGTACACGCCGTCGGCAAATGTCGCCTCCTCGCCGCGCACGAGCGTCACGCCCGGTATGATGTTAAAGTCGCTGTCATAAGCGTCCCAGAGTTCCATTTTCCGCTCCTTTATGCACTTCCATTCCGCCGCGAGCCGCTCCGTGTTCCACGCCGCATTCGCGGGGCTCGTGGACGGAAGGCAGGTCGCCGGCCGGTGGATTGTCGGTTGTATATATCGCTCGTAGTACCGAAGCGCGGTTTTGCCGTTGACGTAGATCGCCTCGATCGTCGCTTTGTCCAGGATCACCCGAAGGTCGTTCGCCACGACATTACGTATGCTCGCGTCCGAGGAGCCCTCGATGTCACACGAGTGGATCACGTCCCAGACCGCGACGTGATTTCTGAGCAAAAACGCCCGTTTTTCTTCAATTGTCCGCGGCACGTCCTCGCCGAACACCGCTGCCGTCACCTTCCAGAAACGATTCTGCGGATGCCCGTAGAAAAAGCCCGCCTCCCGCGACTTGACCGACGGAAAGCTGCCGAGGATCAACACTCGGGAATCCCTGTCAAACACAGGGGAAATCGGATGAATGATCATCTTCGCTCCTTACTTCTTTCCGTACTTGCGCTGCAGCTTCTTCGACATCGTCTGCGTGTTCTTCTTCGGCTTCTCCGTGCGCGCCGCGCGTTTCTCGCTGAGGAAGATGTAATAATCCTCCGCCTCGAACACCTTCACGCCGCCGAAGACCGTCTTCAGCTTGTTTTTGTACCAATCGAGCCGCTTGGTCACCATGACCATCCGCCCGCCGACCGACAGCTTGCGGAAACCGTCCTCAATGAACTCCTTCGCCACCGAAAAGTCCGTGTGGTATGGCGGGTTTGAATAGATCAGCGTAAAATCCCGCTCCTCCACGCCCTTCAGGCCGTCGCTTTGCAGCACCTTCGCACCTTCGATTCCGTTCCTTGCGAGATTCTCCTTCGAGAGCGCCACCGCGTCCTCCAGGATATCACACATCACGACATGGTCTCCTCCGAGCAGCTTCGCCGCATAAATTCCGACCACGCCGTAGCCGCATCCAAGGTCGAGCACTTTGTCGCCCTCGCGAGCCGGAACGGTCTCAAGCATCAGCCTCGTGCCGCGGTCCACACCCTTCGGCGAAAAATAATACTCCCCGGTCTCGCAGACGATCTCGGTTCCGTTGATTTCTTCCTTAACAATCATGATTCCAAGGCTCCCTGTTCCTGTATTCTCTTGTTCCAGCCTTTCTATTGCGGCTTCTTTGTCAGTTCATTTCACTCCGGGTTTTCTCGAGTATCGCGAGGCCCTCCTCCAGGTCGTTCCCGAGAACCTCTTGAATCTTTTCAAAATCGCGCTCTCTGTGAAGCAGATCCATGGTTTTCAAGAGTTCGACTTTTCCGTACTTACGGATGAACATACCCATTGCCTTGATGGCATTTATATCATCGTATTCGTAGAAGCCTTTCCGGCAGTTCACAAGCGCGTCGCACTCGTAGCAGCCGTCGATGCCTTTTCCCTTGCAGCAGAATGTGTTGGGGCATACTTTATCCGGATGGTTCATTGCATCGGAGCAGGTGTTGTAAGCGGTTCTACACCCTCCGCACCAACTCTTCAAAAAGCAATGGTTGCACGACAAACCACAGCGGGCAATCGGGTCCGCTCCTTTTCTCGCATTCTGACACAACTTATTGCTGATCCGGCACATGGCTTCAATATGCATGATCCAATGTCTGGAAAACGGCATTTTCAGAAGACCGCGTACATCCTTGTCGCACCAATAGTCGACCAGCCAAAAAGCAGCCTCATCCGTACTCACAGAATGGCTGTCGATCACCCGCTTCTTATCCTCGTCGGAGAACTTGCGCTTCAAATCCTTGTACGTAAGTTTTCGCAGCAACTCGTCGGTGGAATCCTTCACCGCTTTGCAATACTCATACAGGACCTTGACATTCAGTTTCTTCGAGAACTCCGCGATTTCCTCGCCCCTGAGTTCATTGCCTGTGGTGATGATGGGACTGCCCGTTTTCTGCTGCCATTTGCCGGCGAAAAGAATCTGCTCGTCCCCCTTGATCAGCGTGTGCGCCACGATATCCTCAATGCGGAAAATGTGCCACATCGAATACGCAAGTGTCTTGCTGTGATACCCGTCCGCCCCCGCATACGGCATCTGGTAAAAGGCTTCCTCCGGATATGGGTTCACGATATACGAAATCTGCGTAAGCAGATCGTTTCGTAAGTCGATCAACGCTTCGATTCCCTCGGCGAAGGTCGCTTCCCTGCCAATGAGCGATTGCATCTTTTTGTTCTTATCCGACCAGTCTTTATTCATATCCGTAATCCTCTTTCATACTGATAATGAACCACTAACCCCGTCCCTCAGGTCCCCCAAGCTTCACCGCTTTCGTCGCAATCGAGCCGCTCATAAAGTTGTCAAGCGGGGTGCCGCCGCGGTCCTCATAGAACCCGACGATCGCAAAGCCGGCGTCGATCTGCCCGCCGATCTGGTCCGTGAGCGTGTGCCCCCAGATGTAACCTTCGGCCTCCGCAATCCGCTTTATGTCCGGATTGTCCAGATGGTCAACATCCGCGTAAGGCAGCTTGTACGCCACACTGAGTTCACCCTGCTCAATCTTCACCGGGTCGAAGATACTTTCGACCCCGTTACTGAAACCTGCGATCAGAATTCCGCCCTTTCTGAGAATGCGGGCGCATTCCTTCCACACCGGAAGCACATTATCGATGTAGCTGTTCGACCACGGATGAACCACAAGGTCAAAACTTTCGTCGGCAAATGCAGAAAGATCCTGCATATTTCCCTGCGCCGTCGCGATCGTCAGCCCGTCTCGCTTGGCAACGTACAAGTCCTTATTTAACTGTGTTCTACTATTGTCGAACACTGTCACGTTTGCGCCCGTTGCGGCGAGGATCGGACCCTGCTGGCCGCCACCGCTCGCCAGGCACAACACATCCTTCCCGGCCAGCTCCTGCGGAAACCAGTCCCGCGGCACAGGCTTCGTCGGGGTGAGCACGATGCTCCACTCACCCTGTCTTGCAAGCGCAACTTGCGCGCTTGTAACCGGGACGGACCATTGGTCCGCATTCGCGGACCGGTCATCCCATATTTTACTGTTTTCAGTTACATAATCCATCTTTTATACACCCTTCTTTGAAAATGAGCCACTAACCCCGTCCCCATGGCTCACTTCGTATAGTGCCCCAGCACATAGACGCCCTTGTATCCGATCTTCCGGTAGAAATCGTTGTTGCCTCCGGTGATGATCTCCGCTCCGAGCGGCCGTAAGACCTTCTCGAGGTGCGCAAGCGCAGCCGCCGCGAGTCCCTTGTGCTGATGCTCGGGAACCGTGCAGAGAGGCTCCATGTAGGCAAGTTTATTTTCCGGCACCCACCACATTCCGGAGAAGCAGACGTAGTTGTCGTTCTCATCCGCAATTACGGTGGTATAGTCGTAAGTTGCATGCGGTGCGGGCGCGATCGTTGCCCCAAGCACGTTCTGATAGAGCTCATGCGCACTGATCCCGCCGTTCTTCACCGGCGTCTCCCAGTCCTTGAACTCGCCGTGCTCCGCCTTGTTGAAGCCGTCCCACAGGCATTTGGCGACCTTGAGAGGATCATTTTCCTTCGGGTTTGTAAAATGATACCCCTCCGGTAGCGGATAATCAAGCGTTCCTGTGCGAAAATCGAAATACAGATCCGAACTTTCATACACGAGCTGATACCCGCGTTTCTTCGCAGCCTCGATCAGCGCCGTCTGGCGGCTTCCAAGCACGAACTCCGTCGGATCCTCGAACTTCGGATACGCTGTGTCCGCGTACTCGATCATCTCGTCCGCAAGCGCCTCGTAGCCGGGCCTCAGCACGAAATAGAGCTCGTCCGCCGACGTCTCGTAGAAGACAAATGCAACCGGCACATCCCCGTCCATCCAGAACCGGTCCAGACGGTCGTAATCGCGGTCGTGCCACGGCGACGTGATCGCATACTCGAAAAACGGTGCCGCAGGTCCGTTGCTCTCTTCGTGATCATAAACCTGCGTCATCAACTTCCACACCAGGTCGATGTCGGTCAATATCTGAAATTGTTTTGTCGTGATC
>JAFZAZ010000026.1 GCA_017561985.1 Lachnospiraceae bacterium
GATCAATGAGGATGGCAGCGGATACAGGGGACTGGGTCGTGGTGGTCAGGAACTGCATGTTTATCCCGGGCATGATATGGTTGTTGTGTTGCAGGCACAGGATTCACCGAGATCGAAATTTTATACTCCGATCATTACAGAAGTAATCTTAAAAGCTTTGAAATAATATAAGACACGGAGGTTTACCTTGTGATAAAAATATTGTTTGTGTGCCACGGCAATATCTGTCGCTCCACCATGGCGGAGAGCATGTTTACCCACATGGTACAGGAGCAGGGGCTGGGCGAGCTGTTTGAGATTGATTCTGCGGCGACAAGCACGGAGGAAATCGGGAATCGCCCGCATTACGGAACGGTCGCGAAGCTGCGCGAAGTCGGCGTTCCGCTTGTGCCGCATCGGGCGCGTCAGATGACCGCTGCGGACTATCGGAAGTTTGACTATCTGATCGGAATGGATTCCATCAACATCCGCTACATGGAGCGGATTGCAGGCGGGGATCCGCAGAAGAAGATGTATAAGATCCTCTCATTTGCCGGGCTCGACCGCGATGTTGCGGACCCCTGGTACACCGACGATTTCGAAGCAACATATCGCGATCTGTCCATTGGGCTGGAAGGCTTTCTGCAGTATCTCAGGCAGCATGGCGAGGTGTGAGTGATCACGGAGGCGTCCTGCCGTTACACGAAAAATGATTAGACCGGAATGGATTGTTCCGGTTTTTTTGTTGCTGTTTCAGGAACATCGAAAAACCCTTGACAAACTGTGCATGACTGTGTATACTGTGCATATAAAAGCGCGAAAGGAAGTATGCGTATGGGAGAGTTGTTACATTGTGAGGGGATTACCAAACATCTCGGAAAATACTGCATCCGCGACATTTCGCTGAATGTTGCTCCGGGTGAGATCGTGGGTGTTGTCGGCGTCAACGGCTGCGGAAAAACATCGTTGCTGAAACTGATCCTCGGCGCTTACGGGCTGAATCCCAGGACCGATGACGTAGCGGAGATCACACTCGCGGGGAAGCATTTTACGCGTGACCAGAAAGAGTACAGAAAGAAGCTTGCGTACGTGTTGGCGGACAATCCGTTCGAGCGGGGGCTGACGGCGGAACTGGTCGGAGAATTGTACGGGAAGTATTACGACGGTTATGACAAGGCGCGCTATCATGAGTTGTTGTCCCGCTACGGCGTGGACGCCGGAAGAAGACTTTCGAAACTGTCGACCGGACAGGTGCTTCGCGTACAGCTGGCGTTTGCGTTCAGCCACGACGCGGAGCTGTACGTGATGGATGAACCGTGCGCCAGCCTGGATCCTGACTTTCGCGAGACTTTTTACGAGGAACTTCGTAAGATCGCCGCGACAGAGACGAAGGCGGTGATCCTTTCGAGTCACCTGGTGACGGAGTTGGAACGTATCGCCGATCGTCTTCTGTGGATGAACAAGTCGGAGCATGAGGGAACGGTGCGGTATTTCGGGGATGTCGACGGACTTCGCGAGCAGTATCGCATGGTGTCGCGCGGCGTATCGGATTTGGCGGAACTGCCGCAGGAGATGATCGTCGGAAAGCGGATCCGCGAGAACAGTCACGAGGCGCTTGTGTGGATTCGGGATGCCTCTGCGAAGGAAGCGTTCGCCGGATGGCTGACGCCGGAGCGTGAGAGCACAGTGCGCTACGCGGACCTGCAGGAGATCATGCTGTTCACGGAGAAGGGGGGAGAAGTATGAGAGAGTTTGCGAGACGGGAGCACCTTCGCTTTCTCAGCAGACCGGTACTCCGGATTGTAGGGTTCTTTGGCGGGTGTCTGATCGCTGTGATCGCAGGCTACGGACAGATCGCGATCATTCCGGCCTGGATGCTGTTTGAGGCGCTTTTTTGTATTAACTTTCAGGCGTATGATGCAGAGCGCATGTTGCCGCTTGAGGAGAGCGAACGGAAGAAACTGCATTTGAGACGATATCAGGAAATCTGGCTGAAGGGAATGTTGATCAGCGCAGTGGCACTGTTCATTCACTATGCGTACGTGGCGACCGCGCCGCATGAAACCGGGTTCATTTTCCGGATTATGGACACGCTCGATGATTCGGAGAGATGGTTTAACAACATCGCAGGATATCCGATCATCGCTTTCGGCGCGAAAGACGCATGCCCGATGATCCTGCACAAAACGATCGCGGTGGTTGCCGCGTATGTTGTGGCGTCGCTGATGATGTATCAACTCTTCCTGCAAGTGATGATCCTCGAAGAGACGCGGCGGTGCGTCGCAGACGAGAAGCCGGTGAAGAGAACGCCGAAGTGGTTTCTTCGGAAAATTCTTTTTGGCATCCCGGTGATAGCCTGGGCATGGTTCTTTCTGGGGCTGATGGTCATGCGGGAGTATTTTGCGGAGGCTTCGATCGGATTTCATCTGACGATCGCGGGGGCGGTGATAGTCCTGGAATTGTGTCTGATCTTCGGGCTGACGCGGAAAGGAATGCGAACATGAACATCATAGTACAGGCAAAAAGCGGGCTGCCGATCTACGAACAGATTGAGCGGCAGATTAAGGAAGCGATTGTGAAGGGTGAACTTGCGGCGGGGGAAATGCTGCCGTCGATCCGGGCGCTTGCGGCTGATCTGAAAATCAGCGTGATCACGGTGAAGCGCGCGTATGAGGAACTGGAGCAGGAGGGGATGATCTACTCTGTCCAGGGTAAGGGATTTTACGTGGACAACCCGGATATCGCGTATATGAAGGAGAAGCTGACGCTCGGGATCGAGGAGCGCCTGGCAGAGTGGGTATCGGCAGCGAGAGCTTCCGGGATGACGAAGGAAGAAGCAGCGGATATGCTGGATATCCTGTGGGAGTGAAAGGAAGGGAACGATGCTGGAGGCAAAACAGATTCGATTCCGCTACGGCCATGGCGGATTTCAATTGGGAGAGACGTCACTGAAACTTGAAAAAGGATACGTTTACGTATTGTACGGGGAAAATGGCAGTGGCAAGACGACGCTTTTGAAGCTTCTCTACGGGATGCTTGAGCCGTCCTCGGGCGAGATTTTCCGGAACGGTGAGCGGGTGACCGGAAAAAAACTGGCAGCGTTTCACCGGGAAGCAGCTTATGTGGGGGCTGAGTGGTGCGTGTCCGAGGCGACCCTGGCGGACAACGTGGAGTTTCTTCGAACGCTGTATCCGACGTTTGAGGAAGCGTATTTTCAGGAGATTCTCGAACGCTTTCGAATGGACGGAGCGGACACGCGGCGTATGATGGAGTATTCCGCCGGAGAGCGCTGCAAGGCGGAAATCGCATTTGCCCTTGCGAGAAGGCCGAAGCTTCTGCTTCTTGATGAGCCGCTTGCGAACCTGGATCCGGTATGCAAAGCGGAAGTTATCGACATCCTGCAGAGAGCGATTGCAGCGTCGGAGATGACGGTGCTGATGAGCACCAATCTGATCGATGAAGTGAGGGAGATCGCCGATTATACCGGCAGCATGAGGGATGGTCAACTGAGCGGATTCAACGAGAGAGGAGCGGACGTATGAAAGAGTATTTTCGGGCAATCGGAAGACGCCGGCGTGTCGGATTCGGATGGATCGTCGTGTTGATCGGAGCGGTCGTCCTGCCCGTCGCCGCAGCTGTGATTTCCGCTGTGCTTTTGCTGGATCGGTATCTGTCGGTGGACTTTCGACGCACACGCGCCCGGAAGGGGCAGGAGATGGTTGTGGAGGAGTCCTTTCTGACGATGATGAGAACGCATGCATTTGACATCGACGAGTATTTTTGTCTCCTGTTGAAGAAGTGTCTTCCGGTGTATGCGCTCTCCGCGGTTGTTGTGTATTACGCAATGCTGAAGTATTTTGACAAAACGGTGGACTCGACCGACTCGCTGCCCTACGCGATCATTGTGTTGTGCGTGCCGATCGCGATAATTCTGCTGCAATGGCTTGTGAGCCGGTCTGTGTTTCGAAAAGAATTGCCGGGCGTCCTCCGCGTATTAATCTCGGCACGCACGGTTGTGATTCCGACTATACAATGCGGCGCTGCCTTCCTGACGGCGTTGGTGCTGTTCATCGAGTTGTCCATGTTCGAGAATTCGTATCCGGATCGGCTCAAAAGCGGAAACATGCAGGTTGCGGTGGTCATCCTGCCGTTCATCCTGCTGGTAACAGTCCTGTATCTGACGATCTTTCGAGGCGTCAATCGGAAGCAGAGGCAGCGGATCTGACGTGTGCATTGCGAAACCGGCTGCTGCAGGTTGCTGTTGACAAAACCGAACTTATGCAATAGAATAAGCGGTGTTAGGCGTTGAACGTACATAGTACGGAAGAGGTAGTGAGACAGAGACGAGGTGTCAGCGGCTGGAAGCACTTCGCACGATCCTTTCGGAACCTTCGGTGCGGGAGCCTTCCGACGAAAAGCGCGAGCGGTAAGTCGGATGTTCGTGTAGCAAACATTTTACACGCAGAGTGCGGAAACGGCAGGTTTCCGAAATAGGGTGGTACCGCGGTATATAATCGTCCCTTGTGATAAACAAGGGACTTTTTTGCGCGCTAAGCGAGTGCACTTACACCGCCGGAGGCGGCGGTGTCGGACTGACGGCCTCGCGGGAACAAAGTTCCCGGCGAGACGTAAGGACGAGACCGTGAGCGGACGAAGTCCGCGTGTAAGTGCCGAGTGCACGTACACCGAGCGAATGAAATTCGCGAGGTTGCGCTCACCGCCGGAGGCGGCGGTGTCGGACTGACGGTCTCGCGGGAACAAAGTTCCCGGCGAGACGTAAGGACGAGACCGTGAGCGGACGAAGTCCGCGTGTAAGTGCCGAGCGCACGTACACCGAGCGAATGAAATTCGCGAGGTTGCGCTCACCGCCGGAGGCGGCGGTGGCAGGATA
>JAFZAZ010000027.1 GCA_017561985.1 Lachnospiraceae bacterium
CCGCTACGTCGGTTCCTTTGCCGTCTATGACATGATCCGCCGCGGCGAGGGCATCACGCTTTATCTCGCTCCGCCCATCGTGAAGGATTACGGTACGCCTCTGACGATCGTCCCGATCGAACCGACCGTTCTGAGCAACATGGATGTCGTCGTCCGACGCGAGCCGCTTTCCGCACCGCTCGAGACTTTTCTCCGCTTCATGATGGAGCGCGCACTGACACAGAACGCCAAACGATAAAGCTGAATTTTCCGTTTTTGTATAAATGCCCGTCTGAAAAGAATTGCAGACGGGCATTTTCCATTGCTATAATTGTCGCAGATATGATGGTAAACGCTGCTTCATTCCGCGAGAGCGAATTGCGAGGATTTTTTCATCACAAGGAAGGCGAAAAATCGCAGGAATACTTTGTGTATTTCAAGATTTTGAGACAAACTTGTGGCGGAAAAAGGCCGCAAGGCGCCGAAGTGGCAATGAATCAGCGTTTACACGGGACTACTTTGAAAGGGTGTTTGCATTGAGCAAATTGCTTGTCAGCTGCTGGAAGGAGCATGGCGGAGCGCCCGGTATGGCGCTGCTGGACTTCGACGAAAAAAGCGGCGCGCTTTCTTACCTCGGAACGCAGTTTCCCGATCTCTCTTGCAACTGCACGGTCTTCGACGCGGAGAGGAGCATTCTGTACATCACAAATGAGCTGCACGAAAATCCCGACTATCCAAAGGGTGGAGGAGGACTGGTCTGGGCCTTCCGTTACGACGCGGAGAGCGGCGCATTTACGCCTCTGTCCCGCGTAGAGAGCTGCTGTCCCTGCCCTGCCTTTCTCTCTTTGGACAAGACCAAGCGTTACCTTGTGTGCGCCAACCACTCCTCCTTCAACGCCGCAACGCGCGCGGTCAGAGGCGAGGACGGCTTCTGGCACACCGAGGTCGTCTATGACGACGCGCTTGTCGGCCTGTTTCGCCTGAATGACGACGGCTCGATCGGCCCGCTGGTGGATGTGAAGAAGCACACGGCTTATCCTGTCAAAGGACACGGCCTGCACGCCCATCCGCACACTGCGCTCATGAGTCCGGACGGCAAGTTTTTCGCTTGCTGCGACAAGGGCGACAGCCACATCTATTTCTATACGCTCGACTATGAAAAGGAAGAACTCAAGCTCTGCGGCGAGCCTTTCCACGATAATGAGGGCGCCTCGCCCCGCTACTGCGCGTTTCATCCGACGGAGAAGCTCTTCTTCGTGAATCACGAGCGCGACATGCGTGTGAGCGCCTTCCGTTATGACGAGGACGGGAATCTCCAGAAGCTCGGCTCTGCCATGGCTCTGCCGGAGAAGCTGCTCGGAAAGGCAACCTTTGAAGTGCGCGAGGTGTTGCACGGCGCTCTCTGCCCGCCTCCGGCAGACGGCTTCTGGCCGTTGGAGCAGCAGGGCTTCTGCCGCTCGGCCGACGGGCGCTATCTCTACGATATGCTCAACGGCGCGGATGCAGTCGCGGTCTTTTCTGTCGATGCAGCA
>JAFZAZ010000028.1 GCA_017561985.1 Lachnospiraceae bacterium
GAGGTGCACTCGGACACGACTGACTTTTTGATCGAGGGCGCGATCCGTGCGCTGCTTGCCAACGGCGAGCGGCTGATCGCGGACCCGACGGACATCAACGCGCGCGGCGAGCTGCAGTGGCTCGCGAGCGTGGCGCACAACAATTTTCTGGACGCCGGCCGAAGGGCCGACTGGGGCTCGCACCGGATCGAACACGAGCTGTCCGCACAGTACAACATCACCCACGGTGAAGGCATGGCGGTCGTACTGGTCGCCTGGACAAAGTACATGGCGGAGAGAAAGCCGTGGAGACCGGCGCTGCTTGCAACCCGCGTGTTCGGCGCGGACACCTTTCTCTACAGCGAAAAGGAGAGAGCATACATTCTCGCCGGAGAGCTCGAGAGGATATTCCGGAAGCTTTCACTTCGCACGACGCTCACGGAGCTCGGCATCGACGGCAGGGATTTTGCGGTGATGGCGAAGCGTGCGACGCGAAACGGCCCGGTCGGTCACTACCTGCCGCTCACGGCGGAAGCGATCGAGGACATATTGAAAACAGCGCTTTAACCCTGCTGTATCTCCGCGGGGCGGAAAGCGAAAGGGTACAAAAATAAGTATACGAATAAAGGAGAACCAAAATGGCTAGAATTCATCTGGTGGAACAGAACGAAGCGACGGGTGCCGAGAAGGAGCGCTACGACGAACTGGCGGGCAGAAACGCCGTCACGAACATGAAGAAAGGACTTTTGAACGACGCGGCTACGTACGATGCGTTCATGGCGTGGTACACGTCCTGGAAGCGTCTCGTGGAAGTTGTCGGCGAGAAGGACGCTGTCCTCTACGCACACGCAATCTCCACGACCAACTCGTGCCAGCTGTGCTCGCTGTTCTTCATCAGCGACGTGAAGGGGCTCGGACTGGACCCGCACAATCTTGTATATGACGAGCGCGAACAGGTGCTTGTCTCCCTTGCGCAGGCGATCGTAAAGAACCCGACGGACGTTTCGGACGATCTGTTCGAGAAGCTTCGCGGATTCTTCTCGGACCGCGAGATCGTCGTGATCGTGGGCTTTGCGGGCCAGATGATCGCAACGAACAATTTCAACTCCGTACTGAAGATCGACGTGGATCAGAGACTTCTTCCGATCCTGCACGAGTTCAAGCCGGCGACCTGGAGAGACGCGATCAGGTAATCTTCATCGAAGGTTTTGTGTATGAGGAAAATAGAGGAGAGGGAAAAAAGAAGCGGCGGACCGTTGATCGGTTCGCCGCTTCGGCTTGTCTTTGGTTTACAATTGTCTGAAAGACCGGTCGATCAAATGAAACGGATCATATTGATCGCTGCTGCGCCGACCGCATAGAGAAGGATCGCGGCGAAAAGCAGACCGATCTCGCGCGCGGATGCGGGAGCCTTCGGCTGCGCAACACGCTTTTTCTCCCAGACGCGCTTGTCAACGATCCACACGATGACAAACTGCAGAAATGCGAGCTGGACGCCGACGATGCGCCACGGCAAACGATTCATTTCGAACGCGCCGAAGCTGCACAGACCGAGCGTCATGCGAATGCCCTGCACGAAGAACCAGCCGGTGATGATGCCGAGCAGAAGGTGCAGAAGGCAGATTAATTTTGCGGGTAATTCACGGAAAAAAGGCATTGCGGATCTCCTTTGTGAACGCCGGTGTACGGCGGCGCGCGGACGCGCAAATTTTCCTTGAGTATACCGCATTCGCCCGCAAAATGCAACCGGCGAAGAGCAGTGCCCCCGCAAGGGAATGCGGGGTTGACTTTTCCGCCGAAAATGGCTTATAATACTACAGATTGTGCCGACAAGGAGGACAACCATGGACGAATTGAAGGAACTGGCATCGAGAATCCGGGAGCTTCGCGAGGTCTGCGGCTACACGCAGGAGGAATTGGCGAAGGAGTTGAAGATCGACCCGGAAGTATACAGGAAGTATGAGGAGAGCGCGGAGGACGTGCCGATCAGCGTGATCTATTCGATCTCGCGCAAATTCGGCGTCGACTTCTCGGAGATTATGACAGGCGTCAGCGGCAAGCTGCGGACGTATCAGGTCGTGCGCGCCGGACAGGGACAGCTGGCGGACCGTTATCCGGGATACACGTTCCAGAATCTCGCGTATCATTTTACGAAGAAGATCATGCAGCCGTTTCTGGTTACGCTCGATCCGTCGGACAAGCCTGCGGAGCTTGTGACGCACGGCGGTGAGGAGTTTAACTTTGTCGTCAAGGGAAGCATTGTCGTCGTGTTCGACGACCAGGAGATCATCCTGCACGAGGGCGACAGCATCTATTTCAATCCCTCGTACCCTCACGGACAGCGCTGCTACGGCTCGGAGCCGGGCACGTTCCTTACGATGATCGCTGAGTGACAACAGGAATATTATATGGCGTAAAATAACATAAACGAAGGCAAGGACGGAAAGCATGTTAGAGCGGTATCTCCCTCGTATCGAGTTTGACTCGTACGAGGATTTCAAGAAGAATTACAAGGTGAATGCGCCGGAGTATTTCAACTTCGGCTGGGACATCGTAGACGGCTGGGCCGAGGAGAAGCCGGACCTCAGAGCGCTTCTGTGGTGCGACGACACGGGGCTTGAGAAGTCGTTTACATTTGCGGAGATGAGCAGACTTTCGAACAAGGCGGCGAACTTCTTCAAGTCGCTCGGCCTCAAGCGCGGCGACGTCGTGATGCTGATCCTCAGAAGACGTTGGGAATACTGGGTGTGCGCAACGGCGCTGATCAAGCTTGGTATCATCATCATCCCGGGCACGCTGCAGCTCACAAAGAAGGATATCGTCTACCGCGCGAACGCGGCGGACGTAAAGATGTTCGTGTGCGTCGACGACGAGTATGTTATCTCCCAGATGGAGATGGCGAAGCCGGAGATGCCGGGCGTCAAGTACCTCGCCGTGGTCGACAACGTTCAGCGCGAGGGCTGGATCGATTTCAACGCCGAGATGGACAAGTGCTCCGACATTCTTGCGAAGCCCGAGGGCGATGACCGCACGAAGGGCACCGACATCATGCAGATTTATTTTACGTCGGGAACGACGGGCATGCCGAAGATGGTAACGCACAATTATCACCATCCTCTCGGACATATTGTAACCGCAAAATACTGGCAGCAGGTGCAGGAGGGCAAGCTTCACATGAGCGTCTCCGACTCCGGCTGGGCGAAGTTCGGATGGGGCAAGATCTATGGACAGTGGATCTGCGGAGCTACGATTTTTGCATATGACATGATCAAGTTCAAGCCCGCGAAGCTTCTGGAGATGATGTCGAAGTACAAGCTGACGACGTTCTGCGCGCCGCCGACGATGTACCGCTTCATGCTGCAGGAGGACGTTGCGAGCTACGATCTTTCGAGTATTCAGAACTACGCGACGGCGGGTGAGCCGCTGAACGCGGACGTTTACGAGCGCTGGCTGTCTCTCACGGGCGGCAAGATCCACACCGGTTTCGGTCAGACCGAGGGCACGGTTCTGTTCGCGGATTTTCCGTGGTTTGAGCCGATTCCCGGCGCGATGGGCAAGCCTTCGCCGATCTATGACATCAAGCTTATGATGGACGGCAAGGAGGTTGAGGTCGGTGCCGAGGGCGAGATCACGATCTGCGACGTAATCGACAATCACCCGATCGGTCTTTTCATCGGTTACTACAGAAACAAAGAGCAGACGGACGAGGCGTTCGCCGGCGGAAACTATAACCTGAAGGACGTTGCATGGCGCGACAACAACGGCTACTGCCGCTTCGTCGGACGTCACGACGACGTTATCAAGTGCTCCGGCTACCGCATCGGACCCTTCGAGGTCGAGAGCGCGCTCGTAGCGCATCCGGCGGTTGTCGAGTGCGCCATCACCGCTGCGCCCGACCCGATCCGCGGCCAGGTTGTCAAGGCTACCGTCGTGCTTGCGAAGGGCTACACGCCTTCCGACGAGCTCATCAAGGAGCTTCAGAACCACGTGAAGAAGATGACCGCGCCTTACAAGTACCCGCGTATCGTGGAGTTCGTCGATGAGCTTCCGAAGACGCTCGGCGGCAAGATCAAGCGCGCGCAGATCCGTCACGAGGACGAGATGAAGAGCGCGAACACGCAGGCGTAACCGCGCGACATCCGCAACAGTACGGCAAATGAATGCTCCCGACGACGTGCCGGGAGCATTTTTCGAAAAATGAGAACGGAATTCAGGGGGACAACTATGGGAGTTGCATACGAATACACGGACACGATCCGTTACAGCAAGGTCGACGGGGAGCTTGCGCTCACCGTGCCCGCGCTGGTGGATTATTTTCAGGACGCCGCGATCGAGCAGAGCGAGGCGCTCGGCGTGGGAACCCGCGAGCTTTCGGCGCGGTCGCTGGCATGGTTTATGGTCAGCTGGGACATCCGTGTGAACCGGCTCCCAAAGCTCGGTGAGCGGATCGTCGTCGGGACGTTTCCGTACCATTTCCGCGGCATGCTCGGAAACCGTGCCGTGTTCATGAAGACGGAGGACGGCGAGACACTTGCGGAGGCGGATGCGCAGTGGGCGATGATGGACACTGCCAACATGCGTATGACACGCGCGCCCGAGGATATCGTTGCGCATTATCAGCTCGGCGACGGACCTCTTTTTGAGAGGCTCGGGCGCAGGATCGAGATTCCGGAAAACGGCATTTCCCGCGAGGCGGTGCCCGTGCAGGAGTACATGCTCGACAACAACGGACACGTGAACAACGGACAGTTCGTGCATCTGGCGATGAGTTATGTGCCAAAGGGCGTAAAGATCGCGGGATTGCGCGTGGAGTACAAAAAACAGGTGCGTCCGGGCGAGGTGATCAGACCGGTGATCGCGTCGGAAGATCTCGGCGCGGACGGTGCGAGAACAGTCATTGTGCTTGCGACGGACGAACCCGCATGCATCGTGGAAATCCGGACGGCGTAAACGCGCGGCCGGAGAACGGTATTATTTTACGAATTCTTATCTCCCCGGGGGCCGAAGAGAGCCTTCGGGGAGTTTTTTTGCTTGCGAATCGGCCTTGCGTGCGGTACAATAGCAAAAAGGGGTATTCGCGCGGTTTCATTGGGGTTTCCGGCGGATGTCCCGAGGAGGATATTATATGGCTAAGGGTGTAATTCGATTTTATGACCCGGACGCAGAAAACGGGTATTTGAGCAACTGGTATCGGGCGGATTTCGTCTATGCCGGACGTACGTACCATTCGGGTGAGCAGTACATGATGCTCCAGAAAGCGCTGACCTTCGGAGACACGGAGATCGCGGAGCAGATCATGGCGACGGACGACCTGCGGGAGATCAAGCAGCTCGGCCGCCGCGTTGCGCATTACAACGACTCGCTCTGGAAGACGATCCGAATGCAGATCATGCGGCGCGGACTTCGCGCCAAATTCCAGCAGAACCCCCAGCTTTTGTACGACCTTCTCGCGACGGGCAACGCGTTGATCGCAGAGTGTGCGCCGAGAGATCTCGTATGGGGAATCGGTATTGACGCGGAGGATTCCCGAAGCGCCGACCCGAAGGAGTGGAAAGGCAGAAATCTCCTCGGCCGTACGCTGATGCGTGTGCGCGAGGATTTGCGCGCCTGGTGCGCGGTTGCGGGGGTTTCCGTGACGGCGTATGTGGACGCGGTTGATCTGCGTGCGCCGCAGCCGGTGCGCGTGGGAAGACGAAGCGACAACGTTGAAGCGGAGCGCATTCGCCGCGAACTTCTGCAGTCGATGGAGGAGTCGGGCGCGAGCGTGTCCGAGGAAGGTGTGAGCGACTCTGTCGTGACGCCCGCGATCACGGGCGTGAGAAACGGGACATCGGAAGAGACGACCTCGGTGTGGAACATGCGGATCTATGAGGCGGTCATGCTTCCGTACCTTTCGGAGATCGCTTCGACGTGGATGGAGGAGGTGTTCTTCAATCTCCGCAGAAGCCGGTCGTACGAGGACCTCGGCGTTTCGAACTACACTTTCGAGGAGCTGGAGTGGATGCTCCGGAGCGGCCAGAGCGCGGGACTTCCGCAGGCCGGATTCTTCGAGATGAAGCAGGATATATTTGACATGATCCGTTACCAGGGCGGTCTCCGCAATCCGGCGGCTTTGCTGGCACAGCTGGATCTGCAGGAAATCTCGCTCGAGGAGCTCTCCGTGAGCGCCGCCGAGGAGATTCCGGAGGAGGACTTCGAGCCGGAGGAACACATCACCGTGACATTCCGGCCCCGCGACACCGAGGAACGGTTGGAGCCCGTGCTCGATCCGGGCGTAACTTCCTCGCCGGAGACCTATCTGCAGAACCTGCCGGGTCTCGTGACGGAGGATGCAGGCTCCGAGTATGCGCCCGAGGAGGGCGAGGAGGCCAAGACCAGCATCGGTTCCGTGCCGGTTGAACACAAGACCATTGCGGAGCTCTGGGAGAGCCTGCGCGAGCTTGCCGGCGACGACGAGTCGTTTGACGCGGACGAGACCTTCGTCCTCTCGGAAAATGTGGAATTTACCGCGGTGCCGTCCGAAGACAAACCTTCCGACGAAGCGCCCGCGGAGGAGATAATCGAAGCCGCAGCGGAGGCACCTGTTGAGAAGGCGGCCGAGGTCGCAGCGGAAAATGCGCCTGCGGAGGAGGTCGTTCCCGCAGCTGAAGTTGTTGAAGCAGCGGCGGAAGCCGTAGCGGAAGAGCCTGTGAAGAAGGCTGCGGAAGCCGCACAGGAGAAGCCCGTGAAGGCAGCGGCTGTCGAGACCAAGGCGGAAGAGAAGCCTGCAAAGGCAGCAGTCGTCGAGACCAAGGCAGAAGAGAAGCCTGCGAAGGCAGCCGATGTTGAGCCGAAGGCCGAAGAGAAGTCCGCGGCGAAACCTGCGGCAGCGGAAGCGGTGAAGGCAGCGGCAAAGGCTCCGGAGGGAGCGAAGGAAGCCGCGAAGCCGGCGGAGAAGCCTGCAGCTAAGCAGGCCAAAGCGCCGTCCGCAGCGGAAGAGTCGATGTTTTCGCACAAGAATAAACCGGTGCGGGAAGAGGACGATGAGGACAGCAAGCCGGCTGCAAAGCCCGCAGAGAAACCTGCAGCGAAAGCTCCCGAGAAGCCCGCAGAGGTGAAGAAGGATGCTGCGAAGCCTGCGGAGAAAGCACCGCAGAAACCTGCTGAGCCGAAGAAGGAAGCTGCGAAGCCTGCAGAGAAGGCACCGCAGAAACCTGCGGAGCCGAAGAAGGAGGCAGCGAAACCTGCTGAGAAGGCACCGGAGAAACCCGCTGAGCCGAAGAAGGAGGCAGTGAAACCTGCAGAGAAGGCACCGCAGAAACCTGCGGAACCGAAGAAGGAAGCTGCGAAACCTGCAGAGACGGAACCGCAGAAGCCTGCAGAAGTGAAGAAGGAAGCAGCGAAGCCGAAGGAGGCTGCGGCTGCGGCGAAGGCTCCGGCGGCGAAACCGCGCACGTATCGAGACGATGTGCGCAGCGAGATCGTCATCAAGCACGGCAATATTGTTACGCTTTCCTGCGATGCGATCGTAAACGGAACGAACCAGACGCTGCTCGGAGGACCGGGCATCGACAACACGATATTAAAGGCCGGAGGACCCGAACTTCTTCGGGAATGTGCGGCACTCAAAGGCTGTGACGTCGGACGTGCGAAGATTTCGCGCGGGTACCGTCTGAAGGCGCAGTTTGTCATTCACACCGTCGGACCGAAGTACTCCGGTGACGACTCGGATCCGGTTTACCTGACGATGTGCTACGAGAACTGTTTGAACCTGGCGATGAAGTACGACCTTCACTCGGTCGCATTTCCGCCGATTTCCACAGGATACTTCGGGTATCCGCTTCGCGAGGCTGCGATGATCGCATCCCGCACCGTTCAGAGCTGGATGAGACGTCATCCGGAGTACAGCATAAAGGTAATCTTCGTGAGTGCGGACGAGCGGACATTTGCCATGTACCGCGAGATACTGAGCGGAAAGAAATAAGGCATTCTACGAAAGGGTGACCCGCGAATGCGGGCAAAGGTGACAATGAACATCGGATTTTTGGGAATGGGCAACATGGCACAGGCCATTGCGAAGGGATGGATCGAGAGAGATCTCGTCCGTGCCGGAGAGATCGTGGCGTATGCGCCTCATCAGGACAGGTTGAAGGAAAATGCGCTTCGCATCGGCTTCCGTGCCGTATCGAGCGCGGCGGAGGCGGTTCAGCGGTCCGACGTTGTGATCATCGCGTGCAAGCCGTACCAGATTCACGACCTTCTTCAGGAGGTCGGTTTCGAGCTTGTCGGCAAGCAGCTTTGGTCAATCGCGGCAGGCTGGAAGAACAGCGATTTCAACCGCGAGTTCATCGAGCTGGGGCTTCCGGTCAACGAGGCGTCGAACGCAAAATTCGGCTGGTACACGCCCGTGCGTGTGCAGTGCATCATGCCCAACACCCCGGCGATGATCGGAGAGGGCGTGTTCCTCTTCGAGGAGGACAATTCGCTTCGCCCCGAGGAACTTGAGGTGATGAAGCACCTGTTCGCAGGCCTCGGCATGGTTGTGCTGCTGCCCTCGAAGCTGATGGATATCGGCGGATATATCAGCGGCTGCGGCCCGGCATTTGTCGACATCTTCATGGAAGCGTATGCGGATGCTGCCGTCAAATACGGTGTTCCGCGCGCAGCAGCGTATCAGCTGGTCGGACAGACGGTGCTCGGAAGTGCCAAGCTGATGCTCGAGACGGGCGATCACCCCGGCGTTTTGAAGGACGCTGTGTGCTCGCCGAACGGAACTACAATCTGCGGCGTTGCAGCGCTTGAGAAGGCGGGCTTCCGCTCTGCCTGCATCGAGTCGATCGACGCCATCGTGAACAAGAAAAAGGGTTGATCAACGGCTTCGGCGGAGGAGAACGCTATGAAGGTTATCGATGTATTCTTGTGTTACTACGGCGCAAAATGCGTCGCCAACGGTCGTGAGCGTCATGCGGCGGCTGTGCGTCTGACTGCGACCTCGGAAGAGGGCAGGATTTCGTATGAGTACAGCGTCAGCTTCTTCCCGCACGACGATCCGGAGGATTTTGCGATCAGTTATGACGCGTGTGTGAGCGAAACCGTTTACGAGGGTAAGGGTAGACGTTCGAAGAAGAAAGAGGTCGTCTTCCTGGACGATCTCGAGGCAAATTGTGACCTGCTTGCGGCACAGCTCGGCGGAACCATCGATTGGAACGATCCGCTCATCGAGCCGCGCCGCGGTTAAAAAATTTCAGAGGGGGCAAAAAATGGAAAGAGAAAGGTTTAGAATCTCGGCGATCGATTACAGTGAGTCCGAGAAGACGTTGGCAAAAATGAGAAAGGCACTGATCATTTATCTGTGTTTTGAGGTGATCCTTTTGCTTATGCTCAACATGGCTACGCTTTACCAGCAGTATGAAATTACGTTCATGATAAAGATCGATGCATTTCTGGAGGAACACGATTTTTTCCTGATTGTTCTCACAGTTATTCCTTCCTGCGCTGCGTTTCTGTATTTCGTATATATGCTGCAGCTTCATGTCTTTGAAAAAGGACTGCTGGTTGCGGGAGTCGTAGGCATGATCTCGCAGTATGTTCTGCACTCAAACGTGTCTCAGAGTTCGGGAGCATGGTCGGTAACGACGGCTTCTCTGGTCGGAGTCTTTTCGGGACTTATTTTCCGGAAAATATACTGTGATTCCATGAAGAAGGCGACATCGTACTTGTCGGAAACCGGCGAGATGTCCGACGCACGCGAAAGCTGGGAGAAGTTCTGGACAGCGACAATCGTGATCGTTGTGATCACCATCATTTTGAGCTTAGTAATGAAGATGGTTTATGAAGGCGCTTATGAGGCGATGAAGAATGCTCAATACGGAGAAACGCTGGCGGCAAGGAAAAAGTACTACCTGGCGATGGTTCTGATGGTGAACGTCTCGGTTGTTTCGGACCTCGTTCTCAGGGTCTTTGAGATCGGATGTCTGAAAAAGACGAGAAATTACGCGTACGGTCGGATGCTTGAGACGGAAATACGTGCAAAAGACAAGGGAAACGAAACGGTTTCGACCGATCAGTAAAAAATGCTTGACAATGGCGGATACCTGTGATATCATCGGCTTGCTGTTCGAAAGTTGTCGCTTGCGGCACGGGCCGACAGCATGAAGCAGAGTATCCGCTCTCACCTCAAGCAATCGCGTGAAGAGGTCGACATAAGAAATCATACGCAATCGATTTTGAAAGCGTTTTCTATGAGCGGATATTTAGGTATTCCGCTCTTTTTTTGCGCGCTAAGCGAGAGCACTCACACCGCCGGAGGGCGGCGAGGTTGGACAGACGACCTTGCGGAAACGCAGTTTCCGTCAAGTCGGAAGGACAAGCTCGAATACGGACGAAGTTCGCGTGTGAGCGCCGAGCGCACGTACACCGAGCGAACGAAGTTCGCGAGGTTGCGTCAACTCGTTTGGACGCAAGAGACACTGTGTTTAGGAGGTGTGAGCCATTAGCGAATATTTGATCAATGAGCAGATCCGCGCAAAGGAAGTACGCGCACTTGGTGAGAACGGTGAGACACTCGGAATTATGCCGCTTGAAGAGGCATTGAAGATTGCGCGCGACGCGAATCTCGATTTGGTTCTGATCGCACCGAAGGGAAATCCGCCGGTTTGCAAAACGGTGGATTACAACAAATTCCGCTATGAATCCATGCGGAAGGAGAAAGAAAACAGAAAGAAGCAGAAGACCACGGAAGTGAAGGAAGTTCAGCTCTCCGTTACGATCGCCGAGAACGATATGAACACGAAGGCGGCCGCAGCGCGCAAGTTCCTCACGAAAGGCAACAAAGTCAAGGTTGCGCTCCGGTTCCGCGGACGCGAGATGGCGCATCAGCAGGCGGGTCTTGAGCTTATGATGGCATTTGTTCAGAAGCTTGAGGATTGCGCGGTGATCGACAAGCCCGCGAAGATTGAGGGCCGCAACATAACCATGATTTTGTCCGAGAAAAAGGCGAAATAATTTTAAGGAGGATAATAATATGCCGAAAATGAAGACCAGCAGCTCTGCTGCAAAACGTTTTTCCAAGACAGGTACAGGCAAACTGAAGAGAATGAAAGCCGGTAAGCAGCACATCCTGACCAAGAAGACGACCAAGTTGAAGAGAAACCTTCGCAAGGCTACGCTTACGAACCACGCCAGCGAAGGCAACATGAAGAAGATTTTACCGTACCTGTAAGAACCTGTTGAAGGAGGAAGAACAAAATGGCTAGAATTAAAGGCGGCTTAAACGCTAAGAAGAAACATAACAGAGTATTGAAGCTGGCGAAAGGTTACCGTGGCGCCAGATCCAAGCAGTATCGTATTGCTAAGCAGTCCGTAATGCGCGCACTTGCTTCCGCTTTCGCGGGTCGCAAGGAGAGAAAGCGCCAGATGCGTCAGCTCTGGATCGCTCGTATCAGCGCTGCTTGCAAGCTTAACGGAATTTCTTACAGCAAGTTCATGTTTGGCTTGAAGGAGGCTGATATCACCATCAACCGCAAGATGCTTTCCGAGATGGCTATCAACGACGCTGCAGGCTTCGCTTCGCTCTGCGACGCAGCTAAGAGCAAGCTTGCGTAATCCTTTTCGGTTACAACCAAATCCGACGTTTCTGCCCGGGCATTTGCCCGGGCTTTTTCGTTGTTGCGTCGGTCCTGCGGGGGGTGTAGAAAAGGATTGCGCAAGCTTGCGGGAGGCGCTGTGAGGCGTTGCTTGAGGGCGTTTCGGGGGCGGAAAAATCCGTGACAAATACGGCTCGATGTGATACAATGACTCTGTATAGGCAAATAGTGTGCGGGGCGGAGGTTTTGGAACGTGGCAAAGCGCAGGAAAAAGAAGAAAAAACAGAACGACGGGGCTTTGTTTTTGGGCAAAGTCGTGTTGTTTGTGATTGCTGTGGCCGCGGTTTTCTTTGTCGTCAAATGGGGCATTGAGAAGTGGGACTCCAGCTCGAATTCTACGATTATCACACCGACGCCGACTCCGGGAGGCAAGGGCAAGGATTCGGTCACGCCGATGGAGGAAGGGAAGAAGCAGAACAAGGCGACTCCTACGCCGAAGCCGGTGAATTCGCCGACGCCGACGGCTACTCCGACGGAGGCGCCCGCAACGCCGACGCCAACTCCGACGGAGGCGCCGAAGAATCTGAGCGGCAGGGAGGCGGCTGACTTTTTGAAGAACCTGCCCGCCGGAAAATTATCGCTCGCGAAGGACCCGGCTTCTTACACGTACGAGCCGGACAGCTGGTCTTCGACGATCGAGGGCCGCGAGTGCATCTGCGTGAACGTTATCGGCGCTGACGGCATGCGCGAAGCTGTATTTTACGTGGCTGTCGACGGCAGCGCAGTGTTCCGCGAAGTCGAGGACAACGTGTTCATGAAGATTGGGCCGTAATGATTGTTTAGCAGTTTTGGGGATGTAGCAACCGTGTACCGCGGCGGTCGTGCCGCGAGTCAGGAGGGGTCGTGAAGGAGAAGATTGCCGGGATCGCCCGGGGCATAATTGAATACGAATTGCCGCGGATCCGCCTGAGCAAGGACCGGATCGTTGCCTCTGTGGAGATCGGGCGCCGCGTGAGCGGGCGCGTGATCGTCAGCAATGACGCCGAGAAGTCGATGAAGGGCATTGTCTGCTCGGACAATCGCATCATGGAGCCGGTGACGAACCAGTTCGTCGGTATCTCCAACACGGTGGAATATGTGATCCACGCGGAGTCGCTGGAGAGCCTCGCGTCGTACGACGGTGTGCTCGCGGTGATCACCGATTGCGGTGAGACGGAGATCCCTTACCATATCGACGTTGTGGCGCCGACGCTTTCGGTCGGCACGCAGGTCGTCTCCTCGCCGGAGCAGTTCGCGCTTTTTGCGCGCGACAACCGCAGGGAAGCCCTGAAGCTCTACACGGACGCCGGCTTCCGGTCGTTCCTCGCGTTCCATGAGCCGAAGAGCCTGTTTTTGTATGATTTTCTGAAAATGAGCGCGTCCGCGGAGCGGGCGATGGAGGAGTTCCTCGTTGCGACCGGGCGGAAAATTCCGGTTTCGGTCTCCGCGGCTGTCTCGAAAATATCGTATGAGGACGTGCGCGACAGCGCATTTTCCGACCAGCTGACGCTTCGGATGGACAACCCGGGCTATGTGAACCTGCAGGTGTCCTCGTCGGCGGAATTCCTGCTCGTGGAGCACGGCGTTGTCACGTCGGAGCAGTTCGCGGGCGGCACGTACGACATCCGTTACGTGGTGATCCCCGAGAAGATGTCGCGCGGCAACAATTACGCTACCCTTACGGTGGAGGCGCAAAATCAGACCATCACCATCCCCGTGTTCTGCCGCAAGACGCAGGAGAAGACGGCGGAGCAGGTGCGCCGCACGGCGCAGGCTCATCTGTCGGTGGACCTGATGAACAACGCCATCGCTTACCATATGAACCAGATTCCGGTCGGCCGTTATGTCACGGAGGCCGAAAGTCTTCTCGCTCGTTTCCGCGATGTCGCCGGTGAGCTTCCCGTGGAAGCCCGGCTGTACCGCGTTCACCTGGACCGCCTGAGCGGACGAGAGAGCCCGGCAAATGCCAAGCTCCGCGAGATCTCCGAGGACGACCTCAAGGGTGCCTCTGCGGACGCCCGCGCGGCGTATGTCTACCTGCGCGCAGAGCGCTCCACAACGGACCGCGTGTCCGCGCTCGAGCAGCTCTACAGCATCTGTAACGATGCGCCGAAGAAAGTGATCCCCGCGCTCCTTTTGATGCAGCTTGACGACCGCTACGGCAAGAACGGCAAGCTTCGTCTGGACGAGCTTCGCGGTATTTATGACAACGACAATCCCTCGCCGCTTTTGTTCCTCGCGGCGGCGCGCACTCTGAACGAGGAGCCGCAGCTGCTTCATGAGATCGGCGAGTTTGAACTGCAGACGATTGCATTTGCCGTGAGACGGCGTTTCCTGCGCAAGGAAGTTGCGGTGCAGTTCTCCACGCTCGCGGAGGGCGTCAAGGAGTTCCGTCCGCTGTATTACACGGTGCTCGCGGGCATCTACGAGCAGTTCCAGCTGCGCGAGGCCCTGACGGCCATCTGCGCGATGCTGATCCGCGGTCACTGCCGCGAACCGCGCTACGCCGTATGGTTCGAGCGCGGCGTTGAGGCGGAGATCCGTGTTGCCGAGCTGTACGAGTACTATATTTACACCGGCAAATCCGACGTCGAGGAGGCGCTGGACGACAACGTCTTCACGTATTTTACGTACAACAGCAAGCTGAACGACCGCAAGCTCTCGTTCCTGTACGCGAACATCGTTCGCCACAAGGAGAGCCGGCCTGCGATCTACGAGAGTTTCCTTCCGAAGATCCGCGAATACACGATGGACCGTCTCAAGGAAAATCGTAACGACGATTTCCTGGCGATCCTTTACAACGACTGTCTTGCGTCGTCCGACTACCGCGACCGCGTGCTCCAGAAGCTGGAGAAGATCGCATTCCGCGTGGAGATCGAGTGCACGGCGCCAAATATCCACTACGTGGTTGTAGCGCATCCCGAGCTCGAGGAGGAGACCGTGATCGCATTGGCGAGCGGTCATGCGCAGGCTGACATTTACACGGACGGCGCGGTGATTGCGTTTATGGACGCTAATCGCAACCGCTTCCTGAGCGGAATTCCGTACCGGATGCACCGCCTGATGTACTGCGCGAAGGACCTTCCGGAGGCGTATGAGCGCTTCCCGGCGGACAGCTCGATGATCCTTCTGCATCTCGCGTCGGCGGCCCAGTCGGAGACGCGATTTGACGCGGACTCCGTGGAGCTTCGCAAGAAGGCGTGTCGCGCGCTTGATCTGCGGGAGAGATTCCGCGGCGAACTGCTGCGCACGCTCGTGCTTTACTACTATGACAACTTCCGTGACGAACAGCTCGAGGAGCTGTTGGGACGGCTTGATTTTTCGGCGATCCCCGCGCCTCAGCGCGGCCGTATGATCGGCCTCCTGATCCTCCGCGGTCAGACTGCACAGGTGATGTCTCTTTTGGAGCGCTACGGCTTCGAGGATGTCGAACCGAGGCTTCTGGAGCGCCTGGTCGCTGCCCTTCCGAAGGAGCAGCTTGAGACGCCCACACCGCTTCTCACGGACATGATGTACGAGCTCTTTGTGAGAGGCCGCAGGAGCGAGCGTGTGCTCACGTACCTGGTGAACCATTTCCAGGCGGGAACGCAGACACTTTACCACGTATGGCAGGAGGTCGCGGCGCTTGAAGTCCGCGCAGACAGCCTTGCCGAGCGTCTGCTTGCCCAGATCCTGTTCACGGAGGCGAGTTTCCCGTACGGCGACGAGCTGATCCGCTCGTACGACCGGCCCGGCAGCGAGCGCACTCTGATCCGCGCGTATGTCACGTACATGTCGTACCGCTACCTCACCGCGGACATTCCGCTCGGCGAGACGACGGTGTCGATCATCCGGCGCTCGGCGTACCGCGAGGACAACGACGTCTGCGTGCTTGCACTTCTCAAGCAGTACGCGATGAAAGAGACGCTCACGAAGGAGGAGCAGGATTTTGCGGAGTATTGGCTGATCCGCATGGAGGCCAAGGGCAAAGTGCTCCCGGCGTTCCTGAATTTTGCGAAGGTGATGACGCTTCCGGAGAGTCTGGAGGACAAGTTCCTGATCGAGTACCGGACCAACCCGAAGCATCACGTGACGCTCGATTATTCCTACCGCGGCAGCGGCAAACGCGTGCGGTACGAGTTCCCGATGCGAGACATCTGTTACGGAATCTTCGTCAAGGACCTGATCCTTTTCGACGGAGAGACCGTGGACTACGTCATCAGCGACGAGTCCGACCGCGAGGGTGAGGAGACGATCATCAGCGAGCGCGCAACGCTCGTCGGCAGCGACAAGCACACCGGAAACCGGGGCAGCCGCTTCGCGCAGATCAACGAGATCATCCGTGCCCAGCAGGAGCGCGACGCCGATCGCGCGATGGATCTTTTGAACCGATATATCCGCAACGAGTTCGCTATCTCGCAGCTCTTCCATACTGCCGAGGAGCAGCGCGCGGCCGAAGCGGAGGTTAAGTCGTAAAATGTTGTGTGTGAAAGGAGAAGAGTAATGGCAGACAACAACTTTAATTACAACGGATATTACGATCCGCAGACAGGCGCGTATACGCAAAACGGCGGCGCGCAGAACGTAAACAACGGTCAGACCAGGAACGCTTCCATCGGAACGATGCTGGCAGGAGCTGCGGCGTATCAGCATGCGCAGATGCCGACCGACTCGCAGGGATATTACCTGAATGTCGAGAACGACGGCGACTCGATCTCGGTCCAAAAATTCAACGGCATCATCGGTGTTATGCTTTTGTACGGCTTTCTCGTAAACGCGATCATGTGCTTTATGTTTGCGGACAAGATCGACAATCTTTACCACGAAACTCCGTTCATTCCGCTCATAATTTACTTTGTGGGAATTATTGTGGGAACACTTATTTGCCAGAAGACGAAGAGCACCGTGACGTGCTTCATCGGATACAACATGATCGTTGTGCCGATGGGACTCCTTCTCACGCCGTTGCTTGAGTATTATGAGATTTCGACGATCCGGTACGCTTTCTGCATCATGGCAGTGATCATGTTGCTGATGGTCGGACTCTCGTATCTGTACCCGCAGTTCTTTGCCTCGATCGGACGGATGCTTTTCGCCTGCCTGATCATCGGCATCCTTGCGGAAACGATCATGTGGTGTGTAAATGCTACGATGTTTTCTTCCGGATTGTTCGATTTCCTGTTTATCGGAATCTTCGCCGGCTACATCGGCTATGACTGGGCAGTTGCACAGCAAAACGAGAAATCCGTCAAGTCTGCGATCCGAAGCGCCTGCTTCATCTACGTGGATTTGGTCAACCTGATGATCCGCATTTTGCGAATCATTGCAAGAAACCGCGACTGATCAACTTAAGTAACGTTACCATAACGGAGGACGTATGGACCCCAGGGATATCATCATCGGCTACGATCTCGGCGCAGAGACGACGCAGATTGCGGTCGGAAGGCTTTCCGAGGAGCCTGACAGCATCAGCATTACGAGCAGTGGGAATACTGTGATCCCCACCGTTCTTTGCGTGCGCAGCGACTCCATGGACTGGCTCTTCGGCGAGGAGGCGATCCGGTTTAACAACCGCAACGCCGGCAGATTTGTCGACGATCTGGTCAACCGCGTGGTGCGCGGAGAGCCGGAGGTCATCTACGAGGTCGAATACACGGCGCAGGAGCTGCTGGCCCGCTTCGTGCGGAAGACATTTTCCGCTGTGCGCCAGAAATACGTCAACGAGACGATCGGCAAAGTCGTTGTGACGATGCGCACGCTCTATCCGCAGGTGACCGAGGCGGTGCGCCAGGCCATCGAGGAGACGGGAATCCGCCGCGAACGCATCGAGTTCCAGCCGTATGTCATGAGCTTCATGTACTATGCGGCGTGCCAGCGCAAAGAGTACTGGGTCAACGACGTAAGCCTCTTTGATTACAACGAAAACGGACTGTTTTATTACCAGATGTCCACGAGCCGCAAAGGCTCGCCGACGACGGTTACGACATACACCGCGGACCTGAGCGACCTGATGGATGTGTCGATGCTCGAGAACATGCAGGAGAACCGCATGCAGTACAGCTTCCGGCTCGTCTGCGACAAGGTGATCCAGCGTCAGATCATCTCGACCATCTACGTCACGGGCAAGGGCTTCGAGGGCACATGGCCGGACGCGATCCTCAAGTCGATGACTGCGGGACGCCACGTGTTCAAGGGCACCAACCTCTACGCGAAGGGCGCCGCGTATTGCGGCATGTACCGCGAGGACGAGCGCTTCGCAGACTATCTCTTCCTCTCGGAGGACATGGTCCGCTCGACCATCTCGATCCGGATGTTCCGCGACAACCGCGTTGCGGATTACCCGCTCATTCAGGCGGGCGAGCGCTGGAAGAACGCGAAGGCGACGACGGTCGGAATTCTGGACGACACGGACGAGATTTATTTTACGGTGTACAATGCGGTCCGCAAGGAGACGCGCTACACCATCATGAACCTGAAGAACCTGCACCGGCGCGAGAACAAGACGACGCGCGTGGCTGTGAAGGTGACTTTCCTCGACCGCGACACGGCGGTGTGCACGGTGACGGACCTCGGCTTCGGCCAGTTCTTCCCGAGCAGTTATCGCGTGTGGGAGAAGATCATTACGCTGTAGACGGGCAAATCCGTACTGGGAGAAGAACACATGGGGCGACTGATATATTGCATCGGTGACAAAGCGAAGATCCCGTTTTATTTCCAATCGACCGGCGTCTGCGTGTATACGATGGAGGAGCTGTGCTACTACCTGTATCACAACGTCGAGACGATGGAGGAGGACCTCTCGGAGAGTCAGCTGATCCCGTGGATCCGGATGGAACTCAACATGCCGGAGCGCGCGGACTTTCTGGCGACGCTCACGGAGCGCAAATCGGGCATCAAGGACATGGTTGTGTCCATTTTCTGCAGCACCGACTACTACAGCCAGGACGAGATCAATCATCTGATCGGCAAGATCGACGAATATTTTGAGCTGCTCCCGATCGAGCGCAAGAAGCGTCATGCGGCGGCAATTCTGCGGTATGGCAAGAGCCACGAGGCGCTTTTGGAATATCAGACGATCCTTGACGACAGGGACTTTTCGCTTTTGAACGATGAGGAGCAGGGCGCGGCGTACCACAACATCGCGGTTCTCATGGCGCAGAACGGACAGTTCCGCAGCGCTGCGAAGAATTTTCAGACCGCGTATCAGAAGAGCAACGACCGCGAGAGCCTGTGTCAATATCTCTATGCGCTCAAACTGGGCGGCATGGAGGACGAGTTCAACCGCGAGCTGGCGGTGTACTCGGTGGATCCGGACGTGGTGAGACGAATCGAGAACCAGTTTTATTTTGTGGAGGAAAACCGTGAGTATTCCGCGGATTATATCAATTATCTGCACCTGATGGAGCTTCGCGCGCGCGGCGCGGACTCGGAGGACGAATTCTGGTGGTTCTTCGACGAGATCGTAAACCGTCTGAAGAACGGCTACCGGAACCGCTGACGGTGCGGATGCCCCGCCCGGGCGGGGCGAAAGACAGTGCGTAATTTGGAGGAAGCATGGCAATCAGACATCGGAAAATGTTATGGAAATACGGGAGCGATATTCTGGAGTCCCCGGGGATGCAGCACGAGAAGACGCTGATCCAGCACGGGGACGTCACTGTGTACGACCACTCGCTTCTTGTGGCGGAAAAGTGTCTCGCGCTTGCCGAGCGCTGGCCGAGAAAAGTGAACCGCCGCAGCCTCGTGCGCGGAGCGCTGCTGCACGATTATTTTCTCTACGACTGGCACGAGGATGACCCGAGCCATCGTCTGCACGGATTCACGCATGCGGGGCGCGCGCTTCGCAACGCAAAGCGTGATTTTACGATCTCGGACACTGAGGCGGATATGATCGCATGCCATATGTTCCCGCTGAATCTGCGTGTGCCGCGGACGCGGGAAGGAAGAATATTGTGCGTCGTTGACAAGGCGTGCGCGACCTACGAGACGGTGCGCGGTTTCGCACTCGCCGTGAAAAGGAGACTGGCATTCCGTGAAACTCGTTGAAACAAGCTTTCTCATGTTTTTCGTGTTCAGCTTTCTGGGCTGGATATGGGAGAGCGTGATCTTTTCCATGATCGATAAGCACCGCGTCGTCAACCGCGGATTTATGAACGGGCCGTACATCCCCATCTACGGGGCCGGAGCGCTCATCGACCTGCTGCTTCTCGGCAACATCAAGGACATGGTGCTACTTTTTTTTGTCAGCGCATGCGTGTGTACCATGGTCGAGTATTTGACGTCCTACGCGATGGAGAAGATGTTCAATGCGCGCTGGTGGGACTATTACGACATGTTCTGGCACTTAAACGGCCGCATCTGTCTGGAGGGATTCCTCGCGTTCGGCGGCCTCTCGGTTGTGCTTATACAGTGGGTTCATCCCGCGACGATGGCAGTGATCTCAAAGCTTTCGCCGACGCAGGAGCACGTCATCGCGGGCGTTTTGTTCGCCCTGTTTTTGCTTGACTTCATCATCAGTGTGAAGAATGCGGCCGACTTCGAAGAGAAGATGCGCCGCGTGGCGGAGATGCTGATCTCGGCGAAGGACAAGATGGCAGCGCTGTACGACACCGTGGTTTTGGAGACGGTGTACCGCAGAGCTCTCGGGCTTCTCACGAAGCAGCAGAAGCGAATGCTGCGCGCGTTCCCGGCGATGCGCTCTATCCGCTATCCCGGTATTTTGAAAGCCATCCGAAGCGTGATGCCCGGAAGCCGCGAGAAAGTCGACCTCGCTGCGATTGCCGAGAAGATCACCGAGAAGATCACACGGATGATGCCCGGACGAAGGAAAGAGCAGGCCGAAGCGGAGGACGTTTCGAAGGACGAGCGTCGCGAGTCGCAGTAAGCGCAAATAATTCGGAAAATAAAAAAGGCTTCGGATTCATGGTCCGAAGCCTTTACTTTTTAATCAATAGCGGCGGGGTTCATTTTCCGGCATCGAGTCCGGCTGATACTGTGTGCGGTAACCGGGGTTTGAGCCGGGGCGAAGCGCGTTCGGATACATCGTATCCGAGAAGATGTCGGTCTGCATCTGCTTGACCATCTGGAACACACGCTGGTAGTCGGGGATGTCCCGGATTGCGAGTGTGCCCGTGCCTGCCGTTGTCGTGTTGCCGATGAACGTGAACGTCACGTCGCCGCAATCGGTCTTGCGGTCGATAAATCCGCGCGTCATGTTGACGCTGGAGATTTCCGCGAACGGCTTCATCGTAACGGTCTTTGTGATGATTCCCCCTGCAAAATAAACGCCGCGGTCGGTGATCGCGTACTCCATGTTGTGCTGTCTGCGCGCCGCGAGAAGCACTCCGCCGAGGTAGATCCACACGGGCATGAGGTGGAACAGGAAGAACACGGCCAGGAACGGGAGCAGTCCTTTCGGCACGCCGAAAGTGTCACCTGCAATCAGGAAAATAAAACCGAGGTCAAAGACCAGCCAGATCAACGCAAAGATCAAAAGCGGATTGAAAATGCACTCCAAAACGAAGCATTTGCGGTCCGGCTTGCCACGCCAATAGACCTGTTCACCGCTCAAATATACATCGAGATCACTCATGGTAATACCTCCTTGGGAAATATACGCAAAAACAGTATAGCAGTTTTGACTGGGGATGTCAATGAAATTTACATGGGAGCCGCATGAGCTGCGGTGCATTTGCCGGGCGAAAATCGCCTCCACCCCGGTGGGACTTCCCTTGTTCGTTAAATTATGCTATAATAGTCGGAACAACACAAGGACGGGGGTGATGATGTGGGAAGTTCGGTTAAGAGCGCGGTAAAGGGTGTGTTGAACGGTGTCAAATGGATTATAATAGTCGGGGGTGCTTTGTTTACCATTTTTGTGGTGGTTATCGTTGTTTCGCTTTCCAGGTCGAGCACACAGCGCAAAGAGCAACGGAACGAAGCGCTTAAGGAACAGCGGGAGCGGTTCCGGGCGGACATGCAGAAGTACTTCGGATTAGAGGAATCGGACTACACGATTGTTAAGGAATACTACCGTCAGGAAAGTATTTATACTTATCTTGTTTTTTCATGCGGCGGAGAGGAATACTACTATGCTGAAAACTGTACGGATTATAAGACGGAGTGGTTCTGCGAGGATGCACGCGACTGGTTAAAAAAAGTGTTTGAGAAAACCGAATGGTTTGCAGAAATGGAAACTGAGGTTCAAAAGGTCAAAATCGGATGGAAATACGCTGTAAAGGAAGAAAACATGCTTCCGCTTACCTGCTTCGAGGAGTCGGCGGACTCGTTTCTGTCAGAACTTCTTTCTGACAAGGAAAAGCGGAAATATCGTTTCAACCAATTCTATCTGACTTGTGAGGTGCAGATTAACGCCTCGGAGATTCCGGATTCTCCGAAGGAACTGCTACAGCTGAAAAATACAGTTCCTTTTCTCAGGACACTGACCGTGCATTGTTACCGGGTTGATCCGGAAACACAGGAGAAGGTTTTCGTGAAGTCATATAAGGTGCTTTTCGATCAGGGGGAATATGTAATCTATGAGTGATTCAGAAGAAAAAATGCAGGCCGGAATGCCGGATTTTCCGATGGAGAGCGCAAAAAACAAGATGCTTCGTACGGTATTGCTGATTCTATGTATTATCTGTGTCATCAGTGCTGTGGCCATTCCCATCCTTTCCGTTGTAATCTCGAGGGACAAAAGGCAGAAAAAGCAAACGAACGAAAACCAAGAGCGCTGCGAGGCCCTGCTTGAGCAGTATTACGGGATTCCGAAGGAAATCGCAAATGTGCAGGTGAAGGGCGTCTCCAGCGACTATATCCGGTTTTCTTTTCGTGCACAAAACAAAACCTACGAGGGATATGTGAATCACGGGGTCATGGAGACAACGCTGTTTGTTGAAGTTTTGGAACAGGAAGTCGGCAACCAGACAGAGATAGCGCTTGTGAGATTTCTGGGCATTCTGTTGAACAACGGATATATCGTCCATGAATCGGATATCGATGTTCCGAGCCGGCTGCCGGCGTGGATCACGAAAGACGAGATTGAGAAGTATCTGCGCGGGGAGAGCGAACATCAGGAAGAGTGGGGAAAAATAAAAATTACTTGCTATATTTCCGTGGTTTCCCGAGAGGGCGTTGAGCTCAAAAAGGAGGATTTTTCTGCCCTTCGGGAGAAAATACCGTTCCTGAATACCCTCACTATAGGATGTTTCCGGTATGAGGATGAAGAGAAGAATAAGTGGTCGGAAAATGCATACAAACAGTTCACTTATAATCCGACGGAAGATTCCCTTGCAACAGTGATACGGCCGTCGAAATGACAATTTGAAAATGAGCGGAAAATGCGAAAGATGTAGGGGGTGATGTTGTGGAAACGAAAAATGAGCGGACTATGACGACTCGGAAAGTTCCTCTTGACAAAGTCGGCGGTCTGCGGTAAATTAGGTGCATATTCAATATTTGAATGGCATGGAAGAAGAGGAGTACGCTTCTACCGACCGACAGAGAGACCGGTTCATGGCTGCAAGACCGGTTCGGAGACGGAGATGCGGAAGTAGCTTCGGAGCTGAGATTTTGAAACCCTCGTGGAAGTAGAGGTCTCCGGGTAATCCCGTTAACGATGAGTCGCTTGTTGGAGCGGCGTAAAGAGGCAGCGCAAGCTGCGAAATAAGGTGGTACCACGAACAGCCCCTCGTCCTTATACGGCGAGGGGCGTCTTTGATTTTTGAGCGCACGTACACTGAGTGAAAGGAGCGAAGCGAGTTTCACGAAGTTGCACGTAATAGCGCGCCCACCTACAGAAAGGAGTAACAACATGAAGGAACTGGCTAAGACCTACAATCCGAAAGAGATTGAAGACCGCCTGTATCAGATGTGGCAGGACAAGAAGTATTTTCATGCGGAAGTACGGCCCGAGAAGAAGCCGTACACGATTGTGATCCCGCCGCCGAACATCACCGGACAGCTGCATATGGGACACGCTCTCGACAACACGCTGCAGGATATTCTGATCCGCTTCAAGCGCATGCAGGGCTATGAGGCACTGTGGCTTCCCGGCACCGACCACGCATCGATCGCGACCGAGGCGAAGATCGTAGAGGCGATGGCGAAGGAAGGCATCACGAAGGAGGACCTCGGACGTGAGGGATTCCTCGAGAGAGCATGGGAGTGGAAGCGCCAGTACGGCGGCCGCATCATTAGTCAACTTAAGAAAATGGGCTCGTCCTGCGACTGGGACCGCGAGCGTTTCACGATGGACGAGGGCTGCAACAAGGCCGTTAAGGAAGTGTTTGTAAACCTCTACAACAAGGGGCTTATTTACCGCGGAAACCGC
>JAFZAZ010000029.1 GCA_017561985.1 Lachnospiraceae bacterium
GTAAAATTTTTTGAGCAGAGGAACTGTCTCTGCTTATTAATGGTGCATAAAAAA
This sequence comes from Lachnospiraceae bacterium, assembly GCA_017561985.1. The sequence goes on from JAFZAZ010000029.1 coordinate 55, forward strand.
GCAACGGGACGAAAGAAAATGACCTCTTTCGTCCCGTGTTCATAAACTCTCGTTATTTCAATGTCGTTATCTTAATGACATTGGCCTTTCGACTCTCCTGCGTTTGTACATATGAATGTAAATCAATCCTCATCTTCGTCGCAATCGAGGATCGCGCCCGAGAGATCAACGTGAACTCCCCGCTTGGCCATCGCCATCAATTCCCGCAGCATTTTTGCGCTGTGGATCTCGGCTTCGGACAGGTCGATCCTTCCGCCGAAGAAATTGGGGATTGCCTCCGAAGAAGCGTCGTTCCTCACCGATTGCATGTCCTGAAACGAACCATCGTCATCGTCCCCGGACTGCCAATCCATGTTGGCAAATGCTCTCGCCTCCCGCACCCGCTCGGCTCTGAGCTGCTCCGTTCTCTCCTCACGCCACTGCTCGAACGTCAGGTCCTCAAGCTCCCGGTAAGAAGCATTCTCCTTGGCCGTGAAGAATCGCGCAACAGCGTGCTGGGCAACAATGACAACGCACCAGTTTTCGTACTCCCCGGTGTTGAACGGGAGCTCGAATATCCGCAACATTCCGGTCTTGTCACGCTTGCTGATGACCGGCTCGAACCGGCTCTTTCCGATCTGATACGTGTATCGCTCTTCCCATGCCCTGTTCTGCTCTTCCGGATCCTCCGGCACCGATCCTGCCAGGTGGTGGATGTGAACCATCGAAACTTCCCTGTCATCGTCCGTATGACCTCCGGTCATCGCGAATCGGAAAATGTAATCTGTGTTCTTCTCAAGGCCCCTGATCTCGCTTCGAAGCGAGGTCCAGTTCCAGCCCCAGTCACCGATCTCCCACACCTCCGTACTCTCACCGCAGACGGTCATGAACCCTCTGACTCCGACATTGGTTTGGCATGTATCTTCGAGCTTGAAATCTCTTGCGCTAAAGTTGATCGTTTTACTCATGTTGAGTTCCTCCGTAATATTTGATACGGTCGGAATCCGAGTATCCTTTAGACGTATTTCGCGGTCATTGACATACTCTGCCCGACCGTTCTTGACAAGGCCCTTTGCCCTCTTCGGGTAAGTGGTGCCTATCGGTTTCCCCTGCTCATCCGTCACAATAATGTTTTTTTCCATGGGTATCATCCCCCTTGCAACGTTTATTCGATTTGCGGCTCTCCGTTTTTTTCTATGGGTGTCATCCCCTCGGAACATGTCCGTTTCCGCCACGAATTCATCATATCAACTACTCATTAAAAAGTCAATTACTTAATCAGCCTCCGAATTTAATTACTCTAAATCAATTATATATACATCAGCTTCTTCACCCTCAAAAGTAAAGCTCCTCTCATACTTCCCGAGGTTTTTCGTTATTGTCTTTACGGATGCTTCATTTGTGCGTTCCACCGAGAGTTGAAGTTTATCCATTCCAAGGTGACGTGCACGTTCCAAAATGAGCCTAAGCATTTCCGTCGCATACCCTTTACGTCTCTCCGACGGTCTTACGCTGTATCCGCAGTTACCAAAATCCTTCAGGAAATCATTTAGCTCGTGGCGAAGATCAATGATGCCAACGATATGATCATTTTCATCAAAAGCAAAATAGGTATCGGTAACTACCCACGATGGATTTACTGTTTCCGGCGATATGTTATCCGTAACAGAGTTAAGCCACTCATCATAAGATTCCATCTGATCCAAAAGTTCACTTCCGTTTATCGTTTTCTCACCGTTATCAATGAATTCCTGCTTAAAATCAGCTGCCTTTGCTTCATGTTCTTTTCCCGGTCTCTTGAGTATTATCATTTGTTTTCTCCTATTAACTGATTTCTTATATTATCCGCAATGGAACGGAATGTCTTCGGTTTCATCGGGATTATCCTGCTCCACATTCGGACACCCTGGTACGAATACAAGATCACATTGACGATCTGGTCGACACTTACATTCCGAAACTCTCCCTGCTTTATACCGTAGCGGATAAGTCTCTTCCATTTCTCTTCCGCATTTCGGTTTAACCGTTCCATCACATCGGAATTTACCGTTTCCGCATACTCATTTTGCATCTGCAGCTCTCACTGTCAACTCTGTAAACTATAATCGTTATTCAACGCTCTGTTTATTTGGAACCGTCCGTTCTTTTTCCAAAAGTGCTACCGTCTCGACAAGCGGCGTCTGCGGGAACATATCCACCGGCTGCACCGCAACGACGCGGTAGCCGGCGTCCTGAATCGCGACGAGGTCGTGCGCCAGGGAAGTCGGCTTGCAGCTGATGTAGACCATGTTGTCCACGCCGTACGCGAGGATCTTCGTGAGCGCCTTCGGGTTGACGCCCTCGCGCGGCGGATCCAGCACGATGAAATCGGGGCGCTCCGTGACCTCGTCGATCTTCCGGAGCACGTCGCCCGCAATGAATTCGCAGTTCGACAGGCCGTTGCCCTCCGCGTTGACGCGCGCGGCCTCGACCGCCTCCTCGATGATCTCGATGCCAACCACCTTCTTTGCGACCGGCGCAAGCAGTTGTCCGATCGTGCCGGTGCCGCTGTAGAGGTCAAAGATCACCTTGTCCTTCGTCTCACCGACCATTTTCCGAACCTCGGAATACAGTACCTCGGCGCCGAGCGAGTTGGTCTGGAAGAAGGAAAATGCGCTGATCCGGAAGCGAAGTCCGAGAAGCTCCTCGGTGATGTAGTCCTGCCCGTACAGAAGGTCCGTGCGCTCGTTGACGATCGTGTCGGCGAGCGAGTCGTTCGAGGTGTGAAGCACGCCCGCGACCTTGCCGGACAACGGCAGCGCCTTGATGCGCTCCGCCCAGGCGCTCCAGTCGTGCGTGACCTGCGTCGTCGTGACGATGTCCACGAGGATCTCGCCGGTCTTGTAGGCCTTGCGGATCAGAAGGTGCCGAAGCAACCCGACGTGGCGCATGCGATGGTAGAAAGGAAGCTCCGCCTCTCTTGCGTACGCAAGCGTCTCCGCAACGATCGCGCGGATGTCGGCGTCGACCAGGCGGCACTCGTCGGCGCACACCAGGTCATAGAAGCTGCCCTTGCGGTGCTGCCCGAGCGTGAGCGGTCCGTCCTTGTACTCATCGCCGAACGTGAATTCCATCTTATTGCGGTACTCGTATGCGAGCGGGCTCGCCGCGATCGGCCGCCACTCGCAGTCCTCCGCGTTGCGGATCACCGGCGCGAGAAGCTTGCGCACGTGCTCCTGCTTGAGCGCGAGCTGCGCCTCATAGGGCAAACGCTGCGCCGTGCAACTGCCGCACAGCCCAAACTGCGGGCACGCCGGCTCCGCGGTCTCCAGAGGCGACGGCGCGATGACGCGAAGGAGCGTCCCCTCGGCCTTCTCCTGCGAGGAGCGCTTGATCGACACCTCGACCTCCTGCCCCGGGAGCACGCCCTTCACCTTGATCCTGCGGTCCTCCGCCACAATATGTCCGTTGTTCGGGAACGTCGTCTCACCGACGATCCCCGTCACAATATCTCCCCGTTTCATGTAAACTGTCACTCCTGTTGGTTTTATTTTCCGAAGTACGGTTGTGTAAAAAAAGTTCTTTACTTTAGCTCTGTGAAGTGTTAATATGCTGATGTAAGCAGTTTGTACCCTGCGCGCGTTTTTATGCGGACGCGCCACAAGGAGGTATCCTATGGGCAAAGATATTCATACACCCGCCGTCAATCAGCTTTTCTCCGCGATCCTCACGTTGAAAAACGTGGAGGAATGCTATCAGTTTTTTGAAGATGTCTGCACGATCCAGGAGCTCGTCGCCATCTCGCAGCGCTTTGAGGTCGCGTGCATGCTCACGCAGAAGAAGACGTACCTCGACATCGCCGAGAAGACCGGCGCGTCCACCGCGACGATCAGCCGCGTGAACCGCTCTCTCACCTACGGCAACGACGGTTATGCGCTCGTGCTGCAGCGTCTCGCTGAGGAAAGTGAAGCAGACAGCAAAGATCCCGAGTGATCGCACATTGCGCAAACGAAAGTGACACCAAAAGGCGCCTCTCGTCTCTGAGAGCCGCCTTTTCTTTTTGTCTTATTCGGTTTTCTCCGTCTCGTCATCCGACTTACTGTCAGCCGTCTTGCCTTTCGCCTTGCCGGCCTCCTTCTTTCTCTCCGACTTGGTCGGCTTCTTCGCGGTCCCGTCCGAGCGGCCCTTGCGCTTCTCCTGCGCCGGCACCAGAAGCTCGTCGATGATCTGCTCGATCATCGCCTTCTTCAGATAGACGTCGAAACTCAGCATCGCGATGAATGAGAAGATGTTGAGAAACTCCCTCTCGTCCTCACCCTTGACCTCGTCAAATGCATTTCTCGAGCGAAGGAACTTCTGCATGACATCCTTGCCGAGACCCTGTGCCACTTCCTCCTCGATATCCACGATGCGCGCGTACACATCGTCGAGCGGGATCTCCGCATCGGGCCCGTAGAACATCTCCTGCATCGGCTCCACGATTCGCTTCACATCGCTGATGCTCAAGAAGTTCTTGAGATAATAGATGAACACCAGCAGATACATATGCCCCTTGGTGTATTTTTTCTTCTCCGGATTCGGCAGCAAATGATTCTTCGTATAGTTGTTGATCATCGTCTTGGTCAACAGCTTGTCATCCTCAAACCGCTTGGTCGTCTCCAAATGCTCGTCCATGAACGTCGTCACCTGGTCCATGTACAGATCGATGTTCGGAATGTCGTGCGGACGGATGTAATCCGGATTCTCCACACTGTCCAGCAGCTCTCTGAGGTACTTTCGCCACTCTCTTTCCATAGGTTTCCTCTTTCCGCGACACACGCGCGTGTATTGCCTGTATTATACATTTTTGCATACATTTTTGCAACATGTAGTTTTCAAAACCCTGAGTTGTGATTTTTACGGAAAATGGTGTTCGCTTCCATTCAAACAAATGTTCTGTTTTTTGTCTTCCGCGCATTGTAATCCGACCCCCGATATGGTATAATTGCGGAGCCGGGCACTGTGCGGAGAAAGGGGTCATTTTCCGAAGAAAACGCGCAAGTATCGGTCCGGCGAAAGGCTTGTATGGACATCTATTCCTCTCTCAATGACAGACAACTCGAGGCCGTGATGCATGAGCGCGGTCCTCTTTTGATCCTCGCGGGCGCGGGCTCGGGCAAGACCCGTGTGATCACGCACCGCATCGCGAGACTGATCAGCGAGTGCGGCGTCAGCCCTTACCGCATCCTCGCCATAACATTTACCAACAAGGCCGCGGACGAGATGAAGGAGCGCGTTGCGCGGCTTCTTGATGATGAGTTCAACGACGTCTGGATCAGCACGTTCCACTCGGCGTGCGTTCGCATGCTGCGCAAGTTCTGCGAAACGCTCGGGTTTGAACAGAATTTTACGATCTACGACACGGACGACCAGAAGCGCGCCATGAAGGACGTGCTGCGCCACCTCAACATCGACGTGAAGCAGCTGCCGCCCAAGCAGGTGCTCGCGGTCATCTCCAAGGCGAAGAACGAGCTTGTCGGACCGGACGACTTCCGCGCCTCCGCGTTCGGGCGCACGAGCAGCCCCGACGTTGCCCGCGCGTACAAGGAATACCAGGAGCTTCTGAAGAAGAGCAACGCGTTCGACTTCGACGACCTTCTGATGATGACGGTCACGATGCTCCGGGAGAACCCGACCGCACTCGCCTACTACCAGAACCGGTTCGAGCACATCATGGTCGACGAGTACCAGGACACGAACACGGCACAGTTCGAGCTGATCCGCCTTCTCGCAACGCATATCAATGACGAGGGCGAGCCCGAGCACAATCTCTGTGTCGTCGGCGACGACGATCAGTCGATCTACCGCTTCCGCGGCGCCAACATCCGCAACATCCTCGATTTCGAGAAGACATACCCCGACGCACGCGTCATCAAGCTCGAGCAGAACTACCGCTCCACCAAGCGCATTCTTGAGGCTGCCAACACCGTAATCGCCAACAACCTCGGCCGTAAGGCCAAGTCACTGTGGTCGGACAAGGGCGAGGGCGATCTCATCCGCGTGGTCGAGTACCCCTCGGACATCGATGAGGCCAAGGAGATCGTGCGCGACATCGCGGGCGACGTCCGCAGCGGCCACGGTTCCTACCGCGACCATGCGATCCTGTACCGCACGAACGCACAGTCCCGTGCCTTTGAGGAGCAGTTCGTGTACAGCGGCATCCCCTACCGTCTCGTCGGCGGAGTCAACTTCTATGAGCGCATGGAGATCCGTGACATGCTCGCCTACCTGCGCGTCATCGAGAACGGAAGCGACGCGGTATCGATCAAGCGTGTCATCAACGTTCCCAAGCGCGGCATCGGCGACACGACCGTCGAGCGCGCGGACGATTATGCGTACATGGAGGAAGTGGCGCTCTACGAGGCTCTTCAGCACGCGGACCGCATTCCCGGTCTCTCGGCGCGCGCCGTCACAAACATCCGCAAATTCACGGACATCATCGACGAGATCCGTGAGGCTCTCACGAAGGACGACTATCCTCTCACGAGCGTCATCGACGATCTGTTGGAGGCGACCGGCTACGAGGACGACCTGCGCGAGCAGGATCCCGAGAAGGCAGACGACCGCATCGACAATATCACCGAGTTGAAAAATAAGATCGCGCAGTATGCGCAGAACGCCGACTCCCCCACTCTCTCCGGCTTCCTTGCCGAGGTCGCGCTCGTCGCGGACATCGACGCCGTGGACAACGACTCCGACTATGTCATCCTGATGACGCTGCACAGTGCCAAGGGGCTGGAGTTCGACCATGTGTACATCAGCGGTCTCGAGGAGGGCCTGTTCCCGAGCGGAATGTCCCTCGAACCGGACAGCTTCGGCCATGAGAACACGGAAGGTCTGGAGGAGGAGCGCCGTCTCTTCTACGTCGGCGTCACCCGCGCTCGCGAGACGCTCTGCCTCAGTTATACCAAGCAGCGTATGGTGCGCGGTGAACTGCAGTTCAACCGCCCCTCGCGCTTTATCAACGAGCTTCCCCGCGAGGCCATCCGCAAGAGCACGTTCGGCGGCTCCTCCTGGGGTGAGCGCAGTTCCATGCGCGGCTCTCTGAACCAGCTCGCCGGCAACCGCTCCGCTCGCAGCGGCTACAGCGGCTCAAGCTACGGCGGCTCGAGCTACGACAGTTCGAACTACGACGATTCCGACTACAACTACGACTCCGGCTACCGCAAGGGCTCGGGCTACAGCAACGGCTCGGGATACAACAGCGGCGCCGGGTACCGCGATTCTTCGAGAAAGAGCGGCGCCGGGTCCGGATACGGCAACAGCTCCGGCTACAGCAACGGCACCGGATACGGCAACACGTCCGGCTACGGCAGCGGCTCGGGATACGGCGCCAAGCGCCCGTACACAAGCTCCGGCAGCTCCTCCGCCGGCACGTACAAGAATCCCTATACCTCAACTCCCGCTCCGTCGCCCGCAGCCACCTCGGCCTCATCGCTCGGGTTCGGCGTCGGTGATCGCGTCCGCCACATCAAGTTCGGCGTCGGCACCGTCAAGGAGATCACGCAGGGTTCGCACGACTTTGAGGTCACCGTGGAATTTGCCGCGGGCACCAAAGTCATGCTCGCTTCGTTCGCCAAGCTCGTCAAGGTGGAATCGTGATATTTTTCGCAAATCCTCGATAATGCCTTTTCAAATCGGGCGTATCGTGTTATAATTTACACATGGCACGATTCGTGGCAGAACTATTATTTGGAGGTTACGCATATGGAATGCAATTGCAAAGAATGTAACAGCTGCAAGGTGATCGGCTGGATCCTCGGCATCATCGGTATCATCGCCGTGATCGCAGGCATTGCCTACGCCGTATATCGTTTCTGCACTCCGGAGTACATCGAGGAGTTCGACGACATCGACCTTGATCCCGAAGAGGAAGCGAAGAACGAAGAGAAGGAAGAAGAGGATATTTTCGAAGAGAAATAAATCTGAATTTTCACGAGAAACGCAAAGGGGCTGTTAAAAAACTCCCCATGATACGAGCCCGGCCAAAAGCCGGGCTCGAAGTCTGTTTTTTCAATATCAAGTAAGAAACCCGCCGGTTGCAATGGCAATCCAGGCGGGTTTCTGGTATAATTGAAGTATGCAAA
>JAFZAZ010000030.1 GCA_017561985.1 Lachnospiraceae bacterium
ACTGATAAGCGTAAATTTTGGGCCATTTCGGATGAAGTTATCTGATTATCTGCTTCTATCATTTTTATGATAGTTTCTTGTGTATCACTCACTAGCCGATTGCCGTTCTCATCCGAATCGCCGTAGGCTTTACCCGATTTTCCACCGAACTTCACCGAACTTTCACCGAACTTCACCGAACTTTCACCGAACTTCTCCCCTTTATCTTTTCGATACATATTCACCCGGAACATCTCTGCCGTTTCGATAAACTCCGGATCAAGAAGTCCATATTCGCGTGCTGCACTGCGGATCCTCTGCAAGCCGGTTCCCCATGTCGCCTCGTGATATATTTGCGGTTATCCGAATTTTTTTCATATACAATTTAGCATCTTCAACCACTCGACGTCAACATGATTCATGAAACTATTGCGGATATCCGCATTTTTTCAACCGGATTGTTCAGATATGTCTTTCTGCCAAATTCGGCGAAAGCGAAAACCAGAGATGAATCGACGTGATTCACCTCTGGTTTTGTCGTTGTCAGTAGTTTTGCGTAACTGTTTTATTTGTTCAGCCACTTCCGGACTTCATCGTTTGCAATCTCGCAGAGTTCAGCGTAAAAGGCGGCAAATGCCTCTTCCTTCGCATATTTCTGCCACGCCTCCTCAACATTCCACTGCGCGTTCAGCGTTCTGGAGTTATCCTGACGACGGAAGAACATTCCGTTGATCAAGCCGGAAAACCGAAGATTGAAGTCTTCTTCCCAGTCATAGGTCGCACACAGTTTTTCCTTGACCGAATCCATGCTGATTCCGGCTAGCTCGCTCGCCGGATGCAGGGAAAGAATCTCCGTGCGTTTAGCAATGAGATCTTCCGTAAGGCCCGGATACAAAAGTTTGAGAATCTCCGGGTCGGTCATGCATACTGTGAGAATCTGCATTGCCAGTTCTTTTTGGGTGGACGTTGCGGAAATACCGTATTTGCCGTTGATGTTATATTCATACTTGTTTCCCGCCATCGGATACTCCAGGGTGCCTTTCCGCGGCGCTACGTCCCTGCCGTGGATATACGCCAGCATTTCACCGGGAACTTCTTTTGTTTCAGACATATCCACCAGAAGCCCTGTGCGTAAATCCCCGTACAGTTCCTTCAAAAGGGCAGGCACCTCATCAGTATTCAAAAGATTTACAATGCGTTCGTTCTTCTCGTCATACGGAAGATTTCCGGCCATCCGCAGTGTGGAATACCCTAAAAGACTGTATACCTCGGTCTCATCGAAGCAATAATCAATCCCGATATAAAGATTCGGATCACCGATGCTTTCGTATATTCTCTTGAGAGAAGCGTACGTTCCCTCGAAGTCCGCAAAATACGACTCATACTTCTCGTTGACTGAGACGCCGTTTCCGTATCCCACCGCGTCGAAAATCTCCTGACCCTTCGCGTCAAAACCGGTCAGAAACGCCGCTCTCGGGACAACATATATCTTGCCGTTTCGGGTAACCTGCTTCCACTCATCCGCAGTATAAAACTCACGAAGCGTTCTTCCCTCTTCCGAAGCAAGCCAGTCATCTAACGGAACGAGATTCCGTTCCGCGAAACCGTTTTTCACAGAAAGAGGTGTATAAAAGCCTTCGCCGCCGATATTAATGATATCCAGATGTCCGTAGGTTGCGGCCATCTCTCTTTCATATCCGGCAACCTGCTTTTCCAGCAAGCCCGTATTTTCCGTCAGACCGATGTTTACAAACACGATCTGGCAGTCAAGTCCTTTCTCGTAAAGGATACGGTTGATTTCCTTCGCCGTTTCCCGGTTCAGTTCCGAAATATATTTTTCCGAAAAGTAATCAAACATCCAGGTAACCGTCCGCGTGGCCGGGTATTCCGCCGGATATACCGTAATTGCAGGTTGCTCCTCCGGTTCCAGCGAAGAGAACAACCGTCCGATCCAGCCGTTTCCTTTCGCCGCATAGGTAATCAGATTGCTTCCAAGAACCAGCACGACGAGCACTGCCATCACTGTCGCTGCGGTGCGAATCCGGCCGAACGTTCGTCCTGCCTTCTTTGTCCCTTCATCCATGGTTTTTATCTTCCCAACCAGTTCCCGCGGTGCCTTCAGTTCGTCCGCGGCGGAAGCATACAATTCCGCCAGCCCGGTTTCATCCGCTTCCGTAAACACTTGTCTTCTCATAACCGCCATTCTCCTTTCGTGAGAGATTCCTTCAGTTTCTTCCGTCCGCGGTACAACCGCACGGACACATTTTGCGAAGAAAGCCCGAGGATTTCGGCAATCTCGTCCACGCTGTAGCCTTCTTTGTAATGCAAATGCAGCACAACGCTGTATTTTGCGGGCAGTTTCGTGACCGCTTCCCACAGCTCGCGCATCTGCTCTCTGCGGTCCCGGTCCGGCTCTCTTTGGATCGGCTGCCTTCCGCTCTCTTCGCACAATGCGTCGAGGCTTACGACATTGCGATGCCAAAACGAACGCCAAAAGCCCTTGCATTCGTTGATTGTCACGCGCAGCAACCAGCGGTGAACGTGCTCATCATCGGCAAATGCAGTGTCTGTCGTCATCAGCTTAAGAAAGGCGTTCTGTACTGCATCTGCTGCATTTTCCGTGTTCTTACAGTAGTTGACTGCAACGCGGTACACGGAATCCAGATAGCGCCCTGCGATTGCCTCCAGATTGTCCTTGTCCATGGCTCCTCCTTTCTCAGTTTGAAAGACCTTTCACTAATAAAATGCGGCAACAGTGAAAAAGATTACAACGTTTTTCTCTTTTGTCCTCGAATGCTATTGTATGGTAAAATACGGATACGAATCAAGGGAAAGGAGACCCTCCGTGAAGAAGATTGTAATCGGCATGGCTGCAGAAGTGGATGCGGGGAAGACGACGCTGTCGGAAGCCCTGTTGTTTCATGCCGGCGCAATCTAGAGGTCAGGGGTTCGATCCCCCTATGCTCCACGAAAAAAGAGGTGAATCGTCGATGATTCACCTCTTTTTCATTAGCGTCACAAACGCCTCTCATTCATTTTCCGGTCCGTAATGGAACACGACCAGACGGTCAAACGCTCCGTTCCAGAAATCCTCAGCAGCGATATACGCCGCCTGATATCCGTCCGATCCGCTGACTGCGGCGAGTCCGTAATAGCTGTTTCCGACGGCAACATTCAGGTTGAACGTCCCATCCGGAACATCAAGCTCCCGCAGCACTTCATTTTTCTCAATATCATACATGCGATACTTCGTAACTCCGGAGTCCCACGTCTTAAAGATCGGCGTTCCGTCCGTCGCCGCGCGATCACCGACAGCCCACGGGAGATCGCGGATGATCTCCCCGCTTAAGGTATACAGCCTGCCTCCCTCCCCGGTAAGTGTATCCCGGGTTTCCAGGAAATAACCGTCGCCGAACCGGAAGTCAGCAATGCGATCACCCCGGTCTCCATCTCTTCGGAGGATCATGTGAAGCTCTCCGCTCGCGATATCATAGTCATAGAGCTCCATATGACTGTGCTTTCTTTGATCCAGAACCACCTCTTCCCAATTCGACGCGTCGTCGTTATATTGCACCAGTGTTTCAAAAGGGACATCAAGATAATGGTTGCAAAAATACAGATGATTCTGATACGCATACAAATCCACCACAGAAGCATTGTAATGATCCGAATCTTTAAAGATAAAACTGCCGCTGCCGTCGGAAAGCGATATTCTGACGATCCCCGAGGCTTCCTTCTCAAGACGGTCTCCCTGTATCCAGGAGACAGAGCCGTCCGCCTCGTCCACCGGAATGTGCTCATAGGAGAGCCTGACGGAAGTAAAATAGTCCTCTTCGGTGTACAGTTCAAACAACTGAAAATCCAACGGTTCGCCAAACTTCGCGACGGTCTTCTGGTTCAGACCCTGACGGTCTGTCCGGATCAGCTCCGGCCACGAAAAATAGTACCCGCAGTCGTCGGCAAGAAAGAATGCTCCGGATCCCAGACTGCGCGACGCACAATGATCTCCGTACCAGTTTCCCTTCACATCCATGCGCCAGCCGATATGCTCGCAGTTCGGTTCAAAGCAAAACAGGACATCCGTGCGCGACGCGACATCAAAATACCGCGCTCCGCACTCGTTCTTCGCCGGAATAAACGCGTAGGTTTCCGTCATCATCATGCCGAAGGCAAACGGGTCATAAAAGGCCCGTGTCTTCTTCGATTCCCCGCCCGGCAACTGCTGATCGTTTTCTCCGCCGACACTGCTGTTCTTCCCGTCGCTGCTGTCATTCCCGTTGCTGCCGTTCTTTCCTCCACCGCCGCAGGCACACAGCAGGACGCACAACACTCCGACGATCAATATTATCAAAAACCGTTTTCTTATCACTGCATTCTCCCCTCATCCACATGCTGCTTACTCGACAAGCACAGTCTGCGGCCGGGTGTTCCACAGTCTTTGTGCTACACTTTCCTTCTCCTCGTCGAGGAATTTTATCGACATATGATTTCCCTTCAGCTGGACGAACCTGCGGCTGTCATCCCTCGCAAACCCGCACCGCACACATGCATACAAAAGGTCGCCCTCGTACTGACCGTACAGCCTGTGCGAGAAGTCCGGGCAACAGATTCCCGTCGCGGCATCAATCCAGCACACCCGTGCTTCGGCGTTGATTTCACAAAGATCATCCGCATTTTCCATTGTTGTCGCGCACTGCAGCATCTTTCCGTCGCGTCCGATCCGATTAAGGAAATCCACGTTGTGGTTGTTTAGCATGTTGAACGTTTCATTCTTATAGTCATCGTCGCCGAATTGATCAAGAACCTTCGCTCCCGGTGTCGCATAGCCGAAGACCGGGTCCGTCGGATCCGTGAGCAGTCGAACGGCGGGACAGCTTTCGGCCAGGCTATACTGTTTAAAGCCGCACAGTTCCCCGGCCGCCTCTTCCGCAGTGATCTTGAGACGTTCCTCAAGACGCACGAAGTCCTGTGAATCCGGGGCGATCAGCGCCGCAATATCCGGGTCCGTAAAACACACGTACAACGCGTATGCCGCAAGCTCATTTTTCGAAGAGTTGACCGAGATTCCGTAGGAAAGCGCACAATTGTAATAATATGCGTCCTCCGCCATGCACAGCTCAAAACAGCCTTCCTTCGGCACTGTGATGCCGTCGTGTATGACCGCCAAAATCTTGCGGCCTTCCTTTCCGGCTGCCGCGCTGTTCTGCTCCGCTTCTCCGCTCTCCGGCAGAGATGTCCTCACGACGGTTCCGTGTTCCAGATCGTAACGGAGACTCTCCAAAAGCTCCGAAAGCTCATCGCTCTCCGAGAGATCAACAAACTTCTTCGCATTCAGATCATACGGAATTCCCGCATAATCCTGATAGCCCATCATTGCGTTCAAAAGCCGCTCCGTATACCCGCACGAGAGCTCGATCACCGCGCTCGGATCCCCGATCTTCGCACGGATGTTTCGAAGCGACCGGTACGTTCCGTCAAACTCCGAAAAATACTCGCGGTACTCCTCCGGCACCGTGATGTATATTCCGCCGTTGAAACACGGGGAGGCCTCCGTCGCTGTATTGATCCGCGGGATTGCATACACCGTGCCGTCAGCGTCGGTCACGCGATCCCACGCCCCCTTCGACCACAGCGAACGGAGTTTGTCCCCCTCCTCCGTCGTCAGAAATGTATTGAGCGGCGAAAAATGCGTCTCCGCGAACTCATTGGCCGCCCGCAGCGAGCTCCACGCTCCGGATGAAAGAATGTCCAACGGGCCTTTTTGGGTCTCGTATTTGTCCAGCCAGGTTATAAGCTCCTCGTCTGTGCGGCCGCCCATTTTGACGAACCGGATTGAAAGGTCGTATCCCTTGTCCGCCAGCAGTCGGTTGATCTTCTCCTGAGCCTCTTCGTCCGGCCGGTTCCATCCGTACAACCCCCACACGACCTCCCTGCCCACAGCTCCGGTAACGGCAGGATCGGTCGTCGGAACCGGCGTGCATGTCGTCGGCGTGACGGTCGGCGTCGGTGTGGAACTCACATTGTCGGCAGTTTCCTCCGATCCCGGTTTTATATCCTTGCTCAGGTAAGCCGAAGCCGCATAACCGGCCGCTGCCAATATCAAAAGCGCAAGTACGATTATCCCGATTCTTCGTTTCATGCTTCATTCCTCCTACCAATCTGCTTCCGTGAATCCACGATCAACACCGGCAGATTCTCCCCTGTAAGTTCACACACATCCGCAGGCACGGACATCGGCGTTCGTTTGTTAAAATCCTGAGGGATATTTTCCGCTGTAAGCATAAACTCCAGATTAACACCCCCCGGCTCCGACACAAGATGTTCGGAGACTACCCTGACAATCACCACATCGGAATCATCGGGGATCTGATACCGCACAATTCCGTAACACTGACCGTCCCGATTCTCCGTGACAACCGCCGTGGCCGTATACACCACCTGCGCCTGCGTCTTGCTGTCAATCCCGTGGAACTCCGCGACAACATCCGCGAAGGACTCCGCATCGCCGGAAGTCAGCTTCGTGTATGCATATGCCTCTTTTCCGTCATCGCTGATTCCGTTGTCCGCGACATATTCACATCCGTTCAGATTGCCGACGTACTTCGGCTCGGTCTTCGCTTCCGCAAAATCCGGCAGTTTTTTGCGCCGGTCGACGTTCTCCGGTTTCTGTCCGCCGGGTCCGTCAGGATTCTTTACGACATCCGTAATCTGCGGCTGCTCCCCGGGAGCCGTTTCCGGATTACTGCCGGCCCTGCCGCTCCAGGTCACATACAGACCGACAGCCGTCAGGATCACGATCGCTGCTGCCGTGGGCAGCACCCTCTTTCGCAGCATCACATTCCGCTCACGCCTGCTCTGTTCATACTGCTCGATTCTCTCAAGCACTCGATTGTATACTTCTTCATGATCTCTCATTGTTCTCCGTCTCCGTTTTCAAAGCCGATCCGTCCCGAAGCTCGTCTTCGTTCTTCTTTTCCGCTCCGGGATTGTGCTACTTGCGGGAAAGACGCCTCCGCAGCTCCTCCACCGCCCGCTCGCTCAGGTGATACACGCTGTGTGTGGAGCGGCCGATTACCGCAGCGATCTCCCCGGCCGACATCGCCTCAAAATACTTCAGCCACAACACTTGCCGATACTCCTGCTTCAGCCCCCGCATAGCGCGGTACAATTCTTTCTTCTCATCGTCGCGAATGCATTGCTCCTCCGCTGTCTCGGCATCCGTCAAATGCCGCTCTGTCTGCTCCGGGATCCCGACAATCTCCTTTGAGCGCCTTCGGACATGATCGATTGCCCGATGCCTGCCGATTGCGTACAACCATGTCTTGAATGACGATTTTCCGCTGAATCGCGGTTTCTTCGTACCCAGAACGATGATCGTCTCCTCCGCCAGGTCTTCCGCATCCGACAGATTATCAACATAATTGTTCAGATACAGCGCCAGTCCGTCAAAGTATGTGTCTATGATCTCCCGGAGGCCCGCATTGTCACCTTCCAGAAAGCGGCGGTAGCTGTCAGCTCCGTCATTCATATGCGGCATCCTCCTTTATCTGTTACTGTTTAGTCGTGTCTGCGAAAAATAATTCGCCGCTATTTTTCTAAATTTATATTCTTTTTTTCGAAAACGTGCCTTCCATACCGGTGTATGCGAAAACGAGACCATCAAAAAAGATAGTCTCGTGGTTTCATTTTCCGCCGGATCACGGCTGTTTTTTATTCCGGAAGCTGGATCTGAACATCATCGTCGTAGAAATCCAGGCGATGTTTTATCATGAGGTTGTACTGCTCCTCGGTCATCTCGTACTCGGCGTACTTGTACTCTCCGGTCATTGACGAAACCGGACCTCCGACGTATTTCTCCGAGATCAGAAGGCCGTTCTCGTCGAGTGTCGCCTCGTAAATCTCCGTGTGCGAGATATCCCCGGTCTTCTCCAGACGCACCAGCGTTCCGTTTTCGCTGAAAGTGCGGCGCGTGACAGTCTGTCCCCGATACTCTTCGCCGCGATACTCCTTCGCGGTCTCGTATATACAATTTCCCTTGGCGTCGTATTGATACTCCGTCCGCGTCGTGATCCCGGATTTCTCCGAGATCGACAATACAAGCCGGTCTTTCTCGAAACGCCGCTGGCTCACGATATTTCCGCTTGTGCGGCTTGTCGTGGTTTCTCTCCTGCCGGTATCGTCATACACGATTTCGATCATAAACTCGTCGTCGATCCCGTTTTCGATCTTCTGCACAAGTCGACCCGACGCATCGTACTTCGCGATTGTCTCCCACGGTTCATTGTCGTTGCGCTCTTCTACACGGCTGCTTCCGTCCGGCTCAAAGGTGCGTCTGCGGTAGTACGCCTCGTGCTCTCCGTTCGTGCGGTGCTCCTCGTGCGAAAGTTCAATCTCGCCGGATTCATCGTATGTACTTACAGATAAATCTTTCGCGTTGCCGGCCTCATCATAGTCGACCACGCGCACCTCGTTCCCGAATTCATCGTAATAGAAAACGCGGGTCGGCTTCTCCTCTACGCCGTCATATGAAGAGTACAATTTTATGGTTTTTACCATGTCGCCTTCGTAGTACTCATAGGTCCTGCGGGTCGCGCCTGACGGCATGTTCTCCGCAGCTGTAGTATAATAACCGGTGACGATAAAATCTATCTTTCTCCCCTGATCATCATATTTAACGACACATTCGCGGTAAACATCCCCGTTCTCCCGGAAGAAACTGCAAGTCATTTTCTCTTTTGTGTAGTTCCACACTCCGCTGACGCTTCCGTCAAAGTTGTATTCCGTGGAGCGGAGTATGTTTCCGTTCTCATCGTACTCCATTTTCCGCCAGCAGTGCTGTACTGCGTCGATCATCTTCTGCTCGGTGCGCAGCCAGTACTTCTTCACCTTCGGCGCCTCGGTGGGCATCGGCGTTGCCGTCACTGCCGGTGTCGCAGTCAGTGTTATTGTTCTCGGCTTTTTGTCATCGCCGAACACGGCGATCATCAGGATCACCCATCCGATCAGCGCCGCCAGACAGACGCCGCCGATCAGGATGATGACATTCTTTTTTGTTTTCATTCGAAAAATCCCCCCACTTTATATCTTACACACTTATTCTCTCGCAAATTTCGAGAGGAACAGCCACGCCTGCTCGCACGTGTGGTGACGACACTCATGGCCCTGGTTGTCAACGCTTCCGAGCGCGGTCCTGCACACGCCGTCCTCACTGTCAAAATACTCGATCGTCAGCTTCGCCTGCCGCGAGTCATCTGCGATGACCTCCGTGCGGTCGCCGTTCACGCCCCAGATTTTATTTTCCCACGAATCCGCGTCCGCAAGCTCCATCGGATACGCCTTCTTCACGCGGTTCACGCCGAACAGCCAGCGGATGCGGTCGACACATTTCTGCGCCTGGAACGGAAGTTCCGGAAGAGGCGTGACCGCTCCTCCCGCGTAAAATGTCGGCACCGCCTTGTCGCGGTTGATCTCACACTGCGCAGGCTTGCCGTACGAGTTCAGCCCCACCTCGAACGTCGCGTCCATCGGCGCGAGTCCCGCAAACACCTCCGGGTGCTCCTGGAAGAGGTCCCAGGATTTGCAGCAGCCCATGGAAAATCCGCTCGCGTAGATGCGCTTCTCATCGATATTGTACCGGCTCTTCAGCCGGTCGATCAGCGCGATCATCTCGGTCGCGGTGCTGTTCAAGTGGTTCTCGATCGCCACCAAAAGGAAGTTGTAGCGGTTTGCAACGCGGTACCAAGCCGAAACGTTCGCGATATACATCGCGGAGTCCCCGCCGCCGTGGAACGCAAGAAGCATCGGCACCGGCTTACCGCTTTCGAACAGATTGCTGTTGCGATAAACCACGAAGCCGACCTTGTGCACGGTCGTCCCCTTGTCGTCGCCGCAGTTGTCGGGCGATGTCGGAAGCTCCTCCACGCACTCTTCGCGGATCATTCCCATCTCCGCAAGGACAGGCTCCTGCTCGAGGTTTCCGCACCAGCGGCGGAATCTCCTGACAAACGTATCAAACTCCCACGCGTAGTCCGCTCTGTCACGGACAAGCAGGTTGTCGCAGCAGATGGAAAGCTCACGATTCACCTCGTTCGTGTTGCCGATCGAGACGACCGGAATGTCCTTCCTCTGCGGCGCGGGAACTGACGAAAGCCTCTCGAGCGTGCACACCGCCGGCGTGATCTCGCCCGGTCCCCACAAAAACTCCCCGTTCACGGTCTTGAGCAGACATCTTGCGATGTAGTCCGCGGATGCACCGAAGCCGTATAAAAACGTGCGGAAGATCGCTCCGCGGAGGAAGAATCCCGCCGCCTCGCCGGTGAACCGGTTGCGCATCTTCACTGCGCCGTCCTCAAAGTATTGATGGATCTTCGAGTTCGCGATCAGCTCCTGAAACAGTGTCTCGTCCGCGCCGTTCCAGCCGTCCGCCGCCTTCGGCGTGACAAACACGACGCTTCCGCTGTACCTTGCGGCGATTCCCGCGAGGCCGCTTTCGTCCGCCCACGCAGCCGCCTCTTCGGCCGTGCGCGGCCTCTCCTCCAGCACAATCAGGTACGGCGCCTCGAAGCCGTAGTTGATGACATCCGACGGAAGTCCGCCGTCGTCCGGCACATACACATTTGCGGAAAAAGTGTCAAACTCGTCCGAGCTCCACACCTTGCCGCCGTTCGCCCGCGTTGTGACTGCGGGCATTTTCCCCATGGACATTATTTTTCCTCCTTACAAACGCACTCAGGAGGTCGCCACCCCCTGAGTGCACAATTCCTCGTATATTTTTACACGCGATATTACTTGAACAATCCGCCGAGAAGACCGGTCACGGTGTCGAGAGGCGAGCTGCTCTCTTCCTTCTTCTCGGTCTTCTTGCCGTCCGTCTTCTTCTTTGCGGCAGGCTTCTTGCTGTCTGTCTTCTTGGAATCCTTCTTCTTGGCGTCGGTCTTCTTGCCGTCGGTCTTCTTGCCGTCCGTCTTCTTGCCGTTCTTCGGTTTCTTCGGCTTCTCCTCCTCTTCCTCCTTCTCGTCATCGTCGTTCGAGGACACCAGACTGAAGAGGCCGGATGCGAGGCTTCCGATGTTCACACTGCCCAAAAGTCCCGAAAGAAGCGCTGCCGTGCCGGAGGGCTTCTCCTCCTGCTGCGAGCTTCCGCCGCCCAGCAGGCCGCCCAGCAACGGTGCCGCTGCCGAAAGGATGCCGTTCGTCTTCGCCTTGCTCACGCCGGTCTCCTCGGAGATCTCAGCCGCACTCGTCTTCTTGCCGCTCAAAAGAGCCGGAAGAGCGTTCGTCAAAACGCTTTTTACCTGCGTCTGTGTTGCTCCGGACTGGCCGCTGATCGCCTTCACGTTCGCGGTCGTAAGCAAAGATTTCGTAATATCCTTAATATCCATAACCCTGTCTCCTTCTCTCGTTGTTGATAAAAGCGGCATTTTCCGCTTTTCCTGCGAAATAATAGTACTATTTTTCCGCATAAAAGTCAATAAATTCACTTTCTTGGTGTTGAAATGGTATTGTCTTTTTGCTATAATCAACGTATCCGGTGTAAGTACCACATATTGTAGAAATGCAATAGGTCACTACCCAAATAAAGTATATAAGGAGAATAGGACATGGCGGAAAAGAAAGAACATACCATCGTTAATGTTTCTTCCGAAGACGAAGCTCCGAAGAAGAAAGCCACTACGGCGGCACGCAAGAAAGTCACTGAAGACGGCAAGACCGTAATTGAAGTTGCTCCGGCAGGAAGCGCAACGGGTTATCGTATCGGCGCGATTGTGCTTTGGATCCTCGCCATCACCTGCGAGGTTCTCGGAATCCTCTTCTTGTTCGGCAAGATCTCGATCACGTTCCTTCCTACGTTGGCTGTGATCATCGGTCTTTTGGTTCTCGACCTCGTGTTCGTCATCATCGGCGCACAGCTCTGGAAGAAATCGAACAAGATCGATCCCGCATCGAAGGCCAGCCCGATTAAGTTCTGGCTGTGGAACAACCTCGGTTTGATCGTATGCATCGCTGCATTCATTCCGTTCATCATCTTGATTGCGAAGGACAACAAGACGCTTGACAAGAAGACGAAAGCGATCGCTCTCGTTGTTGCAGTCGTTGCTTTGTTGATCGGCGGTCTCTGCAGCTACGACTGGAACCCGATCTCGAAGGAAGAGAAGGAAGCAGCGGAAGCAGCAGTTACCGGCACTGTATACTGGACTCAGTTCGGTAAGGTTTACCACACTCATGAGGATTGCGGTTCCCTGAACAACAGCGATACGCTGTACAGCGGCACTGCTAAGGATGCGATTGAGAACGGTCGTACCCGCATCTGCTCCTTCTGCGCTAAGAAGGACGCCATCGACACCAGCAACATGCTGACAGACGGCAACGAGGAAGAAGCCGCATCAGGCGAATAACCGACACAGTTAACTAAGCTTTTCAAAAATAGTATCTAAACAACAATCGGCTGTCATGTTCCGAGGCAATAAGGTCCTCCGAAATATGACAGCCATTTTGTGTCTCATTTTCCGTTGAAATGCTGCTTAGCGCAGCTTCATGTTGCCCGCGAGCAGATCTTTGCACACGCCGGCAAATTCTCTCACCATATTGTGGAGAAGGTACGACGGTTTGGATTCCGCAACGACAGCCGATATGTTCGTGTAGCCGCACGCCCGCGCGATCGCCTTGGCGCGGAACATGTGGAAGTTGTTCGTAACGATCCCGACCTTTGCGTCCGCGGACGGAAGCAGCTCGAGGGAGTATTTGAGGTTCTCCGCCGTGTTGGTCGACGCACTCTCCTTTCGGATGCGCTCCGCGGATATCCCGTGTTTGATCAGATATTCCGCCATGCCGTCCGCCTCGGGGTAAGGCTCGTTCTCGCCCTGCCCGCCGGACACGATGCACACGGTGTCCGGATGCTCCGTCAGATACTCGACCGCCGTGTCAAGCCGGTAGCGAAGCACCAGGCTCGGCCCGTCCTCGCGAACCTGCGCCCCGAGCACGATCAGATAATCAACATCCCCGTCGTCCCCGGAAAATCCCGTCGCAACTCCGATCTCCACCGCCGCAAAAACAATAATGCCGAGGCAGATTGCTGCGACAATCCCGATCTTGACACTCTTCGGAAAATGCCCCCAGACACGGCACGCGGCAAGCACCGCCAAGAGCCCGAGCACCGCAGCGGCCGCAAACCATATGCGGTAGAACCTGCTGCCCGTTCCGGCGCTTCTCACATAGTTTCCGTAGCCTGCGCTAAAGATCGCAAGGATCGCGTACAATGCGACCCGGATCCACGTCCACATAGTTCTCTTCCCCCTAATTTTAGTAAGTCACAGCGCGGCCAGCTCCGCAAGCGTCGCCTCCAGCTGCTCCCGCGGCGCAGTCACACTGCCCTGCACCGAATTGGCCGGGCCGCCGCCCCTGGCGCCGTATGTCTCACGCAGCTTCGCCTGCCATGCGCTGACGTCACCGCCGTCCTGCTCCGCCGCATACCGCCACGAAGCATCGCCTGTCGACAGCAGCACGCACACTACGCCCGCGTATCTCTTCTTCATCTCATCCACACAGTATCGCAGCAGCGTTGCGTCCGCCTGCTCGAGGAGCAGCACGCCCGCGCCGTCGATCCTTCCATCCGAAAGACGGGCACGTCCGTCGCGCTCCGCCTGCGCCGAAAGCTTTGCAAGCGCGATCGCGCGGTCCTTCGCGACAAGCGCATACGCCAGTTCTTTTCTCTCCGCCTGCAGCTTTGCAACCGCGTCCGCCAGATCCTCCTGCTTCACCGAGAGAAGCCGCGAAAGGCTGCTCTGCAGACGCAGACGCTCCTCGTAATCCTCGATCGCGCGGAAACCGCAGCGGTACGACACACGCACGCCGCCCTTGTAATTCTCATATCCGATCAGCTTAAAGCAACCGACCTCACCGCAGGTCCGAACGTGCGGCGCACAACACGCGCACAGGTCGACGCCGTCGATCTCGACGAGGCGAACATCGCCGTCAATCTCCTTTTTGCTCCGATACGAAAGTCCGGCGAGCTCCTCCCGCGCGGGGTACCATGCCCGTACGGCGCGGTTCTCGACGATCACGCGGTTGGCTTCCGTCTCCAGCTCCCGCAATTGTTCCTCGGTGAGCTTTCCGTTGTAATCCATCGTCGCCGTCCGGTCGCTCAGGTGAAAGCCCACGTTGTCGTAGCCGTACTTCCCGTGTACAAGCCCGGAAAATATATGCTCACCGGTGTGCATCTGCATGTTGCGGTACCGGTGTTCCCAGTCGATGCTGCACGCAACCGATACCCCTTCGGAAACACCCGCTGCCGCAAGCACCTGCACGACATCAACGCCTGCAGCCGCAAGCACCTGCGCAACGTCAACGCGGTGGCGGATCACACCGCCCGCGATCTGCACGTCCGTCACAACGAACCCTGCGATCGTTCCGCAGTCGGGCGACTGTCCGCCCTCCTCCGGGAAAAATGCCGTCGCGTCCAGCGTGATCCACGCCTCATCCTCCGACCGCACCTCCACCGAAGTGACGCGGGCCGTAAAATCCCGCAGATACGCATCGTTGTCGTACAACTTCACCATGCCGCTTTCCTCCTGCATTTTCTGAAAAAGGCAGGCACGCCGAAGTCCGGTATGCCTGCCTCCGCAGTCTGTGTATTGAGACCTGTGTCTCTGTCGCAATTACTCCGTAAAATAGCTCTGGATCAGCGTCCAGACGTCCTTCGACTCGAAGCCGAGTCTCCATGCGGAACATCCGGCCAGCTGGTTCTCCTTCATCACGTTCAGCTTGTGCTTCAGCGACTCCGCATCCTCCAGCCAGATCTTTACGAGCGCACCGTCCGCGCGAAGCTCTGCATAGTTCTGCGCCGTCTTCTCATCCCACTTGAACGTGCCGCCCTTGCTCTTGACGTAGTCGCGCAGCGTGTCCATACCGGCCGCCTCGTTCGTCAGCTCCACATTGCCGTCCTCGCCGCTGCGAAGGATCCACTTGCGGGCGAAGAACGGAACACCGAGGATGATCTTGCTCGCGGGAGCCTTCTTCAGCATTGCATCCACGCCGTTCTTTACGAACGGAAGAGATGCAACCGAACCGGCTTCCTTGGACTTCGAATAGTGCTCGTCGTAGCCCATCAAAATGATGTAATCCACAAACTCAGCCTGCTCGTCCAGACGATAGTACTCGTTCAGACGGTTCGGCGTATAGTTGTCGGTCGAGAGCGTCAGACCGTGCTCGTTGCATGCGATGTACAACTCGCGAAGGAACTGGATAAAGTGCGGTCCGGACTCCTTCGTAATGTACTCGAAGTCGATGTTGATACCGTCTGCACCGGCGTTGACCACTTCCGTGATCAGGTTCTTCACAAGCGTGTCGCGGTGCTCCGTGCTCGAAAGCACATCGAGACCGGGAACTCCGGGTGCGAAGTCATCGCAAAGCGCCCACACCTTGAGTCCTGCATTGTGCGCCGCCTTGACGTAATCAGCACTTGCAAGGGAGCTGATCCCGCCGGTCACATCCGTGACGGAGAACCAGGTCGGAGCGATAACATTGAGGCTCTTCGTATTCTTGATGGCCTCCTTGAGCTCACCCGCACCCTGCTTTACGTAAATCTGATGCCAGACCATGCACACTTTCTTGTCGAGCATATGGCTTGTGTACTGCGAATCCGCATTGCCGCTGCCGGCAACGACAGTGTCGTACGTCGTCGTATCGAGGTTGTTGACATAACCCACAATACCGTCTTCCGTTGCAACCTTCGTCCAGATCTCACCGGAGAGCTCCTCAGCGAGATACAGCTTCGTTCCCTTGGTAATCTCCTTCACGATCGGGAACGTCTCGTCACGTCCGGTTCTAAGGATCGTTCCCTCCGCCGCCTTGACAGACGACTGCAGGATCGCCACCTCCGGTCCGATGAGGAGGATACGGTTCGGGCTCTTCGCCTCGGTTACGTTGATACGGCTGAATTTCTTCAAAAGATCGGTACATACATAGCACTCGCTGCCCATGCGGATCAGCATCGGAGCATCGTCGCTCACCGTCTGAGTTCCCTCGGTATGAGAAGTCTCATCCGGACGATAAATGCTTCGCATCGTAGCGCTTGTATAGAACATACGGTTCTCGTTCTCGTTCCAGTAGAAACGCGTGTCAAGCGAAGCCGCAACCGTCATCGGAACGTACAATTTGCCGCCGCGCATGACTCCCTTCGACTCGCTCGGGATCGCATTTACCAGCAGCAGCGCGCTGCTGTCCGAGATGCCGTATTCTTCCGATAAATCTGCAATTTCCGTCGAAGGGCCTTTCGGCTGCTCCTCGTCCGGCTTTTCGACAGGGCGTTCCCCACAGCCTGCCAGAAGACAGGATACCGCGATCATCGCGATTATCGCCCAAAAGTTCCGTTTTTTCATGGAAACCTCCCGGAAAAAATAAATCTCGAAGACCATTGTATCACAATTTTCACAGAAAGAAAACCCCGAATGCAATTCCTGTGTGAAGTGCGTCCTTTTCTCCCGGGGCGTCCCCGTCTGTCCTTCCGTCCGCTTCCGCTCTGCCCGCGCGAGGCGCTCATCTAAACATGGATCCGAACAGGGGGTAACACCGTGATATGTACACAATCCTCCCGAATCCGCCGACGGCTCCCGGCCGCGGAGCCTTCCGGATATTCAAAGACCGCTGCGCAGGCGCGCCGAAAACTTGACTTCCGTTACGAACAGTATAGCGGTAATACAGCGCAAAATCCATTGGCGCAACAACCGAAAAGGAGCCTTTATTTTGCGTAAAATGACGCCGTATCTCCCGTCGTTTCGCCCCTTCGCTATACTTTTTTCACAAATTCGGGAATTGACTTTAGTGCATATTTCCCTTATACTCTACATACAGAATCCGGCAGCCGCAGGCCGCGGATTCCAGTACGCGCAACGCGGGAAAGGACGGTGGAAAACATGAAGATGCTTCAGACAGACGACGGCGACATCCGCGTATTTTTCACAAAGCAGGATTTTGAATCGTACAATGTAACCCTCACGGATTTCATCACCATCTCGGACAAGATGCGCGAGCTGTTCCGCAACATACTGGAGATTGCGGACAAGCGATATCATTTTCGGCCGAAGAACGACTCTCTCTCGATCGGTGCAATTCCGCTCGGCGAGGACCGCTTCGTTCTGACCTTCTCCAACCGGTCCACCGCAGCAGGAGCAATCCTCCCCGCGGCAACCGACGAGCCCGCCTCGGAGGAGCATTCGCTCACCATCCGCCCGGACGACGTTGAATTTGTCGACGACCTGGTGAAGGAGGAGCCGACGCTGCCGATGCCTCAGGATTCCCGCCGCGGAAGACGCACGCCTGCGCGCCGCGACACGGACACCCCGGAGGAAGAGGACGAGGACGAAGAGCTTCTCCGCGAGAACCGCCGCGTGGACGAGATGATCACGCGCTTCTACAGCCGCTCCGACGAGGAGACGCGCGACGACAGCGACGAGGTCTCCGAGGACGACTTCTACCGCGTATTCAACTTCCAGCACCTTGAGAATCTTCTCGCATTCGCGAAAGCGAGCGAGTCCTATAAGATCGACAGTCTCCTTCTGTACGACAGTGTGGAGCACTGCTACCACCTCTGCCTGATGCAGGATCCCTCCGCATCGGACCCGGAAGCGGAATATCTCCGCGCCGCCAGCGTGGCCGCCGAGTACGGCACCCCGGCGCCGAATCCAAGCATCCTCTACTATGTCGAGCATTTTCCGTGCATCGCAAAGCACGGCGCACTCGAGATGCTGCGCGGACTGTAACCTCGCAGATCACAAACCTCTGTGGACATACAACTTCGCAGATCACAAACCTCTGTGGACTTACAACTTCGCAAACCGTAACACGAAAAATAAAGCGCTGCCCGAAAAGGCAGCGCTCTTTTTTTGTTTGTTTTTCCGGCCAGCCGACCCGCGGCCGCCGAAGCACGAAAGTCTACGTCAGGCCTTCGAAGAGAAGAACGTGTTGATCTCCTCAACAAGCATCTCCACGTCAATGCCGTGAACCATGCACGCCTGCTCAAGCGTCTCGCCCTGTGCGGACGGGCAGCCAACGCAATGCATTCCTGCGCCCATCAGAATCGGGGCAACTTCGATATCCGCGCGGAGAAGCTCTCCGATCTTCATGTCCTTGTTAACGATCATGTGAATTACCTCCTGAAAAATTACAACTGCGGTGTCCCACCGCCAGCATGATTATAGACGATTCTCCCTGTACTGTCAATCGCAACGTTGCAACGAAACAAATCCGCCGCAAAAACACTTTGCAGGTCACGGCGCACTTCTCAACGCGGGCGAGTTCACCGCCAACATTGATGCGGCTGTCGGCGCACTTCTCGGAACGGGCGAAGCATGCGAGTATTGATGCGGCTGTCGGCGCACTTCTCAGAACGGGCGAAGCATCGCAAGTATTGATACGGCTGTCGGCGCACTTCTCAGAACGGGCGAAGCATCGCGAGTATTGATGCGGCTGTCGGCGCACTTCTCAGAACGGGCGAAGCATGCGAGTATTGATGCGGCTGTCGGCGCACTTCTCAGAACGGGCGAAGCATCGCAAGTATTGATGCGGC